>CP119313.1:4041733-4715355 GCA_029202485.1 Candidatus Pedobacter colombiensis | reverse complement strand
ACCTTCTTAAAAGGACTATCGGCCTATACCAATATCAATGTAGATAAAAACTTTACAAGAGGTAAAACTTATACAGTACCTGTACCACAATACAGGTTAGATCCAACATCGCTAAGCGGTTACTTTATGGCAACCGGGGCGGGAAAACCTTCGCTGACAGATAATACCAGAGATGCAAATACGTATACCTTCGACCTTGGTGTAAATTACAAAGAGCAGGTTGGCTTACATGGAATTGAAGTTTTGGCATTATATACCCAAAGTGAGGGTAGCTTTAATAGCAATAGTGATACACGTTTAAATCTGGTGGCTCCTGGGCTGGATATTCTCAACCTCGGATCGACCGTAGGTGAGGTGACGAATGGTACCCGTGGTTTATCAGCCAGAGCTGGATATGTTGGTCGTGTGAATTATGATTTCGACAATAGGTTTTTTCTGGAAAGTAGTTTCCGTTTTGATGGATCTACACTGTTCGCACCAGGTAACAGGTGGGGATTTTTTCCTGGCGCTTCCGCAGGGTGGATGATTTCCAGAGAGAATTTCTTTAGCCCATTAACAAATATTGTCAACTCCTTAAAGATTAGAGCCTCAGTTGGTTTAACAGGCGACGATTCCATTGGCGCTAATAGCTATTACTATACCTATCGGGTGGCCAATACAGGTTCATTAGGTAGCAATGGTTATATTTTTGGTACTACTTATTCACCAAGCTTTTATCTGGGAAATAGCAGTTTGCCAAATGAGCAGGTAACCTGGGCAAAGAACAGGCAAGAGAATATTGGTATTGATGCAACGCTCCTTGATAAAAAATTGGAGTTCAGATTCGACATCTATCAAAAGAATAGATATGATATACTAATGTCTAAAGATGCGGTGCTTCCAGGTACGTTTGGTATTAACGCGCCTATTCAGAATTTTGCGAAACTGCGCGATAGAGGTTTTGATGTTGAGTTAAGCAGTCATCATAAATTAGCCAGTGAATGGGATCTGTCTTTAAATGCAAACCTGACATATGTACGTACTACTGTAATTGATTTTGGCACCAAATCATTGCCGGATTATTTACGTTTGGAAGGACGTAGTACCAATAGTCAGATAGCTTATCATGCCGTTGGTATTTTTCAGAATGCAGCAGAAATTGCAGCTTGGCCGGTAGATCAGGATGGTTTAAAGAACGCTACAATTAAACCTGGTGATATCAAATTTGCAGATCGTAACGGTGATGGTAAATTAACTGTTGATGATCAGATATGGCTTGATAATATGGGTTTCCCACCAGTAAATTTTGGCTTCGGTTTTAATTTGAAACATAAAGGAATAATGCTGAGTACATTCTTTAATGGTGCATTAGGCGGATACATTAGGTACGCAACGACTTCTACCTGGCAGTACATTTACGATAATTCATGGAGACCAGGCAATGAAAGTGCAATTTATCCTCGCTTGGCCAGTTCAACAAATAATTCCAGATCATCGGATGCTACTTTAATTAAAGACGACTTTCTGAGATTAAGAGATGTACGCCTGAGCTACGAATTGCCAAAAAAATGGATAGACGCGTTAAAAGTTAAGCAGATAAGAGTATATGCGCAGGCCTCTAACTTGTTTACCTGGACTTCTGTACAGGGAGGGATAGATCCGGAAACTCCAAGTTTGGGTAATGCTGGTGCCAATGCTGGTTTCTATCCAACCCAAAAGAATGTTGGATTTGGCGTAAATGTTAATTTCTAAATAGAAGGAAATGAAAAAGATGAAATTGATCACAAACAGATATATAATGATGGGATTGGCGGCGGTATTATTGCTGACTGCATCATGTAAAAAAGTATTAGATATTACGCCAGTGGATCAGGTAACTGATCCACTGATGTGGACTAACCAGGATATGGTATTAACTTATACCGGAAACTTTTATGCACAAATGAATGCGGGTTTTTCCGGCCCACACCCTAATTCATCCATCTTCACTGGTAACCTGCTTTCAGATATTACCGATGACGGAGAGGTAAACAGTACCATATACAATACTTATTGGAATGGAGCTTACGATTCAAGTAACTCTCCTTTAAATGGTATGTGGACTGCCACAAGTTTTGGACGTTGGATGTATATCCGAAGAGCCAATATGTTCCTTTCGAAAATTGATGCCGTACCCGGCGATCCAAACCTGAATAAAAGGATGAAGGCCGAAATCAGATTTTTAAGGGCATTTTATTATTTTGAGTTTATGAACTGGTTTGGCCCGGTGCCGATCATTACTACTGCCCAGAATGACCTGGATGAATCTGCATTTGTAGCTAAACCTACTAAGGATGAATTTAATGATTTCCTGGTGAATGAACTCACTGCAGCAGCTGCTGACTTGCCGGTTACTTATGCTACTGGCGACTGGGGTAGAATTACGAAAGGTGCTGCTTTAGCGATGAAAGGACGTATACAGCTTTATGCGGGCAGATGGGCTGATGCTGCTACCACTAATAAAGCTGTTATAGACCTTAAAACTTATGCTTTGCAGGCATCTTATAGCAGCGTATTTGCCAACAACAATAAAATGAACAATGAGGTCATCCTTACTATACAGTTTAATGGCGACAAGGCGCAACGCTCTCATTTATTTGATACATACAATCAGCCTCCAGCATTTGGTGGCAGAGGAGGCACTTTACCTACGCAGAACCTGGTTGATGAATATGAGATGCAGGCTACCGGTTTACCAATTACAGATGTACTATCAGGTTATGATAAAACGCAACCGTATGTAGGTAGGGATCCAAGGTTTGCTGCCACCGTACTTTATGATGGTTCCGTTTTTCGCGGTCGTTCATTGCAATTGTACAACGGGGGGGTAGACTTAACCGTTTCTGGCGGTATCATTGCCGGATGGGTTACCAATACAGGTTATTACCTGCGCAAATTTACAGATGAAAGCATCAATCTGGCGGATGCTAATATTGCTAGTGGTCAGAACTGGATATTATTTAGATATGCAGAAGTGCTTTTAAACTATGCCGAAGCGCAGAACGAAGCTTTTGGTGCGGATGCAACTGTTTATGATGCCGTAAACAAGGTAAGAAAACGTGCTGGAATGCCGGATCTACCAACAGGCTTATCACAAACAGATATGCGTACTGCCATCAGACATGAGCGTAGGGTAGAACTCGCATTTGAAGATGCCAGATACTGGGATGTAAAACGCTGGAAACTTGCCGTTAACTTATTCTCGACCGCAACCAATCCGATAAAGAAAATGGAGATTGTAAGGGATCCTGTAACCGGGGTTAAAACCTATACGGTTAAAAATTTAACTAAACTAAGGGTATTCCAGGAAAAACATTACCTATTCCCTTTTCCAATTACAGAGATAAACAAACCGGGTAATAAAATCGAACAAAACACCGGTTGGTAGATTAATCTGGAACGACAAGGATCAATAACATATAAACACTAAACAACAAATGAAAGGTATAATTTTATCAGCAAGCTTGCTGGTCAGCTCTTTATTTGCCTCAGCTCAGATGAGCCAGATCAGCGGAACTGTTAAGGCAGAGAAGGCAACCATTAAAGAAAGCATTGCTTTAATGAAAATAGAAGATGGTGAACCCAAAGTGATCGCCACTACAAACCTGGCGGAAGATGGCTCATTCGCTTTTATGTTCAAGCCGGCTTATGAAGGCTTCTACGCTGTAGGATCCTCTGATTTGCTAAAAGGTCAGTTCCCGGTTTATTTAAAACCAGGTGATAAGGCTGAAGTTGCCTTTGATAATGTTAATGGAGAGTTTACCGGTGTAAACACTCCCGAAAATACAGTGTTGAGCAATTGGGCAAATCTTACCAGAAGCTTGAAAAGAAAATCAGTTTATTTTATGGGCTCATTCAGCACTTATGAAGATTTCTTCCCGGAATTAACGGCAGTAGCTGCGCAAACAAATGTCTTCAGGAAAACGATTAAAACTAAGAATACGAAGTTCAATGACCTGATGAAAAAGTTGACGTTTTACGACATGGATTTTTATGCGGTAAATTTCCTGCGCACACCACGTTCAAAACATCCGCAAAAGACTGATTATCCTGCTTATTACAACTCAATCGTTGAAAAGAATAAGTTCCCGGATGATGATGTATTGAACACATTATACGGATCAAGGTATCTGGGTATGTATGCCGAGTTTGCTGCGGGTTCCCGGAGTGATGTAAATCAGAGACTGGCATTTTTAACCACTACCAGACAAAAGGGAGAGTATATTCTTTACAATGAAACGAGAGGGATAAAATCATACGATAAATACAAAGCGATAGTAGATCAGTATGATCAGTATCTGCAAAGCCCTAGCCAAAAGAAACGACTGGATGAAATGAGCGCAGCGCTTTATGCTACTAAATCGGGTGGTCAGGCTTCTGATTTTGAATATCCTGATAAAGCAGGAAAATTAGTTTCTCTGAGTGGCCAGAAAGGTAAAGTCGTTCTGGTTGATGTATGGGCAACATGGTGCGGACCATGTAAACAGCAAATTCCGGCACTTAAGCAGTTGGAGCAGGAAATGCACGGAAAGGACATCGTAATCATGAGTGTCTCGGTAGATGAAGACAAGGACAAAGAGAAATGGTTGAAGATGATCAAAGATGAAAACTTGGGCGGTGTACAATTGTTTGCCAGTGGCTGGAGCAAAATTGCCAAAGATTATAAAATTACAGGCATTCCCCGTTTTATGGTATTTGATAAAAAGGGAAACATCGTTACAGTTGATGCACCACGACCTACAGATTCTAAGCTGAAAGAACTTCTGGAAGCTGAACTTAAGAAATAACCAAACGCTAAAAATAAATGAAAAGATTAAATGCTATAGTCCTGCTAGCGGCAGGACTATATTTATTACCAAATGCATCCATCGCCCAGATAGAGCCTTCAAATGTTGAATTTACCAAGAGAATACCTGCATTTAAATGGGTGGATAACAACCATTACAGAGCTTTTCGTGGAACCAATGTAATGGGCATGGGAGGGAAAGAATTCATCGTTGATGTTGTAACCGGTAAGGAAACAATGGTAGAACGATCCGTTGCAGCAAAGAAGAAAGTTGATATTCTGCGAAATGGTGATATAATTATAAGGAAGACTTCAACTGCAAAGGCAGATACCCTAAAGGGATTTCAAACGCCGGCTGTATCACCCGATTCTGCAAATATTGCTTATACAAAGAACAAAAATCTGTATGTGTATAATATTGCAGATCGTAAAGAATGGCAGGTAACTACAGATGGTTCCGAGATCGTTTATAATGGCTGGTCGTCGTGGGTGTACAACGAAGAAATTCTGGGGAGAGGAATGGCTTACCGTGCATTTTGGTGGAGCCCTGATAGCAAGAAAATCGCGTTTATGCGATTTGATGATTCCAAAGTGCCTGTTCATTACATGACGGATGATTCGGGCATTCATGAAAAGCAAATCCTGATTCGTTATCCGCAACCAGGAGATGCCAATCCGGAAGTAAAAACGGGTATCGTAAATCTGGCCAGTAAAAAGATAACCTGGGCTGATTATGATGCTAAAGTAGATCAGTACTTCGGTACGCCTATCTGGGCTCCATCGTCAGATCAGCTTTGGATACAATGGGTGAATCGCGGTCAGGATACACTTAAAATTGAAGCGATAGACCTTGTAACCGGTAACCGCAAGCCAATCTACACCGAAACACAAAAAACCTGGGTTTCACTGGACCAGGATAACCGTGTAACATTTGTACCGTCAAAAAAACAATTTTTGCTGATGAGTGATAAAAGTGGCTGGATGCATATTTATGCGCATAGTATGGATGGCAAATTGATAAAGCAACTCACAGCAGGAAACTGGACTGTAACCGAAATCAACCACATCGACGAAAAGGAGGGAATGGTTTATTTCACAGCCAAAAAGGAAAACTCTACCCGCCTAGATCTTTATAAGGTGAAATTGAGTGGAGGTAAAATAGTAAGGTTGACTTTTGGAGACTATATGCACCGTTTTGAACTGTCACCGGATGCAAAATATTTCATTACTACCTATGCTAATTTTAAAACCCCGGGTAAGATGGTTTTGGTTGATAACCAGGGTAAAATTATCAGACAACTTGCAGACTCCAGAGGAAAAGATTATGAGAAATACCTGCTGCTTGCTTCTAAATCTGAGATCATCAGGGTGAAAACACCGGATGGTTTTGAGCTTCCTGTACGTATAATTTACCCGGCAGGCTTTGATCCGAATAAGAAATATCCGGTTATGGCAAATATTTATGGCGGACCAAATTCATCATTTGTAAGCGATGGTTATATCGGAAATTATACGGAGAAAAAAGATGAACTAAATGATATCATCAGTGTACAGATGGATCATCGCGGATCAGGGCACTTTGGTAAAGTAGGACAAAATTACATGCACCGGGATCTGGGCCATTGGGAAATTGAAGATTACTGTACAGTAATCAATTACCTTAAAAAGACCTATCCTTTTATTGATGGTTCAAGAGTAGGCATCACTGGCTTTAGTTATGGAGGGTATATTTCTGCACTGGCCTTAGTAAAAGCACCTGATGTATTTACTGTTGGTTTGGCAGGTGGAAGTGTTACCGATTGGCATTTGTACGACAGTGCTTACACCGAAAGATTTATGGATAGTCCTAAAGAAAACCCTGAAGGCTATAAAAGTTCAAGCGTATTCACCTACGTGAAGAACTTAAAAGGTCATTTGAGTCTTGCCCAAGGTACCATGGATGACAACGTACATATGCGCAATACCATGAAATTGGTAGATGCGCTAATGGAAGCAGATAAAGATTTCGAATTGATGTTTTATCCGGGGGCAGCACATGGTTGGTACTATTTGCCTCATAAAGCTAAGTTTGAGAGAAACGCTAAAGATGCTTTTATTAAAAAGTACCTCATACAAGATACCAAGTAAAGCATATCTATTTACCTATAGAAGTTTAGCCCCAATAATTAATATCTTATTGGGGCTTTCCTTTATTTGGGTATTCCGAAAATAATTACATATTCTTGTTATAGTTTCTTTAGCCAATCCTATGATAAGAAGAATTTTAGCCATTACTGGCACTGCTCTGGTTGTTCTTGCTCTATTCACCTTTCTGGCATATAAATTAACCCCATGGCCAACAGCAATGTTAATCAGATACTACTTCAATAAAGAAGGCCTAAAGGTTAATGATGCTTTATTAAAGCATGTGCCTGCTGGTGTTTCTAGCCTATTAGATCAGTCCTATATTGAAGGCGATAAGGATGCAAGATTGGATGTCTATTGCCCAGAAGCAATAGCTAATACAGATCAACGACTCCCTGTCGTAGTTTGGGTTCACGGTGGGGGATGGATTTCGGGGAGCAAAGCACAAGTAGCCAACTATTGCAAGATTCTCGCTTCAAAAGGCTATACTGTAGTTGCGATTGATTATTCCCTGGCGCCAGAAAAGCATTATCCACTACCGCTTCAACAAACTAACCGTGCACTGGAATACATCAACGAAAATGCGGGACGTTTTCATGTAGATACGAATCATTTTATTCTTGCGGGAGATTCGGGAGGAGCACACATTGCAGCGCAAACAGCTAATATAATCAGTAGTGCTGGCTATGCCGATTTGATTGGCGTTAAACCAGGCATTAACCGTAAGCAATTAACCGGACTTATTTTATATTGTGGTGCTTACGATGCCGGACAGATAGATCTGAATGGTAGTTCTGGAATCTTCCTGAAGACCGTACTGTGGTCTTACAGTGGTGAAAAAGATTTTGTGAATGCCCCATTATTTAAACCTGCATCTGTAATCAATTACATCACCAAAGATTATCCAGCCTGTTTCATATCCGTGGGAAATGGAGATCCGCTGCTATCACATTCTCTGGCTTTGGCAAAGAAGCTGACTGAATTAAAGGTTCCGCTAGATTCATTGTTTTTCAAATCGGACCATAAACCCGTCTTGCCACATGAGTATCAATTTAACCTTGACGAGGCTGCGGGAAAGCTCGCCCTGGATAGATCGGTAAAGTTTCTGGAGCGAGTTAGCAGGTAGATGTTATGATTTTGGATTGATCATTCGAGGCCATCAAAGCCCCACTGTTTAAAAAGCCTTTTTTCGATAAGAAGAATGGCTTTTTTTCCACTATCTTTGCCCCTCAATTTAATATCCTCATTTCGTGATTAATGTAAATAATATCTCCGTTTCATTTGGCGGAACTACCCTGTTTAGTGATGTAACCTTTTCGATTAACGAAAATGATAAAATAGCCCTGATGGGTAAAAATGGTGCAGGCAAGTCTACCATCTTAAAAATAATTGCCGATGCCACAAAACCCACTTCGGGTAATGTAACCGGTCCAAAAGATGCTGTAATTGCTTATTTACCACAGCATTTGCTTACGCAAGATAATGTTACCGTTTTTGAAGAGACTTTAAAAGCCTTTCAAGAGGTGCATCAGATGCAAAAGGAACTGGACGAGCTGAATGAGCAACTAACCATTAGAACTGACTACGAAAGCGACGATTACATGAAGTTAATTGAGCGTGTATCGGAGTTGAGTGAGAAGTTTTATTCGGTAGAAGAAATCAATTACGATGCTGAGGTAGAAAAAGTATTAAAAGGCTTGGGCTTTGAACGTAAAGACTTTAATCGCCAAACTTCTGAGTTTTCGGGCGGATGGCGCATGCGGATCGAGCTGGCTAAGATTTTATTAAAGAAACCCGATCTGATTTTACTGGATGAGCCTACCAACCACATGGATATTGAAAGTATTCAATGGTTGGAAGATTTTTTAATCAACTCGGCAAAGGCCGTGATGGTAATCTCGCATGACCGTACTTTTATAGATAACATCACCAATCGTACAATTGAAGTTACCATGGGCCGCATATACGATTACAAGGCCAAATACAGTCACTACCTGCAGTTGCGTGCCGACCGTCGTGTGCACCAATTAAAAGCTTATGAAGAACAACAACGTTTTATTGCCGATAACCAGGAATTTATAGATCGCTTTAGAGGTACTTACTCAAAAACTTTGCAAGTGCAATCGCGCGTAAAAATGCTCGAAAAGCTCGAAATTATCGAGATCGATGAGGTGGATACTTCAGCATTGCGTTTGAAGTTTCCGCCATCGCCACGTTCCGGTCAATACCCGGTAATTGTAGAAGAGCTGACCAAAAAATATGGCGATCACGTGGTATTCGAAAAAGCATCAATGGTGATTGAGCGGGGAGAAAAAGTGGCTTTTGTAGGTAAAAATGGCGAAGGTAAGTCGACCATGATTAAATCCATTATGAGTGAGATTGATTTTGAGGGAAGTTTAAAAGTTGGCCACAATGCAAAGATTGGCTACTTTGCTCAAAATCAGGCAGCATTGCTGGATGAGAATTTAACGGTATTTGAAACCATTGATCAGATTCCATTAAGCGATGGAACCATAAAAATCAAAGACCTTTTAGGTGCTTTTATGTTTAGCGGCGATGATACCACCAAAAAAGTTAAGGTGCTTTCTGGCGGTGAGAAAACGCGTTTAGCGATGATCAAGCTCTTGCTGGAACCGGTAAATGTATTGATCCTTGATGAGCCGACCAATCACTTAGACATGAAAACAAAAGATATCATTAAAGGGGCCCTGCAAGATTTTGATGGTACCTTGATTTTGGTATCGCACGATCGGGATTTCTTAGACGGACTGGCTCAAAAAGTATTCGAATTTGGTAATAAACGTGTCCGTGAGCATTTTGAAGATATTAAGGGTTTCCTGGCTTACAAGAAGATGAGTAGCTTAAAAGAGATTGAGAGCATGTAAAACGTTTCTACCGGGTAGGGTTAAGTATTTTTAATCTGTTTCTAATCTGGCTTTAATGTGATGATTGTATACTTGCAAGCTATATAAGTATAAAATTTACATGGTATATATCCATAAGGGTAGAATAATAAGGTTTTTATGGTCAGCTCTATTGATCACTTTGACAACAGCAAACTGTGGATTTGCACAATTGATTTATCAGCCTTATTCTTACCAGTTTTACCAGAAGCTCAATAAGCAATTTTATGATCCTGGCACAAATCTGCATACATCGCTTAAGCCTTATCTAATTACGGATTCAAGCACGCTGAGACCGGCTTATGATTCCTTGATGAACTCAGGTGAAGATAAAATGCACAAAAGTTGGCTCGGTCAGGTTTTGTTTAACAGGCATTTGATAGACGTAAAAAATAAAGACTATACTTTTTACATGGACTTTTTGCCTGATGTTGAGATTGGGCGTGAATTTAAAGAGAAGGAAACCACTTATCTAAATACGCGTGGTTATCAGGTTTTTGGTACCATTGGCTCTAATTTTTTCTTTTACAGTAGTGGTTATGAGAACCAGGGTAAGTTTGCCAATTATGAAAATACATACATCAGTAAAACGGGTATGGTACCCGGTCAGGCTTATAATAAGGGCTCTGCTACAACAGACTGGTCGCTCGTAACAGCATTAATTGCTTATAAACTAAATAAAGAGGTTACCATTGAATTAGGAGAAGATAAAACCTTTATAGGTGACGGTTACAGGTCTGTCTTGCTGTCTGATTACGCAGCTGCTTATCCACTACTTAGAGTTACCGCAAACCTGGGCAAACACGTTCAATATATGGCCATGTGGGCCTATATGGAAGATCAAAAGGCCGTACAGTTCAATTCGTTTTACAACAACAGAAGAAAATGGGCAGCTTTCCATTACATAGACTGGAACATCACCAATAGGGCGTCCCTAGGTTTCTTTAATGCATTAATTGCTGCGGAAGCAGATGATCAGGGGAAATCGCGGGGTTTTGATCTCAATTATGTAAACCCCTTATTTTTTGTATCTTCTTTAGGGCCGTCTGGCACCATCCCATCCCATACGCTATTTGGATTTAATGGTAAATACAAAATTTTAAATCAGACAGTTGTTTATGGCCAGTTTCTTTATGACCAGGCACCATCTGCTGTGAGTAATAAAGGCAGGAAAGCATGGCAATTAGGAGCCAGGGGATCTGATCTTTTTAAAGTCAATAAGTTAAATTACTTATTTGAGTTCAATACAGCTGCCCCTTATACCTATTCGAACCAGTTTCCGATTGTTAATTATGCAGAACTCAATGAGCCATTGGCACACCCCTATGGTGCTAATTTTAAGGAGTGGCTGGGTATTCTCAATTACACAATTGGAAAAATTGATTTTCAAGGTCAGCTTGGCCATGCCAGATATGGTTTGAACGTTAACGGAATTAATTATGGCAAGGACATCGGTTTGTCAGATCAGACAGGCTTACCGCTTTTGGGCAGCACAACCGGACAAGGGCTAAGCACAAATTTAAATTATGTAGAGGGAACAGTTGGTTATCTGCTTAATCCCAAATATAACCTGCGTATAGAGGCTGGTGGCTTGCTTAGGCAAGAAAAAAATAGCCTCTCAGATACTAAAACCATGATGATCACCTTAGGCTTGAGAAGTAGTTTTAGAAACCTTTATCATGATTTCTAATTTGATGACAATGATCCAATATCAAAGTATAAGCGCTAATAACTTATTCAAAAAATGTCTGCTGTTGCCATCTCTGATGCTGTTAGGCGTGTTGATGATGAATATGTCCGTTTTTGGACAGGCTGAATATCAGCCTTATTCGTATCAGTTTCACCAAAAGCTCAATAGGGTTCTTTATTCAACAAAGACCCGTGAACACACTTCATTAAAGCCATTTTTAATGGATTCTTTATTGAAATTTACCACTGATTCTATACTAAATTTTGGTTCAGAAACCAGGGCTTCTGGTTGGGGATACAGAAAATTGTTTAATGAACATCTGATAGACATAAAAAGCAAAAATTCTACATTTTACACTGACCTTTTACCTGATCTTTCGATCGGGAGAGACTTATCTGGTTCTAAAACAACGTCCTTAACCTCAGTAGGTTTACAGATTGGAGGAACGGTTGGTGATCAGTTTTTTTATGCAGTTAGTGGTTATGTAAATAGGGGTGTCTTTCCGAATTACCTGGATACTTATATTAACCAGGTTGGAATTATACCGGGAGAGGCCGCTGCACATGGAGAGGGTGCTTATAATTGGTCCTTTATCCGTGCTGTCGTTTCTTATACACCTTTAAAGTATCTGAATATTTCTGCAGGCCGTGATAAAATGTTTATTGGTGATGGTTACCGGTCTATGCTATTATCCGACGCAGCATCACCCTATCCATTTTTTAAACTTACCGGTAACTTAGGTAATGTAACCTATATGGCGATGTGGACTTATATGAATGATCCGGCATCAACTTCACCTTATCATATAAACAGGAAAAAATTTGGTGTCTTTCATTATCTGGATTGGAATGTGTCCAACCGGTTGTTCCTTGGCTTCTTCGATAATCTTATTGGGTTTTATACAGATGATAACGGACAAAAGCGCCCCTTTGATTTTAACTATATAAATCCAATTATCTTTACTAAACCTGTTAATAACTCAAGTGATAATCCGGATAAGTCCTTGCTTGGATTTACTGGGAAATACAAAGTTAGCGACGGTATAACGGCCTATGGGCAATTTGCCCTAAATGAATTTGTTGCTAGGAACTTTTTCTCCGGTAACGGAGCTTCAGTTAACAAATTCGGCTGGCAGCTAGGATTAAGAGGGGCAGATCTGTTTAAGATCAAAAGATTAAATTATCTACTGGAAACAAATGGAGCGAAACCTTTTACCTATTCAGCCAGATCTGCCATTGAAAATTATTCGGTTAATGGGGAACCATTGGCGCATCCCTGGGGTGCTAATTTTAGAGAGGTTGTAGGATTATTGAATTATTCCTTCAAACGATTTGATTTTGGCGGCGAAATTGATTTAGGTAAATACGGCCTTGATGTTAATGGCCTTAATTATGGAAAGGATATTTTTAAGTTGTATACTTCCCCCGCAAAGGAGTATGGAAACTATATCGGACAAGGCTTATTAACTCACCTGGTTTATTTTCAGGGAAAAGCTGCCTTTTTGCTTAATCCGAAATACAACTTGAGAATTGAACTGAATGGTACCTTTAGATCGGAAAAGAATGATCTGTTTACGGACCGGTCTACTGTTTTTAGCCTTGGTTTACGCAGCTCTTTTAGAAATATATATACTGATCTTTCAAGCTATAAAGTACATTAAAATAGATAATTTTATTTGCTACCTGCATAATCCCAAATTATTTTGGTAATTGCTGCGATTATCCCTTCTCTTTCTGGTGTAGTTCCGTAGGCATCAGATACAAACACACTGATGGCAACATGGTTTCCATTAGGCAAAGTAATGATGCCTATATCATTGGTGGCACGAGTCAGCCCCCTAAAAGTGCCTGAGGTTCCGGGTTTGTGTGCTACAACTGCATTCGGAGGTAGGCTGCCTTTTAAACGTTTGTTTCCCGGAACTGATGCTATCATCCATTCCAGGAGTTTGCTCTGACTATTTTTAGAAAGTACATCGCCCTCGTAGAATATTTTCAATAACTCTGTCATGGCCTTTGGAGTTGACCAGTTCTGGTATTGGATCCAGTCATCTGAGACCTGTACCATTTCGGTGGTTGCAATCCTCATATTCTTTATTCCAATACTATTGATATATTCCTGTACCTTTTGGGTACCGCCAGCAAGACGGATCAGTACATCACAAGCCGTTCCGTCACTTTCGGCTACATTGAGTCGCAGAAGTTCATTAAGGTCTAGGGTTGTGCCTTGCGGGTATTTTTCTCTAATAAGACTTACTCCTCTTGGAATAATTTCTGAAGGATTGATGGCTATTTTTTGTTTTAATGTGAGTTTACCTTGGTCTACCTTATGTAGAATGGACATTGCAATAGGGAATTTATAAGTGCTTTGCATAGGGAAACGCTGTTCCTCATGAAAGTTTATTGTATCTCCCGTTTCCAGGATTATGGCATTGACGCCAATTTGAGCTTTTAACGTTGCAGCTGCCTGTTCGATTTGAGACAGAACATGTTGCTGGGCTAAAAGACAGTTAGTGCTAATACAAAGGCAGATAATACATGTAATGGTTCTTAAAGTGAGCATGAAATTCATAAATAATACAGGGGTTAGGTTCTATAATACAGTGTTAAATATAAAGTTTAAACACATATCAGCTCCCCAACATAAATACTATTTCCTTGTAACTTCCCGTCTTTCGAAGCAAAGCTCATATAGCAATGTACAGTATCGCCAGCGAAATTCGGGGGCACGTCGAGCAAATGACCCTGTGCATAACGATCAGTTACAAGAGCACGCCTAAATGCCATTTTTTTTGCCGGATTGTATATCAAAAAAGTGGCCAGATCAGTATATCGGCAATAGGTAGATTGCCGTTGTGGTAGCCAGTTAAATCCTATTTGTGCAGGTAAAGTCAGCACACCAGGACTTTCAGCCGGTACAATATAACCCCTGCTGTATACCAATTCCGGATAATTCAGTGTGAAATCTGTTCCATCGACTAGAAAAGCATGGTTAAAGTTGTAAGAACTAGCCACATTTATAGGGTCTTTCCCTTTTGAATACTGCTTAAACCCCGTTTTGACTAAATCATCAATACTACCTAAGAAACTGCTCAGCAGGCTAAATTTAGCCTGAGCTTCCAATTGTAATGCTGTTGGCGGTTTATTGCTTTTTCGGTAAGCCCCGGTAACAACGTTAATATTTCTGTGCATACGGGCAACTGACGAACCTGTTTTATTGCGAACGGGACCGTTGATCCCTGATTTTAAGATGCCCATATTAAGTGTTTAATAATAAATGATCGGTTACTTCTGGTTTATTAAAACTGCCTGTGTATACGCTGTTAGCCACTTGCTTTCTGTCGGCAGCGATAAAAGACAAATAGGTTTCCATATATTTCCCTTGTAAACTTGGCGGAAGTTCCAATTCTGCGCTTCCGGAAATTCTTTCATTGCCAAACAACATATACTCGGTCCTGTTTTGATCAGGGAAATAGGCAAGCATCATAACCTGTTCTACTGCTTCCGGCCAGGCTATTTTAGGGTCGGTTTGCCAGGTGAATTGTAGTCCCATAGGAATTTGTGTGACCTCCCATTTTTCTGCAGGCTTTAAAAGGCCTTTGCTTAATATCACCTGTGGGTAGGCAATCTTCAGATCCGGATAAGTACCTTCAATAATTTGACTTTTATTGTGTTTTATCGCTTGATTATAAGCATTGTCGTCCATTAGCTTGGCTTCAATGCCAAAACCCGTTTCAATGAAATCCTTTAATGCGCACATAAACTTACTGGATAGTTTGGTAACCAGCCTGTTTCTCAACTGTAATTCTGAAGGCGGTTTTGTATTTATACCGATTTGTCGCGATACGTTTTTGTTTTTTAGCATGTAATAGACCGTATTGTCTATTCTGCCCTTGAAGGGTCCATGCAGACCATTGTTGATAATTCCCATAACGTTAATAATTTGGTTAGATAAAAAGCCACATTCGAGTGGGCTTAAAAGCACATTACTTAACTAACAGAAAAACAACAGGAAGTGTTTGTAATAAATATGTGATAAATACGGAATGAGTAGGTAATAAATACGAGGTTGCTTTACCCTTCATTTACCTATGCCTTACTCTTGCTTTACCTTTGATTTACCATAGAGGTAAAGAAACCCTAACAATGGGGTAAAGCAAGGGTAAAGCAATCCCCAACTTATTCCGAAGTTATCCCGAACTTATTATGGATTCATTAAGAAGTGTGATGATAATCAGTTATATATTTGACCATTATCATGATCCGATTGAATGATATTGGTAAATTTGTATTCTGTTATTCTACAGTGTATTAATTAATAATTAGCTATGAAACCATTATTGTTGTTGACCGATTTTTCTGAAAGTGGTAACCATGCGGTTGAATACGGATACCATCTTGCCAAACACTTAAAAACGAATGTAATGTTGTGCAATGCTGTTGATATGGCTGGGGCTGCAAATATGTTATGGCCTGCTGAAGCTTATGATACCTTGATCACTGAGAGCGGGAAAGAATTGAAAAAATTAAAAAAACATTTAGAGCGGACTGACCATCATACCGGTTTTCACCCACAGATCAGTTACCAGAGCAAACTTGGCCGACTTCTCGATGTAGTGGAGAGCATAAGACAAAAGGAGGATTTTTACATGATTGTAATAGGAGCGCATCGTACGGGATTCGCCCGGTTTTTATTGGAGAACCACAGCAAAAGTATGATCGATACTTTAACCTGTCCACTGCTGATTGTACCACAGGATGCAGCCTTATCTGATATTAAGAAAATAGCCTTTGGCACAGATTTTAAAAATCATAAGCGAGATCTCGAAGCTATTTATAAGCTGATTCCTATGGCAGAACAAATGGGTGCAAAGATTTTGCTTGCTCATATCCATAAGGGAGAGATAGCGGATATAAAAAAGATGGAAGATGAGTTTTTAACGGAGATTTCTAACAAAGCCAATTATCCGCATATTTTTTACAGTTGTGTGGAGCATGACAAAGCTGATGAAGGATTATGCCAGTTGTGCACCAACCAACAGGTGGATATGCTGGTGATGTTGCATCGCTCACGTGATTTTTTTGAGCTGATGTTTGGCGGAAGTCATACCCATAAAGTAGCTGTTAAGGTTACAGTTCCATTAATGGTGATCCCGGAATAAGCTGTTTGCGGGAATTGCTATGAGTTCAGGTCATGAAGGTAGAAAACTAAATAGTTTTTATCTAAGTTTGTAGCAATGATTTTAAGACCTGCTTTTTTTGTCTTTTGTGTGCTTTTTGCATTGTTTTTTAACCAGGCTGAAGCCCAGGTGGTATCCCCTTTGCCTTTGATCGATACTACAACAGCAACGGTGGCAAAAAGCTATACCAGACGAGTGATAAGGGATTCTGCTTTTTATGCAAGACAAAAATTTGTAACGGACTCTATCATTTCCCATACCTGGATTTTACCAGCCGCTTTGGTAGATAAAAATATCATTATAGACAGTATTTTAAAAGCACAGATATATGGACGTTCAGGGCTGTATACACGCTATAAAGACTATAAGACTTCCGAAAAGGTTAGCCAGTACCGTACAGGTACGCCAGTTCCAAAAGGCAATCTTTGGGTTCTTGGTGTCATTGCTTTACTAATGGTGTTATTTGCTTCCTTAAAAATTTCTTTTTCAAAACATTTACAAACGATTGTCCAATCTTTTTTTAGCAACAGAATTTTAAATAACCTGAATAAAGAAGATAACCTTTTTACTTCATGGCCTTTTCTGTTGCTGTTTGCGCAATTTGGTTTTACCATTGGCATGTTCTTTTACCTGGTTACCCAATATTATCACATGTCCTTTGCCGATAGTGGTTTCCGTTTTTATTTAAGTATCTCAATTTCAATAGTGGTACTATATGTGTTAAAAATTGTTTTGCTGCGACTACTCGGTTATCTTTTTAACATTCAAAAAGCAGTAAATGAATATGTGTCTATATTATATTTAAGTTATTTTAATATTGCACTTATGTTTATTCCTTTAGTGATTGCTTTTGCTTTATCTCCTTTAACCTATGGACCTTATTATATCGCTATTTCATTTATTCTATTAACTATTGTCTTTGTATTTCAATTTATTAGAGCCGGAGTTAATATTTTATCTCATTATCGGTTTTCAAAAGTCTATTTGTTTTTGTACTTTTGTGCCCTCGAAATCTGCCCTATATTAATATTAATCAAGGCAATAGGATTATAACGCGGTAATTAGGTAAAATGCAAGAAAAGACAGAAGATAGGCTACGTAAGGTGAAAAGTATATTGGTAACCTTACCAAAACCGGAAACGGAGAAGTCTCCTTATTTTGATTTGGCTAAGAAGTACAATTTGAAGATTGATTTTAGGT
Source organism: Candidatus Pedobacter colombiensis (assembly GCA_029202485.1). Taxonomy (NCBI): domain Bacteria; kingdom Pseudomonadati; phylum Bacteroidota; class Sphingobacteriia; order Sphingobacteriales; family Sphingobacteriaceae; genus Pedobacter; species Candidatus Pedobacter colombiensis. The sequence goes on along the minus strand of CP119313.1, from coordinate 4,697,458 downwards.
CATTTATTCATGTTGAAGGTGTTCCAGCCAGAGATTTCAGAAAAGATAAAATTGCTTTAGGTGATTTTACAGCAGTAGTTTTTACAAGTAGAAATGCAGTAGATCATTTTTTCAGAATTTGTGAAGAGATGAGGTACGATGTACCTGCAGATTTGAAATACTTCTGTATTTCAGAGTCGACAGCATTGTATCTGCAGAAATATATTCAGTACAGGAAACGAAAGATCTTTTTTGGCAAGCAAACTGCTGCCGATCTTGCTGAAGTATTAAAGAAACATGCCGATGAGAAGTTTCTTTACCCTTGTTCGGATGTGGCGACAGAGGATACCATGAACTTTTTGCAAAAGAATGGATATGATTTCACGCCTGCTGTTTTGTTTAGAACAGTAGTGTCCGATCTTTCTGATCTGGCCGAGGTTTTTTATGACATCATCGCCTTTTTCAGTCCATCAAGTATTCAGTCATTATTTACCAATTTCCCTGACTTTAAACAGAACAATACACGTATTGCAGCCTTTGGTGTAAATACACATAAAGCTGTTAAAGATGCAGGGTTGATTGTAGATATAGCAGCCCCTTCACCGGAGGCTCCTTCTATGATTATGGCAATTGAGAATTATATAAAGAAATCGAACAAATAGGCCTTTGGTATTTACTTTTACTTTAATAAGTTTCTTGTGTGTTGCGGTTGTGACGGAATAAATAGCAAAACCCCCTTGTTTTTTAGATTAGGTCACATTTTTATGACCTAATAATTGTTTATATCAATCATTATTAATAAAATTGTTATAAAATTGCTTAACGCTATTATGAGAAACTTATACTTCGTTGCTTTTATTATTATCGCTGGATTATTTTCAAGTTGTGGAAAAGGAGGACAGGGAGAACTGGTAGGAGTTTATAATAGGAAATTCAGGAATAATAAAATTCCATTGGGGATGGTATATATACCACCCGGAAGAACATTAATTGGAATGTCCGATGAAGATATCAATAACTCGCAAGGCTCTCCGAGTAGGATGACTTCATTCAGTGCCTTTTTTATGGATCAGACCGAAATCTCAAATGCCGAGTACAGACAGTTTGTGGCTTGGGTAAGAGATTCAGTTGCGGTAACCTCTTTAGGTCCTACGGTGGCTCCGGCTTACTTTAAACCTGCACCTAAGGGTGCTAATGGTGCAGCCGCTTTAGGAGCCAATAGAGATATTGACTGGAAAAAAGTAGGCAACGGTTCTTTACTTTGGAGTAAGAAAAATGGTGGCATGGGCAACAAGTTAACCGATATGTATTATAGCGGTGCAGATGCCTTACCAGGTAAAAATGAAATCGATATCAGGAAGCTTAAATATGCTTATAGCTATGTGAGTTCAGACCTGGCTGTTGAAGGTAGAAAAGACCCATCCAAAAAAAGACAGGATTTTATCATTACTTATACCGATAATCCGGATCCTTCAAACCCAAATCACCATCCATCAGTACCTGTTTATCCTGATACGCTGGTTTGGAAAGTAGATTATTCTTATTCTCAGAATGATCCTATGGTGAAAACTTATTTTAATCACCCTTCTTATGATGAGTATCCTGTTGTAGGTGTAACATGGGAACAGGCCAGTGCCTTTTGCGTATGGCGTACCCGTTTCTATGAGTCAGTTGCTTCGGCAAGAAAATTACCTGCAAATTCAAGACCTGAATACCAGCTGCCAAGTGATGCGCAGTTTGAGTATGCCGCAAGAGGTGGTAACGTAAAAACTAAGTATCCATGGGGCGGACCTTATGTACGTAATACAAAAGGTTGTATGCAAGCAAACTTTAAGGTGGGACGTGGAAATTACTCTGATGATGGTGGCTTATACACTGTGAACGTAAAATCTTATTTCCCTAACGATTATGGCTTGTACAATATGGCTGGTAACGTAGCGGAATGGACTATAACTGCTTATAACCAATCGGCAGCCCCAATGCTACTTGATTTTAACCCTAACTTTACGTACGTGGCCAAAACAGGCGACAGCAAGTACCTGAAACGTAAAGTGGTAAGGGGTGGATCATGGAAGGATATTGGCTTCTTCCTTCAAAATTCTGTTGCTACATACGAGTATCAGGATCAAGCCAGATCATATATTGGTTTCAGGTGTATCTCAGCATACCCGGGTACTGATATCAACTACAGAAACTAATAAAAAACCAAAAAATAATCATCAAACATCCTTATTAACGAAGAAAATGGCAGCAAAAAAGAAATTCGATTGGTTACACGTTGCAATATCCTGGGGAGCCAGTATTGTAATTATAGGCGCCTTGTTTAAAATATTACACATTGGAGGAGCCTTCGGTAATTTAGCGATAGGTATTGGTTTGGGAGTTGAGGCTTTTCTATTCTTCTTAACAGGATTTAGACAGCCGGAACCGGAACTTCCCTGGGAAAGAGTTTATCCTGAACTGAGTGCTGATTATAACGGAGAGACACGTAAGGTTCCAGTTGCTCAGGTGGCTGTAGCAGGTTCTTCTTCAACTGCTGCCTTAGATAATATGATTAACGCTAAAATTGGTCCTGAATTGATTGAAAGTCTGGGTAACGGTTTGCGTACCTTCGGCGATAAAGTTACTGCAATCTCAAACGTTGCGGATACTTCTGCTGCTACAACAGAATTTACAGCTAAAATCAAAACTGCTTCTGCAAGTTTCGATTCATTGAATGGGGCTTTCCAAAAAGCGACAACTCAACTGGTAGAAATGGGCGAAAGTAATACTTCCGCTACAGCATACCATGACCAGGTAAATGCATTAGCTAAAAATCTTTCTGCTTTAAATGCTGTATACGAATTGGAATTACAAGATTCGAGCGCACATCTTAAATCAATGAATAAATTCTATCAGAATTTATCATTAACGATGAATAACTTTAATGAATCTATGGAAGATTCTAAACAGTTTAAAGACGAGGTTGGTAAATTGGCCAAAAACTTATCTTCATTGAATGCCATCTATGGTAATATGCTGTCGGCTATGAACCAGCCACGTGTATAATTAGCAATCAATTAGTTATTATTTTAACCAGACAGACCTAATTATAAAATGGCCGGAGGAAAAGAATCAACGAGGCAGAAGATGATCAATATCATGTATTTGGTATTGTTAGCGATGCTCGCTTTAAACGTATCAGATACCATACTAAATGCCTTTAAAAATATAAACGACAGTTTGGTTTCTTCTAAAACCAACGTAAATACAAGTATCGATCAATTATTTGCGTCGTTTGAAGGTACAAAACTAAAAGATGAACCAGCCAGAGCCCAACCGATTTGGGAGAAAGCCAATAAGGCTAAGGCGCTTGCTGATGACCTGAACAATTATGTTCAGCAATTAAAAGATGAGTTCCTTAAAGCAGGTGAAGGTATCAATGAAGAAACAGGTGATATCAAGCTTAGGGATAACATGGATATTGCCCAGGGCATCATGGTTAACAAAAAGGAAGGGTTTAAGTTAAAAGACAAAATTAATGAGACCCGTGAGAAATTGATTGGCCTGTTGGACGAAAAGGATCGTGCACATGTAACCTTTTCTTTAGAAGCCAAAGATGCAGTGAAATCTGTAAATGGAAAAAAGGAATGGGTTGACATTAATTTTGGTGAGGGTACACCCCTTACTGCTGCCAACACGATCTTAAGTAAAATTCAATCTGATGTTAAAAATGCAGAAGCTGAAATAGTAAAAAAACTGTTTGGCAATATGGATAAGGCGTTGGTTAATCTGGATCACTTTGAAGCTGTGGCTGTAGCGCCTAGTTCATATGTGGTACAAGGTCAGCCTTATACTGCCGAAGTATTTTTAACAGCCAGCGATAGCCGCTCTAATCCACAGATATCTGTAGGTGGAAGTAACCTTGCTGTAAAAGACGGTAAAGGAACTTATACCGGTAGTACGGGAAGTGTGGGTGTATTTAAATGGAAAGGTATTATTCGCGTGAAACAAACTGATGGTACGGTAAAAGAATACCCTACTGCCGAACAAAGCTATCAGGTAGCCAAGCCTTCAGCAACCGTTTCTCCTGATAAAATGAATGTGATCTATGCTGGTATTCCAAATCCGTTCTCTGTATCAGCTGCAGGTTTCCCATTGGAAAGTGTAAATGCAAGCATTTCGGGCGGATCAATCAAAAAAGAAGGAAGCGGACAATATGCTGTACTTGTCGGCGGTGATCAGGTAGGAAAAACATTAAGTATTAATGTTTCTGCTAATAATGGAGGTAAAACATTGAACCTTGGCGCTCAGCAATTCAGAGTTAAAGCCTTGCCTACACCAAAAGCTTATATTAAAGGTAAATCCGGCGGTAATGTTCCTATGGAATGGATGGAAGGTGCTGGTGCTATTGATACCCAGTTGGAAGACTTTGTTTTTGATGTTAAATTTAAGGTAGTCAGGTTCTCTGCAACTTTTATTAATCCCCGCTCTGATGCTGTTACTATTGCAAATACTGGTGGTGGCTTTGGTGGACAAATAAAAGGTGCTTTAAACTCTATTAAGCCTGGTGCTACCATTATTTTTAAAGATATTGTTTGCGAAGGACCTGATGGTAGACAAAAGGTTTTAGATGGAATAACATTTATAGCTAAATAGAAGAGATGATGAAAAAGGTTTTGTATACAGTCTTAATCCTGTTCTTGTGCTCAGCTTCTTTTGCACAACGCAATAAGAAGCCGGCCGCTAAGCCAGCAGCAAAACCTGCTGTTGTGCAGGCACCTGTGGTAACAGCACCGCCTGTACCGCTTGAACCGGTATCGAAGGTGAATAAGAAGATTAAAACTCCACCAAAAGATGGGTACTCTGTTAGAGCGGATGTTGACAGCAATGTAATGGTTCCGTATGCTGATGTAAGAGAGGAAGACGTGTATTATGCAAAACGTATCTGGCGTGAAATTGATTTAAGAGATACCATTAATTCTGTGTTGAAAGCAGAAAATGCAAAACTGATTGATATTTTACTCGAAGCTGTTTCTAACGAAGAGCTTACTGCATATTCTCCTAAGGATACAACTGCAGGAAAGCTTTTGGAAGACAATGACTCATTTAGAATTGCGCTGACTGCCAAACAGGCATCAGAAGCTGCCAGGGGGCTAACCGAAGGGGGAGCAGATCCTACAACAGGCAAAGTTGCTGAACCGACATTGAGAAAACTAAGATCTGACGAGTTTCTGAAATTCAGAATTAAGGAAGATTGGATACTGGATATCAAGCGTTCTATTTTTGAACCAAGGATTATAGGTCTGGCACCTATGAAAATGGTAGAAGGGAACTGGCAACCGGTATTCTGGATCTATTATGATGATGCAAGGGAGTTGTTAAGTAAAAAACGTTTAACTAACCCTCTTAATGATGCTTCGCAGCTTACTTTTGATGATTTCTTTGTGAGACGTTTGTTCTCCAGCTACATTGTTAAAGAGACAAATCCTGCAAATAAAAATATTGTAGACATATTGGGTCAGACTGATCCTAAAGACACCAGAAAATTATACGAGTCTGAAAGGATTAAAAAATCCATTTCAGATTACGAACAAAGTTTGTGGGAGTATTAGGAACCAGGAGTAAGGAGCCAGGATTAAAGACCAGGCGCATAACTAGAACTTAAAATTATAAAAGCCCGAATACAGTTTAATACTTGTATTCGGGCTTTTATAATTTAGTTCCCTTATCCTTGCCCTTCTAGTCTTTCCTCTTCATATCCTGACTCTTTGATCCTGGTTCCTTAAAGTTTCTGGCTCCCCTTGAAATAGTCCATTAACGCTTTTGCCTGCGCTTTGTTGAGTACCTTTTGCAATTCTGCTTCCTGGGCCTCTTTTATCTTTTTTACAGATTTGAAATGTTGAAGCAATTTGTCTGCGGTAGTTTTTCCAATACCGGGAATTTGTTCAAGTTCTGTCTTGAGTGTACCCTGGTCTCTCTTCTTTCTGTGAAAGGTAATGCCGAAGCGGTGCGCCTCATCACGTAATTGCTGAATAACTTTTAAGGTCTCTGATTTCTTATCCAGGTACAGCGGATAGGGATCTCCGGGAAAGAATAGTTCTTCCAATCGCTTGGCAATTCCAATTACCGTTACCTTCTTTTCTATACCTAATTTTTTTAAGCTCGTCATAGCAGAAGAAAGCTGGCCTTTACCGCCGTCAATGATGATGAGTTGAGGCAAAGTCTCCTCTTCTTCAAGCATGCGCTTATATCGCCTGTAAACCGCTTCTTCCATTGTTGCAAAATCATTTGGTCCTTCAACGGTTTTTACGTTAAAGTGCCTGTAATCTTTTTTGGAAGGTTTAGCGTCTTTAAATACTACGATTGCAGACACCGGATAGGCTCCCTGGAAATTAGAGTTATCAAAGCATTCGATATGTTTAGGTAATTTGGTAAGCCCAAGATCTTTTTGCATTTGGGTAAGGATCCTGTCAGTACGCAAATCTGGATTTAACTTCTCGTATTGGTTTAGCTTCTCCTTTTTGAAGAATAGTACATTTTTTTGAGAAAGTTCGAGTAACTTTTTCTTTTCGCCCAATTTTGGAACTGTAAATTTAAGGTCCTCATCCAGCAGTACAATGTCGAAAGGAACGATGATCTCTTTGGATGTACTGTTAAATCGGGTACGGAATTCTGTAATGGCGATGGTAAGGAGCTCTTCATCGGTTTCATCCAGGCGCTTCTTGATCTCGATGGTTTGGGTTTGAATGATGCTACCATTCATCACTTTCAGGTAATTTACGAAAGCATAGCGCTCGTCTGACGCAATACTAACCACATCTATATTAGTGATGGCACTGTTAACAACGGTAGACTTGCTTTGATATTTTTCGAGCACCTGTAGTTTGAGCTGGTATTGATGTGCATGCTCGAAGTTTAAATCGGCAGCAGCATTTTTAATGACCTGCTTTACATCCTTGATGACATTGCCTATCTTTCCGTTTAAGATGTCTTTAATCTCCTCTATATTGGAGTCGTAGTCTGCCGCTGTCTGATAAGCCTGACAAGGACCTTTGCAGTTTCCAATCTGGTATTCGAGGCAGACTTTGAACTTCCCATCCTCAATATTTTTAGCACTGAGCGGTAAGTTGCAAGTTCGCAATGGATAGGTTTCTTTGATTAAATCCAGAATGGTATGCATCATTCCTACCGATGCATATGGACCAAAATAAGTAGATCCATCCTTAATCATTTTCCTTGTCCAGTACAAACGCGGAAAGGGTTCTTTTTTGATGATGATCCATGGATAGGTCTTATCATCTTTAAGCATGATGTTGTACCTGGGTTGATGCTTCTTAATCAGGCTGTTCTCTAAAAGCCAGGCATCAATTTCGGTATCAACAATGGTAAATGTAATGTTGCGGATTTTGGAAACCAGTACCCTGGTTTTTCCATTCATCTGATTGTCCTTGTTAAAATAGGAGCCAACCCTGTTTCTTAAATCTTTGGCTTTACCAATATAAATAAGCGTGCCTTCAGCATCCCAATACTGGTATACACCAGGATTATGTGGAATGTCGGACAGGGCCTTTTTATAATCGAAAGCACTCATGAATATATTAAGCTAAGGGTTATTAAAAACCTAATTTCTCGTCTGATTCAGTCTTTTGTTCCTGTTGCTGATATTTATCGCAGTCATAAACAATGGAGACTCCACCTTTAGGAAGCTCAAAGTCTGCTTGTGAAATTTTCAACTTTGGATTGGCATAAACACGTTTCATAAAACCTGCAAAGATTGGCAATGCCGTTGTTGCCCCATCGCCACCTGAGGTACTGGTGAAATGGAATGCACGGTCTTCGCAACCTGTCCAAACGCCGGCAACCAACTGCGGACTGATCCCCATAAACCAACCATCAGAGTTGTTTTGTGTGGTACCAGTTTTACCGCCAATAGCTGCTTTAACTCCGTATTTTCCGGCTAAGCGCCAACCTGTACCATTGGTTACCACACCTCTGAGCATTCGGGTCATTACATAGGCAACTTCTTCGCTAAGCACTGGTTTTGGAATAGGTTTCTCCGTGTAAAGCACAACACCATTTCTGTCTTCAATTCTTACGATGTAAGTGGGCTTAGTCCAGGTTCCTTTATTGGCAAATACACTATAGGCACCAACCATATCGTAAACAGAGGCATCAAATGAGCCCAATGCTATGGATGGGTAGGCTGGTACATCGGATGTAATACCCATTTTTTTAGCTAGTGTGGCTACTGCAGTAGCCCCTACCTGTTTGATTAAGTAGGCCGCTATGTAGTTTTGTGACAATGCCAGTGCTTTTTGTAGTGTTAAATAACCCGGAACTGTACCCGAAGATCTTGGCGTCCATGGTGGACTTCCTGGTATTTCGATGGTTACAGGTTCATTTAATACAGTCTGACATGGTGAAATGCCATTCTCTATGGCCACGGTATAGGTGAAAGGTTTAGCGGTAGAGCCCACTTGCCTGGTTCCCATTTTTACCTGATCATATTTAAAATGCTCGTAATTGATGCCACCAACCCATGCTTTAACAGATCCTGTTTGGGGATCCATAGCCATCATGGCATTTCTGAGTAACATTTTATAGTATTTTACCGAGTCGATAGGCTTCATTAAGGTGTCAATGTTGCCCCTCCAGGTAAAAATGCTAAGTCTGGTCGGCGTATTGAAATCTTGTTTGATCTCTTGTTCCGATTTTCCTTCCATTTGAAGGGCCTTGTAACGGTCGGATCTTTTAATACCTTGTTCTATCTGAACTTCTTTGCCCTTAAATGGATCTCTGCCTTTCCAGCTTTTGTCAAATGAAACCTGCAGAATCTTCATATACTCTTTCTGGGCTTCTTCGGCATAGATCTGCATGTCATAATTTAAGGTAGTATAGATCTTTAGACCATCCCTATCTAAATCGTAAGGCACACCATTATTGGATATATTACGCTCCTGGAAAATTCTTTTGATGTCGTTTTTTAATACCGCCCTGAAATAAGGTGCGATACCATCATTTACTGTTGCTGCACTAAAATGAAGACCAAGTGGTTTTTCTTTTTCAGTATCCAACTGCTGCTGGGTAAGTAGGTCGGCCTTTACCATTAATCCCATGATGGTATTTCTACGTGCCAATGCGCGATCAGGATTACGTGTTGGAGAGTATCTGCTGATACCTTTAAGAATGCCAATCAAGGTAGCTGATTGCGCAACGGTTAATTTATCCGGAGTAGTATCAAAATAAACCCTGGCGGCGGATTTGATGCCATAAGCCTGATTTCCAAAATCAACAGTATTGAGGTACATCACCAAAATTTCTTCTTTGGTATAATTACGCTCCAGCTTTACCGCAATAACCCATTCCTGAAATTTTTGTACGATACGCTTGATGAAGTTTTTTTGTCTTCCTTCTTCCGAGAAAAGGTTCAGCGCCAGCTGTTGGGTAATGGTACTACCACCTTGTTTTTTCCCTATCAGGGCGTAAAGAAATATGGTAAAAGTACGTTTAAAATCGATACCTGAATGTTCTTTAAAGCGTACATCCTCTGTGGCAATTAATGCATTGATGACATTCGGGGAAATTTCCTGATAGCTGATGTTGGAACGGTTCTGTATAAAATAGGTGCCCAATACCTTGTTGTCATCAGCTAAAATTTCTGATGCCTGATTACTTTTGGGGTGTTCAATATCTCTGAAAGATGGAAGGGTACCAAATACACCAAATCCAATGGCCATAATGAACAGTGCAAACAATACGATCCCACCTATTAATAGCTTCCATAACCCAAAATTGTACTTCCTGATATCTTCTTTCGAAAGTTGTTTGCTCATTTTAATAATTGTTTTTATAAAAATCCAGGTATTTGTTTAACAAATCTTTACTGGTTAATCTATCAAAGTTTTCTTTACTGATGATGAAGCTGCTGTAAATGTTAGCGGGCACTTTCATAATCTGTTTTAATTGTGGCGTAATTCCCGTTGCATAAGTTTTTGCGTCGTCAAAATTACTAAAGTTCCCTACATATATCAGCTGATCATTGTCAAATTCTTTCAGTTGATGTTTTAAGTTAAAACCGGCATAATTTCCCCTGTTGAATTGTCCGATGCCAAAGCGTGATGAACTAAGTGTTAAAGCTGCATCAGCTACATCAACTACATAATAGTATACGGTAGAGGTGGCTGTACTGAAGATGCTTTCTATTTTAGCCGGAACAGGTGTCACAGGCTTTTCGGTATTTACAGCGATTGGTGTAACTGGTTTTTCTGCTGGTTTAACCGTTTCTGGCGCTTCAGATTGTGGGGCCGGTAAGGATGTTTGTATAGGTGCAGGTACTGCAATTGGTGCGGATACTTGTGCTATTTTGAAAGGAGATTCGTTAGGGTCAAAATCCGGTAATGCAATTTTTCTTTTTTGAAAGTCGGCCAGATGTGCATTGATATAAGCAATATGATCTTTCGCCAATGGAGTGATCAATCTGTCGTCAGGGAATGTTGTTGTGATGGTATTAAAGGCGGTTAACAGCGGATCTAAAGGATTGGTTCTTCCTATGGCGATAGCCTTTAGATAGGCGTACTGAGGGGATAGGTAGTTTTCACCGTTCGTCTTCTGGGCTTCATCTACTCGTTGAATCACCCCGTTAAAATCTTTCTTTTGATATTGTTCAAAGATGTCGTTATACTGTTTGTTGATCGCTGTTTCCAGTTCAGACTGTTTAATGGAGAAGGATGGATCAATGATGGTTTTTGCGTATACAGAGTTTGGGTATTCTGTTAAAATTTTGTTTCTGTAATTATTGGCCGCTGCTTCATCTTTATTTTTAGAGATGAGGAACAGGCTATAGTAGGTGGCTGATAAATGATTGTTTGCCGGAAAACGTGCTAAAAGAATTTGATAAACTTCTGCTGCTTCCTCAGGATCATTGAGCTCCTGTAAATAGAAATTGGCATTGTCATAATAAGCATCAATGATTTTTTGATTCGATATGGCCAGCAATTGTGGAGTGGTTGGCAAGGCATCAGCATACGCTTTGATTTCAGCATTTTGATCTGCCGAGGCTAATATATTTTGTCCCTGATCTACAACTACAGGGGTGTTAATGTTGTTTGTTATGTCCTGAATGGTGCTTTGTGCAGATGAACGAATACTTTGACGCCAGTTGTTCTCCAGCTTCCTGTTTCCCCATTTCTTTTTGAAATCCGAATAACCGGTGCTTAAAGCTCCCGCATTATTAAAGTAATAGGTGCTGGAAGTTGGTGTTTTTTTATTTCCAGCGTCCAGAGTGCCAGGTGTGTTTATGCCAATATTATTTTGATCGGCAATCACGGGTTTGTCTGTAACAGGATTTAATATCGCTTGTATTTTTGCCTGACGATCCTGTTCGGACAGTCTGGCAATAGCCTGTAGTGTATCCTCTTTTGCAATGATCTGATAGCGACTGGTTAAATATTCCAGGTTTTGGTTCTTTTTAAGAATGATATCGTAGCCTGGGTAGCTTTTAGGTAATGTGTTTACGGCACTATCATAATAAAGTTTTGCATTAAGATAGTTGTGGAGCTGTTTAAAGTTGAGATCGGCTATTCTTAAATAAGAAAGACCTTTTTGGTATTGGTTCTTTGTACTTTTTTGAATAGATTTTCTGTAATTTTTTATCGCATTATTATAATCGCCATCGGCAGACAAGCTTTCGGCAATCTGGTAATATACCTGATCATTGTAATCTGTATTTTTATCGTCCTTTAAAAGCGCGAGTAGCTCATCCTGTCTATTGGTTTTTTTTGTGCTCCTTAAGGCATTGAGCTTGATCCGGTTTAAATTGGCGTTGAAATACATTTCGAAAGGCGCGTTGCTCTTTTCGACTTTACGGTAGCTTAATAAAGCGTCTTTATAGTTTTTCTGCTGCTCAGATAATTGGGCCAGGATGTATGTCCACCTGATTCTGTGCTGACTATCATGGCTCTCTTTGATGGCGTCTTTTAAATATAAAATGGCATCGGCATTCTTATGTTGGTAAATGGACATTTGGGCAAGGGTTGCCAATGGCTCTGAAGTGTTTTTCTTTAAACCTGCAATGGCATAAGCCAAAGTGTCCAGTACAATCTTTGCTTCACTAAGCCTTCTTACCTGCATTAAACTTCTGGCTTTCCAGTTTAGCGCTTCAATATAACTTTTAGTGCTTTTTTTATAGTTTATTGTGGTGTAATCGAAGTACTCCGCTGCATTAAAATAGTTCCCTTTATAAAATTGGGCTTTACCCAACAGGTTATAAGCATCATCGAGGTAATTGCTGTTGTTTTTTTCCAGAATGATAGTTTGTGCCTTTTTAATGATATTATCCATTGATTTGCCAGCGGCGCCATCCTTTACCATGAAATTGCTATCGATCTCTGGTCCGATGTAAACCGGAAGGATTTCATCGTAATTTTCCCGGAAACTTTCGGCAAGCTCTTGCTGATGGGTAGTAAGGATAACGTTTGAGTTGTAGATGTAATTATAACGGGCAGTTAAATTTTGCATGCCACGACTGGTGGCATTGTCTTTTTGTGTTCCACAGGCATATATTATGCAAACGCATATACTAAATAGTATTACCTTTAGATTGTGAATAGCGTAACTTTTCAATTATAGGATGATTTAATGCTTATAAACAACAAAATATATGCAAAAGTATTTTATTCATCATTAACTTCTTAACAAAACCTGTTTTATTTATAAATCATTTGTTTATGATAGATCCTAATGAGAAGAAAAAAGGTCTGAATAATTTTGCCCGATACTCATCGATAAGTTTTCAAATGATCGTTGTGATAGGTGTGTTTGCTTTTATCGGTTATAAGATAGATGCTTACAGAAGGGCAAAAACACCGATTTTTACCGCCGCACTGAGTTTGCTTGGGGTAGGGGTCGCGATGTATCAGGTTGTAAAGCAGTTGAATAAAAATGAACCTTGATTGTTGAAACCAATACTATTGTATACTTTTGTGAAAAATTACCGAATTGAGTTTAAGCAAATTTATACTTTCCTACCTGTTATATACCGCTATTTTAGGCGCTATTGCCTATTTCCTTCCGATTGCTTTTCCTGATGTTAAACTTTTGGTCGCAAAGTTTTGGGTTTTGTTCGGCTTTTTGGCCGGGATCACTTTTGTTGCTTATGTTCTGGCTTTTTTAGGTATAAAACGCAATCCTGAAGCGGGAATTATGGCTATTATGGGATCAATTGCCCTGAAGATGCTTTTTTCTATGGCTTTTGTGCTGATTTACAGCTTAAATAGTAAGGAAAAAGGGATGATTTTAGTGTTAAATTTTTTTTCTTTATATTTATTGTTCAGCTTCTTTGAAATATACTCTTTGTTACGTAACTTGCGCCACCAAAATAAATAGTAAAAATCTGCGACTAAATGGATTGTAGCCACGTTTTTGAATTTAAAGTGAATAGGTTAATTGTTGTTTTTACGCTTTTTTTAGCGTTTTTTTCTGTTGCGTCACCTGCATTTGCTCAGGTTGACAGTGCTGTTCTTGCTCACGATACGGTGGCTTTAGCTGCTCATGCTGAATCGCATGGGGCTGAACATGGAAAAGAAAAGTTTGAACCTACAAAAGTAATTATGGAGCATATTGCGGATTCGCATATGTGGCATTTATGGGGGCATCTTTCTTTGCCGCTTCCTGTAATTGTTTATACTCCTGCCGGTTTGGATCTGTTTTCATCAGGTCATTTCCATCATGGGGAGCATGATTATACCAGCCCTAAAAATACTTATCGTTTAGTAGAGGATAAAGTAAAGATTGTTGGTGCTGATGGTAAGGTTGATGAAGCTGCTTCAGCTAAGTTGATTGATTTTTCGATTACAAAGAATGTTGCTGCAATGTTATTTGCTGTTGTAGTAATACTTTTCATCTTTATTTCTGTTGCCGGCGCTTATAGAAAACGTACAGGTAAAGCTCCTAAAGGATTACAATCTTTTATTGAGCCTATCATTCTGTTTGTTAGAGATGATATAGCAAGACCAAATATTGGCCATCAATATGCGAAGTTTATGCCGTATTTGTTAACTGTGTTTTTCTTTATCTGGATTAACAACATGTTAGGTTTGATTCCGATTTTCCCGGGAGGTGCTAACGTTACCGGTAATATCTCTTTAACTTTTGTATTGTCGTTGTTTACCATGATTATTGTAAATATCAACGGTAATAAATACTACTGGAAGCATATCTTTTTGCCGAGTGTACCATTCTGGTTGTGGCCATTGATGGTTATTGTAGAGGTTATCGGTGTGATTTCAAAGCCATTTGCATTGATGATTCGTTTGTTTGCTAACATTACAGCAGGTCACATCATCGTGTTGAGTTTAATCTCCCTGATATTTATTTTTGAAACCCTGGCTATCGCGCCTGTTTCAGTTGCTTTCGTATTGTTTATGGATGTGCTGGAGCTTTTGGTTGCGTTTTTACAAGCCTTTATATTTACATTACTTACTGCATTGTTCATTGGAATGGCAGTAGAAGAGCATCATTAATTAGAAACTATTTTTTACAAATTATATAAATTAAATTAGTTATGGTAGGTTCAATCGCGGCAATTGGTGCCGGTTTAGCAGTAATTGGTGCCGGTATCGGTATCGGTCAGGTTGGTGGAAAAGCAATGGAAGGTATTGCTCGTCAACCAGAGGCTGCATCTAAAATTCAAACTGCAATGATTATTGCTGCTGCCCTTATTGAGGGTGCTGCACTATTCGGTGTAGTTGTTGCATTATTAGGAAACAATCCTGTATAGTCAACCAACAAAATTCAGGCAGGTATTTGGCGATTGGCTTTTTACCTGCCTTAATAAAAAAGAAGAAGTTTAAAAGTATTATATAAGATGGAATTAGTAACCCCGAGTATTGGATTAGTTTTTTGGACAGCTGTAGCTTTTGTTTGCTTGTTAATTTTACTTAAAAAATTTGCATGGAAACCTATACTTACTGCTATTCACGAGCGTGAACAGAGCATTGATGAGGCTTTAAATAAAGCTGAATTGGCTAAGTTGGAGATGGCTCGTTTAACAGCTCAGAATGAAGAGTTGATGAAAGAGGCTCGTGCAGAGCGCGATTTGATCTTGAAAGAAGCGAAAGCGCTTAAAGATAATATTATTCAGGAAGCGAAAACTCAGGCTCACCATGAAGGTACTAAGCTGATTGAAAAGGCTAAGATTGAAATTGAAAACCAAAAGAAAGCGGCTTTGGCTGAATTGAAAAATCAGGTTTCAACTTTATCTCTTGATATTGCTGAGCGCATATTGCGTAACCAGCTTCATGATAAAGTTAAGCAAGAGGATTTAGTGGCTAGTCTTTTAAAAGATGTTGAATTAAACTAGACTTGAGAACAGACTCATATCTACATTTTCACATCTCATAACTAAAATATATGTCAGAAAATAAAGCAGCATCGAGATACGCCAAATCATTAATTGATCTTTCTACAGAGCGCAATGCACTGGAAGAAATTAAGAATGATATGGTATTTTTAGAGCAGGTGATTGATCAGAATCATGAGCTGGAAGCTATCCTTAATAATCCTATTATTCCTTTAAATAAGAAAGCAGGAATTTTGGAGAATATATTTGGAAGTAAGGTAAATGAGGTTACTGCAGCATTTAGTAAGCTGATGGTAAACAAAGGCCGCTCTGCAATTCTATTTGATACAGCAAAAGCTTTTATTGAACAATACAACGCTATTAAAGGGATTGTTACAGCAAATGTAACTTCTGCTACTGAGCTTACTGCTGAAAGCAGAGCTGAGGTTATAGCGATAGTGAAAAAGGAAATTGGCGCCAACGAAGTTGTGATTAAGGAGAAAGTTAATGACAAATTGATAGGTGGCTTTATCTTAACCGTTGGTGATAAGCAATTTGATGCGAGTATTGCCAGCAGTTTAAATAAACTTAAAAAAGAATTTGCTCAGGGCATTGTTTAAGCAAGAGCGAAATAGAGATAACAAATACTGAATTTACAAAAGAAATAATATAAAATTATGGTAGAGGTAAGACCAGACGAAGTATCGGCAATTATCAGGCAGCAATTGGCGGGCTTCAAATCAGAAGCAGAACTTGAAGAAGTTGGTACCGTATTGCAGGTGGGCGATGGTATTGCCCGTGTTTATGGTTTAACTAAAGTTCAATCGGGCGAGTTAGTTGAATTTGAAACAGGCTTGCAAGGAATTGTTTTAAACCTTGAAGAAGATAATGTTGGTGTGGTATTATTAGGCCCATCTGACGAGATCAAAGAAGGTGATACAATTAAACGTACTAAGAAAATCGCCTCTATCAAAGTTGGTGAAGGTATGTTAGGTCGCGTTGTAAATACATTGGGTGAACCAATTGATGGTAAAGGACCAATCATTGGTGAAACTTATGAAATGCCGATCGAGCGTAAAGCTCCTGGTGTGATCTATCGTCAGCCGGTTACTGAGCCTTTACAAACAGGTATCAAAGCTATCGACGGGATGATTCCAATCGGTCGTGGTCAACGTGAGTTGGTTATTGGTGACCGTCAGATTGGTAAAACTGCGGTTTGTATCGATACTATTATCAACCAAAAAGAATTTTATGAAGCAGGTAACCCTGTATTCTGTATATATGTAGCTTGTGGACAAAAAGCAAGTACAGTAGCAAACATCGTTCGTACTTTAGAGGAAAATGGTGCAATGCCTTATACTGTAGTTGTTGCAGCTTCTGCTGCTGAACCAGCTCCATTACAATTTTACGCTCCTTTCTCTGGCGCGGCTATCGGTGAGTTCTTCCGTGATACAGGAAGACCTGCATTAATTGTTTATGATGATTTATCTAAACAAGCTGTAGCTTACCGTGAGGTATCTTTGTTATTGCGTCGTCCACCGGGCCGTGAGGCTTATCCTGGTGACGTGTTTTATCTTCACAGCCGTCTGTTAGAGCGTGCTGCAAAGATCAACTCAAATGATGAGATCGCTCAGGGAATGAACGATTTACCTGAATCTTTAAAAGGTCTCGTTAAAGGTGGTGGTTCATTAACTGCACTTCCTATCATCGAAACTCAGGCTGGTGACGTTTCTGCGTATATCCCAACTAACGTAATTTCGATTACTGACGGACAGATCTTCTTAGAAAGTAACTTGTTCAACTCTGGTATTCGTCCGGCTATTAACGTAGGTATCTCGGTATCACGTGTAGGTGGTAATGCTCAGATCAAGTCGATGAAGAAAGTTGCCGGTACGTTGAAATTGGATCAGGCTCAATACCGCGAGTTAGAGGCTTTCTCTAAATTCGGTTCTGACCTTGATGCTGCTACTAAATCGGTATTAGATAAAGGTGCACGTAACGTTGAGATCCTGAAACAAGGTCAGTTCTCACCAATGACCGTTGAGAAACAAGTTGCGATCATTTATATCGGTACTAAAAACTTAATGCGTTCTGTTCCTGTAAACAAAGTGAAGGAATTTGAAGCGGAATATTTACAACAACTTGAGCAACGTCATGCTGAAACTTTAAAAGCATTAAAAGCTGGTAAGTTTGATGATACAATCACAGGTGTATTGGAAACTGTAGCTAAAGAGCTTTCAAGTAAATATTAATACAAAAAAAGAATGGCTAATTTAAAAGAAGTAAGAATTCGTATAGCGTCAGTACAATCTACACAGCAGATTACCAAAGCCATGAAAATGGTTTCGGCTGCTAAATTGAAACGTGCTACCAATGCTATTGTACAATTACGTCCGTATGCTACTAAGCTTAAAGAGATTCTTGGAAATCTTTCTTCAAGCTTGGAAGGATCATCATCACCTTTTATACAAGAACGTGAGCCTAATAAGGTATTGATTGTAGTAGTTTCTTCTAACCGTGGTTTAGCGGGTGCGTTCAATATGAACGTAATTAAAACTACTAACAACTTAATTGCCGAGAAATATAGCGAACAATACAAAAAAGGTAATGTAAGTATCGTAGCCATTGGTAAGAAATCTCAGGATTTTTATGAGAAACGCAATTACAATGTTATTGGTAACAACAACGACGTATATTCAGCACTTACTTTTGAAAATGTAACTAAAATCACAGATGGCATTATGGCCGGCTTTGTGAAAGGTGAGTTTGATAGAGTGGAGGTAGTTTACAATAGATTTAAAAACGCTGCAGTTCAGATTTTGACTACTGAGCAATTGTTGCCTTTGCCTAAAGCAGAGACAGATGAGACAATTGTAAAGGCTTCAAAGGTTGATTATATCCTTGAGCCTTCTCAGGAAGCGATCGTTGAACAGCTGATCCCTAAATCTATTAAAACGCAATTGTATAAAGCGGTATTGGATTCTCATGCTTCTGAGCATGGAGCACGTATGACTTCAATGGATAAAGCGACTGAGAATGCGGGTGATTTGTTAAAAGCATTGAAGCTTTCATACAACCAGGCACGTCAGGCAGCGATTACAACAGAGCTTACAGAGATTGTAAGTGGTGCGGCTGCATTGAACGGTTAATCATCGTAAACATAATATATAGGGCCCTTATCAATTTGGTAAGGGCTTTTTTTTATTCAGTAAAAACTCTCTCATGGTATAATTGCTATTTATTTACAGCAATTATTTCTATTTTTGCTGTAAATAAATAGCAAAATGGAGAATCTTCAAATAAAATCCAACGTAGTCATCTCAGAACAATCCATGGATATAGTACGTCCTTTGGCAAAATCAATTGACTGGCAGGACAGATTAATTGCCATTTTAGGGGCTCGCGGTACTGGAAAGACGACCTTACTGCTACAAAGAATGAAGGCTGAATATGGAATGGGTAAAGAAGCCTTATATATTACAATGGATGATATTTATTTTACTACTCACCTTCTTTCAGATCTGGCCCTACAGTTCAGGCAACAAGGAGGAAAAATACTATTTATTGATGAAGTACATAAATATCCCAACTGGGCCAAAGAAATAAAAAACATCTATGATTTTTATAAAGACCTTAAAATTGTATTTACAGGATCTTCAATTATAGATATTAATCGCCAAAATGCAGACTTAAGCAGGCGTGCTGTGCAGTATGAAATGGCTGGCCTTTCCTATCGGGAGTTTTTGCAATTCATTGGAGTTGGACAATTTGAAGCACTAAAACTAACCGATATCTTGACCCACCACATTGAAATTGCGAATGGGCTCAGTTTAAAATTTAAGCCACTTCAGTATTTTAATGACTATTTACAACATGGTTATTATCCATTTTTCATCGAAAATATCAATACTTACGCGATTCGTGTAGAACGTGTGGTGCGTTTAATCATTGAAGAAGATCTACAGTTTATTGCGGGATTTAATCCGCATCATTCTAGAAAAATCTATCAGCTGATGGCTATTCTAGCTACCAATGTCCCGTTCAAACCCAACATCACCAAACTAAGTGAGAAAACAGGAATTCACAGAAATATGATTGTCGAATACCTGTATTATCTAAACAATGCCAGGCTAACCAATTCTCTTTCTGCTAATGGAAAAAGTATTAGTATTCTACAAAAACCTGATAAGATATTTCTGGAAAATACCAATCTGCTTTATGCACTTGCCCCTGAAAATGTTGATACCGGATCATTAAGGGAATCATTTTTTATGAACCAGCTTAGCAATAGCAAACATAATATTAATCTGCCTTTAAAAGGCGACTTCTTAATAGATGATACTTATACCTTTGAAGTCGGTGGAAAAGGCAAAACCAATAAGCAGATTGAGGGTATTGATAAAGGGTACATAGCAATGGATAACCTGGAAAGTGGCATTAATAACAAAATCCCATTGTGGTTGTTTGGCTTTCTGTACTAACAACCACAATGGGATTTATCATTAATATAAGTTAGGAATAACCTTATCCTTAGGGTATTTAACTGAATAGCTGATTCTAATCTTTTGTGTGCTGGATGGTTTCATATTTAAGTTCCAGGTCAGGATTCCTGTTTCTTTGTCTACTTCAGCACCACTTGAACTGAGTAATTCGACTTCCATATCTTTATCAGTTGATATTGGATATTGATCTTTGAGCTGTAGGTTTATGTTTTCTTTTTTACTATTTCTTATCGTGATCTCGTAAGTAAAAGTTTGTTTCTTATTACTTCCTATTGTTTTAACTCCCGTTTGTTCCGCTATTTTTTCGCGTTTGATAATGATCTTTTTATCACGTCCCATACTCAATTTTAAGGTGTCGTTTAACGCATTCGGATTGATATAAGATTTTCCGATGTAACTGTTTTCGAATATGAGGTTTGCTTCTCCCGGTAAAAGGTTTAACTTTTCGTAATCTGTAATTTCAGCCATTAAGAAAACATCGTTGTCCATTTTGGGAATGCTGTAATATTTAAATGAAGCAGATTGAGTGGTTTCTTTCAGCATTACACTATGTGGCTTGCTGTTGGAGGCTATATCATAAGGGATATCGACATCAAATACTACGTTCAATTGGTTTTCTACCTGTTTGAATTGAGGCGCTGCTTTAGCCATGGAGGTGATCACCACTTCTTTGAGTTCTTGCTTGTCTTCTTGATTATAGCCTCTGATCATTATTCCGGAAGTTTTTCCACTTAGTTGTTTTGCATATTGATATTGTGGTGTCCCGAATTGAAGAAACCATGAGGATAATAAAGGGGCTGTTCCATTTTGTGTTGGATTACCTGTAGAAAGACTAAGCTTAACCTTTTTCCAGTCGATGCCTGTATACTGACTTATGCTGGCTTTATAAAGAATCTTTAAAGGTGAAGCTGTATTCTCTGCTCTGAGGTCATAAAACGCCTGCCATTGCGCGTTAGGGGACAAGTAACTCAGGTTAAAATCTGCATTAACAGGTTGTGTAGCTAAAACGTTGATGATGACTTGTCCCGTTGTGCCGGATTTGTCCTGGCTTAGTTCCAGCAACTGCTTTTGTAGCTTAGCAATTTTTCTTTGCCAGTGTTGTTCTGTTTCTTGTAATGTTGCTATGCTATTGCGCAACTCGAGCTGTTTGCTTTTATAATAATCTGCAACTTTGATTAATTCATTTACATTTACGCCAATATTGGTGCCACCTACGGTCTGGTTTTTATCTAATAAACCTAAAAGGTTTGCTTCTACAATGCTTTTATTTTGAACTTTAACAAGCTCTCTTTTAGCTGAGGTCAGACTATCTTCAATGATGCGATAGGCAGGACTATTGTTGTCTTGCTTAAGGTAGTCTTTGCTAAAACTGGTAGATAGGATCGTAACACCTGGGGGAACGCTGATCTGGATACTGTTTTCATCCAGGGTATTGGCTACATTAGTGATGACAATTTCGCTTGTGCCAGTGGGGATATTAATCCGGGCTTTATGATTCAATTCTGCACCAGCCCGATAAACAGTTGCTGATTCAAGTACCGCAGGAAATAAACGAGGAGTTTGCGCTTTTATTAAGCCTGTGCTTAAAGCAATAAGCAGAAATAGAGATATACTTTTCATGGATCTTGTTTTTAAATGAGATGCGAACTTTGACTATAATCCATAATTCAGGTATTTTTTTGTTTTACCAATACTTATTTAAAAAGTAATGGATTAAATACTGCTTTTTAGGTAATTAATATTATTTTTGTGCCATAATTAGAAATCGTATGGAACAGACACCAAAACACAATACAGCAAGCATGAAAAGAGCTAACGAGAACTCGATTTATAAAATGATGGTCGTAGGAATCCTGATCGGTATCGTAGGTGTTTATTTACGTTTTGCTGCTGATTCTCCTATGTTGTCAATCGTTTCCTGGGTGATCTTATTAATAGGTACAATCATAGCTTGTAAAGGCGTATTTAAAATATTGGCTGCTTAAGCAGTAGAAGATAAATTTTTAAAAATTGGAACCCTCATTAGCTTATGCTGATGAGGTTTTTTTGTGCGCCGGGCATGGCGATCAACTCTAGGGTGTAAGTCCCGAGCCCACTTTGCAGTAGGAAGGGTTAGCCAATAGCAAGGGTGTCGCGGGTGACTGCGAATTTGAAGGAAGCTGGTGGCAAATATGGGGGCCTACGTACAGAAACTGTATATAAGGCGGGTTGATGTGGGTGATGTTGCAAAACAAACAGAAGCCCTATGCTGCACAGAACATCAACACGTAAATACAGAGGTCACATCCATAGAAAGTTGACCGCCTTACCCCGGGAGATCTGTCTATAGACTGTCAAAGGTATGCGCGAGTACCGGCGAAGAAACAATAATCAGAATAACAATGGTTACTTGGGATAGGCAGAAGTCAGCAGAAGTCGTAGTACTGTTTTTTTTTAACAGGAAGGACTGAATGTTAGAATGGCAAAGGAATCAAAACGTTTATGGCGAAACGTTCACAACTGAAACACGTAAGAGAACTGCCTGCGGGAGTATAGGCCGGAAGCTGAAAGTAAAACGCAGGAGGAGTTGAGTCTAGCTATGCAACTAATGAGCACAATGCCTGGAATTAGTTTTTTTTTTTTAGTAGTATGCTTGAAGAAATATTAGACATCCGAAATGTACAAAAAGCCTTTCGGCAGGTTACTACCAATAAGGGTGCTGGGGGTATTGATGGTATGCAGACCGATGAACTTCGTGACTACCTCAATATCCACTGGCAAGCATTAAAGAGTGATATTTTAGCGGGTAATTATCGACCACAATCTGTACTTAAGGTAGAAATACCCAAAACGGGCGGTGGAACGAGAATTTTGGGCATCCCAACGGTAATCGACAGGCTGTTGCAACAGGCGATCTCTCAATGGTTGAGTCCTAAGTACGAGGGCGATTTTTCAGCAAACAGTTATGGGTTTCGCCCGGGTCGCAGTGCACATCAGGCGGTATTTCAGGCGCAGGTAAACCTCAATTCGGGTTATACCTGGGTTGTAGAAGTGGACTTGGAAAAGTTCTTTGATACGGTCAACCACGACAAGCTTATGAGCCTGTTATGGGTTAAGATCAAGGATAAGGGGACCTTAAAGCTTATTCGTGCTTACCTAAGTGGCGGTATGATGGATAATGGACTGGTTAGCCCCAGAAGAGAGGGTACGCCGCAAGGTAGTCCTTTGAGCCCTTTATTATCAAACATTATTCTGAATGAGCTAGATCAAATTCTGGAAGACCGGGGCCACCGTTTTGTACGTTACGCAGATGACTGTAGTATTTATGTGCGGAGCAGAAAATCGGCCTTCCGTGTTATGGCGGTTATGACAGGCTATTTGGAAGATAAGTTGAAACTCAAGGTCAACCGGGAGAAGAGCAAAGTAAGCCGACCATCTGGTAGCACGCTTTTAGGCTTTTCCTTTTATGGCTCCAAACAAGGATGGCAGATCCGGGTTGCGTCCAAATCTCTGAAAACGATAAAACAGAAGATAAGGGAACAAACCCAACGGAACCATTCGATTGCTACTAGTGAACGAATTTATAGACTAGAAAAGGTCATACGGGGCTGGGTAAATTACTTTTCTATAGCCAAAGCCAAAAATCAGTTACTTAGATTGGACGAAATGGTCCGTGTAAGGTTAAGAATGATCATTTGGAAACAGTGGAAGAAAGTATATACCCGTATTGGGAACCTAATTAAGTTGGGTATTTCAAGGGACAAAGCTTATGAATGGGCAAACAGTCGAAAATCTTATTGCAGAATTGCTCACAGCCCAATACTATGTCGGGTGCTAGACAATGCATACTTTACAAAGCTAAAGTATACGGGCTTTACCAACTACTATTACTGGAAAACTGAATACCAGAAGAAATTATTCTAACAAACCGCCGTATGCCGAACGGCACGTACGGTGGTGTAGGAGGACAGATAGCTAAATAATAGCTATCTTCCTACCTAATTGTGAAGTGTACTCTACAGTTTAGAAGAATCTAGTCGTTACAATGCGTTGTTTTTGCACTGAATATTTTAGACTGCAAATTAATTCATGCAAATTTTTTGTGAATTAAAGCTGTTTATTGTTTGTTTAAGCGGTTTTTTGTTGTAAATCTCCTCTTGAAAATAAATTGCTAAATATTTCTTTAGTGCATACCCGTTGCACTGGGGTTTCTTAGTATTACAACGTTTCCGCCCTTTAACCCTCATTATGATGAGATTGTAATCGGCATAAGGAAACAGCCAGTTAAATAGTATAAGCAAACCCAGGACGCATCATGGTAAAAGTCTATTCTTTTTTTATTTTTCTTATTTCGCTTGTATCGGCTAATCGACTTGTTGCGCAAAGAAATGTAGTACAGGTTGATCAATATTCAGGTACAGCAAGTGTTATTATACCCATTTATTCGATAAAAAATGGGTCTATTTCTACTCAAATTAATCTTATTAACCGGGGTGTAGGTGTAAAGGTAAAAGATGTAGAAGGGACCGCAGGTATTGGTTGGCAGATGTCGGGAGGAGGTGTAATAAGTAGGGAGATACGCGGTTTACCTGATGATTGTCAAAAGGATAATGCTAACAACATTCGTTTAGGTTGGCTATATAATAACAATGGAGTTAAGATCGACAATTTTGCTATTGCAAATGATGGGAATATGACGACATGTACAGATGAAACTACAGATTTAGCAAGTTTAAACACTAATTTTTCTGATCTGTCTGATACCGAACCAGATCTGTTTTCGATCAATGCACCGGGTTTATCAGTTAGCTTCGTTTTTGATAAAAACCATCAAATCCAAACTATACCTTATCAGGATCTCAAAATTACATATTCGACCAATATTTATGGAGAGATAGAAGGATTTATAGTAGTGAATGATCAAGGTGTAAGTTATCAGTTTTATAACATGTATGCGTCTAGATCTACAAAACAAACACTAACTACTTTTAATTCACAAACTGTTAGTGAGAGTAATATTTCTTATTTCAAAACCCAATTTTTGCAATATAAATTTGGGATAAGTTCATATAATAACTGGTATTTAACAAGCATGACTGATGCAAATCGTAATGAGATTAATTTTTCTTATGAAAATGGTTTGCCCCGAGATAATGTAACGCCCATTGAATTGTATATTGGTACATCTGCTAAATCAACTCAGTATTGGGTTAAAGATGAGTCATTCCCAAGATTATTAAGTAACATTAGTGGAGGGGGAACAGGTGCTTCCTTTACCTATAATAATAATTATTATACCTCTCAATCATTACTTAGCAAAATTCAATTGAGCAGTGGTGCTAATTATCTCTTGAATTATAGTAGTGTTATGCCCTTAACGGGATATTATTCTAGATTCTTTCTAAGAGATATCACAACAGATCAATGTAATTCGCCAGCAAAGTATCAGTTTTCTTATACTGGCGAAACCTTCTATTATTACTATTATAAAACATCCTTAGGTGATTCTTCCTCAAAGAATATAGATTATTGGGGGCATGCAACGAGCTATTCCAATCAATCTGGGACACTATTGCCTGCATTAAATATTAATCCTTCAAACACTTTATTGCAAAGGTATCAAATTGTGACAGATAATGTTTCAAGGCCTTCTTATACAGTTAACTTACCGGGGGCTGATCGGAGGTTGGATCCTTATGTGGTTGCGGCCGGATCTGTAAGTAAAATTACCTATCTCGATAATGGTTCAACTAGTATGATTTACGAACCTCATGATTATTATGATCCAACCGCCGGAACTGTTGTACAGGGAGGAGGAATTCGTATTAAGCAAATTGTTGACTATGACGGGATTAGTGTAGCTCGTAATATGGTCAGTAACTATAGCTATTCGAATCCTGCTACAGGTATAACGAGCGGGAAACCAACTTCTTTGCCAGTATACGGTTTTACCCGCCCATATACCGGAACAGGCAGTAATTTGGATTTATGGAAGAGTGCGACAGTTCGTTCTGAACTGGATCTGTCACCCAATGATCATAGCATTGTATATGCACATGTTAAGGAAGCTAAAAATGGTTCAGGGTATATAGCTTATGAATATTATACTCCGGCAACAAATTATGATACAAGTGCTTTCCCTTCTTGTGTTGATTGTACTAGTAGTGATTGGTCGCCCACAGTTACTTTTATTGCTAGACCAGGATGTGCCACGGCTGGTTTTATGACGAATGATAAAAGCACTTATCCATTTGCTCCCAATACAAATTATGATTTTGAACGGGGATTGGTGAAGAGAGTGAAGGTTTATAATGAAGTTGGTGGGATTGTTGACGAAACTGAGTACTCCTATCAGCGTATCGGAACGCCAATATCTGTTACTGGCTTAAGGTGGGACGAAAATGGAGGATTTAAAGCTTATTCTAAATATACGATATATACATCAACCGGTGAATTAACAAAAAAGGTAGTTCAGAAAACGACGGATTTGGCTCCTTATAACCAGGTTAAACAAAGCTCGAGTTCTTATTTTTATGACAGCCCTTTTCATCATCTTTTCACAAGAAAAGAAGTCACCAATAGTGATGGAACGATCAGGAAAGCGTTCGTCAAATATGTTAAGGATTATAATACCGGAACTATTAATGATGCTGAAGTAAACGCAATTCATCAGTTGCAATTACAAAATCAGAATATACCTATAGAACAATATACACAAGTTCAGAAGCCTAATAATGACCTAAAGGTTATTTCAGGATCTTTGCTGAAGTTTAAAGCGTTTAATTTCGGATCCTATTCATTGTACATGCCTTCTCAAAAGTTAGGGTTTGTTAGTCAGAATGGGATAACAGGATTTACAACATCAAGTAGTTCGTCTGGAATCTTTACTTATGATTCTAATTATATTCCCCTCGAGAACTATCTGATCTATGACTCGAATGGTTTTCTCCAAACTAAAGATGATCATCATAAACAAGTACAAACCTCCCTATCGAGTTCAGTCCATCATTTACCTGTAGCCAATATAGCTAATGCAGCGGCAGATGAGATTGGCTATTATAACCCTAATCATTTGGTTGCCAACTCGTCTTTTAATGTCGCTACTGGTATTACGGGTCCATATGCAGGACGAGCTGGTGTTGGTTCTGGGAGCAGCACTCTTGATCCTGGTATTTCTCTTTCTAAAGCAATTAAGAAAAATAAAAATGCCAAAAATTATATATTTTCAATTTGGTTGGATTCATACGGAAGTGGTACATTTTCAATAACATTAACTGGAACAGATAATGTACCTCATGTTTATCCGCTTAATTTTACTGCAAATAACGGGACCTGGAAGTATTATGAGATTAAAGTACCGGTAGTTAATCTATCTCCTACTTTTAATATTGACATTCGGCATAATACGACTTCGGGGTTATTTATAACTGACGTTCTTTTTTATCCGGAAAACGCTGAAGTAAGCACTTCTGACTATAGAACGGCAACACTAAGTAAAATTGTTCAGACCAATACCAATGGCATTTCCGAATATTATGAGTCTGATAATTTAGGTAGGCTAAGTCTTGTTTATGATCAGGACAAGCAAATTAAAGCACGTACAAGTTATTTGTATCAGGACACTTATCAAACTTTTTCAGATCCTACATTTAGTTTTTCGCCGGTTAATAATATTATAGCTGGTACAGATGTTCGTTTTTATAATGCTACTAATTATAATCCGTGTCAGTTCACCGGGATAACTTTCACCTGGGATTTTGGGGATGGTACGGTCCCATTTGTTACCAATTCTACAATTAGTCAAGACCATAGATACGCTGTTGCGGGTACCTATAATGTAGCTCTTACTGCTAGTGCTTTGGGGCAAGGTAGTAAAACTACAAAAGCGGTCGTCGTAGTTTTACCACCTCCTATCCCAGAAGCACCACAGCTTGTTATTCCTGTAAATTATGTAAATAATAGCTCCGGAGCGATAACCCGTATCGAACTCTCTCAAAATGGAGAGGTAAAATATACTTTTACGGGTAATGAGCTTCTTGCTGGTGACATTAAGGTTCCGGCTGAATCATATAGGGTTAGAGTTTTTTGTTCCGGAAATTATGGAAGTGTAAAATTAGATGATGGGAGCCTTAATTACTGTTCGGAATATAGTGGCTTTAGTAGCTATAGCTTCTTTGCCAATTTAGTCGCGCCCAAATCGCTCACAATTACAATTGATAATGGGAATTGTAATTAAAAACTTAGGTCTAATTCATAACTAAATAGAATCCAGCAAGATGATTTATCATATAAAATATTGCGCCATTTTACTGCTGTTTATGGTGTTGAACCTTGAAGTATTGGCCCAGAACGGATATATACAAGAAGAAAGGATTAAAGTGGCTGGTGTCTCCACTGCGGAGCAGGTGATTACACTGCCCATTTCACAAAAGACAATAACAAGGTCTTACACTGATGGTTTGGGTAGGATTATTCAAACAGTTACTATTCAGGCAAGTCCATCGCAAAAGGATATTGTTCAACCCTTTGTTTATGACAACCTGGGAAGACAAACTATTAATTACCTACCTTATGCAAGCTCTGCAACAGATGGTAGCTATCATCCAAATGCAATTACCAGTGAGCAACCTGCTTTTTATCAAAGTGGAAATCCATTGATTGCACAGGATGCAGCACCTTACAACCAGCAAATATTTGAGAATAGTCCCTTGCAAAGGTTACTAAAAGCCGGTACAATAGGAACGGGGTTCCAGCCTGATCAACATCATAAAACATATAACTCTCGTTCTAACCAAAATACAGATTATGTAATTAATTGGGGTACTAATGCTGTAAATCAAGGTTATTATGATGCCGCCACATTGTCCATATCAGAAGCTACTGATGAGGATGGTAAGCAGGTTATTGTATTTAAAGACAAAAATGGGAAAACAATCCTGGAATGCAAGAAAGCAAATCAAACAGTTAAAGGTGTTTTTCAAGCGTATTTCGATACTTATTACCTTTATAATGAAGGAGGTGCATTAGTGTATGTTGTTCCTCCCAAGGCCATTTCACTAATGCAACAAAGCAGTAATTGGAGTCTTTCTCAAGCTGGTATTGTTAATCTGATATTTAGTTATCAGTATGATATCCGGGGACGTTTAGTTCAGAAGACTATTCCTTCTAAGGGGGCGGTTTTTATTATTTACGATCCGGCGAATAGACCGGTTTTGATGCAAGATGCAAACCTTAGGGCCAATAATCAATGGAATTATATCAAGTACGATGTTAAAGGACATCCAATTAGTCAGGGTATTTATACTGACATGGAGCATATTGGCCTTGTTAATATGCAGGATTATGTGAATTCACTCGATTACAGTACTGTTTATTATGAGGAGAGGGTATCAGCATCTGCGACTGGGTATTATAGTAATACTGTTTTCCCCACTACTTCAATAGCACCTCTGGCTTACGGCTACTATGATGATTATGATTTAGATCAAAATGGTGTGCCTGATTACAGCTATGCTGTTCAGGGGCTAGCTGGAGAATCTATAGCTACAAATTTGTTAAGGGGACTGCCTACGATGGTAAGAAAAAGAACCATTGGAAATGGTTTAAGTAATATTTGGTTAATAAATGTATTGTTTTATGATAAGTATGGTCGTTCGATTCAGAAACAAAGCAATAATCATTTGAATTATACAGCAGAAGTTGTAACCGATGTGAGTACCAGTGTTTTTGATTTCAGCGGCGCTACTACTTTGACCAAAGTTTCTAAGCTTGCTGGTGTAGCAACCACTACTGTACAAACTGGTTATGTTTACGATCATGCTTATCGCTTAGTAGGCGTTAACCAGAGCTATAATGGCGCTTCAGCTATTTCATTGGCTGCTTATGTTTACAATGAAATAGGGCAACTCATAAAGAAAGATCTTAAACCGGGAGCAGTTGGATTTCAATCTCTTGATTACCGCTATAATATACGCGGTCAATTGCAATTTATTAATAATAGTAGATTAAGTAATGATGGAGGCATTACCAATAGTGACAATAATGATGTTTTTGGGATGCAGTTGTTGTATGATCAAAGTGATACGAATTTGGGAAATACTCCGTACTTTAGTGGAGCATTATCAGCGGTTAAATGGATGAGTAAAGATGGAAATAACATTAGTAGTGTTGAACGGAGTTATTCATATAATTATGATGCATTGAATCGGCTTAGCTCATCTGCCTATGCCGAACGTACTGGGGCAACAGGTAATTTTAATAATAATGTAGGGGGATTTAATGAGGATGGGATTAGTTATGATGAGAATGGAAATATCTTAACTTTACAGCGTAATTCCTCTACACCTGGTAGTAATTCTCATACTCAAATAGATAATCTAAGTTGTACTTATAGTAATACACATCCTAATCAATTGGAAAGTGTTAGTGATGAAGCGACTAGCGGGGCAGGTTTTATGATTTATCCGGGAGGGAGTAATACAGGTACTTATGGTTATGATGTAAGCGGTAATCTGGTGAGTGATCCGTATAAGGGGCTTAGTCTACAGTATAATGTACTAAATAGAACTGACAGGATTACGGTAAATGCCGGAACTGGACAGTATATAGATTATACTTATGATGCCTTTGGTGGTTTATTACGTAAACAAGTTTATAGGGCTGGTTCTACAACTTTGGTAACAGATTATGTTGAGGGCTTTGTTTATAATAACAATTCTGTTGGGAATATTGAAAATCTGGCTTATTTTGGGATGCCCGAAGGAAGGGTCCGAAATGATCAAGGTGTATTGAAATTGGAATATGTCATAACTGATCAGCAGGGTAATGCACGTGTTAGCATTGAAGATAATGGTAATGGGGTAGCAGTTGTACGCCAGGAGAATAGTTATTATGGATTTGGGATGATTTTAGCTAATAGTCCTGTAGGAACGCTATCTGATGGTAATAAGCATTTGTATAATGGTGGTTCGGAATGGCAAAATGATTATGGAAATTTACCGGATTATCAACAAACTTTTTATCGAAATTACGATGCTGCATTGGGTCGGTTTGTAGGGGTTGATCCTTTAGCGGATAGCTATGCTTCTGTTACGGGATATCAGTACGGTAATAATAATCCCATCCAGTTTAATGATCCGCTTGGTGACGAGCCCAGGCCTTTGCCTATGTTGGATACTAATGCTGGAACTGGTGACTCGCTCCCCCTTGGTGGTGGGGGTGGTGGAAGGCTTGGAAATGGTCGTTTTTCTTATGAAAAATGGGTGGCTAGTTTAGACTCTAGAGGTGACCACGGCAATTGGAACTCTTTTTTAGGCCAAAACCTGCCTAGCGAAGCTAAAGAGAAAGCAATCATTGCTCAGTATGGTACAACTATTGATCCCGGATCTGCGGCTGGTCAGGCAATTTTAGGTGGAAATATATGGTCAGAAAATGGGGTTTTAGGCTATTATCGAGAAAATGGGATTGAATTTTATAATGAGCAACATACTCGTGAGTATGATGAGAATGGCTTCAATATGGGTAATTCATATTGGACTTATAAATTTGTAGCTATTCAGGTGGGTAACTGGTTCTCCAATAATAATGGTACAATCAGTAATTATGCTGCTGGTTGGGGATATGCCGCCGGAGCTACTGGAAATCAGATAGGTAAAATTATAAAAGCAAACTCTTTGTATGGCGCTCCACTGGAAACAACGTTTGTCAAAACATTAGTTGGCAATGTAGAGGTGTCAACAAGTGCTTTAAGAACGACAGGGACAGTCCTAAGGGCAGCTGGAAGTCTTGCCGGAGCTGCCGGATTAGGAATAACCTATTATCAATATAAAACAGGACAAATATCAGGAACAGAGGCTTCCGTGGATGCCACTTTTGGAGCTATTGGTTTTTTAGGTCCTTGGGGTGCAGCTATAAGTATCGGCTACTTCGGTGGGAAATATTTATATGAACATTACTCGGGAAATACTTTGTTTGATAAGCCAACACAATGATGAGAGCATATAATTATTTATTATTCAGACTATACCGTTTTTATACTGATAGAATTAAAGAAAAAGACATTCCTTTAATATATACATCTACTGTAAGTACTGTTCTTGTATATTTTAATCTAAATACAATATATTCATATCTGGTTTATAAGGATATTATTAAAGAGCTAATGCCTAATAAATTTTATGTATTAATCCCAATGGGTATTATATGGATATTGAATTATTTGTTCTTTGTTAAAGGGGGACGTTTTTTAGAATGTGATTTTACCAAGGATATTAGAGGAGGTATACTAATAATCATTTATTTCTTATTCACAATTATCACTTCAATTGTAGTAGCTAATTATAGCCGGGCTAAAATAATTGAACAAGTGCACAAATATCCTACTATGGAACAGGTAAAGCAAAGGCCATCATTGGAAGGAAAAATAAGGAAATGGTGGAAAGATACTTTTTAACGTGTCAAACACCCGGCCACACAATTGCGCTAGGCTTTGGTATCCCGCAAAATAGTATCAATGAGAAAAAACAGCTTTTCCTTAACTGCGGGGGTTAACTCTTCAATACCTTGTAAGCGTTGCACCGTCTTTTTATCAAAATGAGCATTAATGCCCTCACCGGCCAGGTAATGTAAGTGGTTGGTTTATCTTTAAGGGATTGATATTGATGCTTTTAATATCTGATCAATACTTGTGCTGATTGCAATTGGTTATTGATATTATAGGAAACAAAGAAGGCTTATCTGATCCGTTTTTTGTTATCACTGACAAATGATTCCCAGCCGGAGTAAGTTTTGCCTTTTCCTCCGGTGGGTATTTTCTGAAAGGAATGACATACTGCCACAGCAAGGCCGTCTGTTGCATCCAAAAACTCTGGTGTTTCTTTAAAATTCAATAATCTTTGGAGCATAGCCGCAACTTGCTCTTTGGCGGCACTTCCGTTTCCTGTAATAGATTGTTTGATCTTCCTCGGTGCATATTCATTGATGGGAATATTTCGAGATAGCGCAGCTGCCATTGCAATGCCCTGGGCGCGGCCAAGTTTTAACATGACCTGTATATTTTTTCCGTAAAATGGAGCTTCAAGTGCTACAGTATCGGGTTTAAATTCGTCGATTAGTTTTGTAGTTTTTTCGAAAATGCGCTGTAGCTTTAAGAAGTGATCATCTAAATGGTCCATTCTTACAATTCCCATTGTGATCAGTTCAATCTTACTTCCTTTCTCCAGAATTACGCCATACCCCATAATAGAGGTACCTGGATCAATCCCCATGATCACCCTTTCCTTTTTTTCAGCCAACATAGAACAATATTAAGCATATTTGCACAGAGTAAAAGCAAAAATATTGACATCCAATTATAAAAAAGTACTTTCCTACATTCTTAAAGGCGTAATTGTAATATTCGCATTTGGGTTTGTATATAAAAAACTTTCCTCCAATGAGAATTTAAAAGAGTTTAAGAATCTGTTAAAGCAGGTTCCTCAACAAGAAATTATCATGGTGATTGGGGCGGTTTGCTTATTGATGCTGGTTAATTGGGGGCTGGAGGGCCTGAAATGGCGGCGGCTAATTGCAAGGGTTGAAAGCATTACGATATGGAGAGCCATAGAATCTGTTTTTTGCGGCTTAACCTGGGCGGTATTTACGCCAAACCGGATTGGTGAATATGGAGGCCGAGTGTTTTTTCTTTCGCCCAAACGACGGATTATTGGTGTTGTAGCTATGGCTGTTGGCAATATTGGTCAGATGGTGCTGACAAATGTTTTCGGTGCAATAGCGGTATGCGTATTTATTTATCGTTTCGAACCGATTGATTACCGGCTTTTTTATGCTTTGGTCATCTTATCCTCTATGTTCTGTGCTTTCTTTATTATATTTTATTTTAACATCAAGTGGCTAAACGGGATTTTGCTTTCGATGCGGTTTACCAGGAAGTATAAGAAATTTTATAATATCCTTGCCAGGTATAGCAAAAAGGAACTCTTATATATTTTGTTGTTTTGCCTGGCTCGCTATATCGTTTTTAGCACCCAATATTTTATTCTTTTCTTTTGGCTCATTCCTGAAATTCATTACCTGGATATTTTAATGATGGTGAGCATATTATTTTTTGTACAGTCTACACTTCCTTCTCTTGATCTTTTTGATATAGGGGTACGAAGTGTTACGGCTTCTTATTTTTTTAGTTATATAACGGGGCATCAGGTAGCTGTTATTGCATGTACTGCGAGTATATGGCTCATAAATATTATAATTCCTGCTATATTAGGCTCTTATTTTGTGTTTAAACTTAATTTTTTTGGAAGTACTCAGCGTAATTAGTTATCTCTCATCATTTTTAACGGTTTTATATGTCATAGTTGTCATTGCTTTTATAAAGGGCTGGCATAAGTTGACCTATTTTAAACCTAAAAATGTCCCATTAAGCATCAGGGTTTCTGTCCTGGTGGCTGCCCGTAATGAGGCAAAAAGTATTGCTAAAACAATAGAGGATCTGATCGCTCAGGATTATGATAAAGGGCTGACTGAGATTATATTTATTGACGACCACTCTACAGATGAAACGGCAGCAGTTATCGGCTCCTATTCATCCCATGGCGTAAAGCTTATCTGTTTGAATGAGGATCAGCCGCTTAACTCCTATAAGAAAAAGGCGATACAAACGGCTATTGCTGAGGCTGGTGGCACTTTGATTGTTACTACGGATGCAGATTGCAGAATGGGAACAAGCTGGCTTAAAACAATTGTAAGCTTTTACGAGGAAAAGAGATATAAAATGATTTCTTCTCCTGTGGTTTATTTTGAAGAAAAGAGCTTTTTTGAACGTGCTCAAACACTAGAGTTTTTATACTTAATTGGTCTTGGAGCTTCAACGATAGGGAATAAAAAACCATCTACTTGTAATGGTGCTAATCTTGCTTATGAGCGGGATGCTTTTTATGAAGTAGGAGGCTTTAAAGGGATTGATGATCTGGCTTCGGGAGATGATGAATTGTTGTTACATAAAATGGCAGCGAGATTTGGGGGCAATATAGGATTTCTGAAAAATGAGGATGCGATAGTTTATACGCATCCAAAAGCCACTTTAAAAGAGTTTATTCAGCAGAGGAAACGTTGGGCTTCTAAAAGTACGCGGTATAAGAACAAGTCGATCATTGTATTGGGTGTCTGCGTCTGGTTGTTTAACTTAAGTATACTTATAAATGTTGGTCTGGGGTTCTTTATGGACTTTTATTTTAAGCTGGCCTTAATTCAGCTTCTGGCAAAAATGCTGGTCGAATGGCTATTCTTATTTGATGTAACTGCGTTTGCGAAAAGGAAAAGCTTATTGGTGCTTTTGCCGGTGTTAAATGTGTTACATATCTTGTACATTGTATATATAGGTATTGCGGGTAATAGCGGAAAGTATAACTGGAAAGGTCGAATGGTAAAATAATGGAGATGAATAATAGTCCTTCAAGCAAAATATGGAAGCGTTTTAAGAAAAATAAAATGGCTTTTGGTGGGTTATTGTTTATTTTAATATTGACCATTATGGGCATTTTGGGGTATTTGATTACGCCGGATCAAAGTCCAATGGCAAATACCATGCACCTACAGCTTAGTAATAAAAAGCCTGGCAGAACTTTTAACTTTTTAATCATCAGTAAGAAAAGCAATGTTAAAAAAGTAAATTTTCTGGAACTTATGCTAAATGGTCAGGAGCCTGACTTTAAAAGTATTCCTATAACTAGTTACCGTGAAGCAGGGAATAAGGTTTACGTTAGGGAGTATATCGGTGATGATGAACAGGCAGAAGAGTCTGAATATCCGAAGTTATCGTTCAATCAGCAATATCGACAAACATTTTGGTTAGGGACTGATATTTATGGAAGGGATATGTTAAGCCGTCTAATTTTAGGAATTCGGGTATCCTTATCGGTAGGGCTCATGGCTGTGTTGATTTCCCTTTTTATTGGCGTATTCCTGGGAGCACTAGCCGGTTATTTTGGTGGAAAAGTAGATGGTGCAATCAGCTGGTTTATGAATGTGATCTGGTCATTGCCTTCTTTGCTATTGGTTATTGCGATATCTTTTGCCCTGGGGAAGGGATTTTGGCAAATATTTATCGCTGTTGGCTTATCTACATGGGTAGATGTATCGCGACTTGTGCGTGGGCAGGTAATGGCTTTAAAAGAAGTCGAATTTGTTGAAGCATCTAAAGCCCTTGGGTTTTCGACTTCAAGAACCATTATAAAACATATTCTTCCTAATATTGCCGGTCCCATTCTTGTTGTGGCTTCTGCAAATTTTGCCGCTGCTATTTTGCTCGAAACCGGATTAAGTTTTCTTGGATTTGGGGCGCAACCTCCAATGCCCAGCTGGGGAAGTATGATTAAGGAGCATTATGGGTATATCATTATGGATGCTGCCTATCTTGCTCTTTTACCTGGATTAGCCATTATGTTTACCGTGTATGCGTTTAATTTATTGGCCATTGGCTTACGTGATGCCTTTGATGTTAAATCGCAAAATATATCTGTGTAGCTTCCTGAATTTATTAACTTTGACGCGTATGTTATTAAACTGTTACCAGCAAGAACTATTAGAAGCCGGATGTGATGAAGCAGGTAGAGGTTGTTTGGCAGGACCGGTATTTGCCGCTGCTGTAATCTTACCGCCTGATTTTACTGCCGGTGAATTGAATGATTCGAAGCAGCTTAATCACCAACAGCGTAATAAATTGAGACTTATCATAGAAAAGGAAGCTATAGCCTGGGCTGTTGCAGAAGTTGATAACATAGAAATTGATCGTATCAATATCCTGAATGCTTCTTTTTTAGCCATGCATAAGGCGATAGAAAAATTGAGTGTTAAACCGCAGTACCTGAGTATAGATGGGAATAGGTTTAAGAAATACCGGAATATTCCACATTCCTGCATTGTGAAGGGGGATGGTAAATACCTAAACATTGCTGCCGCTTCTATTTTGGCTAAAACCCATAGGGATGAATTTATGGAGCGTATTTCTGCTGAATATCCTCATTACCAATGGCAACAAAATAAGGGGTATCCTACGGTGACTCACCGGTCGGTCGCTCTTGAGCATGGATTATCGCCATATCATCGTAAAACTTTCAATGTAAGTGCCCCACAACTAAAGCTATTTTCGGAAATCGAAGGATAATTAGTATTTTCACGTAGATGTGAAAACACTGATACTGACAAATAGAGTCCCCTTTCCGCCCAATAGCGGTTATCCTATCGTGGTGTATAATACCATGAAGGGCTTGCTAAAACTTGGGGTAGAAATTACCTTGTTCAGTATCAATACCAACAAACATTGGGTTGATGTTGAGGATATTTATGATCCTGTTTTTGATCAGATAAAGTTTTACTCTTTCGACCTCGATACTGAGGTAGATGTATTCGGAGCAATCACTAACATTTTCTCTGATGAGTCGTATAATGTTTCCAGATTTTTTGATGAGGATGCGGCACGTTTGCTGGAGGATGTTTTAAAAGAAGACGAATTTGACATCATACAGTTTGAAGGCTTGTTTGTGGTGCCCTACCTGGATACGGTAAAAGCCAATAGTGATGCCAAGGTAATTTACCGGGCTCATAATATTGAGTTTGATGTTTGGGAGCGTATAGCCATGCGGGAACAGTTTACGCCCAGAAGAAAATATTTACAGTTTTTGGCCCGTCGTTTAAAACACTATGAAACAGAACAGATCAACCGCTTTAATCAGGTGTTCGCGATTAGTGAACCCGACAGGCAAAATATTGTAAAGTTTGGTTGTGAGACCGCTTTGGATGTTTTTCCTGTAGCATTGGATTTTGAAAAATATATTACTGATCCATCTAAGACCAGTTTTCCTACGTTGTTTCACCTTGGTGCCATGGATTGGAGACCAAATAAAGAAGGGCTGGAGTGGTTTCTGGATGAAATATGGCCTGATATTGAAAAGTTAAATAGTGAACTGCGCTTTTATATTGCCGGCAAAAACATGCAACAGGAGTTTTTTGAATATGACTCGGAAAACCTGGTGGTTGAAGGAGAAATATTTGATGCTGTTGAATTTATAAATTCTAAGGCTATCATGATCGTTCCATTGTTGTCGGGCAGTGGTATGCGTGTTAAAATTATAGAAGGAATGGCCATGAGAAAATGTGTTATTGCAACCAGCATGGCTGCCGAAGGCATAAGGTGCGAACATGGTAAAGATATATTGATCGCCAACACCGCTGATGAGTTTTACAGGTCTATTTTACAATGTATCACCAACCCCAAAAAGTGGCGTGAAATAGGCGAGAATGCACGTAAAACGGTAGAAAGAGATCATGATATCAATCTGATTTCTCTAAGAATGCTGAATGTCTACCAAAAATTAATTAGTGGCTAAATTTATATACCTTTGCCACGTTTTTATAGATATTAAACCGTATGAAGAATACCGCACTAACAGATAAACACATTTCATTAGGCGCCAAAATGGTGCCTTTCGCAGGATACAATATGCCCGTACAGTACGAAGGCATTAATGCAGAGCACGCTACAGTTAGAACAAGTGTTGGCGTTTTTGACGTTAGTCATATGGGAGAATTTATCCTGAAGGGTGAGCAAGCTTTGGATTTGATCCAACGGGTAACCAGCAATGATGCTTCTAAGCTATATGATGGTAAAGTTCAATATTCATGTCTGCCAAACGAAGATGGTGGTATTGTGGATGACCTTCTTGTTTATCGCATAGATGAGTTAACTTATATGTTGGTCGTAAATGCTTCAAACATAGAAAAGGATTGGAACTGGATACAGAAATTCAATACCAAAGGTGTAGAGATGCACAATATATCTGACAAGACTTCTTTGTTGGCTATTCAAGGCCCTAAAGCAGCTGAAGCATTGCAAAGTTTAACTGATGTTGACCTGGCTTCGATGGAATACTACAATTTTGTAAAAGGCAGATTTGCAGGTGTTGATAATGTGGTGATTTCTGCAACGGGATATACCGGTGCCGGAGGCTTTGAGGTTTATTTTGATAATGAACATGCTGATGTGATATGGGACGCTATTTTTGAAGCAGGTAAGCCTTTTAATATTAAACCAATTGGTTTGGGTGCAAGGGATACTTTACGTTTGGAAATGGGTTTCTGTTTATATGGAAATGATATTGATGATACAACTTCTCCTATAGCTGCAGGATTAGGTTGGATTACCAAATTCTCTAAAGTATTTACCAATTCTGAGGCACTTCTTGCTGAAAAGGAAGCCGGTGTAGCACGTAAGCTGATTGGATTTGAAATGATTGAGAGAGGTATTCCTCGTCATGATTATGAAATTGTTGATGCTGAAGGAAATGTAATTGGTAAAGTAACTTCCGGAACACAGTCTCCATCTTTGCAAAAAGCGATTGGAATGGGGTATATCGATAAAGCGATGTCTAAAGAAGGTACGGAAATCTTCATCAACATCCGTAATCAAAAGATCAAGGCTAAAGTAGTTAAGTTCCCTTTTTATAAATAACCGTATTTTAAACCCTCCTGTTTTATCCAAATCGACTACGGATGCATTATAAAAAAAGCATAGAAGTTTGTTTAACGCCTGCATTATTAAATCTTTACGACACTAAAGAAAGTGTTGTCGTGGTAATCGATATTTTAAGGGCGACCTCATCCATTGTATATGGTATTGATAATGGTGCAGATGCAATTATACCTGTTGCTCAGGTAGAAGATTGTTTGAACTATGCAGATAAAGGGTTTTTACTGGCTGCAGAGCGAAATGGAGAAGTTGTTGAAGGCTATGATTTCGGCAATTCTCCATTTTCCTATAGCAGTGACAAGGTAAAAGGAAGAACGGTGGTATTAACCACTACAAATGGAACTAAAGCATTGCATATGGCCAATGCTCAGGCTGCACAAGTTGTTATGGGTTCATTTCTGAACTTGAAGGCGCTATGTAACTGGCTTAAAATTCAGAAAAGAGATGTGCTGTTGCTGTGTGCCGGATGGAAAGATAAATTTAATCTGGAGGATACCCTATTTGCGGGAGCCGTAGTAAATGAGCTGCGCAAAGATTTTACCCATTTTGATGATTCTTGTGTCGCTGCTGAAGATTTGTATCTGTTAGCTAAGGATGATCTAAGGAGCTATCTGCATAAATCATCGCACAGCCATCGCCTGGCCGAATTGAACATCGAAGAAGATGTTAAGTTCTGTTTACAGCTTAATATTTGCCAGTCGATACCTGTTTTGATAGGAGAAGCATTGGTTCCCCTTACTTAGGCTTGTACTTAGAGGCCGAAAGTATTTTCTGGGCATCCTTTTCTGTCATTAATTGCTGTAAGGTAACCGTTGGATTTTCCTGCATGTATTTTCTAACAATTTGCCATCCTGTCCATATTCCTAATTTGGGTGCCGATTCATTTCTTTCGCCCAATCCAGGTGTAAATGGTCCTTCACTTAAAAATACTTGTATCTTTTCATAATCTGTTTCAAATAATAGATTGTTCTGAAGGTAGTAGCCCCAAATATCACGTTCAAAGGTTTTACACCAATCCAGGTGTTTCGCAGAATAGCCTATTTTAACAGAATCCGGAACATTATCCGCCAAAACCCGATCCATAAAATACAGGATTTTACCATTGTGTATCATTTTGGCCAGCAGTGACCTGTCTTCATCACGTTCTGCAAAAAGTTCTTCTCTTGCATAGGTTTCTGTTAACCTTGGAACGATATATTGTGGCGTAAAACGCTTAGATAAATAAAGCGGTACACTCTCTACTATAGCTCTATAAAACTTACTGTCTTTTCCTAAAAACATATCCAGACCTATCCCCATATAATCATCACCTATAGGGGTTTGGACTGCGAAACCTGAAAGAAATGCAATAAACCGGGGAACTCGGGCTTTAGGGTAGTAATACTTTATGTATTTAAATGTTTGTGTAAGATCTTTTTCGATAGGAGCTATATTGTTAAAAACACTATCTACCTCTTTGTTCAGGTCATAATACGCCTGATCCTTAAACAGTGTAGAAAGGATTTGATCGTTGCTGTATGTTACATTGCCTACCATTCGGTGCATATAGTCGTCATAAAATGCACCATATTTCTTTTGCAGCAGCTCATCTGTTTGCTTAATGCCCTTGTCTTTTCCAAGGTACAGGTCCTTGTCAAAACGATCAATTTTTATATCCAGATGTATTGCGCTTACGTCGGGTTTAGTACCTTGTTTGCAGGAAAGAAAAGTTAATATAAATAGAAAAAATAGATAGCTTTGGCTGAATTTTACGTTATTGTTCATTATAAACAAATATAAACGAAGTTTATTCAAGCTTCAACACCTTAATAGAAAATACATATGAAAAGAACATTTGTCGGCTTACTCCTTTTATTTTTAACAAGTAATCTTTTTGCGCAAATGCCTGTATTGCCTGATTATGGTTTCAGACTTGGACTCACAGCTCATCCTACCATAGGTTGGATTAAAGCTGAACCTGGTAAAAGCAGGGGAGTTTCTTTAGGTTTTTCTTATGGTCTACTGGGCGATTTTAATTTTGCGGAGAACTATGCATTTTCAACAGGATTAACGATAACGACTATAAATGGAAGGAGTACCGAAATTAATGTGCCGCCTTATTATGATGGGTCGGGGACACAAACTGCTTACGATTTGAAATATAAGCTTCAATACATTGAAATCC
The DNA here is from genome assembly GCA_029202485.1 of Candidatus Pedobacter colombiensis. Classification (NCBI taxonomy): domain Bacteria; kingdom Pseudomonadati; phylum Bacteroidota; class Sphingobacteriia; order Sphingobacteriales; family Sphingobacteriaceae; genus Pedobacter; species Candidatus Pedobacter colombiensis. The sequence continues at coordinate 4,655,993 of CP119313.1, read as the reverse complement.
CCCTTACAGTGAAGCTTAGAACTGCTAAAATGGGTGATGTAAAGTGGTACGGACAATTTGGTTTATCTAATGATTTTAACATTAGTGCTAAGCAATCTGCTGAAGCTTCGGGGAAAACTGCGATTGAGGATAAGAACATTTCAAAGCAAATCAATTTTTACCGGGCCGGATTGATATTGGGTGGAGGTGCTGAATTTGACATTGCAGATCATACCAGTATTGCACTTGGGTTGAGCTTGAACAATGGCTTTACCAATATCGCTGATGATAACAATCGAAAAGTACGAAATCATTATCTTGGCCTTAACGTTGCCGTTTTCTTCTAATCTGTATAGCAATCTTCGTAACCGTTAAAATAAATTTATTCTACAATGAAAATAGCGTTAGCACAACTTAATTACCATATAGGTAATTTCGAATACAATACAAACAAGATCATTGAGCACATTGAATTGGCTAAAGCCAGGGGCGCAGACTTGGTTGTATTTGCAGAACTGGCTATATGTGGTTATCCGCCACGCGATTTTCTGGAGTTTGATGAGTTTATTGACCTTTGCGAGAAAGCAGCCGGGGAGATCGCTAAACATTGTATAGGCATTGCCTGTATTGTGGGCTTGCCTGTTAAAAACGAAGTATTAGCAGGTAAAGACTTGTATAATGCAGCTTATTTTCTAGAGGATGGGCAATTAAAAAGGGTCGTTAAAAAAGCTTTGCTTCCAAATTACGATGTTTTTGATGAGTACCGTTATTTTGAACCTGCCAGTCATTTTGAGTGCGTAGATTTTAAAGGGATTAAAATTGCGGTGACCATTTGCGAGGATCTGTGGAACATCAATAACAATCCGCTGTATATTTCTTCTCCTATGGATGAGTTGGTTAGGCAAAAGCCTAAACTAATGATTAACATTGCTGCTTCTCCATTTTCTTATCTGCACGATGAAGAGCGTGTGGTGGTGCTTTCGGATAATGCGAAGCAATACAACCTGCCACTATTGTATGTAAACCAGGTGGGTGCGCAAACGGAGATTATCTTTGATGGGGGATCGTTGGCTTTTGATGCTAAAGGTAACCTGATTGATGAAATGCCTTATTTTACAGAGGAGCTACGTATCTACGAATTTGAAGACAATATCATCAAAGGATATGAGCCTATGCATCATCAGACTCTGCCGGATATAGAGCAGATTTATGAGGCTTTGGTACTGGGTATTAAGGATTACTTTGCCAAGTCTGGTTTTAGAAAAGCCGTTCTGGGTCTATCAGGAGGGATTGACTCTGCGGTTGTCTGTGCATTGGCTTGCAGGGCTTTGGGTGCTGAAAATGTAATGGCGGTATTGATGCCATCTAAATACTCTTCGGATCATTCTATCCAGGACGCACTGGATCTGGTAAAGAATTTCGGTTGTAAGCATGAGATTATTCCAATAAAAGAAGCAGCTGATGCTTTCGATAGTATAATGGCTCCTGCATTTGAGGGACTTCCTTTTAACCTTACTGAGGAAAACATTCAGGCTCGGTGTCGGGGGGTTATTGTAATGGCGATGTCTAATAAGTTTGGCTACATTTTGCTAAATACTTCTAATAAAAGTGAGTGTGCAGTCGGTTATGGAACGCTATATGGAGATATGTGTGGTGCAATAGGTGTAATTGGTGATGTTTACAAAACACAGGTATATCAGCTTGCTCACTATATCAATAAAGATGGAATTGTTATTCCTGAAAATTCTATTGTTAAACCACCTTCTGCAGAACTCAGACCCGACCAGAAGGATTCTGATTCATTACCTGATTATGATGTCCTTGATAAGATCTTGTTTCAATACATCGAATTAAAACAAAGCTCATCGGCAATTATTGCACAGGGATTTGATGAGGCATTGGTTAGAAGGATTATTAAAATGGTAAATTCCGCAGAATTTAAGCGTTATCAAACGCCACCAATCCTGCGGGTATCACCTAAAGCTTTTGGTATGGGCAGAAGGATGCCTATTGTAGGTAAATATCTTTCTTAAGCTTTCTTAGTCCATTTCCTATAAGGAATAACTAAAGCTAAGAATAGGGCTATTACACATAAAAACTTAGGGATGATGTCGCCCGTTTTAACGTACAAGGTCAGTTCATCATTTAAGTTAATGTCGGCCTTCAATGCGGCTCTTGTCCACCATTTGGTCTTTTTTATAATATCTCCTTTTTGGTTGATGAAGCAGGATATACCCGTATTGGCTGACCGTACTACATAGCGACGAGTTTCTATAGCTCGTAATTGTGCATACATTAAGTGCTGATCCTTACCTGATGTATTTCCCCACCAACCATCATTGGTGATGATAGCGATGAACTGAGCGCCGTTTTTAACCGCTTCTCCAATCCAGCTTCCCCAAATCGATTCATAGCAAATTACCGGGGCAACACCGATGCCGCTGTAGGCGTAAAATACACCGGGTTTATCCTGCCAGCCATAGCCGCCTACAGTACCACCAAAACCTTCAAAAATAGGTCCTAGTATGGATAATGCAGCTGGGAAAGGCATCTTTTCTACGCCTGGAACCAACTTTGATTTATGATAGAATTGTACGTTAGCAGTGTTTTCTATTTGCACAGCTCCATTAAAAACATCAATATAAGTGCCATTATCATACTTTCTTGCAGATAATGTTTGTTTATCCTGATACAACTTTATGCTTTCTATACCGGTAATAATGGTTCCATTTTTATACTTTTCTAAAAAGTTTTGCGCAGCTATGAAGTCGGGATTGGTTCGGATTCTATCCTCATTCACTCCACTGGGAATTGCTGTTTCTGGCCAGATAAAATATTCGGTGTTGGGTTGTGCCACAGAGTCAGAAAGATGGGTCAATATACTCATCTGATCGGTCGAAGAAAGGCTGCCAAATTTTTGATAAGGGTCGATATTCGGCTGTACGGTTACTACATTTACAGGAATTGATTTTTCTTTGTATTGGTAGTATTTTGTTAGCGAAAGACCGATTGGTAGTATAACCACCAAAGTCCAAATCATTGCGGGTCTTAGTTTTAAATAGCCTTTTGCATCCGATTTAAAACGTTTGTAAGCTTCAAACGCTAAAATATTACTTAGCAATATCCACACAGAACCACCATAAACGCCGGTGTACTCATACCATTGTGCCAGTTGGTGCATCCCGGATAAACCATTTCCCAGCGTCATCCATGGAAATGCAAGGTCCCAGCTTTGGTGCAGATATTCCATCGCTATATAAAACGAAATCAGACCTGCATAAGCAATTTTTTTGTTGGTTACCATTTGCAAACGATAGTACAACCAGAATGCAAAAGTCATTAATAAAGCGCCTAAACCAAAAGGAATAAGGGATACAAATGCCGATACTACCGGATTGTTTACTGCACTGATGGCATTATAAACCCAATAAATAGAGGCTGTATTCCAAATTAAAAAAGTTAGTCCGGCAGTAAGGAAAACCTTTTTGCCTGTTTTTTCTCCTTTTTTAAGGATGATTTTATCCAGTGCAATTAACAGGGGTACTAAGCCAACTAGAAGGAGCGGGGTAGTAAAGGGGATGGGTGGCCACGCCAGCCACATTAAAAATGCGCTTAACAGGGCCAGTGGGGCAGTATTTTTAAAATTCATTAATCGTTGCTTATAAGCTATCTAATATATCTGCCTTCTTTGCTTCATATTCTTCCTGAGTAATCAGGTGTTTGTCGTACAAACTTTTTAGCTTTCTTAATTTTAAAGTGGTTTCGTCTTCAGGCTCTTCCGTATGGTTAATTGTTACCGTTGGTTGTGTGGGGTGTGCAGTAGGCTCTTCGGAAACAGCTTCAGGTGCAACGGCATTCACAGTTACCGGCGAAGGATAAGAACGTTTTTCCTCTAATTCTGTTTGTCTTTGTTGCTCTTTGAAATTTTCCAGTTGCTCATAAGCTGCCTGATATAATTTACGCGCCTGTACTTTAGGGATATATTCAGTAATGATGTTTTCTCCATGTTGAGGTACGCAAATGAATTTTGAGCCAAATAACTCTTCTTTAAATGAAACTTCCTTAATGCTTTTCCAGGAAATATCTTTGAAATTCATGGTGATGCCGAAATTACCGGGCTCACAATAAAAAATACGTTTGTTACTTACAGCAATACAATCAGGGAGCAAGTTTACGGCAGGTTTTTTCTGTACTGCCATATAAATGAGTTCCTCGTTGTTGGTGAGCATGTCGTTCAGTTTACCCAATACTTTTTCAACAGCTTTTGGATCTTGTTCGTCACTTAAAAATCTATCTATTAAAATCATGATGTTTCTTTTTTATATAAGGGTATCAAAAATTGAACCCAATTAATCCTTGTCGTATTTTGATTTCTTTTTTACTTCTTCCGCGCCGGCAATACAAATTACAAATTCTCCCTTTAATATATTGTTTTCAAAATGTGATTTAATTTCTGTTAATGTACCTCTTATAGTTTCTTCGTATAGTTTGGTTAGCTCCCGGCTTACTGAAGCTTGTCTTTCTGGACCTAAATACTGTGCAAATTCTTCCAGTGTTTTTAGCAAGCGATGTGGGCTTTCGTAAAATATCATGGTCCGCTCTTCTTCCGCCAGCTTTTTAAAACGTGTTTGTCTGCCCTTTTTTACCGGCAAAAAACCTTCAAAAACGAATGCGTCGCAGGGTAGGCCTGAATTTACAAGTGCTGGTACAAATGCCGTAGCACCAGGTAAACACTCTACCGGTAAGTCATGTTTCAGCGTCTCCCGCACCAGGAAAAAACCAGGGTCAGAGATGGCAGGGGTTCCGGCATCGGAGATCAGGGCTACATTTTTTCCTTCTTTTAAAAAGCGGATAATTTCTGTAGTCGCCTGGTGTTCATTGTGCTGATGATGTGAATATGCCTTTTTATCAATGCCAAAATGTTTTAGCATTGGGGCACTTGTACGGGTGTCTTCTGCCAGGATTACATCAGCTTCTTTTAAGATCCGTATGGCTCTAAAGGTCATATCCTCCAGATTACCAATGGGTGTAGGAACAAGAAAAAGTTTACCGGTCGTCATGCTATATATTCAAGTTTATGAGTTATGCGTTGAGAGTTTAATGCTTACTCATCACTTATCGTTATCAGTCCTTAGTTGCATAAAACTCGCAACTCGTTACTAATAACACATAACTCTTATTATCTTTGTTTAAAAAAATAAATAATGCTGCAAGTTAACTATATCCGCGAAAATAGAGCGAAAGTTTTGGAAGGCTTAGCCTTAAGAAACTTTAAGCAACCAGAATTGGTTGATGAAATTATTAAAACCGATGAAGAAAGAAGACAATTCCAAACTTCATTAGATAATCTCTCTGCTATCGCAAATTCGAGCGCAAAACAGATTGGTGAGTTGATGCGTAATGGGAAAAAGGATGAGGCTGAAGCATTAAAAGCAGAAACCAGTGCTAATAAAGAGCAAATAAAAAATTTATCTGAGGATTTGACTACAGCCGAGGCTACACTGCATAACCTGATTGTACAGCTGCCTAATCTGCCATATCATATGGTTAAAGCAGGAAGTACACCTGAAGAAAATGAGATTGTTTACGTTCATGGTGAGCCGGCTGCAGTTACAGAAAATGCATTACCACATTGGGAGTTAACGGCTAAATATGATATTATAGATTTTGAGCTGGGTACAAAGATTGCCGGTGCTGGTTTCCCGGTTTATAAAGGCAAAGGTGCACGTTTACAGCGCGCACTGATTAATTTCTTTTTAGATCATGCTACAGCAGAAGGTTATAAGGAAATGCAGGTGCCTCACCTTGTAAATGAAGCTTCTGGTTTCGGTACAGGACAATTGCCGGATAAGGAAGGGCAAATGTATCATGTAGGTATTGACAATTTGTATCTTATTCCTACGGCAGAAGTTCCTGTTACGAATCTTTATAGAGATGTGATTTTAAAAGAAGAAGAGTTACCGGTTAAAAACACAGGCTATACACCATGTTTCCGTCGTGAGGCAGGTTCTTATGGCGCGCATGTTCGTGGTTTAAACAGGCTTCATCAATTTGATAAAGTGGAGATTGTACAGATCGTTCATCCAGACCAGTCTTATCAGGTGCTGGAGGAAATGAGTGCCTATGTTCAGACCCTATTGCAAAAGCTAGGTTTGCATTACAGAGTACTTCGTTTATGTGCGGGAGATATGGGTTTTACGGCTGCCATGACTTATGATATGGAGGTTTGGAGTGCAGCTCAACAGCGTTGGTTAGAAGTATCTTCAGTATCTAACTTTGAGACTTACCAGAGTAACAGACTGAAGTTAAGATTTAAAGGTACTGCAGGAAAAACACAACTGGCACATACTTTAAATGGAAGCGCATTGGCCTTACCACGTATCGTCGCAGCTATTTTAGAGAACAATCAAACAGATAAGGGAATTAAGATTCCTGAAGCTTTGGTAAAATATACCGGCTTCGAATATATTGATTAAAGCCTTTGTTTTACAGGTAGTTGAAATATACGCCCATTATACTGAATTGATTAGTATAATGGGCGTTTTTTTTTTGCCTGGTTTATAGTTAATAATTCAAAAAATTAGAACTTATTGAGGTTTTATTTGTAGTTAATATGTTTATAGTGAGCTAGCTGAGAATACTCTACTTCATTTTTTAATATATGAGACTACATAGATCGATTTTAATGTTTCTCCTTGGTCTACCATTTATGTTATGCTCGGTCGTATTTGGGCAAACAGGAGACAATAATAAAGTGCTCAGCAATGCATCTCTCCAGGAGGTTATACATTATGCATTGATTAATAAACCAGGGGTAAAACAAGCATTGATAGATGAAGAAATCGGTGAGCGGGACATTAAGTCTGCACTGTCGGGCTGGCTTCCTCAAATTAACGGTAGTGCCAATTATAATTACAACCTTAAGCAACAGCAAAGTACACTTACTTTTAATGGTGAAACTTCTTTACTGATCGTTGGCACCAAGTATACTTCGGCCATGACTTTACAGGCAGATCAGAAGTTTTTAGATGCGGGATTGATCCAGGCTTCCAAGGCCTCGAAATATTACAGGTTGCAATATAAAGAGAGTACCGAAAGTGCTAAAATCAGTACGGTTGTTGAAGTGAGCAAGGCCTACTTTGATATACTGACAAGTAAAGAGCAACTAAATATCATCAATGAAAATATTGCACGTCTGGAAAAACAATTTAAGGATTCTCATGCCCAATATGACGTTGGACTGGTTGACAAAACGGATTATCAAAGAGCACAAATTAGTTTAAGCAACTCCAAAGCAGATCGAAAAAGGGCGGAAGAACTGATGAAATATAAGTATGCTTACCTCAAGCAATTAATTGGATATAGTTCTGATAAAGATATTAGCTTAAACTTTGATACAATGCGGATGGAAAATGAGGTCTTGCTGGATACTAACCAAGCCCGTAATTATGAGAATAGAGTGGAGTATCGACTGCTGCAAACGCAAAAGAAGTTGCAACAGTTGAATACCTCTTATAATAAATGGGCTTATTTGCCCACTATTGCGGGATTTATAAATTATAACTGGAACTATCAGAATAACAACTTTAAGGATTTGTACAACACAAATTATCCAAGTTCTTTGTTTGGACTGACATTGAATCTTCCCATCTTTCAAGGAACAAAAAGGACTCAGGAGATCAGGAAATCTGAATTGCAGGAAAAGAGAATTGATCTGGACTTATACAATACCCGAAACCAGATCAATGCGCAATATGAGCAGGCTATAGCAACCTATAAGGCTAATCTGAACGATTGGAAAACAACATTTGCCAATGTAGAACTTTCTAAACAGGTGTATAATATCATTAAGCAACAATATGATGAGGGGATTAAGACTTATCTTGATTTGATGACTGCAGAAACGGACCTGCGTACCACACAACTTAACTATTTAAATTCATTATACAGTCTTCTTTCTTCAAAATTAGATGTACAACAGGCATTAGGAACAATTATCGTAAACCAATAAGCAAATGAATACGGTTAATCACATAAAATTAGGCATTGTTATACTAGGGTCCATTTCTTTAGCATCATGTGGTGGTGGCAATAAAACTGCACAGCAGGGAGGCCCACCACCGGCAACTCCTGTAACGCCTTACACTGTTGCTGCCGAACCGGTAACGACAGTCGATACCTATCCGGGGGTGGTTATAGCATTAGATCAGGTTGAGCTTCGCGCGCAGGTAGGTGGCTATATTACCACAATTTATATTAAGGATGGTCAGAAAGTAACTAAAGGGCAGAAACTTTACGAAATTGACCGTACCAAGTATCTGGCAGCCTATAATTCGGCAAAAGCAAATGTAGAGGTGGCTCAGGCCAATCGTGATAAGACTAAAAAGGATGCGGATCGTTATACGAGGCTTGCTGCCGCGGATGCCATCGCTAAGCAACGTGTTGATTATGCCCTTACCGATCTTGCGAATGCTGAATCCCAGGTTGCTGCGGCAAAAGCTAATCTTTCTGCTGCAAACGACGATTTGCGACGTTCGGTTATCGTATCACCGCTGAATGGTACTATTGGTATATCACAGGTAAAACAGGGAGCTTTGGTTACTGCCGGTTCTACACTTTTAAATACCGTGTCGACCAATAATCCTATTGCCGTAGATATTGCAGTAAATCAAAGCGAGATCCCAAGATTCATCAATATGAAAAATAATCCTGCGGCTATAAAAGACTCTCTTTTTAGTGTGCAATTACAGGATGGGAGTATTTATAAACGTCTGGGAAGAGTTTTGACAATTGATCGGGCCGTTGATCCAACAACAGGGACTATAAAAGTGAGAGTCAGTTATCCTAATGAATTAGGTAAGCTGGTTGCCGGTATGACAGTAAATCTTTTGGTTCTGGATAAGTCTGTTGAAAATCAACTGGTCATTCCTTATAAAGCCGTGTCTGAGCAGTTGGGGTCATTTCATGTGTTTGTGGTTGGCGACAGCAGTAAGGCAGAACAGCGGATTGTAACGCTGGGTAGGCAATTTGGTAGCAATGTGGTGGTGAAAGACGGGTTAAAGGCGGGAGAAGTGATTGTTGCAGATGGCGCGCAAAATTTACGTCCGGGTGCAGTTGTAAAATTTTAATAGAATTTCAAGCTTATGATCTCAGAAGTATTTATCAGACGCCCGGTTACGGCCATCGTAATATCCATATTAATTGTTGTAATTGGCGTTATTGTCATCACAACTTTGCCCATCAGTCAGTATCCAACTATTGCTCCGCCTACGGTTACTGTTTCAGGTAATTATACAGGTGCTGATGCACAAACAGTAGAGCAAACAGTAACCACGCCTATAGAAAGTCAGATTAATGGTACGCCTGGGATGAAATATTTATCATCCAATAGTACCTCGGATGGCAGATCTTCCATTACCGTTACTTTTGATGTGGGGACAAATATAGATGTTGCTGCATTAGATGTACAGAATAGGGTGGGGATTGCGGAACCCTCTTTACCGGAAGCGGTTACCCGTTTAGGGGTAACGACCAAGAAAGCTAACAGCGATATTTTGATGGTTGTGGGCTTATACTCGCCAAATGGGACTTACGATGATAAGTTTATATCCAATTACGTGAATCTTTATGTAAAAGACGCTATCCTTAGAGTTAAAGGAGTTGGTGATGTTCAGGCTTTTGGTCAGCCCTTTAGTATGCGTGTATGGCTGGATGCGAATAAGCTTGCCGCATTGGGTCTTACCCCAGCTGATGTCTCTGCGGCTATTCAGGAACAAAATACCAGAATTCCAGGTGGAAGTGTTGGTGGCCCACCGCAACACAATTATCAGACATTTGAATTTTCTGTTCTTCTTGATGGTGACTTGAATACGGTAGATCAGTTTAAAAATATTGTGGTTAAGACGAATAGTGATGGTTCTGCAGTTTATCTTAAAGATGTGGCAAGGGTAGAATTGGGTGCTTTTAGTTATGCTTTAAAATCAAAGGTGAATGGTAAAGTTGCTTCTTTAATGGCCATTTACCAGAGCCCGGGAGGGAATGCTGTGCAAACAGCTGATGGCATTGATAAGGTGATGCAACAACTAAAAAAGGCTTTTCCTAAAGATCTTGACTACAAAGTTCCATATGAGACTGTTACTGTGGTAAAGGTTTCTATCAATGAGGTGGTGCATACATTGATTGAAGCCCTTATTTTAGTTACTCTGGTGGTATTTTTCTTTCTTCAAAGCTGGAGAGCCACACTTATTCCTGTTTTGGCTATCCCGGTGTCTATCATTGGTACATTTATCTTTTTTACTTTCTTTGGTTTCTCTATTAATGTTTTAACTATGTTCGGTTTTGTACTGGCCATAGGTATTGTGGTAGATGATGCCATTGTTGTTGTGGAGGCTGTGCAGCATTATATGGATCACGACGGCTTGCTGGCACCCGAAGCTACACGAAGGGCAATGAATGATATTACGGCGCCCGTAATCGCCATTGCATTGATCCTGGCGGCTGTATTTATTCCTGTAGGCTTTATTCCCGGTATGGTTGGTAAGTTGTACCAGCAATTTGCCATCACCATTGCAGTTTCTGTATTGCTTTCGGCATTTATTGCATTATCTCTTACACCTGCACTTTGTTCTATCCTTTTAAAACCAATGAAGCTGGATAAGAATTCAAAGGGAATGAACAAGTTCTTTTTTAAATTTAATAGATGGTTTGCTAAAGTTACACATAACTATTCGATGGGGGTAAAAAAAGCTTTAAAAGCAGCCCCGCTAGTGATGATTATCCTGCTCTGTATTTATTTAGGTACAGGTGGTTTATTCATGAAAAAACCTACAGGTTTCATTCCAAATGAGGATGCCGGTATCTTTTTAATAGGAGCAACCTTACCTGAAGGTGCAGCAGCAGTACGTACAGATGCTTTCATTAAAAGAATTACAGATACTATCCGGACAAAATATCCGGAGGTAGATAACATCACTTCTCTTAGTGGCATTAACATTCTTAACAGTTCGTTTAAATCTAATGCAGGCACTTTCTTTGTCCAGCTTAAAAACTGGGAGTATCGGAAAAAGGATGTTAATACCATTATGGCAGGCATCTCTAAATCTTTTATGGGAGATAAAGAAGGGAATGTAATCGTTGTGGCTCCTCCACCCATACCCGGATTGGGTATTAGCGGTGGTTTTACCCTCGAGATACAGGAGAAGCAAACGGGAGATATTAAAGAATTTGAAGCGAATGTAAATAAATACCTTGCTGCTGTTAACCAACGGCCTGAAATTGGAATGGCTTATACATTATTTAATACAAGAACGCCAAATTACAAGGTTAATGTAGATCGGGATCAGGCAAAAAAGATGGGGGTATCTATTGGAGCGGTTTATCAGAGTATTTCAGCATATCTGGGCAGTAGCTATATCAATGACTTTACCAAGTATGGCAGAAACTTCCGGGTGGTTAGTCAGGCCGATACGAATTATCGCGCAAAAATTGAAAATCTTGGCTTCCTCTACGTGAAAAATTCGGCAGGTGTTTCTGTTCCATTGAGTTCTATGGTATCTTATAAAGTGATAGAAAATCCATCTATCATCAGTCATTATAATCTTTTTCGTTCAATTGAAGTCGGGGGATCTGCAAAACCAGGACGGAGCTCAGGGGATGCCTTAAAGGCATTAAAGGAAGTTGCAGCACAAAACCTACCTGCGAATTATGGTTATGATTTCTCCGGATTAAGTTTGCAGGAAACGGAGGCTGGAAATAGTACGATTATGATTTTTACACTCGTTATTGTCTTTGTATTTCTACTGTTGGCAGCCTTGTACGAGAGTTGGTCTGTTCCCTTCTCCATTTTACTCGCTGTGCCACTTGGACTATTTGGAGCTATTCTGGCACTGACTTTTCTGCCTAAACTCGACAATAATATTTATGCTCAGGTGGGTTTGATCACTTTGATTGGTTTGTCTGCAAAGAACGCAATTTTAATTGTAGAATTTGCCAAAGAAAGGGTGGATTGGGGCATGGAACTTATTGCAGCTACGATAGAAGCTGTAAGATTAAGGCTTAGACCAATTATCATGACTTCTGTGGCTTTTATACTTGGTGTTATTCCATTGATTTTGTCTTCTAGTGCAGGTGCTGTTTCTCGTCAAACAATTGGGTGGACAGTAGCAGCAGGGATGATGTCGGCAACCTTACTTGCGATATTTATTGTTCCTGTATTGTTTGTACTCATCACCAGATTAGCTTACGGCAAAAAGAAACTGGCCGAGTTGCAGGCCTCCTATAGACCTGAAGATCATAAAAACACACTACATGCAGATGCTGAAGATTAAGGATGTAGTGTAAGTTTGATATAACAAAAAAGCTTCCCCTAAAGGAAGCTTTTTTGTTGTTAACAGGTAGATGTTAGGGTTAGTTAATAATTGTATTATATAGGTTAGTTAATAATGCTATAGAATAATGATTAACAATAAGATGATGATAATGATTGCACCTACGGAAAGATAAATGCCGCCGCCCATTGCACGGGCTTGTGATTTTAATTCTCTTAACTCTTTGCGAAGTTCTTTTTTCTCTGCTCTGGATAAATTTGATTTATCCATATCCCTGATCTCTTCTACACGGGTAGTAATCCTTTCAAGCTGAACCTTTTGCTCGGCAGTCATTTCTGTTGCTGCTTTGTTGGTCTTGTCTGAAGCTGATACAGTATTTGCACCAATCGCTAGCGTAAAGATTAAGGCTGCAGTGTAAACTAATTTTTTCATGGTGTTATGGATTTGTATTTTTTTACAAAACAAAAAACCTACCAAAATTAATTGATAGGTTTTTCGTTGTTTTTTTTATAAAACTGTATACTCTATAGGTCAGATACCTTTAATTTCAAACACTACATTCATCTGGTAGTTTAATTTTATCTTTTTGAAATCAATATCCTGAGCACCGGCCCCGGCCATATCCGCACTTTCCGACTTCATCATTACGTTTGCATACATTGGTCTGGCAAAAGATTCGTTATTTATTTCCTGGATGTCTATCGCACTACCTAGTTTATCTCCAAGCGCTTGAACCAGATAGGTTGCTTTTTCTTTAGCTGCTAATAATGCTTTAATTTTAAGCTCTTTTTTTAAGCTTTCAATTTTCGAATAATCATAGCTGTCGATATTGGTATAAGCTACACCTTTAGGATCTACATTGCCAATAATAGCATTCCATTTGTTCAAATCGCTAACTTTTAAACGATATTGTTTGCTGGCCAGGTAGTCAGGATTTTTCTTTTTTTCTGCAGCCACTGTGTAGCTGGAAAGGTTATTGATGGTCAAATTCTCTTTCTCTAAACCTGCTTTCTGTACTGCAGTAAACAACTCATTCTCAAGTGTAGTGATGTCTACTTTTTTCTTGCTATTACCATCTTTAAGGTATTCCTTTAAAGAGATGCTGATATAAATAATATCAGGTGTAACTTCAGTTTCAGCAGACCCGCTAACATTGATTTTCTTGCGTAAATCCACTTGTTGCGCCATAGCACTTAAACTAAATAAGGCAACAATGGCAAGGCTTAATAACTTTTTCATAATGTGATATTTTTCATTTGTGTATTTGATATATAGATGAACTTTTAGCTCAATTCCATATCAATACTTCAAAATATGATCAATTAATCTTCAACCATCTCATTATTAGGGCTTATTTCTTCAACGACTTCTTCTTTGAAGTACGATTTCTGAAAAACAAGGATCAGGATTACACCAACAGATATTGCGGCATCAGCGATGTTGAATACCGGTCTGAAGAAGATAAAATCCTCGCCGCCCCATATGGGTACCCATTTAGGGAAAACACCCTGTAATAGTGGGAAATAAAACATGTCTACTACACGGCCATGGAATAGGGTTGCATAACCATATATTTTACCATATAAGACTGAGTCGATAATGTTTCCCAGTGCACCGGCAAAGATCAAAGCGACATTTAAAATCAGGCCTCTGTGGTATTTTCTCTGGATCAGATAGCATAAGCCATAGCCAATTCCGGCAACTGCAGCAATTCTGAATAAAGATAAAGCCAGCTTACCAAATTCACCACCAAACTCTAATCCAAAGGCCATTCCATTATTCTCCGTAAAATGGATGATAAACCAATTGCCGATGATTTTGAATTCCTGACCAAGGTACATATTGGTCTTTATCCATGTTTTTAAAAGCTGGTCTGCAAGCAAAACTAGGAAAATAACTAATAAAGGTTTTGTATAGCCTTTCATTATGATTGCTTCAGTTTAGCTTCCATACTTAAAGTGGCATGAGGAACTGCACGTAAACGTTCTTTTTGGATTAATTTGCCAGTTTCCCTGCAAATGCCATAAGTTTTGTTCTCAATGCGCACCAATGCGGCTTCTAAATTCTCTATGAATTTTTTCTGACGGGCTGCCAGTTGGTTCAATTGCTCTTTTTCTAATGTTGCCGAACCATCCTCCAATGTTTTATAGGTTCCAGAAGTATCTTCAGTTCCATTAGAGTTAGGGCTGCTTAATGAGTTGGTCAGGTCAAGAAATTCTTCTCTTGCCATTCTCAATTTTTCCTGGATTAACTCTTTAAACTCTTGTAATTCACTGTCAGAATACCTTGTTTTTTCTTTTTCCATAATAAAATTATTGTTGTGCAATCAAAATCTGTAGTTCAACATCATCGATTACTATTTTGTATCCGTTATCTAAAGTCTCGGTTAAGTTAATATTATCTGCCAAAATTTCCGAGCAAATGTATGTTTTATTTTGTGCCACTGCTTCGGTTATCAGGTTATGGTTTTGTAAAGTCACCGTTATTCTGTCTGTCACTTCATAATTAAGCTCTTTCCTTAAGTTCTGGATCCTGTTGATCAATTCACGTGATAAGCCTTCCTGTTTAAGCTCTTCGGTAATTGAAACATCAAGAGCCACAGTTAAGTTGCCCATATTGGTTACCTGCCATCCGGGGATATCCTCAGCAATAATTTCTACATCGCTCAGCTCAATCACATAATCCGTGCCGCTAACCGAAAATTTTCCGGTATTTTCAAAATTTGCCAGTTCTTCCTGGCTCATATTGTTCACTATTTCAGCAACCAGTTTCATATCTTTCCCCACTTTAGGGCCTAAGGTCTTGAAATTTGGTTTGATCTTTTTCTTGATAAAACCCGCAGTATCAGTGATGTACTCGATTGCTTTAATGTTGGTTTCTGATAAGATCAGCTCTTTTACCAGCTCTACTCTTTCTGCAAATTTATTATCCAGTACCGGAATTAAAATTTTAGCTAAAGGCTGGCGAACATTGATGCTTGTTTTTTTACGCAATGATAAAACCATTGATGAAATGTCCTGTGCAAGGTGCATTCTCTCATTCAACTCTGTATCGATTAACTTAGGGTCAGCCTCGTACCATGGGGTAAGGTGGATGGACTCAAAATTGTT
Organism: Candidatus Pedobacter colombiensis; assembly: GCA_029202485.1. Taxonomy (NCBI): domain Bacteria; kingdom Pseudomonadati; phylum Bacteroidota; class Sphingobacteriia; order Sphingobacteriales; family Sphingobacteriaceae; genus Pedobacter; species Candidatus Pedobacter colombiensis. Next base: position 4,640,578 of record CP119313.1, on the reverse strand, counting down.
AAATTCATCACCGGCTGTTAAATTCTGGAACAACCAGTCGGAGAAGAAAGGAGCTACCGGCGACATCATTTGTGCTACACTCATGATGCAGGTGTATAATGTTTCGTAAGCTGCTTTTTTATCTGTGGTCATTTCACCTTTCCAGAAACGGCGGCGTGATAAACGGATATACCAGTTGCTTAGGTGTTCATCCACAAAAGTCTGAATAGCCCTGGTTGCTTTGGTAGGCTCATAAGCATTATAGCTTTCGTCTACTTCTGCAATCAGTGTTTGCAATAATGATAAAATCCAACGGTCAAGTTCGCTGCGGTTTTCTACCGGGGTCATCTCAAACCTGTTGATCTGAAATTTATCAATATTGGCATAAAGGGCAAAGAAAGCGTAGGTATTGTAAAGTGTACCAAAGAATTTACGACGAACTTCGTCCAAACCATCCATATTAAATTTCAGGTTGTCCCAAGGTGATGCATTACTAATCATGTACCAACGTGTAGCATCGGCACTGTAGGTTTCTATAGTGCTAAAAGGATCGATGCCATTACCCAGGCGTTTGGACATTTTATTGCCATTCTTATCCAGCACCAATCCGTTGGAAACAACATTTTTAAAGGCTACACCTGGATTTTTCAGACGCTCATTTATTGCTTTAATCTCGTCGCTGCTCTCGCTTAACATTACCGCGATGGCATGTAAAGTAAAGAACCAACCACGGGTTTGATCTACACCTTCGGCAATAAAGTCGGCAGGATAAGCTTTTTCAAACTGTAGTTTGTTTTCGAAAGGGAAGTGCCATTGTGCATAAGGCATTGCACCACTGTCAAACCAAACGTCAATAAGGTCTGTTTCACGGGTCATTTTTTCGCCATTGGCAGAAACTAAGAATACATCATCCACATAAGGGCGGTGCATATCTTTCAATTCAAAGCCAACAGGCATAAAACCTGCTTCTACTGCTTTGGCAATCTCTTCATTCAACTGAGCGATTGAACCAATACATTTCTCTTCCTGTCCATCAGCAGTACGCCAGATTGGAAGTGGTGTACCCCAATAGCGGGAGCGAGAAAGATTCCAATCTACCAGGTTTTCTAACCAGTTGCCAAAACGACCTGTGCCCGTAGCCTCAGGCTTCCAGTTGATGGTTTTGTTTAACGCCACCATTTTTTCTTTTACTGAGGTGGTTCTAACAAACCAGCTGTCTAACGGGTAATAAAGAATTGGCTTATCGGTTCTCCAGCAGTGTGGGTAACTGTGTTCGTATTTCTTAACGTCAAATGCTTTATTATCTTCTTTTAATTTGATGGCAATCAGTACATCTGTTGGCTTAAAATCGGCTGCAGCACGCTCTTCATCGCTATAGTACTCTTCTTTAACATAACGACCGGCAAAATCTGTTACTTCATCAACAAATTTACCCTGCTTGTTTACTAGTGGATGCTCGTTGCCTTTATCGTCTTTTACCAGTACCGAAGGCACGCCATTCTCTTTAGCTACCCTAAAATCGTCTGCACCAAATATAGATGCAGTATGTACGATACCGGTACCATCTTCTGTGGTTACAAAATCACCAGCAATTACGCGGAAAGCATTTTTTTCAAGGTCAGCATTGGTTACATAAGGCATCAATTGATGATAATGCAAGCCAACAAGGTCTTTACCGGTAAACTCAGCAGTAATTGTCCATGGAAGTAACTTGTCGCCACCTTTGTAGTCTTCAAAAGAAATATTTTCAGCTTCTTTTTTAAAGTGTTTACTCAGTAAATCTTTGGCTAGTACAACACTTACAGGCAAAAATGTATAAGGATTAAAAGTTTTAATCTTTACATATTTGATCTTGTCACCAACTGCCAAAGCACAGTTAGATGGTAAAGTCCAGGGAGTAGTTGTCCAGGCTAATATTGCTGTATCTTCGGCCTCATTTTCCACAAGTACTGGCATCAAAGGATGCTGCTGATCCTTTTTAAGGAAAAACTGAGCTGTGATAGAAGTATCTTTCAGCATTTTATAGGTGCCGGGTTGGTTCAGCTCATGTGAGCTTAAGCCTGTACCTGCAGCCGGAGAATAGGGTTGAACAGTATAACCTTTGTACAAAAGGCCTTTATCATAAAAGGATTTTAGTATCCACCAAAGACTTTCAATATAATCGTTTTCGTAAGTTACATAAGGATTTTCAAGATCCACCCAATAGCCCATTTTCTCAGTCAGGTCATTCCATACATCAGTGTATTTCATCACCTCCTGTTTACAAGCTTTGTTGTAATCATCAACAGATATTTTTTTACCAATATCTTCTTTTGTAATACCTAATTTTTTTTCAACAGCAAGTTCAATTGGTAATCCATGCGTATCCCAGCCACCTTTGCGTTTTACCTGGTAACCTTTAAGGGTTTTATACCTGCAAAAAATATCTTTAATAGCTCTTCCCATCACGTGGTGAATGCCTGGCATTCCATTCGCAGAAGGTGGTCCCTCATAAAAAGTAAAAGGGTTGGATTTTGGACGGCTCGAAATGCTTTTTTCAAAGATGTTTTCCGCTTTCCAAAAATCAAGTATCTCTTTACCTATTTTAGCTAATTCTAGTTGTTTAAATTCCCTATACATCAATCAAGTATCTCAAAAAATTAAGGATGCAAAGTTAAGGTTTTAGAATGAAAGATTGAAGTGTTTTTAAATGCCCCTAGGCTTATGTTTAATTATCAGGCGCATAGGCAACTTTCGGTAGCTCGTTAAACTTTTTATTGCTGTGATTGTTATGTTCCTATAATTAGCATTTGTTTGAAATTTCTAACCTAAAACTATAAAGATGAATTTAATTGAAATGATAAAGAATGAAATGGGCAGTGATGTCATTTCCTCTTTAAGCCAGAAAGCAGGTGTAACCGAAGATCAGGTGAAAACCGGTATTTCTGCAGGGGTGCCTGCCGTTTTCGCTGGTATCCTAAAAAATGGAGCTAGTGGAGATTTTGGATTTCTGGGTAAGCTGTTTTCTGGTGTAAATAATACTGCTGGAGGTAGTAAACCCGCAGATATATTAAATGGTGATCATGCTGACTTATTGGAGAAAGGAAAGTCTATGTTGAGTGGTTTATTCGGCAAAGATTCGGATGCAGTAACCGGGGCTGTTTCTTCATCAAGTGGTTTAAGTACCGCTAAATCTGTTGGGTTACTCGCCATGATTGTTCCATTAATTACGGGTTATATCTCGAAATTAATGGCTACTAAAGGATGGAGTGTTTCTGATTTAATAGGTAAAATTTTCGAAAGGAAGGATGATATTACCGCTGCCCTGCCACAAGGTTTAAGTGATTCTTTAGGGGTGAACAATATCAAAATGCCAGATTTAAATATGCCTAAGGTGGATTTGCCTAAAGTAGACGTACCTAAAGTGCCACATGTAAATTATGGTGTGGTTAAGGAGCCTAAAACCGGGGGTGTTTTTAAATGGTTGATCCCTTTACTCATTATTCTGGCAGCAGGCTGGTGGTTAATGGGAAGAACAGGGTGTAACAGTCCGAAAGTAGAAAATACCATGGGTGATTTAACTTCTAAAGTTGACTCCATGGGTAGTACCATGGATTCGGCAACCAATGCAATGAAAGCCGAGGTAGATTCTGCGCGAAGTGCTATTACGGGTAAATTAAATGAAGCCGGAGATTATGTACGGGATTTAGGAGCTATGATGACTAAAAAGCTTCCTGATGGTACAGAAATAAAAGTGGCTGAAAATTCAGTAGAGAGCAGGTTGTTATCGTTTATTGAAGATAAAAATAAACCTGTTGATAAAACCACCTGGTTTACTTTTGATCGGCTATATTTCGAAACCGGTAAAAGTGTATTGAAACCGGAGTCGCAAGAACAGCTAAAAAATATAGATGCGATTTTAAAAGCTTATCCAAATGTAAAGCTAAAAATCGGAGGCTATACAGATAATACCGGTGACGCAGCCGTAAACAAAAAAATATCTGATGAAAGGGCTAATGTTGCCATGCATGAATTGGTGAAAATGGGCATAGATGCTAAGCGTTTAAGCGCTGAAGGTTATGGTCCGGAACACCCGGTTGCAAGTAATGATACACCTGAGGGTAGGGCACAAAATCGCCGGATTGATATACGTGTAACGGAAAAATAAATGATACAATTGTACAGGGAGAGCCATTTTATAGGGCTTTTCCTGTACTTTACAACAGGCCGCCCATAAATGGGTCGGTAATGGAAGCCTCTCCAGTTTCCACATGACCTGCAAATTGCCTGCTATATCCTGTGTGATTGGCCACTTTTACTGTAAAATCATACCAGGAATTACTGTTTTTCAAGTTTATTTGAACCTTTAATCTTTGTAAAGGGGCTAGTGTAATATGCTTTGGATGGTTATTCTTATAAGCGTTATTAGTAATTTCTAACTTGACTACCTTGTTTCCTTTGTTCTCAAGAAGCAGTTCAATGTTACCACTTGGTTTTTTGCTTAAAGTGCCTGTCTTTTCATATAAACAATCAATATTTATAGCAGGATCATTTTTGTTGCCTTTAAATCGGCGGAAAAAACCATTTGGACCATTAACATTTAGGTCATAATTGTTGTCTTTAAAAGAATCCAATTTTAAACTATCGGATATCTTGTCGCCAGCTATGGTAGCATAATTCCAGGTTTTACCTGCAATACCTTTATAAATATTTGATGTATGAAGCAAAAATGGAGCTCCAACAGGTATAGTCTTTTGTCCAAAGTTCCCTTTCCCTGCTTCAAAATGTAGTTCAAGATTTTCTCTTTTTGCATCCAGGTTACAAGCTGCAAATAACTCATAAGGAAGTGAACAGGCCAGCCTTGTACCTTTCTCCTGTTGAGGCATTGCAGCCGGAGATAAAGGCGAAAAAGGAGGATTTGTATTGATTTTTTCTATATCCTCCTGCGATAAGGGATTAGGTTTAACCTGTGCAGGTTTATTTCTGGCATTGGTGATGTTGATTAAAACATCAGCTTTGTTTAATAGCGGGGGGATGTCCAGTTGATTCCCATTGGCAGGCCGAAAAGCAGAAGTTAAATCTCCACATATCGCCCGTCTCCAGCTACTAATGTTATTGCTCCTGATAGTTTTACCCTTTTTCTTACTTAAAAAATGCTCTAAAAACATCAGGCTCGAAGTATGATCAAATACCTGGGAATTTACATATCCACCCTTGCTCCAGGGAGAAGCAATGAGCATCGGTACCCTATAACCAAGTCCAATTGGACTATCTTTTTTCAATTCATAATCTACAGCTACGTCAATCTGTGGAGAAACTTTTCCGGTATCGGTATCGCTTGGTTTAGGTACAACATAGGGGGGGATATGATCAAAATAACCGTCATTTTCATCATAGGTAAGGATGAAGATGGTCTTTTTCCATACTTCAGGGTTTTTGGTTAAGATGTCTATTGCTTCAGAAACATACCAGGTGCCATATAAAGGTGAGCTGGTATGATCAGAGAATTTTTCGGGGGCTACCAGCCAGGAGACAGTAGGTAATTTTCCGGTATCCACATCGGATCGGAATTGATGAAATATATCGTGCTTAGGAATGGAAATAGTTTGCTCCTGACCATTATCATCTTTAAAAGTAAAAGGAGCTAGGTTCAGGTAATTCTCTGCATTAATGTTCGTAGCAAAAGCTTTATCTATAAGGTTTTTTTCTTTCGATGATAGCTTATCATATTTGGCTTTTACTTGTTCTGCACTTAAAGGTGGAGTTGTTGTATTGTCGCCATTCTTTCTAAAATAGGCAGATAGCTTAACATTGTAGCGTTTAACATATTCGAGGGCATTGTCACCATAGTTTCCTAGCCAACTGTCTATACCCTCGCCCTTTATGTCGGAAGTCCATAGCTCATTTTGATAGATTTTCCAACTGATGTCATTGTCTTCTAAAAGCTCAGGAAAAGTATGCCAATCTACATAAACATCTTTTCTGGATTCGGCCTGGTAGTTGTTTACGGCTGCAGTAGCATTTCCATTTTGCTCAGGCCTGATGGTTCCGGACCAAAAGAACAAGCGGTTAGGTGTTGTACCAGTTAAGGACGAACAGAAGTGATGATCGCAAATGGTAAAAGCATCTGCCATAGCATAATAAAAAGGGATATCAGTCCGGTCATAATGACCTAAGGACATGGCACTTTTTACGGGTATCCACTTATCATAGCGTCCTTTATTACGTGCCGCGACCTGGTCATTCCAGGAATGAGGTAATCCACCTTGCCAGGTGATTTTAGTTTTATTAATATCAACATGGAAGGGTGCGTAGGTATTCCCCGCATCATCCTTTTGTAACCATACTTTATTTTTGTCAGGAAGGGTAAAGGCTCTGGGATCGTTAAAGCCGCGTACGCCTCTAAGTTTACCAAACATGTGATCGAAAGAGCGATTTTCCTGCATTAAAAAAACAATATGTTCGGCATCCAGATAGGTACTGCCTGGATCGGCGCTAATGGCCATAGCCTTTTGAATAGACATCGGAATTACATTGGGCAAGCCCATTGCACCGGATAATATTGCTGCTTTTTTAATAAAATCCCTTCTTGAACTCATTTGGTTTTATTTGGTGTTAACAAAATCAAACTTAACAATATTCTTTATATAATAAAATGCTGTTTATGATCAGGATAAGACGTTTTTTGTCAGGATGAAAGGCATAAAGCTTTCCAGATCACATCATAAACTCCGGTTGCAGGCATGTTTTCTGAGTTTAATTCGGGGCTGGTAATTAAAACGGGGTGGAAGTCCGGAGCGGTATTCACGCTGCCGTGAGAGCCTTTGATCAGTGTTGCATCTAGTGGAATTACATCCATGATGTATCTGAACCCGGCTTTCTTTCTCAATAATTTATAAGCTGCCCTTGGTTTAGATGACATAAACATTTCGACCGGATCATAACCCGGCTTTTTATGGATGTCAACACACCTTGCATAATCAGGAGCTTTGGCATCATCCAGCCAAAAGTAATAAGTAAACCAGCTTTCCGGCTCAGCAACCAAAACAAAGTCTCCGGCCCGGTCATGGTTTATTCCATGGTTTCCTTTACCTTCTTCATCTAAAATTAACGCAATGCCCGGGGTATGATCAAGTATACTTTTGACCTGTTCTGTTACAGATGAATCATTGATATAAACGTGAGCGATTTGGTGATCGGCAACAACAAATGCTTTTGAAGCCCCAGCGTCTAATAGCTCCAGCCCGCGTTCTGTACGGATTTGCAATAGGCCTGCCTCTCTAAAAACACGGTTTAAATGAACAGGTGTGTTTACTGGGGTAATGCCATATTCGGAAAGGATAATCACATTTGCATTTTTGCTTTCGTAAAATCCAATTAATTCCTTGAGTAGGGAGTCTATTTCGGTTAACTCTTTACCAATTTGATTAAAATCGGGGCCAAATTTTTGCAGACAATAGTCCAGATGGGGTAAATAAATCAGGGTTAAAGTAGGGTCGTACATTTGATCCGTTAACATCGATGCATCAGCGATCCATTGGGAAGACTTTATATTTGCGCCAGGTCCCCAAAACTGAAATAAGGGAAACTGACCAAGCTTTTCTTGTAAAATATCGCGTAACTCAGCCGGCTCAGAATAGCAGTCAGGTATTTTTCTACCATCAGCAAGGTAATTTGGTCGTGGTGTTACTGAATAGTCAGCATTCGAATACATATTGTACCACCAAAACATGTTTGAGCAAGTAAAGTTGGGGTTTTCTTTTTTTGCCTGGTCCCAGATTTTCTCAGCCTGTACCAGCTTGTTTGATTGCTTCCAGAATTTAATCTCTGCATCGGTTTCATCATACCAACCATTACCAACGATGCCATGCGTGGAAGGTTGTTTGCCTGTTAGATAGGTAGATTGTACTGCTGTAGTCACTGCAGGTAGCATGGGTGCTATTGTACTCAGCTTTTTATTTTTAATATACTGTTCTAAAAATGGCGTATGTTTTCCAATCAGGTTAGCCGATAATCCAACAACATCTATGACTACAGTTTTCTTCATCTTAAACAAATTGTATCTATGCCAAGGTATCAATTACCCAGTTTAACTCATTGCTGATCGATTGGGCAATCGGTAATTTTAATTGCTCAGGTAAAACCTCCCAGGTGTAGGTTTCTATTTCCAGGTGGTTGGTGAAAGGTTTGCTTTTTTGTAGCTCAAGCAGGGTAGTAATATCGTCTTGAGTAGACTGTAGTAATCCGATTTCTTGAATTGAAATGGGTACATGAAAATGCGAGCGCCATTCTTCAATATTTTTGCTGTCAACATCTTCAAGTGCCTGGGGCAGGTCGGGGTACCGGATTAATGAACCATCCTTTTTTAAGGCAACAACCTGGTGTAAATAGGTGGGTTCATTGAAGGTGGAGAAACTGGTTTTTATAGCTGCTCTTTCTGCTGGTGAACCACTTAAATTAGCTTTCAGTGCGGCGCTGATCTGGATCTTGCCAACACCGATCTCCTTTTGTTCCAGTTCAGTCAATACAGCTTTATGGTTTTCGTAACCAATGGCGAAATGGCAAACATCATAGCACAGGCAGAGGTGTTTTTTTATAAGGGATGTAGCTTCCTCCTTTGAAATATTAAGTTGTCCTGCAAGAATTGGCGTTCCAAATGACAAAAGGTCGTTTTGAAACCAATCGATAAATTCTCTTCCTGTCTCCAATATCCCGTCCGGTTCAGGCTCAATATCAAGATGGAGGAGTTGTCCGCTCTCCTGATGAATGGCAATGAGTTCCCTGATCACAGTAATGATGTTTAGTGTTGCCGCTTTCTTTGCCGCGCTTAAATCGGCATCGTTTTTAAACCAATGTCTGTAACTAAGTGGGGAAGTAGAAATGCCTCCGTCCATACCTTCTGGTAATAGTGCTTTCAGAATATGAAACAATCTAATGGTATAATCTCTACGCTCATCTGTAGTCCAATCCGGTGTATGCACCTGCTCTTTAACAATGGTATGATGAAAGTCTCCATAAGGGAAGCCATTCATGGTAAAAATAGGCCTCATTTTCTGTTAACCACTGTTTAAATTGAAGTAAGATTTCCTTATCCCTTAATTCCAGACTGGCTTCATGAGAGAGTCTTAATCCCAGGCCCAATGGCTGATTTGGGGCAACTGTTCGTTTTATAGCAGGAAAGTTCTGTTGCAATGCATTAAAATCTTCCTTCCAGTTTTTGCCTGCATGAATATTGGTACAATAGGTTAGATGGCCTGTATTTACTTTCATACTATTGATTTATAGAATCTAAAATGACATGTTTTTTGGCAAAATCTGAGACATAGCCGCTTGCTTTAATTAGTAGCTGATGATCCATTTCATGCACTTCTTTTCCAGTACCCAGGTCAGTTAGTAACGTGATGGTTAGTTTACCGCCCAAATGCTCCTGAAATTCACCTAACCCTTTTAAAATTGGTGATTGATCATCGTTAACCTGGATAATAGGATCAGTGATTTCGAAAGAAAGTCGCAACAATACAGACAATATGCGTTGCAATTTATCCTCCGTTAGTAAGCCTGCAAAAAAGGAATAAGTGCTGTCGAGCGCAATTCCCATGGCTACAGCTTCCCCATGTAAAACACTAAATTGACTAAGTTGTTCCTGTTTATGGGCGCTCCAATGACCAAAATCTAATGGCCTTGCTGATCCGGTTTCAAAGGGATCGGCTCCGGCAATATGGTCTAAATGTAGTTTTGCACAATGTTTAATCAGGTAGTTCATGCTGCCGGTATGCCTTGAAGCCAGTTCATCAGCATGATTTTCTATCCAGTAAAAAAACTCCGGATCTTTAATAAGGGCAACTTTTATAGCTTCTGAAATTCCTGAACGGTAATCCCTGTCGGTTAAAGTGAGTAAAAATTGTTCATCATTAAATACGGCAGCGGGAGGGGCAAAGGTGCCCAGAAAGTTCTTCTTTCCTTTGTAATTGATGCCGTTTTTAACGCCAATTCCGGAGTCGTTTTGCGACAATACTGTAGTAGGAATACGGATGTGTTTAATGCCTCTGTGCGACACTGCGGCAGCATAGCCAACCAGGTCAAGTACAGCACCTCCACCAATGGCGGCAATATAGGAGTGTCGGTCTATACCATGAACATCTACTGCGCCAACCAGCAGATCAAATAAGTTGGTATCGTTTTTTGAGGCTTCGCCACCGGGAACGATCATGATATCATTAATCAGGTTTACTTCGCGGTGCAGATCAAAATAAGCTTTGATGTCATTTATAAGGGTTGGATGCACAATGGTTACTCCTTCATCAATAACAAAATATATTTTTTGACTTCCTTCTGCCGGTCTTCCTTTAAAAAAGTTGACAAGGCTGGTATTTGTGCCTTCAAAAAGGGAATTGGTAAAGTATATTTTATAGTCGAATTTGACGCTGAAAGACTGTTCTAAATAACTCATAAGATTGTTAACTAGGTAACGGCAAAGGCTTTGCCTAATAGTAATGATATAGGTAATAAAATCACAATAAATATAGCAACGTTCCATATGCCAAATGCTGCAGCCCAGGATGCGTTCATTAGAATTAGGGCAATAACTCCTGATTTTACGGTTTTCCCAATGTTTTTGCCAAGCGGATATTGGATGGCAATAAAAAGGGGTGTAAAAATCATTAAGCTAAATGGAACTATAAAAATAAGCGCAGGTAGCAGGTTGCCATTGGTTTGTGCTACTACTAAAATAGCCGCAATTACTATAACATAGAGCAATGAAGCAAAGTAAAGCGTTTTTTTATTTCCCCCATGAACCTCACCTCTGCTAATCATGGTAATTGCAGCGATATAAATGATGGGTACAATAGCTAAAAACCACCAGTGTTGTATTTCTGTTGGGATGATACTTATGCCTAACAGTAAATTTAAACCACGGCATAGCCCCATATTTAATGGACCAAAAATAGCACTGTGTTTTAGGAATTTATTATAAATCAGACAGGATACCATAATGGCCACGGCAAGATACTGAGAATTTGGATTATAAAGACCTGCTGCAAAAACGCCGATAAAGAAAAAGATGCCGCCAAAAATGGTTGCTGCTTTTTTGGAAACTAGTCCACTTGGAATGGGGCGCTCGGGCCGTTCAATTTTATCCAGATCAGTATCAAAAACATCGTTAAGGATAATTCCACCACTATAAAGGCCTATGGTAGCTATACACAACAGGATAACAGGAAGGAGTGAAATTTGTGGCCCATTTCCCCAACCAAAACTTCCGGGAGCCAATTGTACAAAATAACCCGCAATGGCTATTCCTGCCATTACATCGGCAACAGCTGTAACCACATTGGCCGGGCGCATTAGCCTCAGGTAGCCCAATAGTTTCTTCATGATGAGATTATGAAATGATGATTGAGTTCTTGTCTATTCTTGGTTGTTGTCCACCACGTAAGATGGAATTGCTGGCAAATTTCTGGCTCTGATCAATATTTTTAACCGTAATAAAATCATCCTCATTAATCTGGCCACTTTGTGCAAATGCAGTAATGGCATTGCGATAGGTAACCAGTTCAATATCAGTTAAGCTAATTCCGGATCTTTTCATTAAAGCGGCAGTTTTAGGGATAGCCAAAGGATCGCTAATCCCCCAATCAGCGGCAGAATTGATCATGATTCTTTCCGAACCATATTGTTTAACCACCTCTACCATACGTTCATTTCCCATTTTTGTAAAAGGGTAAATGGTAAAGGCTGCCCAAAAACCTCTGTCGAGTACTTCTTTTACTGTTTCCTCATTGTTATGATCTACGATAACCATGTGCGGGGGTAAACCTTGTTCAATGGCAATGTCCATGCTCCGTTGTGTGCCTTTTTTCTTATCGCGATGTGGCGTGTGGATTTGTACCGGTAGTGCAGCCTCCAGCGCCAAATCTAGTTGTAGTCGAAAATATTTCTCTTCGGCTGCGGTCTGATCATCAAAACCGATTTCGCCAATCCCCACTACACCTTCCTTAAAAATAAACTGTGGCAAAATTTCAATTACCTGTTCAGCCAGTTTTTCATTGTTGGCCTCACGAGAATTTAGTCCTATGGTACAATAGTGTTTAATACCAAATTGCGATGACCTGAACCTTTCCCAGCCAATCAGGCTGCTATAATAATCGGTAAAGCTATCTACCCCGGTTCGTGGTTGTCCAAGCCAAAAGGCTGGTTCTATCAGTGCCACAATACCGGCATCGGCCATGGCCTGATAATCGTCCGTAGTACGGGAAGTCATGTGTACATGCGGATCGAAAAACTTCATCCCATTGATGTCGTTCAGGTCAAGGGTAGTTTGTATCTTTTTCCCTTGGTTTCTTTCCTCAAAATTCTCATTACAGCACATATTTCAAATTTTATAGTTGTTGGTTCATTTGTTATGTCAATTGATAAATCTCCGGTGCTACGGTTCTATGCGCAGCCAGACGTTCCTGTACATAATCCAATAAGGTTTCAGACAATGCCGGGTTTACCCTTTCGTAAAGTCCGTAGATCTTGCTCACTTCTTTCTCCATAAAAAAGGCTTTTAACACCAGTTGGTTCCATGATGGTATGGATAGGAATTTAGCCGGATAAGGATTATGGTACATAATGGCTTCTAGTACGGTTCCAATGTTACTCCTTACTCCTTCTTCGCATTTTGCGATCCACTCTTCAGGATAACCATAAAAAGGCAAAGCAGTATATAAAGCAACTTGCTCATTCATTTCTGCAACAGCAAATAATCCATTAATCTTTTTTAAGTAAGTTTCTTTATCACCAGCAGGGAGCTGCATTAAAAGCCAAACGCGACAGAGCCGGTCTATTGTCCAATGATCAATCTCGAGGTCCGGCACCAATAATGTAATCTCTGCTGCTTCATTATTTTTTAGCTCCACAATATTCCTACCCGTAATTCGCGGAAGCTGAGAGAAGCTAAGGTTTAATTGCACGGATCTTTCTTCAGTCTTTACTAAATTGACCTTTTTTTCAAGCCAGGACCAGGCATCGCTGTTTAGGTTTCGCTTAATGATTTGATGGAAAAGTTCCGCTAGACTTCTTATCTCTGTTGCAGGCATATTCTTTTAGTTAATGGCTACAAAATAGTTAATCGCCAGTGCTCCACTAATAATTAGTAAGCCGAAAAACTCTCTCGTTTTTTCTATGTAAGGCTTTGTGGCCTGCATACTTTCTACCAGACTCGGACTTTTATACCGCAGTATCCAGTCGCGCACGCCGTCCTTCGTAAAAAATAAAAGTACAGCATAAATCATATAGAAAGATATGGCTGCCAGATATACAGTAGGATAAAAATGATTAAATATGGCAAATCCACAACAAATGGATGCAACCATATAGATCGGTACCCAAAGCCAGGAATCGTTATCGTTTAAGTTTACATAAGCGAATAAAATGAAGGCAATGCAAAAAATGGAGTTTAAAATACTCAGTAGCATGACAATGAAGTTTATATTTGTGTGGTTCTGTTTACTATATACAAATAAACAGATTATTAAACCGATTTGGCAAGATCGTGACGTATTTTAGATTAGATTTTTTATTGATTATATTAAGCGTAGCAGGTGGAGAAAGAAATCAATACCCCAACACATGATTATACTTTGGCGAATTTTAACATTTCGGCATTAACCATATCAGAAATTTTAAAACACAATAAAGTTGGTGCGGATACAGGAGTGAAGGGGTTTTATGAGCTTTCTCCTACAGAGATTACTGTAAATTTTGCTGTTTTTAGGGATACAATGGTCTCTATGGACAGTCAGGTGGTAACCGTTACACAAACCAAGGATCGTGTAATGTTGTCTTGTACCTGCATGTCAGGAATTAAAGGGCTATGTGAACACCAGGCAAAAGTATTGTATAACATCATGAACAGGCAGCCTTTACGCTTATTTTTTGATGAAACCCTACGGTATAAAAAACTAAAAGAATTTGCGATTGATTATGGATTGGAAAATGAAAAACATTTGGATGACCACTTCCAGATGGACTATATAAAAGGGGGGCTGGAGATAAGCCCTAAGATGAAAGGACTTTTCCCGATTAATAAAAAAACAAAGCAAGAACTTGGTGAGGCGCTATTGCCTGCTAAAGAATGGCCTATATCTGCATCAGGGGGCTTGATTAAAAAGGATACTAAAACGATAGTCGTTTTTAGTCAGCATCGTTTTTACAGTCACCTAACCGTTTCCCTGTACGAAGGCTTAGTGAGCAAGGATGGTAAAGTAAAAAATCCTTTGAAAGCTGTTGATCCATCAGACTTGATCTGGCGATCAGAAAATAGCAGTGAGCTAAAATTCCTGAATGGAATATTAAAATTTCAGAACAATTATAATGCAGAAGCTTCGGAATCTGATCTGGAAGGATTAAAGGCATTGACTAAAAATCCGCTTGGGTTGGATATTTACATGCACGACAGTAAAGTCTCAGCCAATATATCCGCTAGCTCCATCACTCGGGTAAAGCTTAAAATACTGGGGATCGATCTGATATTGTCTGTTAATGAAAAAGGCGATTTTTATGAGGTATCGGGCAGATTGATGCTGGATGGACAATCACTGGCAATTGAAGATCTGGTGATTAAGCATCATTATTTTATTCGATTAGATAATAACCTCTATCTGATTGATAATCCTGATTTTTTACGGGTAATCGACTTCTTTAAAAAGCATTACGATAGGATGCTGATCCATAAGTCGAAATTTGATGAATTTTATGAGACCATTCTTTCAAAACTGGAAGAAAAGGTTAAAATCAACTATTCATATTTAAAACCGGCTACAAAAACACAGATCGAAGAAAAGGGATATGACCTGGAAAATGAGCAACTGATCTATTTATCCGAGTCGGAAGATTTTGTACTCATCACTCCTGTAATGCGTTACAGCAACACGGAAATACCGGTACTTTCCAGAAAGCAGATCATTGCGAAGGATAAATACGGCAGTACGTTTACGCTGCGTAGAGATGAAGAGGAGGAGTTGCAATTTGTATCCAACATTGCGAAACAACATCCTTTTTTTGAAGAGCAATTGGATGGAGAAATGAAGATGGATTGCTTTTATATGCATCGCAAACATTTTCTGGATATTGGATGGTTTTTAGACGCTTTTGAAGCATGGCGCAGTAAGGGGATTACCATTATGGGTTTCAACAAGTTGAACAATAATAACCTGAGTCCATATAAAGCTGATATATCCATTAAAGTGATTAGTGGTATTGATTGGTTTGAAACGGTTGTAAAAGTTGAATATAATGGCGAGGCGATCTCTTTAAAGCATTTGCATAAATCTATCCGCAACAAAAGTAACTTTATCAAGTTAGACGATGGCACGATGGGGATTTTGCCGGATGAGTGGGTAGAGAAATTTACCGGTTACTTTAGTGCGGGAGAGGTGGTTGACGATAGTATACATACGCATAAGATCAATTATAATATGATCGCAGAGCTGTACGAAGAACAGCTTTTTGATGAAGCCGTAAAAGACCAGCTGGTCATGTACCGTGGAAAATTATCCGGACCGGATGGCATTACTCCGGTAAAAATACCGGATACTTTAAATGCAGAGTTGCGGGGATACCAGCAAGATGGGGTAAACTGGCTTAACTTCCTTGATGATTTTAATTTTGGGGCCTGCCTTGCTGATGATATGGGACTTGGTAAAACCATACAAATCATTGCTTTTATTCTTACCCAAAGGGATAAATCGGCACATAATACCAATCTGGTTGTAGTGCCGGCTTCTTTAATTTTTAACTGGCAGGCGGAGGTTGCCAAATTTGCACCTTCTATTAGGGTACACACCATTTATGGTGCCGACAGGTTGAGAAATATTTATGAATTTGATCAATATGAGCTTATTCTTACTTCGTATGGGACTTTATTGGCTGATGTTAGCTTTCTAAAAACATACCGCTTTAATTATGTATTTTTGGACGAGTCGCAAACAATTAAAAATCCTGATTCGCAGCGCTACAAAGCCGTACGACTTTTGCAGTCCCGTAATAAGGTGGTGTTAACGGGTACTCCGATAGAGAATAATACTTTCGATTTATATGGACAGTTGTCATTTGCCTGTCCCGGTTTACTGGGGAGTAAGCAACAGTTTAAAGAATTATATTCGGTACCTATTGATCAGTTTAAGGAGTCGAAGCGCGCAAAGGAATTACAACAAAGGATTAGTCCTTTTATTTTGCGCAGAACCAAAGAACAGGTAGCTAAGGAACTACCGGATAAAACGGAAATGGTGATTTATTGCGAAATGGGTATTGAGCAGCGAGAAGTCTATGAAGCTGCGGTGCAGGATATCAAAGATTATATAGAAGGAGTTGCAGAAGATGAGTTGAAAAAAAGCAGTATGCATATTTTGCAGGGCATTACCAGACTGCGACAAATCTGTAATTCGGCAGCACTGTTAAAGGATGATAAGTTTTATGGCAATGCTTCTTCCAAAATGGAGACGTTACTGGAGCAGATAGAAAGTAAATCACCCAATCATAAGATCCTGGTTTTTTCGCAGTTTGTAGGTATGCTTGATCTGATCAGGAAAGAGCTTCATGACCGGGGTATTGCACATGAGTACTTGACTGGACAAACCAGGAATAGAGCAGCGGTAGTGGCTTCATTCCAGGACAATCCCGAGGTACGTGTATTCCTGATCAGCTTAAAAGCAGGTGGGGTGGGTTTGAATCTAACCAAGGCCGACTATGTTTATATTGTGGATCCATGGTGGAATCCTGCTGTAGAAAACCAGGCGATCGACCGTACTTACCGTATTGGACAAGAAAAGAATGTGGTGGCTGTAAGGTTAATTTGTCCGGATACGATTGAAGACAAAATCATGAAGTTGCAGCATACCAAGAAAGACCTGGTAGATGACCTGATCAAAACGGAAACCTCAATTTATAAGACCCTTTCTAAAAAGGATTTGTTGGGGTTGTTTTAATCAAGTCATCAAGAGTTTTGATCGAAATGCTTTATTAATTTGAATAAGGGAAGTTTCTGGAAACTTTTCTCATCATCCTGTCTACTAAGTCATCACTGGAAGTAAATATACTGTCATTCATGCTTTTGAAAAAACGCCACAATAATTCTCCGCTTTTGCCATCACTAACCATCATGGTTAAGGCACCTGAACCTGTTTTGCTTCCTAAGCCGCCAAATAGTACTGTCGTTACAATTGCACCTGCCTCTGATTTAGTTTGTTCTGTTTCAAATTTTCCATAAATCACAGCATCTACTCCCAAGACTTTGGCAATTTCTTCTTTAGTAAATACATCCAGACTGTCAATCATTTTTGATTTCTTTAGCAAGGTATTGGTTCTGTCTATATCCTGAAATTCAACCGTATAATTTTTTGCTTTCCGCAATAAAAAAGTATACATACTGGATTGGATGGATGTAGCCATGTCTTTTTCTTTTGCTTTATGCGCCTCATAGTTAAAATCCTTAGGCTGTTTTTTAAAGCCCATTTTGGTGTCAAACGGTAAAATTGCTACTACTTTGTGTGTTTTGATCGTTTCTTTAAGTTTAGGGCTTTCGAATACCTGTTTGGCATTTTCATATTGGGCCTGGGTCGCTAGACTAAAGCCAATGGCTATTACTAGCAGGAGCATTTTTTTCATTAGATTCAAGTTTGTTTAATTTAGGTTACAATTATAAAAAAATAAATGTTCTTTTTATAAAAATCCCCTCATGAGACAATTGATCATGAGGGGATTAAGAAATTTTAATTAATGGTGTTGTTATTTGGCGTATTTGTAAACAACCGTTTTATTGTTGCTGGCAATACTTGCCACAAGGTAAACGGTACCATCGGGCGCAATCTGCATATCAAACTCGTTTACTTTTTCGCTAATTACCTTTCTTTCTGTATTCCAGTTGTTGGTTTCAGCATTAAATGTTTTAAAAATAACAGATGAGGCATTGGCATAAGCAAAATAAAGCTTATTGTCATTATCAACTGCAAGCGCAAATTTGCCGCTCTCTCCTCCACTGGATACTGCATTACCAAGCTCCTGCCAGGTCGATGTAGCTTTATTAAACCTCATAACATGATTTAATCTTCCTGAAGATGGCGCAATCTGGTAAGCCAGATAAGCCTGTCCGGTTTTGTCTACGGCTATACTTACTGGTTGGAAACCAACTATTGCATCAGGAGCCGTAAATGACGTAGGGCCAACAGCAGTCCAGATGTTATTGTCGTATTTGTAAAGGGAAGGTTTATTTACACCGGTGCTTCTGTCCATGATACCTACATACATTTTGTTGTCAAGACCTCTGATAATTTGGTCGTAAAATACTGTGATTCCTCCTGGAGGAGTAACATCATTCCATGATGAATTTGAAAAGTTCATCACATACAATCCCCTTGCCGGAACTCCCGTAGCATCTGTTCCATTTTTTGCCATACTTACCATAGGGACATCATTTGCAGTTAGTGCAAATGAAAGATAATCTACTTTGATTGGTGTAAATCGGCTTGAGCCAACTACAGACCAGGCGGAGCCGTTGTATTTTAATACTGTCGCTTTTTGATCGCCATTTAAATAATCTTTATAGGCTACATAAGGTGTTCCCTCCCTGTCGAAAGCAATACCTGGGACATCAGCTCTAAATTCTGAAATTCCTTTAGATGAACCCAGATTTTGCCATGATGTTCCGGTATAACCCATCACAGCTACTTTTTTGTCGTCGGTTGCGATAGATACCCCTGTTTCATCTTTGCCGGTACGTTGATAAATAAAATATGGGAGATAGTTAATAGGATTGATCGCCAGCTTTATTCCTGAAGCTGTTGGCACCGTTAGGTTATCACCAAATAATATCCATTGTGCGCCCACAAAAGAAATATTAATCGTATAATTTAATGGAGTACTTAAGCTGGCCTCATTAAGAGAGCAGATTAGCGGATTGGTAAAGTCGTTAGGTGTTTTTCTGCTTTCTTGTATTACTGTTCCTACTTTAAGCGTTACACCGCTTGTGGTCTCAAAACGTGCAACAAGGTTCGTCAGATTCACCGTTTCAGAAACAGCAAGCTGAATATTCATGCCTTTAACGATTCCTTTATAGTCTTCTTTTAAGCCGGGATTATCTGCTATATAGAAGCCAAATGATTGTATCGCGATTTTCTTTTCTATACGTACCGTATAGCTGCGCGTACTCTTATCTTCAGCCTTAACCCTGTAAGATAACGGGGACGTAAAGTCTTGAGCTGTAGTACCTGATTCCTGTACTACACTACCAACTTGTACAATTGTTCTCGGATTATCAACTGTAAAGGTTGCCTTTAAATTGGTGACATCTATCTCTACAGGTAAGGTTACTACAATTTCACTTTCAGAAATAACCCCTGAATATTCCTTTTGTGCACCCTGTGCGTCTTTAACGATGAATTTGAAGGAATCGATTCCTTTGGAATAAATTACCGGATCTTTTTTACATCCGATACCGGTTCCCGCTATAATAAGCAGGAGCAAGGTTGTGATATTTTTAATCATCTTCATAACAATTAGTTTAGTGTCTTAAAATTTTCCGGCATCAATACTGCTTTTATACCTGGCGTATCTATCAGATACTTTTTGGCATAATCAGCAACCATAGCAGGAGTGATTTTATTGATCATGTTTTCGAAATCATTGAAATAGCTGTAGTCCTTAAAACCAAAATAAAATTGGTTTCTTAAGGCCGAACTCCAGAATAGGTTCTTATCCGCCTGCTTCTTGTATCCGTCAATTTGTTGTACTTTGATGTTCTGTAAGTCGCTCATAAAATAAGCTGGATCATTAGCAACTTTTTTAACTTCAATCTGTGCCTGTTTGATTAGAAAGTCAGCTGATTCAGGGGCACAGCTGAACGAAATCCTTGCGCGGATTAAAGGAGAGGGGATGCTGGTTGAAGAAACGGATACACCTACACCGTATACACCTGAATTTTCTTCACGAAGATTTAAGCGGAGCTTTACCTTCAAAACCTCTTGTAGCATGGTCTGTACCAGGATTTCCGGATAATCATAGTTCACCTTGTTGCTCTGGTAGAAAAGATTTACAGTACTTTTTGGAGCGGCACCAGCATACATCAATATGTCTTTCGATATTTGGCCTCCAACCGGACCTTTATATTCAAACTTATTGTTGTAATCACCGCCCGGTAAACCACCAATGTATTGTTCTATAAGCGGTTTAATGCTGTCCAGGTTAAAACCTCCGATAACAACAAACTGAAAGTCTTTTGCAGAACCAAAACGGCTTTTAAAAATAGGTAGAATGTCTTTTAAATGTGCCTCCTTGTTCAAGCGTTCTGCTGATACTTCTGAGGCATAATCATCATCGCCTTTTAGCAGCTCACTAATAGCTTTTGTATAAGCATAACTTGGCGACAGTTTATTGTTTTCCATTTGCTCTAAGGCCTGACGTTTAGCCTGTTCAAAAGTTAATGAGTCAGCATTTGGAAACATCCATTTCAGATACATCAGCTGAAACATTGTTTTGGCATCTTTCCAGTCAGCACTACTAACCACACCTTCTCTTGAGCTGGAAAGAACCAGTGTAGCAGAAGCAGAATTTCCTGTAAGGAACTGAGTTAAAGCACGGCGACTAAAGTCACCTGAACCACTTAAACCTGTTACCGGTTTAACAAATTGTGCAGTTATATATTTTGAAGAATCAAGTGAATAAATGCCACCTTTTCTAAAACCAGATAAAGAAACATAATTTTTTCTATCTGTAGTGGGCTTCAGGTAAACGATGGCGCCATTGGTTAAGGTCCATTTGGTAACGCCAATAGCCGAAATCACTTCTTCTTTAATGACCGTTCCCGCTACAGGTTCCTGTGCCAGCAATTTAGCTGGAACGGTAATCTGGTCCATCCATGGAGCAATCTGTGTAGTCGCAGCTTTAGCAAACATAGCTTTTAAAGCCATTTGATCAGGTAAATTAGCCTTGTCTTTTTCAGGGGCGGTAAGCAATACAACGGTATTTCCCGGTTTGGTTACTGATTTTAAAAAATTCAACAAAGTAAGCGAGTCAATCTGTGGAGCATATTTTAAGGAAAGCCTGTTACGCTCTGTTTTTGCAAGCATGGTGCTGCCATTATAAAATTCATCATGAATTTCATTTACATAAGCTTCGGCCTGAGTCTTATCTTCGGCAATCACAGAGCGCTTAATTGCTGCAATATATTCGTCTCTGTATTTCTTTACCTCATCGCTGGTAAAACCATAACGCGAAATCCTCTGTGCTTCCAATAAATACTGAGAAATTCCCTCCTTAATTTTATCATGATAAAAGGAGGCACCTCCAGAAACAATGCCATTCTTTAACACAATGTTGCTTACAGAGCAACTGCCCTCTTTAAAATCATTTTGCAATTGTGAGATTCTACTGAATCTGTTTTTGGCTAGCCCATTAAAAAATCCTCTGATCAGTTGCTTTTTATAATCCTGCTCGGTTTTAATTGGGCCAAATGATTTGATCTTGTTGAAAACGCTTAGTTCAATGGAGTTAGCTTCTTTGTCTGTAACGATAGAAAACAAAGTATCCCTATGTTCAGGCAGCTCATAATAAAGCCTTGGGGCTTTACTTTTAGCCTTATACTGATTAAACTCATTTTTAATATAAGCCTCTACCTTTTTTGGATCTATATCAGTTACAATCGCAATCGACATCAAATCAGGGCGATACCATTTCTCGTAAAAATCAACAATAGTCTGGCGCTTAAAGCTCTTAAGGATATCCACTTTACCGATTGGTAGTCGCTCTGCATACCGGGATTTATTGAATAATACCGGTAAGTATTGCTCTCTTAAACGGTTTGCTGCACCTTGTTTGCTACGCCATTCTTCAATCACCACCCCACGTTCCTTGTCTATTTCACTACTATCGAAAGTTACCCCAAAAGCCCAATCTCCCATAATGTCAATGGATTTTTCCAGATTCTTTTCGTCTTCGGTATTGATACTGATTTTATAAACGGTTTCATCAAAGCTGGTATGCGCGTTTAAGTCGGCACCAAACTTTACACCTTTGGATTCCAGAAACTCAATCACATCATTTTTAGAATAATGTTTAGTCCCATTAAAGGCCATATGTTCAATAAAGTGGGCCAAGCCTTGCTGGTTGGGGTCTTCTTGTAAAGAGCCTGCATTTAAAAACAACCTTAATACAGAGTTGCCCGGAGTTTTATTGCTTTTATAGATGTAATAAGTGAAACCGTTTTTCAATTTTCCTTTTACCAGGTTAGGGTCCTGTGGTAATAGCTGGGCATAAGTTTTGGTATTTAAAAATACAAACAAAGCCAATAACGCTATTAAATATATTTTCTTCTTCATCTAAATCTTCCTTATTTTTTGGTAATCACTAATTGTTGTTGTAGCTGGTCAGGTCCTGGAAGACCCATTGTGAAGTTTTTACTATTGCTAACCAAGCGGATAGTGATAGTGTTGTTTTTGGCAGGATCCAGTACAGACTCCTTCCAGGCAATCCTAACCGGACGTTCAAAAATGCCCGGAGGAAAATTAAGTGTGCTGCCTGTAGTAATCAGTTTAAAATCACGACCATCCTGCAAACCATCGCCAACTTTAACTTCGTACTGTACATCAATAGGTTCAAATTGTAATTGTGCACTTAGATAAACCTTATAATCAACAGTATCTTTACGGTTAGATAATACCTCAATACTTGCTTTATTGTCCACCATAATGTGGAAGAAGGGATTATTGTATGGCTTAAATTCCTCTTTTGTACAAGAAGCCAAAAGGAATAATACCAATAAGATAACAGATGCTAATAAATATGTTATTATGTTTTTCATTATTGTAATAATTAGTTGTAGCCTGGATTTTGTATCATGCCTTTGTTTGCTTCTACTTCTTTAACAGGAATGGGCAATGCAAATTTGTTATTTGGATAGGTTAGGCTACAGGTTGTAGCATTACAATCCCCTCCCCGTTGTAAATTTTCTTTACGCCTTACAATGTCAAAGAACCGATGGTTTTCAAAGCAAAGTTCACGGTTTCTTTCATCTGCAATTATCTTGTACAGAAGAGCGGGGTCGGAGGAAGAGATGTTAATTGTTGTGTTAGGATGAGCTCTTTGCGAAATGATACGAATATCTTCAGCTGCCTGTGGATATTGACCCAAGTTCCACCTGGCTTCCGCACGGTTCAGGTATATCTCAGATAACCGAATTACCTGAATCGTTTGCGGGTTCATTGTATTAACTGCTCCGTCAGCATATTTTCTGGTTATTGTTTTATCTTTGTTTTCACCCGTTAGAACAGTATTGAACATGGAGACCCTAATGTCACCATTAAGAAGATTTAGGATTTTTGCAGATGCGGTATATTGAGCTGATAAAGCATCAGAAAGTACAACAAAGACTCCTGAACTTGAATAGGTTAATACGATATTTGAAAGTTGAAAAATGCCTTCAATCTTCCGACCATTAGCAGTTTTTCCGGGTGCTAGAAACGTACTCAGATAGTTATCAGCAGTAGCCAGCACATAATTATTGTCATTAATTACTTTATCAGAGTTCGCAATACATTGCGCCCAGTCGCCTTTATACAAATATACTCTCGAAAGTAGGGCCAGTGCAGCTTGATAGCTAATAGAAAACTGGCTCGTATGGTTGTTCGTTTTCTCAAGGAGAGGTAGGGCTTGGTTCAGGTCGGCAATAATTTGGTCGTAGGTCTCTTTCATTGTTTTTCTTGAAACTTGTTCCCCCGGGCCTGGTGTTTTTAATAGAACTGGCACACCGAGGTGCGACGCATCTGTAGTGTAATTATAAGGCTGAGCATAAACCCTGCTTAAATCAAAGTGACATAATGCCCGCATTACAAGCGCCTGACCCTTTATTGAGTCTAACCTAACTGTTTGATCCGGGAATTTAGCGGCCAGGTTTGGTAGGGAAGCTAATACATTGTTAACATTGTTTGTTGCTGCAAGAATGGAAAGCCAGATATTTCCGACCGCCAAAGCATCATCGCTTTGTAAGCTTTGGAAATTAAACTGCGGTAATAGCGCTGATGCCTTGGTGCTCTTGATCAAATTGTCGGATGCTACGTCTCCATACAAACCAAATTCGTTCTTATAATAAGATAAGATTTGATTGTATGCTCCGTTAAGCCCTGCTTTAGCCCCATTTACATCTTCGAACAAGAGATTCTTACTTATTCTTCCAATAGGTTCTTTCTCTAAAAATTTCTTACAGGAAACTAAACTGATGCCTAGAGTTGCCAGTAATATTATGGTGTAGGTAATCTTTTTCATTTCAGTATTTTACTTTATAGACCAACATTTAAACCGATGGAAATTACCACTGGCTGTGGATAGGGGTTAAAGGAATTTTTAAAATTATTTCTGTTAGAATAAGTTTTGTATGGTGTCCAGAAACCTACATTATCTGCTTGTAGATATACACTGGCATTTTGCAGCTTGATCCGGCTTACCAACTCTTTTGGGAAATCATAGTTAACGCTAACATTTTGTAAACGAATGTTAGTCTTATCATGAAGGAACCTCGTTGAGTTACGTGCATTATTTGCATTCTCGTTCAAAACAGTTTTAGGGATGAGACTTAGGTCCCCCGGTTCTCTCCATCTATCCAGTAGATTAGTGGATTGGTTGTCGGTCGCCAGATTTCGCCCATCAGATTCAACATCACGTTGTAAATCGCTGAAGTCATAACCGCCAATATTATAGATGATCAACGCGGATAAAGAAAATGATTTATATTGTATAGTATTGGTCATACCACCAAATAAATCAGGGGTAGTTGAACCTAATAATACACGATTATCCAGGTTAAATTCCTTTGTGATGTTTTGGTTTGCATCATACCACATTGGATTTCCATCACGAGGGTCAACACCTGCCCAGCGGACAAGATACCAACTGTTTAAATCCGCTCCAACACGCTTCATCATATTGCCGGAGACCTTATCATTGCCATTGTATAGGGCGAGAATCTTATTCTGGTTATGAGCCATATTAAGGCTGGTTCTCCATTGAAAATCTTTACTGTCGATGTTCTTTGTATTTAGGGTAAGTTCTACACCGGTATTTCTTACCTTTCCGATGTTTTGCAAGACTCTGGTAAAACCGGTTGCACGCGTTACGTCTACATTGTCAAGTATATCCTTTGTAGTTTTACGATACAGCTCAAGTTCCAGAGAAACACGTTTGAATAAGCCCAGGCTAATCCCGCCATTCACAATATAAGTGGTTTCCCAGGTCAGCGCCGGATTTTCTCCACTCGTCATAATGGCCCCCGGTTGTTCATTATAACTATTGTTAGTGCCAAAGCTGTATACTCCTTTTGATTTTAAGGTACCAATACGGGAATTTCCATTTGTACCATAGCTCAGTTTAAGTTTTGCAAAATCAATTGATCTAAAGTCCCAGAAATTTTCATTACTGATGGTCCAGGAGGCGCCAATTGACTTAAAGGTTGCCCATTTTACATCCGAACCGAAATCGGAATCCCCGTCTCCTCTGAAGTTACCGATCAATGCATATTTATCGGCTATGGTATAACGGAATTGGCCTAAATAGGAAAGAGATGCCTTTTCCTCGGCCGAACTTGTTCCTGTGGTTACTGAGGCATAGCTGACTTCTCTGATTTTATCGTTTGCAAAACCTGAACCTGAAGAAGAAAGAGAGCGTCGGTTTTGGTTGCGGGCCTCTGTGCTTACCAGGACAGAGAAGTCATGCACACCAATTTTTTTAGAGAAATTTAAGCGTTGCTGCGAGTCCCACTCAAAAAAATTACTTTGAGCTCTTGTCGCATAACCTAGTCCCCTGTTGCTGAAAGCCAGCATTGAACTATATATGTTTTCATTAACACCCGAATAATTGATCCCGTTTGTAGTGGTAAATGTAAGCTCAGGAAGGATCTTAACTGTACCTCCAATACTACCAAACATCGCCATGGTCTTCTGGTTTTCGTCGTTAAGTTCTGCATCGGCTAATTTATTGTAATAGGCTATGACTAGAGATCCATCAGGATTGTAAGGACTATCAATTGGTCTGTTCTTATAATAGTTGCTTCCCGGATTGAATAAATTGTTTAGGTTGTAAGAAGCTCCCATTCTAACGAATAAATCGATAGACTTATTGATTTTCTGATCCAGGTTTACTCTGGTTGAAAATCTTTGAGTCAGGTTATTGATCATGATTGATTTTTCTCTGAAATAAGCCCCGGAAATATAATAACGGCTTTTTTCATTTCCGCCTGATAGTGAAAGGTCATGCTGGCTGGTCATACCATTACGAAAAAAGACATCGTACCAGTCGGTACTGGTTGGACTTAGAGTTGGGGTCTTGGATTGATCCAGATTAGGGTTGTTCCGGTAAGATTCCAGATATAGTTCCCGGTATTGATCTCCATTAAGTACATGAAAGCGGCTATCCTGGATGAGGTTTATACCCGTCCTATAGCTGTAATTTACTCGGTCTGCACCCGCTTTTCCTCGTTTAGTAGTAATGAGTATAACACCATTTGATCCATTGGCACCATAAATTGTGGTTGCAGTAGCATCCTTTAAAACAGTTACGGATTCAATGTCATTAGGATTGAGATAAGTTAAGGGGCTTACGCTGGTATTTACGCCAAGAATCATATTGGTTTCATTCCCCGTATTTACAGGAATTCCATCTATTACCCATAGAGGCTCATTAGATGCGCCAATAGAAGCCTCACCTCTAACCCTTACTTGATACCTGGGTCTGGCACTGCTTGCTGTCCCACCCTGGACATCATATTGTAAACCGGGTACTATACCTTCCAATATTTTATCTATTCGGTCTAGTGGTTTCCGATCCAGATCTTTCCTGGTAACCTGGGAGGCACTCCCAACTTGATTCTCTTTTGTTTCCGAAGTTCCATAACCGTTAACAATAACCTCTTTAAGATCACTAGCCGTTTCTACCATGACTACATCAATAGCACTATTCCCATTGATGCTTATCTCTTTAGTGCCGTACCCTATCATAGAGAAAATCAATGTGCCATTTACAGGTGCCACAATAGAATAAGTTCCTTCTCCATTGGTAGCTACAGATTTTTTTGTTTCTTTTAAAGTCACGATTACGCCTGGGAGGGGGATGTCTGACTGTCCCGGACCTTCCTTTGATCTTACTGTTCCTCTGATGACAATATCTTCAGCGGCTTTTATGTTGCTTTTCGTCTCGGAAATGATGACTGTCTTATCAATAATTTTATAATCAAGTGCTTTTCCGGCAGTCATTTGCTTTAATGCATCTCTCAGCTCTACATTTTTAAGCTCGAGGCTAACATTTCCAGATTTTTTTAGCGCTTCAGCATCATAAAGGAAAAAGTAGCCTGTTTGCTGCTTTATATCTAAGCACACGCTCTCTATACCTGTATTGCGTACTGATAGGTTTACTTTTTGGGCATACCCTGAAGCTTGTACAGCCAGGCAGCCAGTTATCAATAAGAAAATAGTTAACCTCATAGCTAATAGTAGTTTTCTATTAAATGATCTACATTTTCCCGCACACTTGCCGAGAAGGATTTGTTTCATATTTTTGTATGTGTTGGTTTTGAAAAATTGGTTGAATTCGATAACGATCAAATAAGTACAGCCACACAGTTTGTCCGGGAACATTGCCGTGTTCCCGGATTTTTTATGTCTGTTCTTAAGTTTTTTGAGGTGGTTAGTAAAGGTTTATTTCATGTGGTTAGGTTTTTAGGTGTTTAATCTTTAAAATTTACGGTTACAGTTTTATCGCTTAAGCTATATTCTGCACGACTAACCGTTTTTAACATTTCCAATACCTGGCTTAAAGTTGCTTGCCTCCGTATTGTTCCGCTATATCTCTTTCTGTTGGGTTCTCCATTGTAAACAATGTCTACATCATACCATCTGGAAACCTGATCAAGGATATCCTTTATCCGATCTTCCTTAAAATAAAATACACCTTCTTTCCAGGCAATTGATTTGTAAGTGTCTGCAGGATGAACGGTTAAGTGTCCATCATAGGTGAAGGCCTGTTCTCCTGGTTTGATCAGACGTTTGTTAGTGCCTTCAGAAATCTTAATGGCACCTTCAAGTAGCGTAGTTTTGCTAAATGCTTCATACGAGCTGATGTTGAAGTGGGTTCCTAATACCTCCACCTCTGTTTTGTTGAAACTTACTATAAATGGAAGCGCCTTATTGTGTGCTACTTCAAAGTAGGCCTCACCGGTCAGTTCTACCCGTCGCTCATTCTTATTAAAATTGCCAGGGAAGCGTAAAGAAGAAGATGCATTTAACCATACATTAGTTCCATCAGGTAAAATCATTTTATATTCACCGGCTCTCGGTGTTTTTAATAAATTATAGCCATTGCTGTTGTTTCTTTTTCTTGTAGCGCTAAAGGCCAGGACACCATCTTTAGCACCTATTGCTGCATGGCCATCTTCAGCTGCTAACCGAAGGCTGGTATCATTAAGGTTAATTACTGATCCATCTGCTAATTCAAGTGTTGCCTTTTTACTCCCCGGCATAATATCCTGAACAGCGGCGATCCCATTATTTCCGGTAGATTTTATTTTTGTGCTATAGGTATAAATACCTATGCTAATCATCAATATTGCTGCGGCACTATACCGTAATATTTTAGCCCAGACTAATTTTTTTACCGGCATAAGACCAATTTGTTTTGAAACATCTTCCCAACCCTTGTTGATATCTACCGCGTCCAAATAATTGATTTCCTGCTGTATATGCGCTGTGTTTCTGAAGGATTCAACAAGTGCATTGTTCTCAGCTGAAGCGTTGAGCCATAATTCAAACTCTTTTTTCTCCTTACCGGATAGTTCGTTATTCAGGAACTTAATGATAAGTTCGGATGTATGTTTAAAATTGTTTTGCGTTTCCATAGACAGTTATAAGAAACCCGAAAAGCAAAAGAGGGTGAAAGAAAGCGGAATTATTTTTAAATAATTTGATTATTTCAGCAAAAAAACTGAAATAATAGCAAATAAATCTGGGTTTAAACGCATTTTTAGTAACTGTAGGCCGCGCTTTTTCTGGGTTTTAACGGTGTTGATGCTAATGCCAAGTTCTGCTGCAATTTGTGGGTTTTTTAAACCTTCTAAATACCCCATACGAAAGATTTTCTGACAATTGTCTGGCAAAGTAGTAATTACCTTGTGTAATTCTGCGAGCACTTCCGATCTAATCATTGAATTTAGAGCCACGGCATCCTCAGAGGGATCAGCCTCCTGATCATTTAGAAAGCTATGCTCTAGTTTTTGCCTGCGTAGCTTATTAAGGCATGCATTTCGTACCGATGCGTATAAAAATGCATTTACGGTAGCATCATGTTCCGGCCTGCCATCCATATTCCAGTAAGTTACAAAAACCTCTTGAACAATATCTTTGGCTGCATCATCATCCTTTAAAAATTGAATCGCAAAATGACATAACCTTGCATAATTGTCCTTAAACAATTCTTCAAATGAAAATGCCGTATGTTGTATTTGTTCTCTCAATACTATTGATGATGAATGAATTGCTAAAAATAGGGTTTATGCAGGAGCAATACAAGATTAAAAATAAGTACTGCCAAAATGAAATACACTGATCTATTGTGGTAATGGAACCGAAACGGGGGACTGCCAGCCGGATGAACTGTACTTAAGATTGCTTAAGACAATTAAGATAGTGCCATTACGGCTCTCTTAAGGATAAAATGATGATAAAAATTCTTTAAATACTGCCAATATAATTGATAGCTTAGCTAATTTGAGTAATTAAAACTTCAAAACTTATTAGTCAATTGCATTAACCAAGTTATACATTATATCAGGTGAATTGAGCATGGGCCGCTTGTTGCCCTGTATCCAGTTAAATTGGGGGATAAAATAGGCTGCTATATGTTTTTTAGTAATAAATTAAACCAAATAATCCAATATGAATAAAAATTTTACACAAACAATTTCCTGTAACATAAACATGTTTAGGAGGAACGGGACTAGACGAAAGTTAATATTGCTTTTGATGATGTTGCAGTTTGTAGGATCAATAGTCTATGCTCAAACAATTAAGGTTACCGGTACTGTAACAGACGCAAAAGGGGAATCTTTACCTGGTGTAAGTGTTAAAGTAAAGGGTACTGCCATTGGAAGTACTACGTCTGCTGACGGTAAGTATACCGTAAATGTACTGGATGCTACTTCGGTTTTAGTGTTTTCATATATTGGATATATCAAACAAGAAGAGGTAGTAGGAACAAGAAAAAATATCAGTGTTAAGTTAAAGGAGGATGAAAGTAGTCTGAATGAGGTGGTTGTAACTGGTTTTGGACAAACCATGCCTAAGAAGGATCTTACAGGAGCGACGGTGGGTGTGGGAGCACAGGCAATCGCAGAACGCCAGCCAACTACTTTATCTGAGGCACTTCAGGGACAGGCAGCAGGGGTGTTGGTAACTACGGACGGTGGATCACCTTCTGGTCAGGGAAATATTCAAATCAGGGGTTTATCGAGTATTAACGCAGGTAATGGGCCTTTGTATATAATTGATGGAATTACCAGTGAGAATGCCGACTTTGTAAATCCCATGGATATTGCTGATATCCAGATCTTGAAAGATGCTTCTTCAACTGCCGTTTATGGCTCCAGGGGAGGGAATGGGGTAATCCTGATTACCACAAAGAAAGGTCAGGATGGTAAGCCTAATATTGGACTCAGTTACAATAATATTTTTGGTAGATTGGCGCATAAACTACATACTTTAAGTTCGGACGAGTTGCGTAAATATCGTTCAATGCGTAGTGGTGGTAGTGGAGCTATTCCAGACTCCTTAAACCCTTATACCAATGCGGATAATGATTTTCAAGATCTCTTGTTTAGAACTTCAAACAGAAAGGTTGTTGCTTTGAGTGCTAGTGGAGGTACCAAAGGATCTACCTATTATGCTGGGATTAACTATACTGATGATCAGGCAATTATTTTGAATAGTTCATTGAAAAGACTTCAAACTAAATTGAATGTGGAAAGTAAACTGACAAGTAAATTGACTTTTAGCAATAACCTGGCATTTGCCTATCAGACAGGTAATGAGATTCCTGTAGGTACCAGTGCAAAACAAGTATTTGAAAAGAATCCATGGACAAGTATTTATCGCCCCGATGGATCCTATGCGGGTTATATTGAATCCAAGCGAAATCCGGTAGCTTATGCCATGCTTACTCAGGATGTAGATAATAATTATACTGTACAGTATAATACTAAAACAGATTATGCATTTTCAAAGTACCTTAAAATATCCGGACTTTTCAATGCAACGCTTGATACTAAAGGTAATAATTTTTTCTCACCTTCTTCATTAACGAATGGTGGGACTGGTACAGCTACTGGAAGTAATACTTTTAGCAGAAGGTTCAAATGGGAGGGACAAACGTATCTAAACTACCAAAGAACATTTAATAATGACCATACCGTTACTGTAAATGCTGGATTAACTTCTGACAGAACTAAAAACGAATCTTTTACTATTGGGATGATGAATTATCTGACGGAAGCCATCAATAACAGTAGTGCGGGAACAGTTGACTTGACTAAAACGAAAACTGATGGTTGGGCGGTTTCTAGTGCAGCTGCATTTATCAGGGGTAATTATAGTTATAAAGGAAGGTATATTCTTCAGGCCAATTATCGCAGGGATGGGTCTTCCAGATTTGGGCCTTTAAGAAAATGGGGTGATTTTACTTCTGGTTCAGCAGCCTGGCGTTTTTCGGATGAAAAATTTATGTCTTTTTCAAAAAGCTGGTTGGATGATGCGAAGTTGAGATTCAGTTATGGAGAGGCAGGAAATGATAACATTGGTAATTATTTGTATGAAAATAATATGGAGTTCGGTGTATATAATTATAACGTGATCAATAGTGCAACTGAGAATTTGACCATGGGTAATCCTGAAATTCAATGGGAAAGTGTAAATACAACCAATTTGGGGGCAGATTTTACCCTACTTAAGGGAAAAATCTCATTGACTCTTGATTATTATGACAAAACAACTTCTAATTTGCTATACAAAACAGAGATCCCGAAGGAAACCGGTAAGTCAAATGCAACTATAAATCTGGGTACGATCCGAAATAAAGGATTTGAGTTTACCATCAATGCTACGCCATTTAGAAACAAAGATTTCAGCTGGAATACTTCTTACAATATGTCATTTCAAAGAGGAAAGGTTGTTAAGTTGGCAAATGGGGTACCTTTAGTTGCTGGTAATATTTTCAAGATTAGAGAAGGTGGCCGTATAGGAGATATGTTTGTTTATAAAAACCTGGGTGTTTATCAGTATGATTCTTCTAATGCTTATACACCTGATGGAATTAGGTTAACTCCGGATTTATCCACACTGACAATTTTGCCTGGTGATGCTAAAATGGATGTAGTATCCAGATATTTCTTAAATGGTCAGGAATACACAGGTGAAATCAAAAGACGTATGAATGGTGTAAATGTATTGCGTGCCGGGGATACGGAATGGTTAGATGTAAATAATGATAATGTAATTGACGATGCTGACCTTGTGAATATTGGAAATGGCCTTCCTGATTTTTACTTTGGTTTTTCCAATACGTTTAAATATAAACGATTCTCTTTAAATGTGTTGTTTAACGGACAAGTTGGTAATAAGGTTTATAATTCTGTTGCAAATGGACAAAATACAGGTAGCTCAACCTACTCTCCCCCAACTTATCAGATGATTACAAATTCCTGGTGGGAAAAAGGTGATGTTGCACTTTATCCAAATATCCTGGCTAAGGATGATCGTGGTAGCATTAGAAATGGTTACAATAGCTTATATGTAGAAGATGGAAGCTTTATCAGATTGTCTAGTGCGAGACTTACTTATGCCCTGGATCAGAAATGGGCAACCAAAGTGAAAATGAGAAATGCAAGCATTTTTGTGTATGGAACTAACCTGGCAACCTGGACTAAATATAGTTGGTACGACCCTGAATTTACAAGTTCAAATGCTTTAACTCCTGGAGTAGATGGTGGAAAGTATCCAAGAAGAAGAGAAGTTGGTTTTGGTGTAAACTTTAATTTTTAAGAAAGATGAAGAAGATATTTATAACAGCAGCATCCCTGTGTGTTTTATTAACCTTGGGTAGCTGTAGAAAATTTTTAACGGAAGTTTCACCTACTACTATTAAGGTGACTAATTATTATACTAAAGTTGGGGACATTAATTCGACCCTGGCTGGCCTTTACGGTTCTTTCCAGGTAGAGATGTTGGGTGATGGGACTAATAAGTATGGAGGTAAATACCATTATTGGGGTGAGATAAGGTCAGATAACTTTGAAGATTCTGGATATCGTTCTAGTATAAGTACGCAGATGGCCTTCAATACACTTACTTCTGGTAATACGGTTTCAAACTGGGAAGGTTTATACAGGACGATTGCTATCGCTAACAATTGTATCAAATATTTCCCTGTAGTTCCTAATTATGATAAAAATGCAACTCAGGCAATAGTAAATGCAGGTTTGGCTCAGGCTTACGCCATGCGTGCGATGTGTTATTTCTACATTGTACGCTTATGGGGCGATGCTCCTCTGCGCACCGAGCCTTATGGTGATTTAAGTCAGGAACCAAGGCTGCCAAGGACATCAAAAGATGAGATTATGAATAAAGTTATTATTCCTGATTTGCAAACGGCCTATGACCTGATTCCTAAACAACAAAGTGCAAACATCTGGTATATTAATGAGGCTGCCATTGCTGCTATTGCTGCTGATGTTGCTATGTGGAATGCAGGGACGAAAAACAATGCTGCAGACTATGTTACTGCAATTGCATGGTTTAAGAAAGTTTTTGCGGCTAAAGGTCAAACAGGAGTCGTATACGGTGAAACCAATGCAAATTTGGAGCCTACGGCTACCTGGAAAAATCTGTTTCTAAATCCGACTACAACTAAAGAATCTATCTGGAGCATCAACTGGAATAGCGGCTTTAACGGCTGTGCCTGTATTCCTATCGGAAAGCAAAAAAGTAACAATCCGGTTATGGTGGATTCGTTAATTCATGCTACATGGAAATTAAATAAATTGGATACAAGGGTACTTAAAACTATTGATACACTTAGAGGAATCAATCACCAGGATAAAGTATTGAAGTACTATAACTATGCTACGCAAATTGTAGTTAATGACGATCCAATTCCATTGAATATATATGCTGTAATGTACCGTTTAGGTGATATGTTCCTACTTTATGCAGAAGCATTGAATAAGACCGGAGACAGGGTAAACGCACTTAAGATGATGAATCTAATTCATGTGCGTGCAGGTATGCCAGCTATATTGGCTACAGATCCATCTGTGTCTACAGGAGGTGTTCTTGATGAAACCAAATTGGAAGATGCAATTTTAAAAGAAAGACAATACGAAACTTTTGCTGAAGGAAAAAGATGGTTTGATTTGGTGCGTACCAATCATGTATTTAAAGTAATGGATCCTATTCTTGACAGAAGAAGAACGCTTAGGTATGGTGTTCCCTCATCTTCGGGTTTTGCAGAAGCAACCCGAATTTTATGGCCAATCTATAAAACGCTGTTAGAAGATAATACTAAATTAGTTCAAAATCAGCCTTATAATTAATTATTATGAAAAATTTTAAATTAAACATAGGAAAATTAGTTGCTCTGCTTTGCTTATCATCTGCCCTGTTTGGATGTACATTATTTGGGTTGGATATGCAAAAAGATACAAATAGAGTTCCCCATACCATTGATCCGCATATTAATAAATCTGCATGGGAATTCATTAAGGAAAGAGCTACTACAGGAGATAAAACCTTTGAACGTTTAATGGCTGCTATTGTATATTCGGAGATTGATACGATGGAGTACATGAAGCCTAACAGAACTTTTATTCTTTTAAATAAAGATGCTGTAGGTAAAGCATCTGTTGGTGTATGGCCGAATTTTCTGGTGGCAGCTAAAACACCAACTGCCTGGACGGCTTATCCTAAAGAATTTGTAAAGAACTATTTACTGTATATGATTGTTGATGGCATATATGACCATTATACACTGCCTCCAACCGAGTCTGTGAAGGCCCAGACTTTATCTCCAAAAGGATATTGGAATACTTTGCCTGCTGGTATTACCTTAGCTGGATTCGCGCCTAATCCTGAATCGACAATATATTTTAGGATTGCAAGTATCTCGCCAGGAAGTCAACAAGATTATCCGGTAGTCATTAATGACAATACGAATTATGTAAGAACCTCCGATATTGTGGCAACAAATGGTACGATACATGTAGTAGAGAAATTTGTTACCCCAGTGCTTCCTACTATACTTTACTAGGTTAGTCCTTAATATTTTTGAACAGCATAAAGGCTGACTTGTTTTCAAGTCGTCATTATGCTGTTTTTTTGTACCCTAAACAATTATTTACCTTAAATTTTATTTATGCGTATTATATTTTGTTATCTCGCTGGACTGGCCTTAATGATCGTGTCGTGTTCAAAAAAAAGCACTCCAATTACCCCTGATCCAGTGGTTAATCCACCGGTTGTGGCACCCCCATCAGACAGTAACACTTCACTGGTTTATATTTCTGCATTAGGCAAACTGGCTTACAATAAGTTTGCGAATGAGGGAGAAATCAATAAAGATAATGTCATTCCCGATTTCTCCACCGCTGGTTACAAAGGTGGTGGTGTGGCTTTACCCGAGATTCCAGTAAAGAAAACCATTAGTGCTGTGGCTGGTGATAATCGCCTGAACATTCAAAATGCAATTGATGAGGTAAAGAACCTTCCTATGAATGGAAGCGGCTTTAGGGGAGCTGTGTTACTGCAACCAGGAATCTATGAAGTTGAGGGAACATTGGTTATTGATAAAAGTGGAGTTGTACTGCGTGGCATGGGACAGGGCTTAACGGGCACGATAATTAAAGCAACAAGAAAAACACAACATAATTTGATTGAGCTGAAAGGAACAGGATCTGGCTTGGCTGAGATAGCTGGTACCAGAAAAAAAATTACCACCAGTTATGTGGCTACGGGTGTCCTGAGTTTTGACGTAGAATCAACAGTAGGGTATGCAGTTGGGGATAACATTGCCATCTATCGCGTGCCCAATCAGGATTGGATTAACGCGTTGGACATGGCACAATACGGCTGGACGGCGCAGGATTATGCCATTAGTCACGAACGTAAAATTGTTGCGATCAGCGGAAACACTATTACATTGAATGCCGCCATAGTAGACCCAATGCAAATCAAATATGGCGGTGGATTTATTTATAAGACAAATGTAAGTGGCAGGATTAACAATTCTGGCATTGAGAGTCTACGTGTAACTTCTTATTATGCCAATGAGGATGATGAAGATCATGGCTGGAATGGCATTGTTTTAACCAGGGCAGAAAATTGCTGGGTAAAACAGGTAACTGCACAATATTTTGGTTATTCGGCAGTGTCTTTGAGCACGCTTTCAGTATTCAATACGATTGAAGAATGTGCAATGCTTGAACCTAAATCCCAAACTACCGGTAGCCGTAAATATTCTTTTAATCTGGAAGCTGGTGCAAGTTTCAACTTGTTTCAACGGTGTTATACAAATGGTGGGAGACATGACTATGTAAGTGGCTCACGTGTCCCAGGTCCTAATGTTTTTCTGGACAGTTATTCGATCAATACCAAAGCGGATATTGGACCACACCACCGTTGGGCTACAGGTATTCTTTTCGACAACATTTACGGTGGCGAGATCCATGTTCAGAACCGTAAAGCAATGGGATCTGGCCATGGCTGGGCAGGTGCGCAGACAATGTTTTGGAATTGTAAGTCTTCAAATTATGATATTAAAGTGGAAAGCCCGGTGGGCGCTAAAAACTGGGGTATAGGTTGTACCGCGCCACAGAAAAATGGTGCCGGATACTGGGAGAGCTGGGGTACCAATGTTTTACCTAGAAGCCTTTATATTGCACAATTAAAAGATCGTATGGGCGCAATGGCTGTCAACAATGTTACGACTGCCGGACAGAGAAATGGGATGATATATGAATTGTTGCGTAACTGGGCAGGTGAAGGGAAACTCAACGCGCAATAAAGTTATTTCTTTTTGGTACCATCTTCGTTTTTATCCACTACCGGACGTTTGGCTCCATTTGCCAATTCCCATGCGGTAAAGTAAACCAATCTTGCTCTTTTGGCCAACATTGGAAAATCGATTTTGCTAATCTCGTCTCCCGGTTGGTGATAATCTTCATGAACGCCATTAAAGTAGAAGATCACCGGAATACCATGCTTTGCAAAGTTGTAATGATCAGAACGATAATAAAAACGGTTAGGATCAGTGCGGTTGTTATACCTTTCGTCCAGGTTCATTTTTACATAATCTTTATTGGCTTTTTTACCTATTCGGTCCAGGTCACTGCTTAGCATATCAGAACCAATGATATAAACAAAGTTGTTATCCGAAGCATGCTCTTTGTCGCCACGGCCAATCATGTCAATATTTAAATCTGCAATGGTATTCTCCAGTGGAAAGACCGGGTATTCCGAATACCATTCCGATCCAAGTAATCCTTTTTCTTCACCAGTTACCGTCATGAATAAGATGCTTCGCTTAGGCCCTTTTCCTGCCTTTTTAGCTTTAGCAAAGGCTTCGGCAATCATTAATACTCCGGTAGTCCCCGAGCCATCATCATCCGCCCCATTGTTAATTTTATCATCGCCGCTAACATTTGGTGTTATACCAATATGGTCGTAATGTGCGGTAATAACCAATACCTCATTTTTTAGCTTAGGATCAGAGCCTTCCAGAAAGCCAAGCACGTTTTCGGCCCTAACCTTCGTTTCCGTCTTTTTTGCACTTGCGGTAACCGCAATTTTCAACTCCTGGGATGCAGGTTTGTCACTTTCAGCAATTTGCTTCTTTACCGCTTCAACTGTGGTTTTAGATGACTTAAGCAGCTGGTTGGCTACCCCCGTCCTAATGTAGATCACCGGTATACTTTGTGGCCCCTTCATGCGGTCAAGATTTTCTTTGGTTTTCATCACCAGTTGTTCAGCTTGTAAATAGCTTTTGAAATTACCAGGCATTGCATCTACCATAGGATCTATAACCAAAACAGCCTGAGCTTTGTTGTCAGATAAAAACTTTATTTTAGTGTTGAGATTACCCCCGGAATTTTTTGAACCCGAGGATGTAGAAGGATCGCCGGATTTAAAAATCATCACCACTTTTCCGGCAACATTTAAGCCCTCATAGTCATTATAACCTTCTTTGCTAAGCCCATATCCGGCAAATAGTACGCTAGATGAATTAAAAGCAAATCCTTTATCTGATACTGAAGGAGACAAGACATAGAAATCTTTCAAGGGTTCTGCAGGTTGGCCTTCTATGGTTAAAACCTGCGAAAGCCCATAAGTTACCATGTCTATTGGCTGAAAATAATCTCCTTTCACCGGACCTTTTAAGCCTAAATTTTTAAAGTGAGCCTTGATATAATCAGCGGCCATCCAACCACCTTTTTTACCTGTTTCTCTACCCTCGTATTCATCAGAGGCCAAAACAGAAAGATGCTTATAGGCATTGTCTTTATTAATGGTTTGACTAAACTTAATGGCTTCTTTATTCTGTGCAAGGGCAGTGTAACCAATTAACAGAACAAGACTGGTATATAGCAATTGTTTTTTCATAACTTCGTTCTTTAGCACGAGATTTTATTCACTCTGGTGGCATGTCTTCCACCTTCGAAGGCGGTATTCAAAAAGGTTGTAACCATTTCTTTTGCCACCTCTTCCGAAACAAATCTTGCAGGAATGCAAATGATGTTTGCATTGTTATGTAATCTTGCAAGTTCCGCAATTTCTTTTTGCCAGCAAATTGCTGCACGGATGTGCTGGTGCTTGTTGGCTGTTATAGCCACTCCATTGGCACTACCACAAACCAATACCCCAAATGTATAGGCTCCGCTTTCTACAGCTTCGGCAACAGGATGTGCAAAGTCAGGATAATCAACAGAATCAGCGGCGTAAGTACCAAAATCTTTAACCTCATAATCATTTAAAAATGACCTTAGAAGCTCTTTGTATTCAAACCCGGCATGATCTGAGCCAATTGCAATTTTAAATTTTGTATCTGTCGACATCTTTTAAGTTTATATTGATAATAAAATAGGGCGTTTTATGGTTTCTTCACTTTGGCCACACCATACATTTCTTTATTTCTTCTGCGCTCTACACTCGCTGATATAAAGATACTTAATTCATACAGGACAAACAGTGGGAATGCAACCACAAGCATTGTCATTACATCAGCTGTTGGGGTGATCACTGCAGCAATGATTAAAATGATAACTGCGGCATATCTTCTGGTTGAACGCATAAATTTAGGTGTCATGATTCCAAATTTAGACAGGATATAGATGACAACGGGCAACTGGAAAATAATACCCGAACCTATGGTTAATGTCGCTACCGAAGAAAGATAGGAGGTTATGGTAAATGTATTCTGTATATCCGGACTTACAGTAAAGTTGGTTAAGAAGTTAACGGATAGGGGGCATACAATGTAATAACCAAACATAATCCCGATAAAGAAAAGCGTTGAAGCAAATAATACAAAACGACTTGCCGATTTACGTTCATTTTCATGAAGTGCAGGTTTAATAAACAGCCACAATTCAAATAAGACATAGGGGATACCCAATATAATACCAACCATTACGCAAGCATTAACTTGTAGTGTGAATTGCCCAGCCATTTCTGTGTTGATGATCTTTGCATCAATATGAGTGATACAAAAGTCGGAGCCAAATAGATTTGGCCATTGAGCTACCATTTTGCACATCATTCTATAAGTCCAGAAATCGGGGTTTTTTGGCCCCATAATCAGGTCGTTAAAAATAAAGTCAGAGAACCAAAAAGCCGCAATTGTAAATAGGACAATTACGAATAATGAGCGTAATAAATGCTTTCTTAATACATCTATGTGGTCAAAAAAAGACATTTCTGCCTCTAATGTTTTTCCTTTTTCCTTTATGGCCTCAATCAGGTCACGTTTTTTATTATTACTCATGTAAGTTATTTGTAAAACAAAAATACCATTCTTTTATGTAGAATGGTATTTACGTTTTAAATCTAGCAAATAGTTTTTGTCTTTATTCCGAAAACTCGAAAGTCTCCATAAATTTAGTCGTAAAATTACCGGCTCTAAAGTTAGGGTCTTTCATTAATTTTAAGTGGAATGGTATCGTAGTTTTTACACCTTCAATTACAAATTCACTTAAAGCACGTTCCATTGTACTGATTGCCTCTTCACGTGTTTGTGCAACACAAATTAACTTGGCAATCATAGAGTCGTAGTTTGAAGGGATTTGGTAACCTGCATAAACATGTGTATCAACCCTTACACCATGACCTCCCGGAGAATGAAAATTCGTTATTTTACCCGGTGATGGTCTGAAGTTATTAAATGGATCTTCCGCATTTATACGGCATTCGATAGCATGCATATCCGGTAAATAGTTTTTACCTGAAATAGGAACACCTGATGCAACTTTAATCTGCTCTTTAATCAAATCATAGTTAATTACTTCTTCGGTTACCGGATGCTCTACCTGAATACGGGTATTCATTTCCATAAAATAGAAATTGCGATGTTTGTCTACCAAAAATTCTATGGTACCTGCGCCTTCGTATTGTACAGCAATAGCTCCTTTAATTGCAGCTTCACCCATTCTTTCACGCAATTCAGGAGTCATAAATGGAGAAGGAGCTTCCTCAACCAATTTTTGATGCCTGCGCTGAATAGAGCAGTCGCGTTCAGATAAGTGACAAGCCTTACCATATTGGTCACCGATGATTTGGATTTCAATATGGCGAGGATCTTCAATGTATTTTTCTAAATAAAGTCCGTCATTGCCAAAAGCTGCACCCGATTCCTGTTTGGCGCTATCCCAGGCATTTTCAAAGTCTTCATCTTTCCAAACTATGCGCATCCCACGACCACCACCACCAGCAGTAGCTTTAAGGATAACAGGATAGCCTATTTCGTTGGCCGTTATGATACCTTCTTTTATATTTTCAACCAAGCCTTCAGAGCCTGGAATGGTAGGTACACCTGCTTTTTTCATGGTCTCTTTGGCCGATGCTTTATCGCCCATTGAGTTGATTTGCTCAGGAGTTGCCCCAATAAATTTAATTCCGTAATCACGGCAAACCGATGAAAATTTAGCATTTTCAGATAAGAATCCGTAACCAGGGTGAATTGCATCTGCATTCGTCAATTCGGCTGCAGAAATAATATTAGGAATGCTCAGGTAAGAATCCTTACTTGGCGGTGGGCCAATACAAACGGCTTCATCAGCAAAACGTACGTGTAAACTCTCTCTGTCGGCAGTAGAGTAAACAGCTACGGTTTTGATGCCCATTTCTTTACAGGTGCGAATAATGCGTAAAGCAATTTCGCCCCTGTTGGCAATTAATATTTTCTTAAACATATTTTTTTCCTTTTCGTCATCCTAATAGCTTAGGATCTATTTTGAGTATACAGACGCTGAAATAAATCAGCATGACGGATTAAATTGGTTCTACTAAAAATAAAGGTTGGTCGTATTCCACTGGTGATGCATTATCAACAAGGACCTTAACAATTCTACCTGAAACTTCACTTTCAATTTCATTGAAAAGTTTCATAGCTTCAATAATACAGATCACTTTACCTGTAGAAATCTCATCGCCAACATTTACGAAAGAAGGTTTATCAGGGCTCGCAGAACGATAGAATGTACCGATCATTGGTGATTTAACAGTGATATACTTTGAAGTATCTTCAACAGGTGCCGATGCTTTAGTTTCTGTAGGAG
Organism: Candidatus Pedobacter colombiensis; assembly: GCA_029202485.1. Taxonomy (NCBI): domain Bacteria; kingdom Pseudomonadati; phylum Bacteroidota; class Sphingobacteriia; order Sphingobacteriales; family Sphingobacteriaceae; genus Pedobacter; species Candidatus Pedobacter colombiensis. The sequence goes on along the minus strand of CP119313.1, from coordinate 4,598,739 downwards.
CAGCTACCTGTGGGGCAGCAACAGGAGCAATCTGGGCTGGAACAGTTGCCTGAACAAATGTAGGTGCCTGATTGGTTTTAATAGTGATTTTGAAGTCTTCCTGCTCAATCGCTACTTCGTTTACGCCCGAACGAGAAACAAATTTAATAAGTTCCTGAATTTGTTTAATATCCATTTTTTAGTTATTTAGAAAAAATAGTACGTCTTTAGAACTATCTAAGTTAATATTATTTATTTTATAAAATTAGTAGGCCCACTTTAAATAAACGGAACCCCAGGTAAATCCTCCTCCAAAAGCAGCCAATATTACATTATCACCTTTTTTAAGTTGATTTTCCCATTCCCACAAACACAATGGTATAGTGCCATTGGTGGTATTTCCATAACGCTGTATATTGATCATTACCTTTTCCGAACCAACACCCATTCTTGATGCAGTGGCATCAATGATACGTTTATTAGCCTGGTGGGGTACCAACCATGTAACGTCATCAGATGTTAAATTATTGCGATCCATAATCTCTGCAGCTACATCAGCCATATTGGTTACAGCAAATTTAAATACTGCCTGACCTTCCTGATAAACTACATGTTCGTTATTGTCTATGGTTTCATGAGATGCAGGTCTTGCAGAACCTCCGGCTTTTTGATGTAAAAATTGTTTTCCGGCTCCGTCACTCCTTAAAATAGAGTCCATAACGCCAAGTCCTTCTTCATTAGGCTCCAACAAAACAGCGCCGCATCCATCACCAAAAATGATGCAAGTTGTGCGATCCTGATAGTTAATGATGGAAGACATTTTATCTCCACCAACTACTAAAACTTTTTTGTGTTTCCCGGATTCGATGAATTGCGCCCCGGTTGATAAGCCATAGATGAATCCTGAACATGCGGCTTGAAGATCATAGCCCCAGGCGTTTTTTGCACCAATTTTATCTGCTAAAATGTTAGCAGATGCCGGGAAAGGCATATCTGGTGTTGTGGTACAGAAAATGATCAGTTCGATTTCTTCAGCACTAATCCCACGTTTTTCAAGCAATCCATTCACAGCATGTACTGCCATGTCAGATGTGCCTAAACCTTCACCTTTTAATATTCTTCGCTCTTTGATACCTGTTCTGGATGTAATCCATTCGTCGGTAGTGTCTACAATTGATTCAAGCTCTTTATTGGTCATTACGTAATCAGGTACATAACCATGAACAGCTGTTATCGCAGCGTGAATTTTACTCATTTTATTTAAAATTATTTAAATGCGGCTTGTATTTTTCCAACCAAGCCGGTTGTAATCATGTCCCTGGATTGCAGGATCATGTTTTTAACAGCCAATGGACTCGAAATGCCATGACCAATTACTACAGGGGCATTCACACCTAAAACGGGGCTGCCACCATAGTTTTCATAATTAAAGCGGTCAAAGAATTCATCCTTTAGCCCTCTTTTTAAGGTTAGTACATAGAAAGACTCAGCAAGTTTAAGCATTACATTTCCCGTAAAACCGTCGCAAACAATTACATCGGCTTTATCGTTAAATAAATCCCTTCCTTCAACATTACCCACAAAATTGAAGAGATTGGTGTCTTTCATTAAAGGAAAAGTCGCCAGACTAAGCATATCGCCTTTTTCATCTTCCTCTCCAATATTCATCAAGGCAACCTTTGGATTCTCTATTTGCATCACATATTCAGCATACAAACTTCCAAGCACACCGAATTGAAGCAAGGTGTCAGGCTTACAGTCGGCATTAGCACCAACATCAAGCATTAACCCAACTCCTCCGCTCAGTTTAGGAAGAAAAGTAGTGAGACATGGTCTGATAATACCGGGGATTGTTTTTACACTAAAAACAGCGCCAACAAGCATTGCGCCCGAATTACCGGCACTTGCAAACGAATCAAGTTTACCTTCTTTAAGTAAATTGAATCCAATAGATATACTGGAATTTGGCTTTTGAACAATAGCCTTTGTGGGATGTTCGCCCATACCAATCACCTCTTCGGTATGAACATACTCAAAGTGATCCGGATTAAAACCGTTTTCGGATAGGATGGGCTTAATTTGCTGGGTATCTCCAATAAGCACTATATGCTCATCCGAAGATAACAAGGGATGAGCCGCTATTGCTCCTAAAACGTTAGCTTTAGGAGCATAGTCTCCGCCCATTATATCGAGACCTATTCTCATAGTAAAAAATCAGTTTGTGTACGAGGCAAAATCGCCTTTTTTTAAAGGCTCTAAGTTAAACTTTAGTGCACTTAAAACACAAACTATTTTTCAAGAAAATTAACCTATAGAGGTGTTTTCAATAACCAATTTACCGTTGTAGTACAAGTTACCATCAACGTTATAAGCGCGGTGAGGAGTATGTATCGCACCTGTTGTCTGACAAGTAGCTAAAGAAGGAGCTTCTGCTTTGTAGTGAGTTCTTCTCTTGTCTCTTCTACTCTTAGAAATCTTGCGTTTTGGATGTGCCATTGTTGATTTATTTAAATATTATTATTTTAATTTCTTTAGTGCGGCCCACCTCGGGTCATCACTTTGTTCTTCTCTTTCTTCCTGTGAGCCTACGGTTAAACTTTTCAGTCTTGCGATCATTTCCTGATCGCATTTCTGGCCATTGCCATTTTCTTCACAAATCTTAATATAAGGTACCGAAACCATAATGAATTCGTAAATCAGTTCCGAGACATCTAGCTCACTCTCTTTTTTACTCAAGACAATGATCTCCAGATCATCGCTTTCTAATTCATCTTCAGCAAATTTTACAATCTGCCTTTCCTGTATACTTATCGGTGCCTCAAACTCAGCTAAACATTTGTCGCAATCTAATACTATCGTTCCTTTTATGCGGAACTGCAGCAATAGCATGGTCTCTTGTTTATCAAGTTCAACTTCTGCTTTTAAGTTTCCTTTTTTTACTAAAGAGTATTCAAAAGCATCAAAAAAGCTGTTATCAATCTCAAAATCAAACTGATGCTTGCCAATTTTTAAGCCTGTAAATGGGATTGAAAATTGTTTTAATGGTTTCAATTGTAACAAAATTTTAGCCCGCAAATGTAGATATTATTTTCAATGCTTGCAAATCTTTTTTAATTCGCGTCATCTTTCATATCTGCGGCAGTTTCAATAACTTTTCCCCCGGTTCTTAATTGATTGCTTAATAAAGCCTCTTGTTCTCTCCTGTTTTTCACAATATGTGTAGCGGCAAACACTGCTTCAATAAATGAAGAAGGATCTGCCAGATTTTTCCCTGCAATATCATATCCAGTGCCATGATCCGGTGAAGTGCGTACGATCTTTAAACCAGCAGAGAAGTTTACACCCGTGCCAAAAGCAATAGTTTTAAAAGGGATCAAACCCTGATCGTGATACATAGCCAATACAGCATCAAATTGCTTGTAGCTACCATTTCCAAAGAAACCATCCGCCGGATATGGTCCAAAGCAGATCACACCTTTATCAAAGGCCTCTTGAATGGCTGGGATGATGACGTGTTCTTCCTCCTTGCCTAACAAACCATTGTCGCCGGCATGTGGGTTTAATCCCAATACTGCAATTTTTGGTTTTTCAATCCAGAAATCCTTTTTAAGACTCTCATTCATCAGCACTAGTTTTTTAACAATTTTTTCTTTGGTAACGCTGTGCGCAATGTCTTTCACGGGAATATGGCCTGTTACTACCCCAACCCGAATATCCTCACTAATCATAAACATCAATACATCTGAACTGTTGCTCTGTTCCTGTAAGTATTCTGTATGTCCGGGGAATTGAAAAGTTTCCGACTGGATGTTATGTTTGTTAATTGGCGCAGTAACCAAAGCGTCAATCTCACCTTTGATCAAAGCATCTGTGGCTTTTTGAAGTGATAATAAGGCGTATTTTCCACCTGTTTCATTAGAAACACCTAAATCTATCTTTACATCTTCTTCCCAGCAATTGATCAGGTTTGCCTTTTTCGGATTAGCCGAAGCAGGGTCGTTGATTACATTAAAGGCAAAATCTGTTAGTCCTAATGCTTTTCTATGATAAGAAGCAACTTTCGTATGCCCGTAAACTATTGGAGTGCAGTAGTCAAGAATACTATTGTTCGATAAAGTTTTTAAGATTACTTCTAATCCAATCCCGTTGATATCGCCAATACTTATCCCAATTTTAATTTTATTGCTCATGCCTGAATAGAAATTTGGTGCAAATTACAGATTTTCACCTTAATGTTAGCCGGATACTAGTAAAACTTTACTTATTTTGCAGCTTTTAAGGGAGAATATATGAGTTTGGTGAAGGCAAAAAAACATTTAGGGCAACATTTTTTGACGGATAAAAATATCGCAGCAAAAATTGTAAACGGCCTTGTTCATACTGATAAATACAAGCAGGTGCTTGAAGTTGGACCTGGAATGGGCATCCTATCTGATTTGTTGTTAGAGCGTACAGATATCGAAACCTTTTTGATCGACATTGATGTAGAATCCTATCATTTTTTGCAAAAAAAATATCCGCAATTGGGCAACAGGCTTATCAATGGAGATTTTCTTGCGCTTAACCTTTCCGAAATATTTAAAGAGAAATATGCCATTATAGGCAACTTCCCTTATAACATATCTTCACAAATCCTGTTTAAGATACTTGAAAATAGGGAAAATGTTGTGGAAATGGTGGGGATGTTCCAAAAAGAAGTAGCAGAACGTTGTGCTTCAAAATCAGGAACAAAAGATTATGGGATACTAAGTGTACTGATTCAGGCTTATTATGATATAGAGTATTTGTTTACCGTTAAACCAGGCACATTTAATCCACCGCCGAAAGTAAATTCGGGTGTAATCAGATTGAGCAGGAATAATGTGGAAACCCTTCCTTGTGATGAGAAATTATTTTGGCGTACCGTAAAGGCCGGGTTCAATCAAAGGAGAAAAACCTTGAGAAATGCACTTTCGGGTGTGATTCCTAAAGATAAGATGGATACCCATCTATTTTTTGATAAACGGGCAGAGCAGTTAAGCGTAGCCGATTTTATTGAGCTAACGTCGCACTTGTCGGAGCTTTCAAAATAATACACAAATGAAAGGAAAAATATTAATTGTTGACGACCTGCATCCTGCATTTAAAGAAAATGCAACTGCATTCGGTTATGAAGTGCATGATCAACCTTTGATCACCAGAGCCGAAACACTGGCCATTATTGCCGACTACGATGGTATTGCTGTACGTACAAAATTTCAGATCGATAAAGAATTGATGGATGCAGCTCGGAACCTTAAATTTATAGCAAGAGCAGGAGCCGGACTGGATAATATTGATGAAGCTTTAGCAAAGCAAAGAAATATAGTGCTGCTAAATGCCCCTGAAGGAAATATGGATGCCGTTGGCGAACATGCTACAGGCTTGCTGTTAAGCTTGATGAATAATTTCCGAAATGCTGACATAGAAGTGCGGAATGGAATATGGGACAGAGAAGGTAACCGTGGTTATGAGCTTAAGGGACGTACAGTTGGCATTATCGGGTATGGCTTTATGGGCAAGAGCTTTGCCAGGAAGCTTTCCGGATTTGAGGTGAATGTAATCGCTTACGATAAATATAAAACAGGCTTTAGCGATGAATATGCAAAGGAAGTAAGTATGGAAGAGATTGTAAAGCAAAGCGATGTGCTGAGTCTTCATATACCACTTACTGCCGAAACCAGGCAGCTAGTTGATGACGAGTATTTGCTTCATTTCCGTAAACCTATTTTTTTTATCAATACAGCCAGGGGAGAAATAGTTAATACCAAAGCTGTTTTATCGGCCATTAAAAATAACAAAATCATTGGAGCCGGATTGGATGTGCTTGAAGTAGAGAAGTTTCCGGCTTTAGAAGCTCAGGATTGGTTTAACGATCTTAAATCGTCAGGAAAAGTGATCTTAACACCTCATGTTGGTGGCTGGACATTTGAGTCCTACCGTAAGATATCTGAAGTACTGGCCGAAAAGCTGCGCGCTTTTTAGTGAATTTATTTCATCATCGCTTCATCATTTAAGCTCAAAAATTTGCTTTTGTGCTCTTACCCTGTTATCTTCGTTTTAATTGAAGCAAGACTATGTAGGCTTAAAAGCCGATATAGTCTTGTTTGTTTTTTAGAGGATTTACAATAAATAAACGAGCTATGACAGAGGTAACGTATTATACCCAAGATGGTTTAGATAAACTGAAAGAAGAGTTACAGTATTTAAAAACTACTGGAAGGCAATTGATCTCAAAGGCAATTGCTGAAGCAAGAGATAAAGGTGATCTTTCTGAGAATGCGGAGTATGATGCAGCTAAGGAAGCCCAGGGTTTGCATGAAGCAAAGATCTCTAAGTTAGAGACCACACTTTCAACTGCCAGGCTGATTGATGAGTCTAAATTGGATACTTCCAAGGTGCTTGCACTTTCTATCGTAAAGATCAAGAACGTTAAAAACGGTGCAACGATGTCTTATCAGTTGGTAGCAGAATCAGAAGCCGACCTTAAAACCGGTAAGATTTCTGTTAAATCGCCAATTGCTAAAGGGCTATTGGGCAAATCTGTAGGTGATACCACTGAAATTGAGGTGCCTGCAGGAAAAATGGAATTCGAAATATTAGAGATCAGCAGATAAAATTAAACATATGGCAAGTATCTTTTCAAAAATTGTAAGCGGTGAAATTCCGGCGCATATTGTTGCTGAAACCACCGAATTTCTGGCTTTTCTGGATGTTAATCCACTGGTGATGGGGCATGTATTGGTGATCCCTAAAAAGGAGATCGATTACATTTTTGATATGGATGAAGAAAGTTATTTCGGATTAACGCTGTTCGCTAAAATAGTAGCTACAGGATTAAAAGAGGCTTTCCCATGTAAAAAGGTTGGCGTTGCAGTGATCGGATTAGAAGTGCCGCATGTGCACATTCACTTAATCCCGATGAACCACGTGAGCGATATGAATTTCAGTAAGGAGAAGCTAAAGCCAAGCCAGGAAGAGCTGGCAGAAGCAGCAGCAAAAATAAAGGCAGCATTATAACACGCTACCAATTTTTTTCAAAGACAAACGAAAAGCAGGGTTGATTAAACAGTCCTGCTTTTTGTTTTTGGCTCAATTTCTGCGTTTGTTTTTGAGTCGAAATAGGCGGGGAGGGCTAAGCTGGTTGATTTTAACAGAGATGCGATTAAACATGAATATAAATACCTTTAGCGCTTTTAAAAGTCATAATTACAGACTGTATTTTAGCGGACAATCCGTCTCTCTTATAGGAACATGGATGCAAAAGACTGCGGTAAGTTGGGTGATTTATTCTGAAACGCATTCCAAATTTATGCTCGGTCTTACCTTATTTGCCAGTTTGTTCCCATCTTTCATTTTTTCTTTTCTTGGAGGTGTAGTAGCCGATCGCTATAACCGGTATAAGGTATTGCTCATTACACAGATCGCATCTATGATACAAGCGGTATTAATGACCGTTTTGATTTTTTTTAGGCATTATTCAGTTTGGGAGATTATTGCATTAAGCGCGTTGTTGGGATTAATCAACGCATTTGATGTGCCGGCCAGACAATCCTTAGTTTATGATATGGTCGATGATAAGGAAAGTTTACCTAATGCATTGGCCTTAAATTCTTCCATGGTTAATCTATCGAGGTTGATCGGTCCCGGATTAGCGGGCATTGTACTTGAAAAATTTGGGCAGGACATCTGCTTTGGTTTAAATGCAGTAAGCTTTATCGCAGTTATTGGATCATTGCTTGTGATGAAATTACCAGCTTACACAAAAAAAGTACATGCAAAAAATGTAATAGGCGAGCTAAAGGAAGGTTTTCAATACATTAAGCAAACCCCATCTATCGCATTTGTTCTAGTTATGCTAGCGTTAATTAGTTTGACAGTTTTGCCTTTTAGTACATTGATACCGGTATATGCAAAAGATATTTTTAAGGGTACAGCATCAACTTTTGGGGTGATAGATAGTGTAATTGGTTTAGGTGCTTTTTGCGGGGCCATTTTTCTTGCCTCCCTGAAGGCAGGAAGAAATCTAAAGAAAATATTGGCGATCAATACGCTTATATTTGGAGCAGGACTCGTTTTGTTTTCGCATAGCACTTATTATCCATTAGCCTTGGTATTTGCGATGATATGTGGTTTTGGAATGATGTCGCAAATAACCATTAGTAATACTTTAATCCAAACCACAGTTGACCCGAATATGCGGGGAAGGGTAATCAGCTTTTATGCAATGGCCTTTTTTGGCATGCAGCCACTGGGTGGTTTACTAATTGGAGCTGTTTCGGAACGGATAGGTACTCCAAATACCGTTTTGATACAGGGAATGATTGCACTATTGATTGGTGGTTTGCATTTTCGATTCCTGCGACTAAGGGAATCAAGACATAAGGAAATTCTTGCCTAGAGCCGAAGCTGCTGGAAATTATGATTTCAGCTTGTTGTTGTTTTTATGTCTGTCGGCATCTCTGATACTCTTTTTAATCAGATTCTTTTCCATTGCAGCCGTCAGGTCAATTCCGGTCTGATTGGCGAGGCAGATCAAAACAAACAATACATCAGCCATTTCATCCCCCAGGTCTACGGCTTCATCGCTTTTTTTGAAAGATTGCTCGCCATATTTGCGCGACATGATCCGTGCCACTTCACCAACCTCTTCCATCAAAATGGCTGTATTGGTCAGTTCATTAAAATAACGGATGCCGGTTGTTTTGATCCACTGATCTACTGTTTCCTGTGCTTCTGCTATAGTCATATTATTCTTTGTTTTTTGTGTCAATAACAATCGTTACTGGTCCATCATTTACCAGGCTAATTTTCATATCCGCACCAAAAATTCCGGTTTGTATTTCTTTGTTTAATAGTGAAGACAGCTGCTTAACCATTGCCTCATAAAGAGGAATTGCCTTTTCCGGTCGGGCGGCTCGGGTAAAACCAGGCCTGTTGCCCTTTTTAGTAGTGGCAAACAGTGTGAATTGGCTAATCAGGAGAATGTTCCCATCAACGTCAGCTAAGGCTCTATTCATTAAGCCCTCCTCATCACCAAAAACCCTCATGTTAGCTATTTTTCCGGCAAGCCATTCCATGTCCTCCCTCGTATCTGCATCTTCAATACCTAACAAAACTAAAAAGCCGACTTCAATAGTGCCGCTAGTATTCCCATCTACAACACAGCTCGCTGAAGTAACCCTTTGTATAACCGCTCTCATAATGTTTTTAAAATGTGTTTAGGCTCTCGTTTCGTTACCATGGTAAATGCTCAGGTAGCTTTCGTATCTGCTCAATTCTATTTCGCCATTTTCTACTGCCTTAATCACCGCACAACCCGGTTCATTTACATGGCGGCAGTTGTTAAAACGGCATTGGTTCATCAAGGCCCTCATTTCTCTGAAATAGTGTCCCAATTCTTCTGGTTTAATATCAAATATGCCCAGTTCACGTATGCCAGGGGTATCTATCAGATAGCCACCGAATGGTAAAGCATGCATTTCAGCAAAAGTAGTGGTGTGTTGACCTTTATCACTTGATTCAGATATTTCACCGGTTTTGATGCTGTGGCCAGGCAATAATGCATTGATTAAACTTGATTTTCCTACACCCGAATGACCGGAAAATAGGGTAGTTTTATCTTTTAGTAAGCTCTCAATCAATGGAATATTGGTGCCTTCGAGCGCCGAAACCGTGTAGCAGGGATAGCCAATTTTTTCGTAAATGCCCTTATATTCTTCCAATACAGCAAGCCCCTCTTCATTAAAAAGGTCGAGCTTATTAAAAATCAGTATTGCAGGAATATCATAAGCTTCTGCTGTGGCTAAAAAGCGGTCTATAAAACCTAAGGAGGTACGTGGTGAAGCCAGGGTAACCACCAAAAAAGCCTGATCAAGGTTTGCTGCAATGATTTGAGCTTGTTTAGATAAGTTGATGGATTTACGGATGATATAATTTCGCCGGTCGTATAGCTTGTTAATTACGCCATTGTCTGAATTGGGTTCCAATTCAAATTCCACACGATCACCTACAGCAATTGGATTGGTGGTTTGGATACCCTGTATCCTGAACTTGCCTTTTATCCGGCAGTCGTAATCAAGCCCATTTTCTGCATGTACCTGGTACCAGCTTCCTGTCGATTTTATTACTAATCCTTGCATATAACGGGTAAAGGTAAGAAAACCCACTAAATCGATCTATTAATAATTTATTTTTATAAACATTTGCGAATTAGAAAAATATAACTTTACTTTACCCCCAGTTACAGATAGTGTAAAAAATACAATGTATAACAATTCAACCATTACTACTACCACCACAACCACCGGCATAGCACGGAGGAAGGTAAGCTAGTGGGCTGAAAAAGAAAATATAACAACCACAAAAAAGCGCCTTCCTCTAATACGGGAAGGCGCTTTTTTTTTAACCAACAACTATGAATATTTTAAAATTTGGAGGTACATCTGTCGGGTCAGCTCAAAGCATAAGTGCACTGATGGAAATACTCAAGAAGGAAAAGGGAGATGAAAATCCTATCGTTGTTCTTTCTGCAATGGGGGGCATAACCAACACCCTACTGCAGATGGCAGAAAATGCCAGAGCCGGTGAGGATTATGCAGAGCAACTTAAAAAGGTAGAAGCTAAGCATTTTGAAGTGATTCGTGCATTGCTGCCGGCAGGGGCACAAAACCCTGTGTTGACCAAGCTAAAGATCTATTTTAACGAATTGGAAGACATTCTGCAGTCCGTATATACCCTGCGTGAACTGAGTATGCAAACCAAGGATCTGATCCTTAGTTATGGCGAACGCTGTTCAAATGTAATGGTTAGTCATATTGCCCGTCAGCATTTTGCCAATTCACTTTATGTGGACGGTGCCGAGCTTATAAAGACTGACAGCAATTTCGGACAAGCGAAGGTGAATACTCAACTTACCGAAACACTGATCAGGGATTTCTATGAATCCAATAAGGATAAATTACTTTTTGTTACCGGCTTCATTTCCAGTACTGAGGATGGGCGCATCACTACGCTGGGGCGCGGTGGTAGCGACTATACAGCTGCCATCTGGGGTGCTGCTTTAAATGCACAGGAAGTTCAAATCTGGACAGATGTAGATGGAATGCTTACTGCCGATCCGAGGATTGTTAAAAAAGCCTTTTCATTACCAGAGTTGAGTTATATCGAAGCAATGGAGCTTTCTTATTTTGGTGCAAAGGTGATTTATCCGCCAACTATGACTCCGGCATTTTTAAAGAAAATTCCAATTGTAATTAAAAATACGTTCAATGTAGACTTTCCCGGTACTTACATCAAACATGGTGTCCAAGCCTCAAGTTTGCCGATAAAGGGAATCTCTTCTATTGATGAAATCAGTATTTTAAATCTTTCAGGAAGTGGTATGGTGGGCAAAGCCGGATTTAGTGGAAGGTTATTTTCCCTTTTATCCAGAGAACAGGTAAACGTGGTACTCATCACACAATCGTCATCAGAGCATAGCATCACTTTTGCCGTTAAACCTACCGATGCGTTAAAAGCATTGGCTTTGATCAATAAAGAGTTTGAACTGGAGCTTCAGGCCCGCAAACTGGAATACCCTGAGGTAGAAAATGGCCTTTCAGTTTTGGCTATCGTGGGCGAAAATATGAAACGTACACCAGGAATTTCAGGAAAGTTATTTAGTGCCCTTGGCAGAAATGGTGTAAACATAAGAGCCATTGCGCAAGGCTCCTCAGAATACAATATCTCGGTCATCATATCAAGAGCAGATCTTTCTAAAGCCGTAAATGCTGTACATGATGCCTTCTATGCCGACCTGAAAAAAACATTGAATATATTTTGTCTGGGTACCGGTAACATCGGAAAAACCTTGTTCAATCAATTGCAGAACCAGATGCCTTTCCTGGCGAAGAACAACGATCTTCAGGTAAAAGTGATGGGAGTTAGCAATACACGCAAAATGTATTTAAATGCTGATGGTATAGATTTAACGACCTGGGAAACGGTATTGGAAGAGCAAGGAGAAAAGGCAGATTTAAGTGAATTCATTAAACAGATGAAAGACCTAAACCTGGCAAACTGCGTGTTTGTAGACAATACGGCCAGTCATAATCCTATTCAGTTTTATCTGGACGTATTGCAATCCAGCATTTCAGTGGTTACCTGTAACAAGATAGGAAACTCAGCCGAGTATGATCAGTATGTAGCCTTTAAAGAAGCTGCCAGAAAGCATGGAGTAGAGTTCTATTATGAAACTAATGTAGGCGCAGGTTTGCCGATTATCCGGACGCTAAAAGATTTAATGCTTAGTGGGGATAGGATTGCGCGTATCGAAGCGATCTTATCAGGTACAATATCTTATATCTTTAATAATTTTAAAGGCGACAGGTTATTTCATGAAGTAGTAAAGGAGGCGCAGGACTTAGGTTATACAGAACCTGATCCGAGGGACGACTTGAATGGTAAAGATTTTATGCGTAAAATGTTAATCCTTGCCCGTGATGCAGGATATGCATTGGAAGAAAAGGATGTTTCTATAGAAAGCATGCTTCCCGAAGCTTGTCTGACTGCCAATAGTGTAGCTGATTTCTATAATGAGATGGAAAAGAATGCCGCTCATTTTGAAAATTTAAAGGGGGAAGCAGCAAAGAGCAATAAAGTATTAAGATATATAGGTAAACTGGAAGAAGGCAAGGTGTCTATTACTTTACAAATGGTTGATGATGCCCATCCTTTTTATATGCTTTCGGGCAGTGATAACATCATTTCATTCACTACTGATCGATATAAAGAACGTCCACTGGTAGTTAAAGGTCCCGGCGCTGGTGCCGAAGTAACAGCGGCAGGTGTATTTGCAGACATTATAAACGTGGGTAAAAGATAATTAGGATATGAGAAAATCAGTAAAAGTTTTTGCTCCAGCCACGGTGGCGAATGTAGTATGTGGCTTTGATGTCCTTGGTTTCGCGGTAAATGAGCCGGGTGATGAAGTGATCATGCGTTTAACAGATAAACCAGGTGTGTCTCTTTTAAAAATTACCGGCGACGAAGGCCGTTTGCCTTTAAATCCGGATAAGAATACAGTTAGTGCCATTGCAAAACAATATCTCGAACACATTGGCAGGCCCGATGTAGGTATCGAAATAGAGCTGCATAAAAAAATGCCGATAGGTAGTGGGTTGGGGTCCAGTTCGGCCAGTACAGTTGCCGGCCTTTTTGCGATCAATACTTTGTTTGATCATCAGTTGACGAATAGAGAGCTTGTTCCCTTTGCGATGAAAGGGGAGGAGTTGGCTTGTGGGTACGGACATGCAGATAATGTAGCTCCGGCTTTATTGGGCGGTTTTGTGCTGATCAGAAGCTACAGTCCACTGGATATCATTAGTCTTCCTTTTCCGCAGGATTTACATGCAGCAATTGTATATCCTGAAGTAGATGTGCCTACCAAAGATGCACGTCAGATGATCCGTTCTAAAGTATATTTAAAAGATGCAGTAACGCAGTGGGGTAATGTTGCCGGATTGGTAAGTGGATTGTTTATGAATGATTACGACCTGATTGGGCGTAGCATGACCGATGTATTGGTAGAGCCAACACGCTCCATTCTGATCCCTGATTTCGATAGACTGAGGGAGCTCGCTATGGAAAGTGGGGCCATCGGCTTTGGTATCTCCGGCTCAGGACCGTCTGTATTTGCACTTACCAAAGATGCAGAAACAGCGAATCGGATTACCCAGAAGTTACAGTATCATTTAAAAAATATTGCCATTAACAGCCTTGCCTTTGTTTCGGAAGTAAACAAAAAAGGACCGGTAATATTGGATTAAATCAAGCAAAAAAAAATGAAATTATACAGTACCAACAACCATAAGCTAAGTGTTGATTTTCCTACTGCGGTATTCAACAGTATGCCCTCAGACAAGGGTTTGTATATGCCTGTGCATATTCCGCAATTGGATGAGGAATTTATCAATACTATTGATCAGTTCAGTTTACCTGAAATTGCTTTTAAAGTAGCATCAGCCTTACTGCAAGATGCTATTTCTGCCAAAGACCTTAAAAACATCATTGATGACGCCATTAATTTTGATGCCCCAGTGGTAAAATTGGCCGATAATGAGTACGTTTTGGAGCTTTTCCATGGGCCTTCATTAGCCTTTAAAGATTTTGGTGCAAGATTTATGAGCCGCATCATGGCTTACTTTTTAAAAGACAATGAGCAAACGCTTGATGTACTGGTTGCTACTTCAGGCGATACCGGTGGTGCCGTTGCGCTTGGTTTTTTAGGTGTGCCAAATACCCGTGTAACTATTCTTTATCCTAAAGGAAAGGTAAGCGATATACAAGAGTTGCAGCTTTGTACCAATGGCCGGAATATTCATGCTGTTGAAGTAGATGGAACTTTTGACGATTGCCAGGCGCTCGTAAAGCAGGCTTTTGCTGATGATGAACTCAATGCAAAACTTCGTCTTACTTCTGCCAATTCCATTAATATTTCCAGATTGATTCCGCAAACGTTCTATTATTTCAACGCTTATGCTCAATTAAAAAGACAAGGTAAGAAAGAGGTGGTATTTGTGGTGCCAAGCGGAAATTTTGGAAATATCGCTGCCGGTCTACTGGCCTATAAAATGGGCTTGCCTGTAAAACAATTTATAGCTGCAACAAATGTGAATGATACTGTTCCGCGTTTTTTGGAGACAGGTGTATATGAAACCCGTCCATCGGTACAAACTTATGCCAATGCAATGGATGTAGGTGCACCAAGCAACTGGGTAAGAATAATGGATATGTTTCAAAATGATAAAGCTGCTTTACAACAAGTATTGAAAAGCTATCGTTTTACAGATGAAGAAACGCTACAAGGGATGAAAGCCATATATAATGATTTCGGTTACATTGCCTGCCCACACACAGCAATTGCCTGGAAAGCTTTACAGGAGTACAGAAAGGGAGCTAGGGAAAAAGATTTTGCAGGAGTATTCCTGTCTACTGCTCATGCATGTAAGTTCCCGGATGTTTTCCCTGAAGTAATGAAAGCTAAAATTGAGATACCTGAACAAGTAAAAGCCCTTGCTTCAAAGCAAAGGCAGGCTACAGCTATGGATACTGCTTTTGAGTCCTTTAAAAACTATCTGACTACTTCTTACTAAAACGCATAATCGCGATATCACCCATCATAAAATTCAGGGTACTATCGTTGGTTATTGAATAAGTACTTGCTTTTTTAAGCATTTCGACAAAAGTGGCTTCTCCTTCACCGGGGCAAGCCATTTTTGTCATCATAAAGGGCTTGGTAAAGTTAATCGAAGTGTCGTCTGCTACCAGTTGACCAGAGAATGAATTGCAGCTGGTGTTGCCGCTAAATCTTTTGTCGGCAATGTCAAACTTGATGATGGGTTTTTTGCCCGGATAAAGACCATTGAACGCTATTCTTGGTCCTGAAATATAATCTAGCTCCCAGGTTCCGCCTAATTGAGATAGTCCACCATTGCCTATAGTACCGGGTTTCATGGTTGTACAAGCCGCTAAAGAACTTGTAATAACCAGCGTAAATAGCATCAGCCTTTTCATATAATATTAAGTTTAACGTTAAGTGAAGATACAAAGAGTATTCCAAAAAACGTGATCAGCTGTTTTATATGGTTAAGGCAGCCTATCATCCTGAGCCTCTGTGGGGACTCAGGATAACAGGGTACAATCTTAGGTTGGCTTTATTTAAAAGACTGCGCGCGCAATTCTCTTTGTAGGCTCCGGATTCCCCATTGTGTAGAAATGCAATACCGGCGCACCCATCGCTTTAAGCTCGTTACATTGGTTAATCATCCATTCAATCCCCACTTCTTTTACCTCTTTTTCGGACTTGCAGGCTTGTACAGCTTCGCTCAGTTCTAAAGGAATATCAAGGTGAAATATTTTAGGTAGACTGATCAACTGTTTACTGCTGGTAATTGGTTTCAATCCAGGAATGATAGGCACATTAATTCCATTAGTCCTACATTTATCAACAAATTCCTGATATTTTTTATTGTCGAAGAACATCTGGGTTACAATAAAGTCAGCTCCTGTGTCTACTTTATGTTTCAGGTATTTGAAATCTGTGTCCAGATTAGGTGATTCAAAATGCTTTTCGGGATAACCGGCAACACCGATACAGAAATCTGTTTTTTCTGCACTTTCCATATCGTCGTGTAAGTATTTGCCCTTATTCATGTTTGCCACATGTTGCAGCAGTTCCGAAGCATAAGCATGGCCATTGGGTGTCGGAATAAAGGCATTGTCACTTTTACGCGCATCACCTCTTAGCACCAATACGTTGTCGATGCCCAAAAACTGAAGGTCAATCAATGCATTTTCCGTCTCATCTTTGGTAAAACCGCCACAGATTAAATGGGGTACAGCATCAACTTTATACTTATTCATAATAGCCGCACAGGTCGCCACAGTACTTGGGCGTTTGCGGTAAGCTACTTTTTCTAATAAACCATTTGCATGTTGCTTATAAATGTAATCCTCGCGCAGATAGGTTACGTCAATAAATGGAGGATTAAATTCCATTAAAGGATCTATGGCATCAAATATTCCTTTGATACTTTGTCCTTTAATAGGAGGTAATAATTCAAATGAGAACAAGGTTTTACCCTTAGCATTATTTATATGGTCTATAATTTTCATGAGAATATAATTTGATTTTTAAAGGTTATGAAGCTATCATGAGTTTTTATTCCCGGTGTTTTGTAAGTGCAAACTCATGATGGTTTCATTGGAGTCTAATTTTGGTTTATGTTCAATAAAGGATTAGTATGCCAGGTTAGGGCTCAGCCATCTTTCTACTTCTTCCAGCGGCATGTTTTTCCTTGCCGCATAATCTTCTACCTGGTCTTTGGTAATTTTGCCCAAACCAAAATATCTTGATTGTGGATGTGCAAAATAAAACCCGCTTACCGCGGCAGTAGGGTACATGGCATAGCTTTCTGTTAAGCGAAGGCCAATTTTAGCCTCTGCGTCCAGTAATTCAAACAAAGTACCTTTTTCAGTATGTTCGGGACAAGCTGGGTAACCAGGTGCCGGACGAATACCTGAGTACTCTTCTTTTATCAGCGCTTCGTTATCCAAAGCCTCGTCCTGGGCATAGCCCCAATGATCTTTTCTTACCAGCTCGTGCATCTTTTCAGCGAAAGCTTCGGCCAACCTATCTGCCAATGCTTTGGCCATGATGCTATTATAATCATCATAAACAGCTTCAAACTCTGCTACCAGTTCGTCACAACCAATACCGGTTGTTAATGCGAAGCCTCCAAAATAATCAGGGATACCTGTTTCTTTTTGAGCCACAAAATCCGAAAGTGCATAGTAAGGCTGATCGGCAGTTTTTTCTGCCTGTTGGCGCAAAGTATGGATCACCACCTCTTTGCCGTCAACATTCAATACAATATCATCACCAACTGCATTTGCAGGCCAGAAACCAATTACAGCTTTAGCTGTCAATAGTTTCTCATCCACTATCCTTTTTAATAATGCTTGTGCATCGGCAAATAATTTCTTTGCCTCGTCACCTACAGTTTTATCTTCCAATATTCTTGGGTAGCTTCCACGAAGTTCCCAGGTTTGGAAAAACGGTGTCCAATCAATATAAGGCACAAGTTTCTCCAATGGATAATTTTCGAATACCCTTGTTCCTGTAAATTTAGGGGCAGGGGCCACTAGCGCCGGATCTATTTTAAAGTTATCCTTACGTGCTTCTTCAATAGTTTTAAAACGCTTGTCAGACCGCTTATTTAAATGTGCTTCACGTGCTTTATCGTACTCTGCTCTAATACCAGCAATGTACTCATCTCTGGTATCCTTGTTCATCAGTGTACTGGCTACAGTTACACTTCTCGATGCATCTAAAACGTGTATCGCCGGGCCGGAATAGTTTGGTGCCACCTTTACAGCTGCATGAATGCGGGAAGTGGTCGCTCCACCAATCATCAATGGAATGGAAAAGCCTTCACGTTCCATTTCTTTGGCAAAATGAACCATCTCATCTAATGAAGGCGTGATTAGTCCACTTAACCCAATAATATCAGCATCAATTTCTTTGGCTTTTTTAATGATATCCTGTGCAGGTACCATTACACCCATATCTACAATTTCGAAGTTGTTACATGCCAAAACAACGCCTACGATATTTTTCCCGATATCATGCACATCACCCTTCACCGTTGCCATTAATATGCGACCTGCAGATGAGTTCTGATCCTGATCCGGGTTGCTAAGTTTTTCCTGCTCAATAAAAGGCAATAGATAAGCCACTGCTTTTTTCATCACGCGGGCAGATTTTACGACCTGAGGTAAGAACATTTTTCCGGCGCCAAAAAGGTCACCCACAATGTTCATTCCGTCCATCAATGGGCCTTCAATTACCTGAATTGGTCTTGCATACTTTTGACGTGCCTCTTCCACATCATTGTCAAGATATTCTATGATTCCTTTAACCAAAGCATGAGAAAGCCTTTCTTCAACCGAAGCTTTACGCCATTCCTCATCTCTTACGATCTCTTTTCCTTTTGATTTGATGGTATCTGCAAATTCAACAAGCCTTTCTGTAGCGTCATCCCTGCGGTTCAACAATACATCTTCAACCAGTACCAGTAGCTCAGGTGGAATTTCCTGATAAACCTCCAGCATTCCGGCGTTCACAATTCCCATATCCAGACCCGCTTTAATGGCGTGGTATAAAAATGCTGAGTGCATGGCTTCTCTAACCGTATTGTTTCCTCTAAAAGAGAAGGAAATATTGGAAACCCCACCACTCACTTTGGCATAAGGGAGGTTTTCTTTAATCCAGCGGGTAGCATTGATAAAATCTACCGCATAGTTATTGTGTTCTTCCAGACCGGTAGCAACAGTAAGGATGTTTGGATCAAAAATAATGTCTTGTGGAGGAAAGCCAATTTCGTCCACTAAAATATCGTATGATCTTTTACAGATCTCTTTTCTTCTTTCAAAATTATCAGCCTGACCCAGCTCATCAAAGGCCATTACAACTACAGCAGCACCGTAGGTCATAATTTTGCGTGCACTCTCTCTAAATTTATCTTCTCCTTCTTTTAAAGATATGGAGTTGACAATTCCCTTTCCCTGTAAGCATTTTAATCCGGCTTCGATTACAGACCATTTCGATGAATCGACCATGATGGGTAGCCTGGAAATGTCAGGCTCAGAAGCAATCAGGTTCAAGAACTTCGTCATCGATGCTTCCGAATCAATCATTCCCTCATCCATGTTTACATCTATAACCTGGGCCCCGCCTTCAACTTGCTGACGAGCAACTGCGAGTGCGGCCTCAAAATCCCCACCCAGAATTAGTTTAGAGAATTTTGGCGATCCGGTAATGTTGGTGCGCTCACCAATATTTACAAAAATACTTTCAGGTGTAATGGTAACCGGTTCTAAACCGCTTAAACGCATGTAAGGTTCAATGTGCGGGATTGTACGCGGCGCTACATTTTTTGCTTTTGCAGCAATACAACCAATGTGATCGGGTGTAGTACCACAACAACCACCAACTATATTTACGAAACCATGCTGGATAAAATCTTCTACGAGATGGGCTGTTTCGTGCGGCATTTCATCATAAGCCCCAAATTCGTTTGGTAAACCTGCATTTGGATAAGCCGAAACAAAGCAAGGAGCTTTCGCTGAAAGTTCTTCAATGTGTGGTCTCATGTCTTTAGCACCCAAAGCACAGTTAAAACCTATGCTTAAAGGGTTGGCATGGATTACCGAATTTAGGAATGCTTCAGCAGTTTGTCCACTTAAGGTTCTTCCTGATGCATCGGTAATAGTACCTGAGATCATGATCTCTATTTTACGACCAATTTCTGCCTCATATTTTTTAATAGAAAATATGGCAGCTTTGGCATTTAAAGTATCAAAAATGGTTTCGATTAACAATAAGTCAGCGCCTCCATCAACGAGCCCGCGGACTTGTTGATCATATGCATCAACCAGCTCATCAAAGGTAATGGCTCTAAAACCGGGGTCATTTACATCCGGTGAGATGGATAATGTTCTGTTGGTCGGCCCTACAGCTCCGGCAACAAAGCATTTACGACCGGGATTGGCCGACATAAATTCATTTACCGCTTCTTTGGCAATTTTAGCGCCTTCAAGGCTCATCTCATAATCCAACTCTTCCATCTGATAATCGGCCAGGGAAATACGTTGGGTACTAAAAGTGTTGGTCTCAATGATATCAGTACCGGCCTTCAGGTATTCGGTATGAATCTCTTTGATGATGTCTGGTCGGGTTAAGTTTAGTAAGTCGTTGTTCCCCTTTACATCACATGGGTGATTTTTGAAGCGTTCGCCCCTAAAATCTTCTTCAGTTAAAACGTATCGCTGTATCATGGTGCCCATTGCACCATCAATAATTAGGATCCGCTTTTCTAATTCTTCTCTAATGTTCATTTACAAAAAATCATATGAGCAGGTAATAAGCTAAAGTTGATAGAGGCGAAAGCCTAAACAAGTGCCGAACTCATTACATACAAAGCTTATTCGGAATTCAGGCGTTGGGCGAATTCAACTTATCTTTCTGGACCCGGTGATTTGTTTCCAGTAGAATGTAGCACCTTGTAAGCACAGGTTGCCAAGACTTCGCAGGGTCTAATCCCTCCGTCTTTCTCTATAAGCATTACAAAGGTGCAACAAAGAAAAATCATTTCCAAAAAAACAGCCGTTAAAGCATATAAAATTGTAGCAAACAAGTGATTTGTGGTGTAAAATGGAATTATATTTTGTTTTCCTCTTGGAATAGGCCTGTTTACCAAAGGGCTTGCTCAGGTGTTTATAAGGTTTTAGTCCCGGCAAGGCCCCAGCAACACCCCGGCAAGGCCCCAGCAATTACGCGCTTTACTGTCAAATCGTTTTAAAGCTATTAAACAAATAAGGCTCCCGAAAATTGGGAGCCTTATAGTATAATTTAAGATTGCGATTATCTTCTGTCGCCAAATATTCTTAACAAGTAAATGAAGATGTTTAAGAAGTCAAGATAAAGGGATAAAGCACCCATGATAGCTAATTTCTTAGTATCTGCATCTTGCATAGTTGCACCACTTTCTTCAATGCCTGCGCCTATCCTTTTCAGTTTTTGAACGTCGTAAGCAGTTAAGGCGGTAAAGATCGCGATACCTATAAAGGCCATGAACAGGCTAAAGTTTGCACTTTGAATGAACATGTTTACAACACTGGCAATTATTAAGCCTACTATACCAATCATCAGGATAGGGCCAAATTTACTTAAATCAACATTGGTGGTATAACCCATTACTGCCATAATACCAAAAATACCGGCAGCCCCAATAAAGCAGCTCAACACTGAGCCTGAGGTGTAAGCCAGTAGAATAAAGCTTAAGCTGACTCCTGTTAGTACAGAGTAAAGAATGAAAACCCCTACCAATGCCCCAAAAGAAAGGCGGTTAAGGCCTGCACTCATCAGCATAACCAAGCCAAGCGGAGCAAGCATCGCCACCCAACCTAACATTCCCATTTTACCGGTTTCCTGATTGATCAGGTAAGTCATCATTTCAGGAGTGTTCGACATATAGTAAGCTGCAAAGCTTGATATGCTTAATGCCACAAACATCCATAAGAATACATTGGCGAAGAATTTCTTAGCAACTTTACCCGTGATATCTTCTACAAAAACGGACTGTTGTGACCAGTTTTGATTATTGTTGTTATCCATTTGTTTTAAATTTATTTAAAGGTACTAATTGTTTTTCTCTTACAAAAGCTATGCCCCGAGCCTTTTTGTCAGGGTTTCTTCAACTTTTTTAAAGAATTGAAGGGGTTTTAAGGTACGCCATGCCAAATCGTCAAGCTGTCCACCAAAGTTAATGTAGTAATCGATGTTATTGCTTTTGAACTCATTGATGACATGTTCCTGGAAATTAATGCCGGTAATCCAGCCATCTTCAACCTCCTGAAACCATTCTTCATAATAGCTGTCTTCTTCAGAAGAGTGGAAGTTCAGCACGTTTTCGCCTATAAGGATAAACTTATTGATGCCTTCATCCATCATCAGTTCCAGAATTTCACGTTTTAAAAGCATGATGTCATTGCCAATGGCATCATTCCATTCGCCTATAAATTCAATTATAGCGTAGTTTCTATCATAGTCCACATACAATACTTTCAGGTATAAAGTGCCTGAACCAAAGTCATCCCATTGGGGGTGAATGAGGAAGTTGTACAGCTGCTTGTCAAAATAAAACTCCGAATACTCTGTATTGTAAAAGGGCGAACGCTCATCTTCCGCTGCTATATAATCATCCCTCCAGAGGTAATAAGGTTCTATTTCGTGCATGATTTGCTTGTTGTTTTACGATTTGCTTTTACTGGCTTCAACAGCTTTGCGAACACTTCCGTAACGAAGTAGTAAATCGGCGGCATGGTCATGGTCGATTTGTAATTCATCCATTACCATTTGTGTGCCTCTGTCAACCAGTTTATGATTGGTTAACTGCATATCCACCATTTTATTGCCCTTTACTCTGCCTAGTCTAATCATTACTGTAGTACTCAGCATATTTAAAACCAGCTTTTGTGCAGTACCGGATTTCATACGGGTTGATCCTGTTAAAAACTCCGGGCCAACAACTACCTCTACAGGGAAATCACTTTCGGCAGCAATGGGACCGCCTTCGTTACATACAATACATCCTGTAAGGATTCCTTTTTCTCGTGCAGTATTTAAGCCGCCTACAACATAAGGTGTAGTTCCTGAAGCTGCCAGACCAATTAAGCAATCTTTGGCGTTGATGTTGTACTCCTGAAGGTCTAACCAAGCCTGATTTGCATCATCCTCTGCGTTTTCGACTGCTTTTCTGATGGCCGTATCACCACCTGCAATGATGCCAACTACCCAATCAAAAGGAACGCCAAATGTAGGCGGACATTCTGAAGCATCCACTACGCCCAGCCGGCCGCTGGTACCTGCTCCGATATAAAATAACCGCCCTCCATTCACCATTCGCTCTGCTACTGCCGAAGCTAATTTTTCTATTTGGGGGATCACTTTTTCTACAGCCTGAGGAACAAGTTTATCTTCTTCGTTGATGCCTTTCAGAATCTCAAGTACCGACATCTGGTCGATATCATGGTACTTTGACTCTTGCTCGGTTACTCTTATCATATTTTTTTCTATGTATAGTTTTAATGTTTTAGGGACTACTATTAGTCGTTCAATTATTCCATTTGTTGCAGTAATGCTTAGGATGGATTTATAAAATTCGTTATTTTCTGGTTAAACAAGAAATTTAAGCACAAAAACCATATAATTAACCCTGGTTCTGTGACTTCGAAAATAATTCAGTCAAAAAGTTAAACAATTGCAAATGAACATCGTTTAATTTATTAATTGACTAGGTAATTTCATAACTTTGTACATCAATTATCTATGAATAGGAATACCCGTTTTAATCTCTTGATAGCCCTCACTTATTCGGTTACATTAATAGGTGGGATGTTTTTGGGCTATAAGTTTTTGAAAGATCAGGGGTACCAGTTTCAAAAGCCTGTAGCAATTGCCAATAACAACACCGAAAAGGTGGATGAAATTATCCATATCATCAATAAAAACTACGTTGATGAGATAAATGCTGATTCTTTAAACCACTTGCCTATAGATAGTCTGTTGCATCAACTCGATCCGCACAGCATGTACCTCCCACCAGCCAAAGCCAATGAAATGACCGAAACGCTGGAGGGAAATTTTGAAGGTATTGGCATTGAATATTATATATTAAACGATACTTTGCTGGTAACCGACGTGGTAAAAGATGGTCCTGCCTTTAATGCCGGGATTAGACAAGGAGATAAAATACTGAAAATTGATACCGTTACGGTAAGTGGTAAGGCTTTGCCAAGAGAGCAAATGGTGGGACGGATAAGAGGTAGGAAGGGCACAGCTGTAAAGTTAACCATCCTTCATCCTAAAGATACGCAACAGGTGGTTTTCTTTGTAAATCGTAGCCGGGTAAAGGTGAGTAGTATTGATGCTGCCTATTTGCTGAACCCCGAAACCGCTTATATCAGGATCAGTAAGTTTGGTGCAGATACAGATAAAGATTTTATTGAAGCGATAAGAGCACTTAAATCAAAAGGCATGAAAAAGCTGATCCTTGATTTGAGGGATAATGGGGGTGGGTACCTGAGTGCTGCTACCGGATTGGCCAACCAAATTTTGCAGGAAAATAAGTTAATTGTATATACTGAAGGTAAACATGAACCACGAACAGACTATACAACGTCGGGTGGAGGAGAGTTTGAACAAGGTAAATTAGCTATCCTGATTAATGAAAATTCAGCTTCTGCCAGTGAGATTCTTGCCGGCGCTGTACAGGATTGGGGTAGGGGAGTGATTATTGGTCGTCGTTCTTTTGGTAAAGGATTGGTGCAGGAACAGTTCCCTTTTGGTGATGGATCTGCTTTAAATCTTACCATAGCGCGTTATTATACGCCATTAGGTAGGAGTATTCAGAAATCATATAAAAAGGGCTACACGGCTTATAAGAATGAAATTGATGATCGTTTTAACGATGGTGAGCTGACTACAGATAACGTATATAGTGCAAAAGACTCGGTAAAGAACTTAACAAGGGGAGGGATACAGCCGGATATATATGTAAAGCTAGATACGGTGGGGTATAATAAGTTTTACAGCAAGCTGATTTCAAAGAAAATATTGTTTGATTTTGTGTACGATGTACTGGCAAGTCGGTACAATGCGACTTATCTGGATCAAAATATGGCTACCTTTTCGATCAGTGATAACGATTATAAAGATTTACTAAAGTATATCCAGAATAGGGATGTTGTGATAGATCAGAAGCAGTTGAGTGCTTCAAAAGCACTTATTTGTAATGATATCAAACTGCTTTTATACAAGTATCACTTAGGTGATGCCGGTTATTATAGGGCATTAAACCTAAGTGATCCTATGGTAAAGCAAGCTGTTACCAGCCTGCAATAAAAATCTTTTATTTCTGTCTGAAATAGATTTGAATTGGCACTCCGCTAAAATCAAAGTTCTCCCGTAGCTTATTCTCAATGAAACGTTTGTACGGTTCTTTAATGTATTGAGGAAGGTTACAGAAGAAGGCAAACATCGGAGATGTACCATTGATCTGAGTGATGTATTTGATTTTGATGTATTTTCCTTTCAATGCAGGAGGTGGGTATTTTTCGATGATTGGTAACATTACATCATTTAATTTTGATGTAGGGATCTTTTTACCTCTGTTTTTGTATACATCCAATGCTGTTTCGATTGCCTGGAATATACGTTGTTTGTTTATGGCCGAAGTAAAGATAATAGGGATATCTGTAAACGGTTGTAATTTCTGGCGGATCTGATCCTCAAAAGCATTGATTGTTTTGCTGTTCTTTTCTACCAAATCCCATTTGTTAACCAGGATAACAATACCTTTCTTGTTTTTCTCTGCAAGGTGGAATATATTCACATCCTGCGATTCCAGACCTTCCATTGCATCGATCATCAATACCACTACATCAGCTTCTTCCAACGCTTTAATGGTACGCATAACGGAATAGAACTCGATGTTTTCTTTTACCTTGGTTTTTTTACGCAAACCTGCAGTATCAATAAACATAAATTCATGACCGAATTGGTTGTAGTGAATATGAATAGAATCTCTCGTTGTTCCTGCAATAGGGGTTACAATATTTCTTTCTTTTCCAATCAATGCATTGATCAGGGATGATTTTCCTACGTTTGGTCTTCCTACGATAGTCAGCTTAGGCAATGTGTTTTCTTCTTCGGGAGCATCTTCAAAGTGTTTGATCACTTCATCCAATAAATCTCCTGTTCCTGATCCCGTCATAGATGATATCGGGTGGATCTCTCCAAGGCCGAAACCGTAGAATACAGCTGCATCATTTTGTAATTGGGTATTGTCTACTTTGTTTACAACAACAAATACAGGTTTTTTACTGCGTCTAAGTAATTGTGCAATCTCATCGTCAAGATCGGTAATGCCTGTGGTTACATCGACCAAAAACAAAAGCACAGTGGCTTCTTCTATGGCAATAACCACCTGTTCGCGGATAGCAGTTTCAAATACATCTTCCGAATTGGCTACATAGCCACCCGTATCGATTACGGTAAACTGTTTGTCTGTCCACTCTGCTGAACCGTAATGACGGTCGCGCGTTACCCCGCTGAAATCATCAACAATAGCTTTACGACTTTCAGTTAAGCGGTTAAAAAGGGTAGATTTGCCTACGTTAGGTCTTCCGACAATTGCAATAATATTTGCCATGGGTTTTTTATACGAATATTTTAAAAGCCACAAAGATACATAATCCCTGTGGATATGACTGATTTTAGTTTTTGTTAAGAAATCTTACTCGTAGCCGAAGCTTTTTAGGTAGTTCTTTTTGCTGCGCCAATCGGGGATTACCTTTACAAAGGTTTCTAGAAAAACTTTCTGATCCAGGAACTTCTCAATGTCTTTGCGGGCTTCCATTCCAACTTTTTTAAGACTGGCTCCACCTTTTCCAATGAGGATGTTCTTTTGCGAATCACGCTCTACAATAATTTCGGCGCTGATTCTTGTGATGGTTTCTTCTTCTTTATAGGATGTAATGATGACTTCGGTGCTGTATGGGATTTCTTTTTGGTAGTTGTTAAAGATCTTCTCACGGATGATCTCAGAAACAAAGAACCTTTGGTTGCGGTCTGTAAGGTCTTCTTTATCATAAAAAGGAGCATGTTCCGGTAAAAAATCTAATACCGTATTCATAATTCCTTCCAGATTATACTGATGAAGCGCAGATATTGCGAAAATGTGTTTAGGTTTTAATTGCTCTTGCCAGTAAGCAATTTTTTCATCAACCTGTTCCTGTGTGGCATTGTCAATCTTATTAATCAATACAATCATGGGAATGGTGGTATTCGTGATTTTTTCTAACACATCATTCTCATCATGCTGTTCATTAATGTCCGTAACAAACAAGATCAGATCTGCATCAGTAAGTGCTCCTTTTACCGAACTCATCATAGAATCTTGCAGTCCGTAGCGCGGTTTTATGATGCCGGGCGTGTCCGAAAAAACAATTTGATAACTTTCTTCGTTCACAATTCCTAAAATGCGGTGACGGGTAGTCTGTGCTTTTGGAGTAATGATAGAAAGCTTTTCACCCACCAGGGCATTCATTAAGGTTGATTTACCCACATTGGGCTTACCGATTATACTTACAAAACCTGCTTTATGCGACATGGAAATATTTTTTAAAATAAATTTGCACCACAAAGAAACGAATTATATCTTTGCATTCCAATTCGGAAGAAGAGTTAAGGATTTAACAAACACTAACGAAATTGTATATAGTGCGGGGTGGAGCAGTTGGTAGCTCGTCGGGCTCATAACCCGAAGGTCATCAGTTCGAGTCTGGTCCCCGCTACCAAAAGTAAGGCATAAGCAGTGATGTGAGTCGCTTTACTAAATGGCCCGTTCGTCTAGGGGTGAGGACGCCAGATTTTCATTCTGGAAACAGGGGTTCGATTCCCCTACGGGCTACAGAAACCGCTTTACAAAAAAAGTTGAGCGGTTTTTTTATAATAACAAGACATTACGAGATGGAGTCTCGAAATATATATAGTGCGGGGTGGAGCAGTTGGTAGCTCGTCGGGCTCATAACCCGAAGGTCATCAGTTCGAGTCTGGTCCCCGCTACCAAAAGTAAGGCATAAGCAGTGATGTGAGTCGCTTTACTAAATGGCCCGTTCGTCTAGGGGTGAGGACGCCAGATTTTCATTCTGGAAACAGGGGTTCGATTCCCCTACGGGCTACAGAAGGAGATTAGGTCTCCATTCCCAAAGGGTTCCTCTATTTCGAGGAGCCCTTTTTCTTTGGCTTTCAGTGAATTATAATGGAATGCCGGTTCCATCGAAGGAGTTCTAAACATGCCATCAATGTACACGAGTTTATGTTTGAACACTCCTCTGACAATAGCGTGTTTACTCCTTAAAGGAGCTTCTTTATAAATACTTTTTATGGATGTCATCAAAGGAAGCAACCTGTTTAATTTTTCCAGTTTATTTCCTTTACTCTCCTGGCTGATCGTATCTATATCTTTTAAAATAACCGCTTTTTCCTGCGAAAACTTTTGTTTCCATTTCTTGTATGTACCACCATCTATCTCATCATCCATAAGTCTTTCTTCAAGTTTGTCGATCTTTCTGTCGATATCTTTAAGCTGTTTTTCTCTTTCCAGCAAGACCTTTGCATTATCTACCCAGGCCTCTTTCAATAAGACCCTTGACCTTTCAGAAATATAATCTGCCTGATCTTTTGTAAAGCTTAGCAGATCAAGTAAACTCTCAAACTGGTCATGTAGGGAATAGCCAGGGATATTTGTTTCGGTATGTTGAGTACAACGGTAATACAGGTAATATTTTGTTTTTCCTTTTGAAAATCCGGCTGTCATACTTTTGCCGCACCAGCATTTGAGAATACCACGCAACGGAAATTCTTCTTTCGGTTGGGCTTTTGATGGACGTTTGTTTTCTAAGCGCTCCTGAACCAACCAATAATCTGCTTCGCCTATGATAGGTTGATGAAGTCCTTTTACAATACGATCGGGTGTTTTACGGTCGCCATTTACTTTTACAAGCCCTGCATATGTACAGTTACCTAACACCTTTTGAATGGCACCATTTCCGGTAAAATGGAAGCCAATTTCTTTTGCTTTTTGATGCACATCATAGAAAGATGCGCCTGACAGGTATTGTTCAAAAATCAGGCGCACTATATCTGCTTTTGCCTCATCGATGATCAATACACCACGTTTCCCTTCGTCTTTCAAATTATTGTAGCCGAAAGGCGCACGATTTACATATCTGCCCTGTGATTGTGCCTGCCTGATACCATCTTTTGTTCTTTTGCGGATGCGCAACAGCTCCTGGTTTGCTATAAGATAGTTAAAGGCTCGCTGCATAAATACAGCGGGGTCTTTTGTGTCTAAGTTTACGTCCTCATTTGATGCCAGCACTTTGATCCCATGTTTATCTTCGAGTTCATCAATCTTCATCAATGCTTCGGGGAGATTACGGCTGAAACGGTCATGATCCATGATGATCAGATACCTTGCCTTACCTTTGTGTTTTTTAATAAAGCTTTCTAATGCCTGGTAATCGGGCCGGTCAAAAGTATCACTACACTCACCGTTATCTGTGTACACACCTATCAGGTTTAGATCATACCGGTTACAATAGTCTGTTATGGCTTTATCCTGATATTCGAGGGAATACCTAGACTGATCTTTTTCGCTCAGCCTGCGATACCCTAATGCATTGTTATTTGTCATTGCCATCATCGTCTTTCATTACAATTTCTACAATAATCTCAGCTATCAAATTCAATAACTGAAGTTCATTCTTTCCAAATCTGGTTGAGCGTTCACGTTCTTCTTCCTGCCCACTCATGGGCATTTTTTCCTTCTCCACATTTTCCATATCTCACTTGATAACCGTTACCGTTTTCAAATCTAAGATGTGGAATACGATTTGTATGGACCTGTTTCAAAATCGAACAGGTAATGCCCTTTTACAATCTCTTTATATTTTTGTTGCAGATTCGTATTACGAATATAACAAATATTGTATTAATAATTGTTATATTTGAATTTATGCCAACAGAAAAAAAAGCAAGAAGAGTAGTGGTCATTTATTGGAGGAAGCAACATGAGATCGAGGTATTCTCGAACCTGAAAAACTTTTGTTTGAGCTACCCCCAGTATAATTACAATACACTTTCCAACTACTTAAGCAAAGACAAAACAGCTTATGAAAACAATGATGTTCGTGTAGAAAGGAAAGAAATCATTTCAAAGCCAAAGGAAAGTTCTGTTGTTAACCGAAAAATTGCTCCGTTAATCCGAAAGGTACGAATGAAAGAGGCGAATGATAGTGAACGGGATTTGAATTACTGGTTATCCAGACCAGCAAGTGAAAGAGTAGGAGCGGTTTCTTTCTTAGTTCGGCAGATGCTTAAGAAAGGTGAACGCATGGATAAAACTATTGTGAAGAAAATAAGACCAAAACAATGATACTGGAACAGGATTTTGAAGACTTTGTGAAGCTACTTAACAAATTTGGTGTTGAGTACATGGTTGTTGGTGGATATGCTATGGCATTACATGGTAAACCCCGCTTTACCGGAGATTTGGATATTTGGATAAATATATCTGAAGTAAATGCAGAGAAACTTATAGATGTAATTAATGCATTTGGTTTAGGATCTCTTGGATTTGAAAAAAGGGATTTTCTTCAACCAGGGTATATAACGCAAATTGGCTACCCACCTTTACGTATTGATATTCTCAATAATATTGATGGGATAGAGTTTAGCGATGCTATCTTAAATAGGCAGAAAATAATTATCGAACACGATCTTGAAGTTTCTTTTATCGGGTTGCAGGATTTGTTACAAAACAAAATAGCATCAGGACGAAAGCAAGATCTTAAAGATGTTAAGGAAATCAGAAAAGAGCTTCCAAAGAAAAAGATAGCTTCTAAGCAAAAAAGAGGCAATAGGCCATAAATGTTTTCATTTTTGAAAACAGAAAAAAACATAGCGAAACTAGCGGTGTCTACCCAACGCACCTTCCGCCAAAAGACTACGGCATAAACACAGCCCCACCCGCAAATCCTTCATTTATTCCGTTTCCTTTTGGCCCGGCCCAGCATCGCTGTTCTTAAGGCTTTCTTTTTTCCTTTTTTCTTTTGAAAAGATTTTTGTGATACACTACGATTAGGTTTGGGTTCCTGTTGGTACGTAAACCCGGCAAGATGTTCCGAAGTGATACATTTCGGGTTTAATGCCCCACTCGAAACTCATGGGGCGGCTAAAACTAGGGATAATATGATAAAGGTGTTTGCTATTTCTACGATGGATTAGCAGTGCTTAATACTCAGAAAAGAATTTTCTATTTGGTCATAGTTCCAACTCTTCTTCTTTAAATGGGTAAAACTCCAAAACCGAATATACTTGACACAGGTCAACTTTTTACACTTCCCTTTTTCTATATCTGGTAAAGAATGAAGCTACATTCGAATTCGCCTACCAATAACCACCAGCCGAGTTTCGAGGCTGGTATTTTTATCCTCCGAAGTGATACTTCGGGACATCTTGCCGGTTTCTCATGAAATAGGAAACCTTGCTTTTTTCCTGTCGGTCCCTCGATGATGTTCATAAAGATTGAAATTGAATTATTAACCTATTTTTTGTTATCCATTTCCATCCTGACAAGCCCTCAAAAAAGTACTTTTTTCAAAAGAAAAAACGAAAAAAAGAAAGCCCTGGCGTACTACGGCCGGTTGGGAAAGCCAAAAGGAAACGGAATAAATGAAGGATTTGCGGGTGGGGCTGTGTTTATGCCGTAGTCTTTTGGCGGCAGTATGCGAGGACGGCCGTAGTACCTTTGTTGTCCTTTTTGATCGTTTCGATTGCAAAAAAATACTCTGTTGCACCCAATCCACAACCGTTTTTAGATTGAAATTTTTACAGATAATCAACATAAATCTGTTTATGATGCAGTGGTTATTTTAAGGAAATGAATAACAAAAAGCAGCTAGACCTTACTCAATTTAAGACAAATTTATGCCAGGCTTCCTTAAAAATGTTGAAGCATTTGTTAATACACTCAGGTGTTTCACTTCCAATTAATCTGTTACTTGTAATGGCTGGACTGACAATAAAGACAACGTTCAATAAATAGTGTTGGGCTTCTCACACTAACTAACCTAGACTTTGTTCTGACTTTAGGGGGCTATTAATACCCCATAAAATAGACCCAGGATCAAAAAAAAGATTCTACATAAATCTGACTAATGGGTATCATAATTAATCAAATCCCTTACTAAAAAACTCTTCCAGCGTCATATCTAAAGCTTTAATCACTCTTATCAGGCTGGAAAAACGCATATCTTCCCCATTCTCATACCTGCCGAACTGGCTTCGGGAGATCTCATGCTCATAGGCAAAGTATTCATAATTACTGTATCCTTTTTTATTCCTCAGAAATTTTATTCGCTTTCCCAGCTGCACAATTTCCTTGCTTTTCTTTTTAGCTTTCTTCGCACCCGCAACCTTTTTAGCAGGCCGACTGGTTTTAACAGGAGTTACTTTTTTCTTTACCATCCTACACAAATCACGTAAAGCGTCCCTGATAAAGTTACCCTTTAATAAATACACCTTATTAAGGGATTTATTGAAAATAAATATTTGATAATCATGTATTTATGATTATTAGGAAATAAAAAGAGTGTTTTCACTCTTGACAGGGTTTCAATTAAACACCTATTGTTGCCCCCCTTTAAATGGATTATCAGTTTGTAATTCATTTACATACAAAATGAAACGCCCTCAACAAAAGTACGCTCTTTACCTGGTCAGAACATGCCTGATGGTGGCCTGTTTGCTGGTGCTGTCTGGCGCTGGGGCAGCTGATAAGGAACAGGTTAAACAGCTGAAAGTCCAATATGCAGAGCTGAAACAAACCCGAAAAGCCCTGCAAAAGTACAATGCGAAGTCTTCAGCCAGCAACAAAACATTGTCCGCTTCTTTGCTCAAATGTCAAAAGAAATTACACGTTCCCCGCCATCAGCTCACTGCCACAACGCCCCGCAAAGAGGCTGTTGAAGTAAAAAAGATCCCCTCAAATCCATCCAAAGAAGAACGCCTGCGCACAAAAATTGCTGATGAAAATAGCCGGATTACTGTGCTTAAAGCAGAAAAGGCATCAATTGACAGCAGCCATAACAGCTTAAGATTGGCCTCGCTGGATCTAACCAGTGCTACCGGAAATTATACTGCTCCCCAACAGAAAGCCCTGCAACAACTCCGTAAAGAAACTCTTTACAGCTGCCGCAAACAATTCGGATTAAAGAACATGCTCAATGAGCAAACAGACCTGAAACGGTTAAACAAGCTGCTCAGCAGCGTGAAAGCTGACAACCTTAAATACAGCAGGATGATGGCCGAAGGAAACAAAAAACTCATCGATAAACCTTTCCAGTTTAAGAACGATGTTTATAAACAGATCCCTTCAGCAAGCCCGGCAGCAGGGGGCGGATCAGCTTCAGGCATGAGCATGATCCAGGGGTATATGCAACAATTTACCAACCTCCGTAACAAAAGCAGAACGACCAATGATCTGCTGGATACAACAAGCCTGATGCTTAATCCCCACAAAGGCAAGCCTCTTTTGGAGCGGATCAAGCTTTCTCCCAACTTTCAGTTCGCTGCTGCCGACAAGTTTCAGCCTGCACGAATGGAAACGGCCATCATCCTCAAATTTTTGTGGACACCTAAAAGCACCCCCTTTGCCGGGATCAGCTATACACTTGGTTTGGGCAACGGCATACAGGACATCCGGTTTTCCAACCAAGGCTTTGGAACACGGCTGGGGTTTGAATATCAGCTGTTCAACATGATCGGAGTATTCGGCAGCTATGAGTACAAATTGCAGCGCACCGTAAATGAATCATACAGAAGACCCACATCAAACAGGCTCATCATTGGCCTTCAGGCGGGTAAGGGTAAGCTCT
This sequence comes from Candidatus Pedobacter colombiensis, assembly GCA_029202485.1. NCBI lineage: Bacteria > Pseudomonadati > Bacteroidota > Sphingobacteriia > Sphingobacteriales > Sphingobacteriaceae > Pedobacter > Candidatus Pedobacter colombiensis. The sequence goes on along the minus strand of CP119313.1, from coordinate 4,565,136 downwards.
ACTTAGGCTATAACGTCCTGCACTTTCTTGGCGATAAAAGCGAGTCGCCTTTAGTCTTCAGAATAGGAATATAAATTAAATACAACATCTATGAAGTCAATCAAACGAACACTCACCAGTGTACCACTTATGCTCATTGCCGCTTGTGCCTGTGCACAGCTGTCGCAGTACCAGCCAAACAATGTGAACACCTTTAATGAGGGAAATCCCGACACGTATTCCGCTACCCGCAGCACCATTTACAAGGTGAACGAATCTACCGGAATACCGGGGATCAGCATTCCTTTTTTTAACATCACCCAAAACGGGTATACACTCCCGGTCAGCATCAATTACAATGCCTCCGGTATTAAAGTAGATGAAAGTGCTTCCCGCATCGGCCTGGGATGGACGCTCAATGCCGGTGGTGTTGTTTCAAGAGCCGTTAAAGGAATCCCTGATTACAACCTTGGTGCCGCTGGAAGCGGCTACGGAACCTATGGCGCCAGCAATCCTTTGCCAATGGCAAACCAAACGCTAACCATCCCCAGCATACAAGCTGTATTGGGGAAGATCTTCACCGGGCAGATCGATGGTGAGCCCGACTTAACCATGTATTCCTTCGGAAACAGGGGCGGCAAATTTTTCGTGAACCCTACAGATAACAAAGCCTACACCGTTCCGTTTCAGAATATCCTGATCGAAAACGGGGCATTCGGTGGATATGCAGATTGCTACAAGATCACAGATGAAGATGGCATCCAGTACTTTTTTGCAGACATCGAGCAAGTGACCATTAAAGATAAATTCGGGACAATATTATCTGATGCTAAAACTACCAGCTACCACCTGACCAAAATTGTGCTTACCGACAATTCAGTCATTACATTTCAATACAACAACACCCTTACCTATACCACATTTGCAGGGAACCGGGATACCAAACTTGACAGAATCATGGGTGATCAAAGGTCCGGAGATCCCTGTGATGCAATGGCTACCGCAGGGCAAGGAGCCAGTTCAATTCAAAGGACCTCGATCTTCCTTCACATCATCACGCCCCGCTTACAAACCATTATCTACGATCAAGGGAGATTGGAGTTCACTTACGCGGCAACTTCGAGAACAGACATCACAGGTGACTTCCGGTTAATGCAGATCGCTCAATACGATAAAGCTGATCATGAAGTCAAGAAGTATATCCTGGAACATGACTATACCCCAACCTATGGCGGAGCAGTTCCTACCAACGGGCGGTTGAGGTTAAAGACGGTTACGGAACAGGATAAAAATGGAAAGCAGCTTTTACCGGTTACTTTCAGTTACAATAATATTGCATTCCCACCGGTTGGGACAACAAAACAGGATTTATGGGGATATTACAATAATGAAAACAATGACGCAGGTTATGACCTGTATGGGGGGGCGGTAACTAGTCTGATGCCGGAACAACAAAACGGAGCATATACATATATCACACAAGGCGCCCTTAGAAACATCAACCCGACCTATACCCAGGCGGCAGTATTAACCGGAATTGGTTACCCTGATGGTGCCTCGGTTGCTTTTACATTTGAGAATAATGTATACAGGGATGTTTACACCGGCTTGGACGAAACGGGGCCAGGCCTAAGAGTTAAAATGATTGCAGCAGACGATGGATTGGGCAACATCAAATATACTTCATATAAATACCTGACAGACGGAAGTTATCCCAGCTCAAGCGGGAAGCTTAACGACATTAAATTCTCATCCTCTATAAAATTTACAATGCGGCTTAATTTAGGCAAGATATGCCCCTGCCTGCTTCGTAAAGCAGACCCTCTCAATAAAACACCATTTCTTTCCGGCAGCCCTATATACTACACCAGAGTAGAAGTAATAGAACATGCAGGTGTAAATATTGCTGCAAGCAAAATAGGATCGACCGTTTACCTCTATGATTTTCACAACGACTATAACTCAGCGACAGGTTTATTCCTGATCAAAGATCACCTGAACGCATTATTAAGGAGAGTTACCGTCTTTAATCAAGACGGTGACAGTGTTGCCTATACGCAATACGACTATGCAACACCTGTTAACAAAAGTACGTTGATCGGTACCATGCCATTCCTTCAAACAATTGATACACTGCAAAACAATTCTTACGGCTACAATACCTACCAGATCTTTTCTTCCTGGATGCCGGTTTCAAGCATCACCAGCAAAGTGTATGAGATAGGTTCAACTCTGAGAGGTAAAGATGAGTCAACCGTTTTCAGCTATAATACTTCCTTGCTGGTGGAAAGCAAGATCACCAGCACCGGTGGCAATGTCTATAAAACAAAGTATAAATACCCCGGTGATTATGTGGTGACAACAGTAACCGATGAACAATCGCAGGCCATCAGGTATATGCTCTCCCGCCATATCTATACCCCCGTGATCGAAAGCATCACACTCAAAAACGGGCTGGTAACAGGCGGAGAGCTGAGCCACTTCAAAGTGCTTGATGCCGGTGTTTTTCCCAAACGTGCCTATGCCTTAAAAAATATGAACCCCTATACCGAGGGCAGCCATGTGCTCTCTGTCATAAACGGATCAGGGAATTTTACCTATTCATCCAATTACAAGCTGCAAAGCGAAGTCGGTGTATATGCCCCTTCAGGCGCACCTATAGAGGTAGACAATCGCAACAGCAAGCAATCGATGATCCTTAATCCGGTTGTCGGACAGGTTGTTGCCACCTGTAGCAAGGCTGTTCAAAATGATATTGCTTATTGCAGCTTTGAGGAATACGAGATCGCTGGCACTCCTTCAGAGCCAACACTGCATTTATCAAGCAACTGGACACTGACCGGGAATTGTTTCACCAGCCTCAGGGGAGCCGAAGCGTTTGCAGGAACAGGCAGCATTGCCCTTGGCGGAACCTGCCATATCGGGCTGGTAACAGCAAGGCCGCTTACACCGGCCATCACCTACAGGCTCACTTTCTGGGCTAAAAACGGGAATCCGAACGTAAGCATTACAGGCGGGCCTTCGCCATCCTACAGCACCTTGCAGACAACCAACGACTGGAAGCTGTACCAGTATCTGATCACCGGTGCCACCGCCATCACCATCAGTAAAGATGGCAGCTGCCTGATTGATGAGCTGAAGCTTTCTCCCGAGGATGGGGACTTTTCCAATACGGTATACAAGCCTCTTGTGGGCATAGCCAGCCAGAGCGACAACAATAACAACTATACCCACTATGTATATGACAATTTCGGCAGGCTGGTAAAAGTGCTCGACCATAACCTGAACATCATTAAAGCAATGGAATACGTGCAACGTGAAGCGCAATAACCCCATGATCAATAACAATAACAGATTAAGTACACATCTTATGAAACCAATCAAACTATATATACTCATATTGCTACTTGTCTTTGGGATGGCAGCACAGGCACAGAATATTCCCGACCCAAGCAATCTCGGCCCTGCAACAGGGCTGGGAACACCGGCCACGATAGCCGACCTGAAGCCCGGTCTGATCCTGAACTATACCAAAAACACCAGCCCTGTTACTCCGGTAAAAACAGATCTGGAGCTAAATGCGGTCAAGGAGGATTGTGCAAAATCCGCGCTGCAAACCATCTGTACGGATGGCCTGGGCAGGCCCCTGCAAACCATTGTCAGGAAACCTTTTAATGCTGCTGACAAAAAAGACATTGTTCAGCACCATATCTACGATGCTTTCGGAAGAGAAGTACGCAACCTGCTGCCCTTTGCCAAAGCCGAAACCGACCCCGCCCGCAACGGAAAGTTTAATCCATTCATATGGACCAACCTGCGCAGTACTTACACCGAATTGGGTTATAGCGATGAACAGTTTTTGTACAGCGAAAACGACCTGGAAGCATCCCCGCTGAGCCGCCTGAAAGCAACCCGGGCAGAAGGCAATAACTGGGTCGGAAAGGGAATATCAAGATCAATTACATCCGAACTCAATACCTCCACTGTATTTAGATGGAAGATGGATTTTACTGGAACACTGCCCGTATTGATCGGCAATTATACCGAAGGTACATTAACGGTCAATACCGTTACCGATGAAGAAGGAAATACCATATCTACCTATACCGATATGGAAGGTAAAGTGATCCTCAAAGATGATAAAGGCATCCAGCAGCTGTATGTATATGATGAGCTGAACAGGCTTCGTTTCGAGATCCCGCAAAAAGCCATCACCGCTATTGCAGCTAACGGGCAGGTGATCAGCCAGCAGATTGCCGATAACCTGTGCACACGTCATGAGTATGACGAGGACGGCAGGCAGATCGTTTTGAAAAAACCGGGAATTGGCGAAACCTATTTTGTGTACGACAAATACGACCAGGTGATCCTCACACAAGACCCGCTTAAAAAAGTACAGGGCAAATGGATCTTCAACAAGTATGACCCTTCGGGCCGGCTGATCCAGAGCGGCCTGATGAATGCGGAGTTTCTTGCTGAGTATGACCCAACAAAACCTCCCGCTACTCCCTCCAATGTTATTTACACCCGGGCGATGTTGCAGGATCTTGTTTCATTCTCATCACTGACCGATCCTTTTTTGCAATACCTGTACAACCGCAGGATTTATAAGCACAGCCAGTACCGGGATGTTTTCTCTAATGCAGCCATCTTTGTAAGCTATTATTTTGACAGCTACGATTTTTCGCCTCCGCCTTTTGTGACTACCACCAACTACGGAGCCTATGATGTAGCCAACAGCAACAAGGTAAAAGGACTGCTTACCGGCACCAAAGCATTATTATCCGATAGTTCCGGCAGTGTAACTACCTGCAATTTTTACAATTCGCGTTCAGAGCTGATCCAGGTGCAGCGCTCCAATCCTGATGGCAGCCTTGCGGTAACCACTATGGGCTACGACTTTAAAGGCAGGATGATCAGCAGCCAGATGGCGCACGGGGCGTATACCATCATTAAAAAATACCAGTATGATGTGCTTGACCGCCTGATGTATGTGCACCACCGGATCAACAACGCTGCATCATTCACCAAGATAGCGCAGTATAATTACGACCAGCTGGGCAGGGTATCTGTTAAGATCCTCGGTAATATGTCGCATCCGATCAACTATGAATATAACATCCGGGGCTGGATCACCGGGATCAACAAGGCATACTGTGACGATAAGACCAGGGGCTTTTATTTTGGTATGGCGATTTACTACGATAAGGGTTACAACACCACTTACCTTGACGGCAAGATAGCGGGAATACAATGGCGCAACAAAGGAACCTCGGATGAGCTTCGCTCTTATGGTTATATGTATGACCAGGGCCGCATGGTAGAAGCCGAGTACCAGCAGAAAGACCAGGGAACCCTTAATCCTTCCGACTGGAGCAAGGGTGTAAAGGACTTTACCACCACGGTAAGTTATGACCCGAATGGGAACATTACTGCTATGAAGCATATGGGGATCAACAACGTTAAGCGCATCATTGCCCTTGACGATCTGCATTATACCTATCATGCCAATTCCAATACCATTAAGCAGATTGCAGATAAAACCAACGACCAGGAGGCCAGAGATGCAGAGCAGCACAATGGTTATGGCGACTTCCGCAAAAATCTCAGCTCATCAGCCTCACAGGACTATACCTATGATGCCAACGGTAATATTTCCCATGATGAGAACCGTAGCCTGGGCACCATCACCAACGACTGGTTTACCATTGGCAAGCCCACCTATATAGAAACGTTTAAAGGCGATCAGGTGACTTACCTCTACGATGCCCTGGGCAACCTGCTGCAAAAAAAGACCCTACAGTCCGGTGCAGGCCCGTCTGTTGAGAATACCTATGATTATATCGGGGACATCATTTACAAGAACGGTACCGCCCAGATGATCATGCACGATGAAGGGCGTGTACGGGTGGAAAGCGGTCTGGCAGGCAATACTTATATATATGATTATTTCCTCAAAGATCATTTGGATAACGTGCGCAGCATCATCACCGAAGATGCAGGAGCCGCAAGCGGAACCATGCAGCCTCCGGCTGAGCCGGGATACACCATCACTCCTGATCCTTCAGGAGTGCCATTGGAAGCAGGTGGTATGATGCCAACCAAAGACCCTCTTATCTACCTTGCTACCTGCGAGCCGGTCAACAATGATTTTGAGACCAGCGTTTTTGAGAACATCGAAAGTACCCGCGCCCTGCGACCGATAGGCTCCACCCCTGAGAATAAGTATTGCGCAAAGCTGATCGGAACCGACAATGCACCGGGCATGGGGCCAAGCATCATCCTGAAGGTGAGCGCTGATGACCAGATCCAGATAGGTGTACAAACGTATTTCTTTAACAATATCATTCCCGGAAGTGCATTGCCATTGCAAAGCCTGGCAACAGGATTGGTTGGACTGATTACCGGAGGTGCTGCCATCAGCCCCGAAGGAATTGCATTAACCCAACAGGGGCTCCCCATCAGCCTGAGCCAGGCAGGAAGTGCATTAACACAGATCCGCGAAGGACAGCAGGATACCACAAAGCCTATGGCACACCTGAACTACATGATGTTTGACAGCAAGATGCAGTTTTTGCCCGAGGCCAGCGGTGCGGTGCAGGTAAGCCTTGCCGCTACATGGAAGAACATCGACCTGCCAAAGATCACCGTGCCTGAAAACGGGTTCATTTATATTTTTACCAGCAATCAAACGCCCGCAAACGTATACATGGACAACCTGTATGTGACCACATGGAGCGGCCGCCTGATCGAAGAAACGCATTATTACCCTTACGGGCTTTCTTTCGATACCTATAAAGCACCGGGAAACAAAGTCAATGATGTCAAATACAACAGCCAGTACCTGGAGCAAAACGAGTACGAGGATGCAAATGGAGATAAATACGGGCTGGATTGGTATGATTTTGCAGCCCGCAGCTATGATCCGCAGATAGGCCGCTGGATGCAGCCTGACCCTATGATGCAGCATGCCAGTCCTTATTTGGCGATGAGCAATAATCCGGCTATATTCACAGACCCCTCCGGATTATGGGATGGACGAAATGCAAAAGAAGGAGAGCTAAGAACCGGTGAAGATGGAACACGGTATGCGTTTCAAAAAGGTGTGTGGGGGTTTGCAGATGATATAGAGGTACTGGCAGGATGGAGTGGAAACGGGCAAATCCAAAGAGGGGCACCGACACCACAGACAGATTGGGAAAAGCGTAACTGGAATACTTATAATGATCCAACAAATGGACAGAGCCATAAATCTTTTGATGCTAGTGAAGTAAACTCTAAATCATCAATGAATGCTAAAGGAAGTGGTACTCCTTGGATGGATCATGCTTTCATGGAAAAGGGACAGAGGGAACAAAATCCAGGTAATAATCCGAGAATAATTATGTACCTGAATTCAGCAGGGAATAAATCTAAAAACGATGAGACACCATGGTGTGCAGCCTTCGCTCACTGGTCTATGAGTAAAGCCAATATAAAAGGAGCTGGTCCAACAGGTAATAATTGGTCTACTTGGGGCAGAGGTCTTGATAAACCTGCTTATGGTGCTATTGCAGTCTTTCGAACAGGACATGTGGGATTTGTAGCAGGAGAAAAATCGAATGGAAGTCTTGTTATTTTACATGGAAATTGGTCAAATGCAGTCTCACTTTCTACATATGGAATATCAAGATCTGATATTAGATTATATAGATTCCCAACTACCTTTGAACCATCATACATTTTGCCTAAATACAAATAAACACATTAAAACCAGATAATTATGAAGACAAATCTTAAAATAACTATTTCGATCGTTTGTATAATAATGTTGCATTCATGCGGAAATAGGATCGAGAATAACGTTTCTTCAAGAGAAGGAGGAATTTTCCCTGCAAAAAAGGCTAATGAAAATCATTTTGAAGATACTCAAAATTTTCAACTTTTTTGGAATGGATTTCGCAAAGCTATCAGCAGCAAAAATGCGAAAAATATAACCGAATTTATTTCGATTCCTTTTGAAGTTAAAGGCTTTGAGGATAGAGATCCTCAATTCGTGATAAGTGATAAAGATTCAATAAATAAAGTTTTTGGGAAATTCCTTTCTGAAGAATCAATCATGTATCATGATTCTATTGTTACACATTTTCAGTTAACACAAAAAATAGCTGATATAGGAACTTACGCTGAATATTCTGACTACGATAACAATAAACGAATTGAGAATATGGAATTTTCAAGAAATGCAAATGGATGGAAATTATACAGAGTATACATGAACACAAAGAAGAACAAATAAATAGTCGTGGTCCAAAAGTGTTGGTGAAATTTTTAATAAGCGGCTTATCACTTGAAATTATATTAATTAGAAAGAGACTTGATTTTTAAGTCTCTTTCTTTTTGTCGTATATGAAATGGTTTTGATTGGTCATTTGAAAGCGGCAAAGGAAAAATTACACGCAGTACAACTGACGCGAAAACACCTGCTGTGCTTCTTGTTATTTTCTTATTGTGGTCAATTTCTTTTATGAATATGCTGTTTAAAAAGAATCTTTCCGCAGATAGGCTGCGGTTTGGAACCGTAATATTGTACATGGAATTACACACAAACTGTTCATTGTGAAGAACTTTGTATAATTATCCAATATTTATAGTAAATTTGCATGCAGAATATGATTCAGTTCGAATTAGATAAAGATAAAGCTATTAATGCTGTCCTATACATCATTAATAGGCTTGGACCTGTTAAGTATCACAAACTTAGTAAGATTCTTTACTTTGCTGAGCAAGAACATTTAAAGCTCTATGGAAGACCTATAACCGGAGATCAATATGTAGCAATGGAATATGGACCAGTGCCATCATATGCATATGATGTTTTTAAATATGAGTTATCGGATAAGTTATCTATTCAGAATAAAACAGTATCTGCGTTAGTAGATCCGGATCTCGAAGAACTTTCTGTATCAGAAATAAATGCTATTGAACATTCTATTGTTAATAATCAGAATCTTGGTTTCCAAGCTTTAGTAGATAAATCACATGATCTTGCCTGGGAGAATAGTCGTAAATTACACCCTCAACTACTTGACTTCATCGATATTGCTTTAGCTGGTGGCGCCGATGAGAAAATGATCAACTATATTCAATCTTCAAATGAAAAATTAATCTAGCATTCTTAGCTAGTATTTGTTCCCCTATGAACCTAGCTGATGCATTTGGAGAAGAAGCCAAAAGAGAGTTTGCCCAAAACTGTATTGTTGTGGGGAAAGTCATTAAATGCTTTGTTGAAGACACAAATCCTCCAAAGGAAAAACGATTCATTATAGTGGGCATTTCAAATGACAATTCGATAAAGCTTGCTACTGTCTATATAAATTCACATGTGAATCATAACGTCTTTCCTACTCCAGAGTTACAAGCCCTCCATTTAAACCTTGAATGCGCAAATCGTCCATATTTATCCTATGATTCGCATGTTGATTGCTCTCAACTAAAAAAGAAAAACAAGGATTGGTTGATTAATTTAATTGCAGAAGATCCCACCAGGGTATTAGGAGAAGTCGCTCCGACTGATTTTGCTATAATTAAAGAGACCTTAAAAGGCACAACTACCATATCTGTGGCTGACAAAAAACGTTATGGATTATTTTAAACCCACAGGCATTTATATAGTGCATGGCAAAAGGGGCATGGTCCAAAAGTGTTGGCATAATTTTTAAGAAGATTGAACAGAAGAAGTGTAAATCCCAAGGGAAATACCATATCAACTGTACTGTAATTAGTCAAAAACGTAACATTTATACTGTTTTCGCTGCATCTAGCAAGTCTAAGAACTGTATTAGGTGTTCAAAGAATTTCCCCTTCCCGCTACGGAAAAAAAAGCGGATTGTACTCAATCCGCTTTTTTTATGTCGTATGCTAGGGAATGCTTTACAGTTTTGCAGAGGGGGTTATGGTTATAAAATTAATTGTTTTTCTTTAGGTCTTTAATTTTTTTCTAAGGGATTAAAAAAATTAAAGATATTTCTCCAATAATTGCTTCACCGCCTTGTTTTCCATAAAGCCCAGATAAGGATTTACCACCTTACCTTCTTTATTCACTAAAATCTGATGTGGAATACCTGTAATTTTAAACTTATCGGCTAAATATCTCCACTCATCACTTTTTAACCTATAATGTTGGCCTTTAATGGTAGGGATCATGTTTTGGTAAGTAGCTAGGGGGGAAGTCTCATCGGTAATGTAAACAAAAACAACATTCCTATCTTTCATTTCTTCTTTTAAAGGTTTTATTTCCGAAATCCCGTTCAAACACGGACCGCACCAGGTGGCCCAAAAATCGACCAGTACAACCTTTCCAGCATATTTACTCATAATGTTGTCGAATATTTTGTTTGCTTCAACTTTTGGTGTTTCATTCTCAAAATAACCACCTCTATTTTTGTTCAATGCAATCTGCGTTAAGGTTTCGTTATTTTTCAAAGCAATATAGTCCTTTATAAAAGGGTTGCTAATGGTTTTTGTTTCCAATGCCAGTTCATTTGCACTAAGCGGAGTTAATTGTTCTACAATCGGTCTTGAAATATCCTGGGCTTTCATTAAATCAATTAAGATACCCTTATTGATGCTTAATACAGAGTCTAACGCGGTGTAATAGCTGTTTTGGAAAAAGTTAGACACAAAACTTTTTATAAACTCATTATGATCGGCAGTCCATTTTTTTTCTACTGTTTTACTGGTGCTATCTTGTAGAATACTAATTCCATCGGCACTTATTAGCTTTTCGAAAGCGATATCATTTTCGCTGGGCCGCGCTCCAGTTGATTTTAATCTAGCTATAATGGCTTTATAATTATGGGTATAGCTTGTTTTTCTAAAACCAGGTGCAAATTTAATCCGGTTTATAAAAGTGTTGTAATTATCTGAAATTACATTGAGTTCGTTGTTGTAGATTTCATTATCAATAAAATTGTAATAACCAGCAGGATATTTTGCAACGGTAACTTTAGCTGTATCTGCCAATTTGTGTGCTTCTCTGTAAGCATATTTGTAATTCATGTGATATTCCATCATTCTGGTAGCATATTCAAAAAGGATATTCAGCTTTTTTACCTGATAAGCTTTTGCTGAAATTTTGCCTAATTTATTAACCGAATCCAACTTGGTGTTTTCAATGTGTTGGAGATACTGTAAATAAGCTTTATAATCGTTCGGCTGCATGTTTGCCATTTTTTTTTTCGTAGTCTCGTAATTATATTGGTCAATGCTATTCAATTCGCTTAAATCATAATTAAGTTGGGCAATATCTCCTGCATATTTTACAGGTCCGCTTCCAAGTATCACAAAAAGTTCTTTACTTGGTTCGAGGTAAATATCATTTTCGTTGCTAATATCCGATCTTAAAAAAACTCTTTGAAAATGGTATAAGGGTATTTTTTTATAGAAATAACCATTGGTATTTATTTTTATTATAGCATTTTCTTGTTTGCCCGTTATATTATTATCGATGTAAAGCATTAATGTTTTAGTATTTAGTTTTGGCGAGTAATTCTTAATGTATCCGCTAAAAACAGTACTGTCACTTTTTAAAAGAGGGAGTCTATACACTTCTTTAGAAACGGTTTGCATACAGTTTGCTTTATTGCTGCTAAGTCGTTCGGTAAGCTTGTTAACCGTAATGTTTATTTCATTGTTGGCTAGCCGTTCTACATAAACCTGTTTATTCTGCTTATTATAGGCAATAGATATGGTATAGGTATTGTTCTTTTTTGTGATGTTTTTATACTCCCAAACTTTTTTATCTAAAACAACAGCTTTATTATAAAAAGCAATGCTTAGTTTACTATTTGTCTTGTTGTACCACTCGGTATAAAGGAAATTGGGTAGTGGTTTTTGTGTTTTTGCCAGTTCAATGTCGTAAATTTTCCAACCGTCGCTATCGTCTTCGCCATAATCAATGGAGCTGGCTGCAGGGGTTATTTTTGGGAAGATTAGTTGATAAGCGATTTTACCACTATCTGGCATGGTATAATTTTCGTTAAAAGGGATCCCCCTAGTTGCTTTTATAAAAAGTTTGTTCGGCTCACCATTTAGCTGTATATAGGTATTTTTCGGAATGCGAATCCAATTTCCTGCAGATTCTGTGGTAACGAAGTTTAAAATGGTTGCTGTATCACTCAAAATTACTTTAACAATTTTTAAATTCGGGTTGTTACCATCAAAGCCAACCAAAGGATTAAAAATTGTTTTTTGCGCAAAGCTGAAGAGTGAAAGAGAGGTTAAGAAAAATAAGAGCAAAACTATTCTATGCAGATTGTGCAATGATTGTGGGAGGTTCATAGATTGTGAGTTAATTTGATATGAAACTAAATTACACAATTCATCCATATAAATAAATGCAGTAAGTCTTAATATATGTTAATTTTTTGGTAGCCAAAAAAGTCATTTTTTAAAAATATTGATAGCAATTAATAAAAATGCCCTATAAGGTTTCAACTCTTTGTAAGCCTAATTAACACCCAGAATTGGTAAATCACAATTGCTGGGTGTTAGATTATTCAATTAATATGGACAATCCTCTAAACCTGCTGCATTATGTAAATCATCTATAAAAGAGTTCGATATTTGTAGCTTATGGGCTACTAGATAGGAAAAGTGATTAAAAATCGCTTTTCCTGTTTTTGTTTTGTTGTAAGCCATTGTTTATCTGAAAGATGGTTTGCGTTACATTTCATTTGGGCGGTTCGATAAGTTTTTTCGTCAAATTCAAATTTTTTCGGGTAATATTGAACCAATCACGGCTCTCTTTGTATTGATTTTGTCTTCGCTGTACATCCTAAATATAATTTTAAATTCGACTAATACGAAACACCGAGTGTTTGCTGATGAATTCAAAAAGATGGTGGTTGAATGGTCCAGATTTAAGAAAGGCATCAGGTTCACCTTAGTATCAGAAGCATTCTGAAGAGAAAGTATGGGGTTACCAGGTCCTCTTAGCATCGTTACCCCATCCGCCTAACCATCTCAAGAGATTTCGGTACATCTGGGTAAAACTGTAAATATTCAGGACTATGTTTATAGAATAGAAACTGTTATTAAAAATAGCTCCAGATTGTGATTTTTTGAAAGGGTCTGCGAATAATTAAGAAAAGGAGTTTAATAAAAAATTGCAAATTTAATTTTATTAAAGATTGGTTTTCACAGCTATAATGAATAAACAGGAGCAACAGAAATTCTTTACGGAAATCATTGAACAGCACAAGGGCATTTTGTTCAAGGTTGCCCGTGTGTATTGTCCAAACGAAAACGACAGACAAGACTTGATGCAAGAAATGATGATATAAATATGGCAATCTGTTTACAAATACAATGACCAATTTAAAATATCAACGTGGTTATACCGTATTTCACTGAATGTCGCTATTTCGTTTTATCGGAAAAACACAACAAGAACAAACCTATTTACTGTATTGAGCAAACAAACAACAGAAATCTTAACTGCAGACAAAGCGGAAACCGAACAGCAGCTGACCTTATTAGAGCAATTTATAAGTGAATTGAAAGAGCTTGACAAAGCCTTGATATTACTTTATCTGGAAGATAAAAGCCATATTGAAATTGCTGAAGTATTGGGACTGTCCGTAAGCAACGTAGGTACAAAAATAGGACGTATAAAAGAAAAATTAAAAACACGGTTTTCACAATTAATATCATAAGAAATGAACGAATTGGAATTAAAGGAACTTTGGAAAACAGCCAATGAAAAATTGGAGGAAAGTTTTATAATAAACAGAAAAAACGCAGAAGATATAACTCGAATAAAGGTCTATAACTTTTTAAGCTCAATGAAGCCCATCAAAATATTTGCACTTTTAGTGGGGATATTATGGGTGAGTATCGGAGCAACTGTTCTGGGCCGAATTTATTTGAACACATTTTCGGAAGCCAACAAGTTTTTCCTTTTTTCAGCTACAATTCAGATTTTACTTACAGCTATTGCCCTGTTTGTTTATATTTATCAGTTAATAAAAATTTATCAAGTAAATAGCGACGAATCTATTTTGAAAACACAAGGAAAACTTGTGCAATTAAGAATTTCCACGCTTTGGTCTACAAGAATTTTATTTTTACAACTACCAGTTTGGACAACCTTTTGGTGGAACGAAACTATGCTTACGGATTGGAATTTATTTCAATGGATAATTACAATAGTGATTACCATTACATTCACTTATGTTTCTATGTGGTTGTTTTTTAATATCAAATACGAAAACAGAAATAAGAAATGGTTTCAGCTTATTTTTAGCGGAAAAGAGTGGATACCACTAATGAAGTCAATGGAACTGTTAGAGCAGGTGGAGGATTATAAGGTAAAATAGTTTCAATGAAAGCCAAATTGTCATTTATACTGTGCTGGCTGTTTCAATTAAAATCGTTCATCTTAAGATTTTCATTTTTGGTAAGCTAGAATTTAATAGTTGCAAAATAAAATAATAAGCTGATAAGATAAAAAAAGTAAAGATGTTTGAAATTATTTAAAACAATGTGCCTGTTTTTTTTATTTAACATTAAAACCAACTAGTTAATCGTTCATTTTATTTTAATGTTATTATGAAAAATTCAGCCTTTTATTTGTCATTTATGGCCTTGCCATTATTGTTTAGCTGTAACCAGAATGCTCAAAAAAATCAGGAATTAAAGGATAGTTTAAATGCTGTATCGAAGGGACTGGCTCCCAAGGAATGCTATATGGCCATAGATGGAAAGGATACTGCCACTTTAGTAATCAGACCAATTCTCAATGATAAACTATCAGGGCATCTGTTGATCAACTATGAAACAAAAGGGAAGAATGATGGGGAGTTTGAAGGGGCATATAAGGGGGATACCTTGTTTGTAGATTATACCTTCCAGATTGGCACAACGAATAAAACCGTTTATAAAAACCCATTGGCTTTTTTAAAGAAAGATGGCAAACTGATACTCGGTGTTGGCCAGATCGAGACAAATGTTGGCAAGTCCTATTTTGTAAAAGGAAAGCCGATTAACTTTGATAAAGGCAGGTTTACGTTTGCACCTACAGATTGTAAGGAAGAAAAGCTATAGAAATGAAAGAAGCCACTCCCTAAAGAGTGGCTTCGTCATAATTTGAACATCAATCTCATAATCGGTCTACCAGATCGCTTGGTTTGATAAAGCAGGAATAAACCCGTAGCTAAAAGTCCGATGAGACCGGCAATACAAACCGCCAATCTAGGCCCAAAAGCATGAGCTCCCCAGCCGATCAGTAAACTCCCAATGGGAATCATACCCTGATACGCCATGACATAATAGCTGATTGCTCGCCCTCTCATTTCAGGAATGGCATGAGTTTGAATATAAGTGTTGATTGCAGAAGTCTGAGCCATCATACCCAATCCACTTAGTGTCATAAAGACCAAGGCAATTGTTAATACGCTTGAATAAGATAATAGTATTAGGCTTAAGCCAAATACTGCACTGGCAATAATCGTGATTTTCATTAGCGGTTTAGCCGATTTTAGGTTGGCCAGGTACATAGCCGCTGCCACCGAACCTAAACCTGCAGCACTTTCGAACCAGCTAAAAGTCCCGGCATTACCATGAAACAAGTCTTTCGCAAAAATAGGCATTAAGGTATTGAATGGAATCACAAATAAACTGCTAATTCCAATCATGACAATCATACTGCTCAGATCTTTATCTCCGGATATATATTTAAATCCGTCTTCCAGCTCTGCCCAAATGCTTTTCTGGTCATGTGGAATTACAGTGAGGTTCAGCTTCATCATCAATAAACAAATGAGTACTGGGATATAGCTTACAAAATTGCCAACAAAACAGAAGTCTTCGCCAAAAGTGCTTAAGATAACACCTGCAATTGCAGGTCCTAAAATTCGGGCAAGGTTTGCCATGGTGGAATTGAGTGCGATGGCATTAGGTAAATCAGCCTTATCTTCGACCATTTCAACCATAAGCGATTGGCGGCAAGTTACATCAAAAGCATTAATGATACCTTGTACCAGGCTTAAACCTATTATGATGGGAATATTATAATATTTAAAGAAAATGATGGCTGCAAGTGCGCCTGCCTGCATCATCGAAATCACTTGTGTAACGAGGAGGATTTTATATTTGTTGTTTCTATCTATTAAACTTCCGGCATAAGGAGAAAGAATTAAAGATGGGATAAGGCTCACAAAGGCAACCAGCCCTAATAACATGGCCGAATCTGTTAGTCTGTACACCAGCCAGCTCACCGCCGTCTTCTGCATCCAGGTCCCTATAAGGGAAATGGATTGTCCGTAAAAGAAGAGTTTGAAATTGCGGTACTTTAATGATCTGAACATAGGTGTTTTTTTATTGCGTTGCTGCGCTACAAATTTCGGGATAAGATTTAAAGTGGTAAAATTGATTGTTTTAATGATATTCATTAGTTTTAACGATTGATTATTGAAGCTCATGGAAATAAGACAAATCAATTATTTTATTAAAGCTGCTGAAATGCTCCACTTTACTGAAGCTGCTGCGGCATGTTTTGTTACGCAGTCAACCCTCTCTCAGCAAATTAAACAATTGGAAGATGAGCTGGGTATGATGTTGTTTGACAGGATAGGGAAGCATGTACATTTAACTGAGGCTGGTGGTGTATTTTTAAATCATGCCCGACAAATTGTGTTGGATGTAAAGAAATCTAAGCAGGCAATTTTCGAATTAAATAACCTGGTTATTGGCGAGCTAAGAATAGGTGTTACCTCTGCGTTTAGTTCTGTATTGTTACCTGCACTGGCTCCCTTTTCTGCTAAATACCCGGGTATTAAAATAGTCGTGGAATATGGTACTGCAATGGAGTTGGAGCATAAACTGAAACAGGCCGAACTTGATGTACTCCTTGCTTTTCATGACCAAACCGATAGTGATGATGCCAGTCTGGAAATGGAGCATCTTTTTTCCTCAAGGATCATGATGGTGGTATCAAAGCACCACCCACTTGCAGGTCTTAAAAAGATCTCTTTAGCTAACCTTGCCAAAATAGAGCTTTGCTTGCCAAGCAAGGGATTTAGCTCCAGGGACTTGTTGGACGAGCTCTTCCATAAGGCGCGTCTTTCTCCGCTTATAAAAATTGAAATTAATAATATCCATTCCTTACTTTCATTGGTGGATGATGGGAGCTGGGCCACTATCCTTAATGAGAAGGCACTCATTACCTGGGAAAACCTGATTGCGATTCCAATCTCAGGAAAGGAATATTACAAGCAAGCATTTATTTTGTGGCAAAAAGGAGGATATAGAAAGAAATCTGCCACCCTCTTTATACAGGAGTTAATTGAAACACTACAACTTAGGAAAACCTGATGAACTCATTTCTGATTGTTTAATGGCGGGTAATTTGGTTGGCGATTTGTCCCACTGATCATTAAAGTAAATAATGTTGTCGGCTACAACATCCGATGAGTTTTTAAGTTTGATGACAACGGGATTATTACTTGCCCTAACCATTTTTAAGCCGGATAGGTTTGCCCTTTGTACGTCATCCAGAAAAATTGCATATCTGCTGTCGCGTTTTTCATAATTAAATGAGCTGTTTTTTATGGTAAGACCGTTAACGTGGCGTGCCCAAATTCCATAAGAGGGCTGGACTTTCAAGTTTCCAACATTGTATTGACCAACGCCCAATTCAGGAGCCAGGTTTGCCGTATCTGAGGGCGGGTTTCCACCTTTTACCAATATCTGCACATCGTTAAACACGATGTTTTTGATATAGCCGGTATGTAATCCGTTTGGCAGTTTAAAATTAAGCCCGCCTATAACCGTTTCTGTATCTGGTAACTTGTAGCCTGCAATGATTGGAGTAGCTTTATCATCAGTGCCTTCATAAGGTTTCCAACGACCATTTTTTCCGCCGTAAGAACTTCCGGCATAGACCTCATAAATATCTATTCCATTAAGTATAATGTTCTCTACTTTACCAATGTTCACATTCTTAACCAGCAATTCATCATGTTTTACCCCATTTTCAGTAAAGGCATATTTGCCCACACTGGCACCTATGATACGGGCGCGGTTAGATATAGAAATAAAGAAAGGAGCCCTGGTTCTGTACATCTGAGAACGGGAATGTAGTTTTCCGGTATGACCACAATTTAAGTGAATGTCGCTGATATGTGCGCCATCATTCGTTGAAATTGAGAACCCAGCCTTATTAGCCCCAAGCACATAGATGTTGTCTACACAAATATCTTTGATGTCATCAGCAGTTTCCGAGCCGATTTGAAATAAGTTACAGTTGGTATCACCGATAATGTTGCGGACTTTATAATTCCTTGCCGGACGTGTAAATCCCAATGAACAATCAGAACCTGGCTTTATAATGTCATCCGAGCTTACCTTTGAGTAAATGTTGGTAGCTGTAACATTATTGCAGCCCATGAAATCGTAAATATCGCGGGCATTCCCCTGACTTTCTTTAGCCATGTAGGTATCATGCACATTGATGTTATCTGTGCCCGTAGCTAGTAAAACAAAGTGCCCCGCACGGTCAATCCTTAACATATTGCTTACATCCGCTATTTTCGAGTCGTTTTTGCCAATATAATACGGTTCATCTCTTTTAGGATCATACCAAAGATCTTCGGAGCGGTAGATGCCACCGATTTCCAGATTGGTACACAATTTCAGGGTAAACATTTTATCTGCACGATTGTCGGGCGCATTGCTCATCACCTTGTCGCCATTTACCAGGTTTCCATTACCCGTTATCAGACCATTGCCAATAATTTTTATATTGTCCAGCCTCTCCCCAAAAAACATGGTATTCCTAAAATAATGATGGCCCACATCTTGCTTCGTCATATAATTCTCTGGATCAGCATAAGGTCCTGCATCAGTAGGCGAAAGCCCTGAGCGGTATTTCTTATCACTAAACCAGGTAGATTCCGGAGCGTCGGCACCTTTAATCGCCCTAATGGTCGCCTCCTTATCCACAAATAAATAAACATTGCTTTTCAAATGAACCGTTCTCACGTTGTAAACTCCGGCACTAAACAACAGTGTACCACCACCCATTTTGTTTAAAGACTCGATCGCATCATTTATACCCTGCGTATCATCCGTAGTACCATCGCCCTTTACACCAAAACTTTTCACGTCCATTTTTCCTGAGTAAAACTTGAGTTCATTAGATAAACCTTTATTTGGTCCATCCTTAGTATTAAGTTTAAAGGCATATAGTTTTTTAGGTAATAAACCCGACACTGTAGCCATCGCTTTTTTAGTGTCAATCACCGCGGAAGCAGTTGTCCAGGTTTGGCCATTGTCCGCAGATTGCATCACCTCAACATTTTTGATGTCATTATTTACACCCCATTTAAAACCAACAGTGGTGTATCTGTCAGGAGTCTCCCTATACTGAATGTCCATGTTTACGATCCTTTCAAAGCTCGAAACAGGGTTAGTTACTGTAAGTGTTGCACAGGCCGCACCTGTAGCCGGGCTGGTTAAAACCTCAGGTTTACTAGTTGTATAAGTACCACTAAAAGTATATTTGCCCGCCTTATTCAATTTTACATTTTCAATGGTAAGCTTGAGGTCCGGGCCATTTTTTGGTCTCAAATCCAGGTTGCTGAAGGTAAGGATAGAGCCTCCATCAGCAGTTTTGCCAATGGCTACACTGCCAACCTTCGAATAAGAATAGGCACCGCCAACACGACCAATAGATTGAGTGGATAAGTCTTTTAATTTAACCGCTCCACGTCCAATTACGTTAACAGTGGTATTGTCTTGCGTGACCTCGATGCCGGCAGGTAAAAAGAGCTGAACTGTAGCATTGGGCGTTCTTTGGCCTGCGCTAAAATAAAGGGTCAAATCATAACCAGTATTTATGGTTGCATTCTCTGTTTGTAAATAAAGATGCCCTGCTACAGCCATAGTTTTTATTGCAATTTGATAGGTCTTTGTCGCTTTCCCATCCTCAGCAGTCACTACAAGCTGATCTCCATTTACGAGCTCACCATCTTCTTTTTCCATTCCATCCTTATCCATTAACCTGTACTTTTGAAAAGAACCATCTTTCGACCTTAGTTGCATTGGGAGTTGCTTCGCACTAATTTTTGTAGATACCAGGCCTTTATCCTCAGGAGTGTCCACCGTAAATAAATAAGTACTTCCCGTAATGATGATCAGACGATCATCAGATATTTGTGCAACATGAGTGGCTGATTTGCTAATCTCTATTTCTGTAGTAGGCTTGATTTTTTTGACTTTAACAGCCATTGAAGGGAGATAAGTACAGATCAATAGAATCAGTGACAAAGATTTTAGTTGGTTCATGATGGTTTAAAATGGTTGTTAAAAATCGGCATTAAGTATTAAATATATACGACTAAGTATTAAACTATTCTGGCAGAAAACCTATATTTACCTGCAAGGCTTAGTTATGTTATGAAGAAAATCCTTTCTATTGATGGTGGAGGAATAAGGGGAATTATCCCGGGAATGGTTCTGGTTGCACTTGAAGAAAAGCTGAAACTGGAAAGTAAAAATCCCGATGCGGCTATAGTAGATTATTTCGATTTTTTTGCGGGCACCAGCACCGGAGGCATACTTACCTGTCTATTGCTATGCCCTGCAGAGGAAAATCCGACAAGACCTCGTTTTTCGGCCCGGGCAGCATTAGATCTATATCTGGAGCATGGGAATGAGATTTTTAAAATGAGTTTCTTTAAACGCATCCGGGCAAAGCTGGGGCTTGCGGGAGAGCGATACAATAGTCAGATTTTCGAAGGCGTGCTCAAGAATTATTTCGGGGAAAAAAAACTCAGTCAATTGATCAAGCCCTGCATCATAAGTGCCTATAATATCGAACTGAGGAAAACCCATTTTTTTAGGCAACAGAATGCAATTTCCAGAGGTGATATCCGTGATTTTTATTTAAGGGACGTTTGTCGCGCTACTTCGGCTGCACCTACTTATTTCAGTGTAGCAGAAATACACTCCCTGGCTAATGTGCGTTACCCCTTGCTTGATGGGGGGGTATTTGCAACAAACCCCGCTTTAAGTGGTTTGATAGAAGTAACGCGGGCCTTTAACCAAACCCGGATTAATGATATTTTTTTAGTTTCACTGGGCACGGGTCGTTCCAGAAGGTCTTATGATTATGATCATTTTAAAAAAAGCAGTGCAATGGCTATTGTGCCTGCAATATTGGATATTATGATGAGTGGAGTGGCTGAGACCAGTGATTTCTTTCTGCAGCAGCTGTTTCATTCGACCGGAAAAGGGGACAATTACATTCGTATTGAGCCCGACAGTTTGGATAGTATTAAAGAAGGGTTGGACGCGGCAAGTCCTGCAAATCTTGAAAGGCTGGTAGCGCTGGGCGACAGGACGGTTAGCGAAAACGAAGCCCGGATTGCGCAGCTTGCAAAGCTGTTGGTTGCTGAAGAAAAAGAAGCCGTAAATAAAAAACCATGGGATTTTTTAAAGGCAGTAAGATCACTAGGCTCTTTATAAGCGCTTGATTATAGCACACTTTTTGTTAATGTTTTATCGTTAACAACCAGGATGAGTAATAAACCCCAAACCAGATTTTTTAAAGCCGTAAAAGGAAAAATCATTATTGCATTACTTTTAGCTTGCTTTGCCTTGTTTATGGCTTGGGGAGTAAGTAAGGTGGCTTTTAAGGAAATGCTGGCCACTGTCGAGAATGTCTCAGCACCAAGTGAGCGGCTACGGGTAGTGAATGCGATATCCCGAAAAATCAGCAGCCTTGATCAGCTGCAAAAGAAACAAGCATTTAACGATCCCGGTAACTACAACCAATTGTTTAAGGAATCCGGGCAATTGCGGTTGGTATTAGATACCCTGGCCAGCTTATATGCGAATGACTCTACTCAGCTGAGGAGAATTTTAACGATCAAAAAACTCTTAAGCGAGAGAGATAAACAATTTATAAATTACCTCAAAGTAAGGGAGCGGCTGGTCAATAACAAGTCATTCTCCGAGCAAGTTAAAAATCTAAGTGCGCTGGTAACCAGGGGCTCAGAACAGGCTGATAGTACCATTGTTGCTACAGAGCAAAAAACATCCACAACAACGATATACCCAACAGAAGAGCGAAAAGGCTTTTTTAGTAAAATTTTTGGTAAGAAAAAGACCAATGAGCAGGAAAATGCTTTCAAGATTGTAAACGAAGAAAGGGTAAAAAGAGATACCATCGCGCTGTCTGCCGAAGACCGGATGACTAAAAACCTGGAGCAATCGTTAAAGGTGATCGAGCAGGAGCAACGGATTAAAAACGAGCGTTTCTTAAATAGGGAAGCGCTTTTAACGGATGCAAATAACCTTTTGGTTAGCCAGATGCTTGATGTTTTAAGAAAAGTGGAAAGCGAGGTTGTCGCACAAATAGAATTAAATGGCATACAGGCAAAAAATGTGGTAAATACGGGCATCAATACGATCAGTATCATTATGCTGGTTTTCTTCCTTTTAACCATATTACTGCTATATTTCATTTTAACAGACATTACCCGAAGCAACAAGTACAGGGCGGAGTTAGAGCTGGCAAAAGACGAAGCGGAATATCATGGAAGAGCGAAACAGCGGTTTCTTTCCAATATGAGTCACGAAATCAGAACACCCTTGCAATCCATCATTGGGTATGCTGAGATCATCCGAAAGCAGGAGCGACCGCAACGTAAGGATATTGATGCCATCTATCATTCCTCAGAACATCTGCTGCAGATTGTAAACGAAGTGCTGGACTATAACCGCATCATTTCGGGCAAATTTACCTTCTCAGAAAAAGCATTCGATATCGAACAACTGCTCCTCGAAGTGGTTTCGGTAATGCGTGCCCAGGCCGAACTAAAATCACTAAAACTGATTGCTGAATTTGAGCTTTCCGGACTAAAATATGTAGAGGGAGATCCTTTTAGATTAAAGCAGATTTTATACAATCTTTTAGGTAATGCGATAAAATTTACGGTAAAAGGAGAAGTCACACTTTCTGCTTTTTATAAAAGGCGGGGCGAGCTCCTTCATTTTACTTTTATGGTAAAAGATACTGGAGTTGGACTTAGCGAGGATGAAAGTGAACTGATATTTAATGAATTTGAACAGGTCAATACTTTAACAGATGAAGAATTGAATATATCTGGTGCCGGACTGGGTTTAACCATTATTAAATCATTAATTGAACAACAGGGTGGACGGATATATGTGAAAAGCAAGAAGGGTGAAGGAAGTATTTTTACCGTTTATCTAACCCTTAAAACAGCTGTTGAACCTCAATATGAAAGTTCGCTTATTGCGCCCCTGGGTTATAAGGGTAGGGTTTGGGTAGTAGATGATGATCGGTTAATCCTTGACTTGTGTGCGGTCATGTTTCAAAATCATGGAATTGAGGCCCGGTTTTTTAATTCGCCCGCCGAATTGCTAAATGCATCATGGGATAATAAAGTAACGCATATATTGATGGATATGCGGATGCCAGAAATGAATGGCATAACCCTTTGCAAGCTGCTCAGGGAAAAGTTGGGTAATGCAGTAAAGATTTATGCAATTACAGCACAGGTCTTGCCTGATGAGCGCGAATTGCTTTTAAGTAATGGGTTTGATGGCCTGGTGATGAAGCCTTTTAAAGAAGAGGAGCTTTTGTCAGTATTTTACGATCAACCTGCTGCGGAGGAAGAAGACGATGAACGGGATGAAACAAAAACGATTGACCTGGATTTAACTGGTTTAAAGAAAATGACTTTCGATGATGAAGCGCAGTTAAAAAAGATACTGATCAGATTTTCAGCAGATAGTTTGGATGATAACAATGAAATATTGGATGCAATCAATAAAGCCGATCAGCCTCGTCTGCGATTGCTTACCCATCGGTTGGCAGGGCGAATAGCACAGATAGGGGCAAAAAAACTTGCTACATCCTTCAGGTTGATGGAAATGGAGCTTACTGGTAGTGAAGGTTTAGATCCGATTAAAAAGCGTAAAATAGAAAGTTTGTTGCAGCAGCTAAGTCAGCTATTGACTCAGGTTAAGCAGTTGGGATAAACCATTTATTCGATGTCGTAACGCTCCATTTTACTGTATAGCGTTTTCCGATCTATATTGAGCAGTTTCGCGGCTTTAGATTTATTGTATTTAACCTTAATCAGCGTTTCCATAATCATCGCCTTTTCATTTACTTCATTAATCGCTTTTAGATCACTTGTATTTGGCCTTGGTAGCTGATTAATAGAAATGATCATATCATCAGGCAGAGAATCAACTTCAGCTGTGTCTGATGGCGTTAATAAGACCATTCGCTTAATTACATTTTTAAGTTCCCGAAGGTTGCCCGGCCAGTCGTACTGAAGCAACAGTTCTTTTGCCTCAGTCGAAATGTTCTGGACATGCCTGCCTAATTCCTGATTGGATAACTTTATAAAATGGTTGATGAAAAGCTCAATATCCTTTCCTCTGTCCCGCAATGCCGGTAATTGTATTTTAAATTCATTAAGTCGATGGTAAAGGTCTTCTCTGAATGTACCATTAGCTACGCTTGTTTTCAAATCATCATTTGTAGCGGTAATAATTCTTACGTCAACCTTAATGGTTTTAGTACTACCGAGAGGCTGTATAATTCTTTCCTGAAGTGCCCGAAGCATTTTAACCTGAACCTCGTAACTTAAATTGCCGACCTCATCTAAAAAAAGAGTGCCCCCGCCAGCGGCCTCAAATTGACCTTTTTTATCATTTAACGCACCTGTGAAAGCCCCTTTGGTATGACCAAATAGTTCGGATGCTGCGAGCTCTTTAGACAGTGCTCCACAGTCTATAGCTACAAAAGGCTTATTGCTCCGCTTACTCTGCATATGCAGTTCTCGGGCAGCATATTCTTTACCGGTACCACTTTCGCCTTGTATAATCACAGACATATCAGTAGGGGCTACCAGGTTAATGTGTTCATAAAGCTTATCTGCAATTACACTTTTGCCTTTTATGGCATCCATATGTTCAACAGACTTTCCTGATTTAATGGTCTCTTTTTTGCCCAGCGCATTTTTTATAATCATGAGCAGCTCATCTGGGTTAACCGGCTTGGTGATGTAATCAAAAGCACCGAGCTGTATAGATTTTACGGCTGTTCTGACGTCGTTAAAACTGGTCATGATGATGGCGGGTTGCGGTGAACCCTTCTCGAGCACATGCGAAAGCACATCTAGTCCGGTGCCATCTGGTAAGCGATAATCGATCAATAGGAGATCGAAACTTTGCTGATCCGTTATTTTAAAAGCCTTTTTTACATCATTTACAACATAAGGTTCATGACCATGCTTTGTAAGAAAGCCTTCTAGTACCTGTGAGAAAGTAGAGTCGTCTTCAATGATCAGTATTTTTGCCATAGGTAGTTAGCTAGAGATAATAGCAAAAATACAAAAGCCGGATGAAATCCGGCTTTTGTAAGGTGTTAAATTGTTATTTATTGAGGAATATAGGGATTATTCTATAACTACGCCGTCTTTACCAATTTTTAAAGATGCGGTTTCTTCTTGTTTTTTAACATCAATCTGATAATGCTCAGATTTGTCTGCTTTTGTAACGAGGAATGCTGCTGTTGGAGCCCATGCTTTATATTTGTCTGAAGCTAATGTGGTCTTAACTGCATCAGGAAGATCCTTCACTTCAACCGGAGTTTTAGTTACACTATCTTGTTGTGCATTGATGGCAACTGGAACTTTAATGTCGCTTGCTTTTACTGTGGTTAATCCTGCAAATGCCAGGAACGCTGCTGATAAAATGATCTTTTTCATAATTATAAAATTTAAAATCGTGTTCTAATTAAATTACGATCAGATAAGGTACAGAATGATGCCATGATTTTGTTTTGTGTTTAATCGCTTGTTTTTTAGGTTGTTGGGTTGTTTTTGTGTTGCCGGGGTTGTGGACTTATTCCACAATATGTAGCTGGATGAAGCAGGGTGATGAAATACATAAATCTTTTCTTAGCTTTGTTGTTATGCTGTCTAAGAAAACGAAATATGCAATAAAGGCTCTGGTTGCCCTTGGCAAGAACAGAGAAAATCCTCCTATGCAAATAGTCAGGCTGGCAGAGCAGGAGATGATACCCCGGAAATTTCTGGAGCAAATTCTGCTGGATATGCGTAATGCAGGCTATTTATATAGTAAGAAGGGTGCGGGAGGTGGATATAGCTTGAATAAGGATCCAAAAGATATTTATCTGGCTGATATACTTCGTATTACTGATGGACCCATAGCAATGGTTCCTTGTGCCAGTTTAAAATTTTACCGAAAATGTGACGAATGTCATGATGAGGTAACTTGTGGTATCAGAAAAACATTTATTGATGTAAGGGATGCGACCTTAAAAGTACTTGCCCAAACGAGTATAGCTGATGTAATAGCCAGAGAAACTGACGATACGATAATGAGCTAAAATACGTTTGTTAAGTGGGACTTCCATAACATTTTAAAGCCAGGACTTGTCCTGGTTTTTTGTTTCAGGTGAGATTGGTTTATAAGGGTTTATCGCGCGGGTCCTAAATTTAATTAACTTTGTCAAAATTTTGAAAACTATGAATAAGATTAACAAGAATTTTTTCTGGAGTAGAGTAATGGTGGTGGCCTTATTGGCAGCGATGCCTTTTATGTCATTTGCTCAGAAACCTAATTGGCAGAACCTGGATTTAAAAGCAGATACTACTTTCGGCATAAGCACAGAAAAAGCTTATAATGAATTATTAAAAGGTAAAAAATCAGTGCCGGTTATCGTTGCAGTTCTTGATGGTGGTGTAGATATTGAACATGAGGATTTAAAACCGGTAATTTGGGTAAATAAAAAAGAAAAACCAGGAAATGGAAAAGATGATGACAAAAATGGTTACATCGACGATATTCATGGCTGGAACTTTATAGGCTCATCAAAAGGCAATGTGAACTACGAGACCTTAGAGCTGACGCGTTTGGTGAGAAGAGACAATGCTAAATTCGCTAATGCTGATGCAACTTCAGTACAAGCAAGCGAGCTACCTGCTTTTGAGGCTTATCAAAAAAATAAAGCAGAATTGGATAAGGAATTGGCTGAAGCAAAAATTGGATATGAACGTTTTTCAGGGTTCAAAAATGCAGTTGATGGCGTAGTGAAGAAAATTGGTAAAGAAAACCCTACTCTTGAAGATTTTGAGGCTTTTAAACCTGAAGGTGATATGGAAGCCAATATTCAGCGCATCATGGTTAAGCAGTTAAAAAACAATAGCTTCGATGATTTTTATAAGAACCAAATTGTAGCAGGTTATGACCATTATAAAGATCAGGTAGAGTATAACTTGAATGTTGATTTTGATCCACGTGGTATTGTAGGTGATGATCCAAATAACAGTAAAGAGCGTTTTTATGGTAACAATGACGTAGCCGGACCAGATGCAAGGCATGGAACACATGTCGCTGGTATTATAGGTGCTGTCCGTACCAATGATTTAGGTGTCAAAGGCGTGGCCGATAATGTACTGATCATGGGGGTTAGGTGTACGCCAAATGGTGATGAGCGAGATAAAGACGTAGCTAATGCAATTCGTTATGCGGCCGATAATGGTGCTAAAGTAATCAACATGAGCTTTGGAAAAGGATATTCATGGGATAAGGCAATAGTTGATGAGGCTGTTAAGTATGCCGTTGCTAAGGATGTATTGCTTGTTCATGCTGCTGGTAATGACAATAAAGATCTTGAAGTTGAGGATAATTTCCCGAACCCAGATTATATTGGTGGTGGTAAAGCGGCTTCATGGATTACTGTAGGTGCCTCTAGCTGGACAAATGATGGAAATATAAAAGCTAATTTTTCTAACTATGGTAAAACCAAAGTTGATGTTTTTGCCCCAGGTGTAGACATTAACTCCACTGTACCGGGATCGAAATATGAAAAATTAAGTGGTACAAGTATGGCATCGCCGGTAGTCGCTGGCTTAGCGGCACTAATTCGCTCTTACTATCCTAAATTAACTGCTGTACAGGTAAAGGATATTATTATGAAGTCAGTAGTTAAGGTTAATCAGTCAGTGGTGATTAAAACAGAAACAGACACGAAAACTGTTCCTTTTTCAGACCTATGTGTTACAGGTGGTATCGTAAATGCTTATGATGCGTTGAAACTTGCTGCTGAATACAAGAAATAATTATTAAGACAATATAACAACAAAGCCATTGATCTTCAGGTCAATGGCTTTGTTGTTTAACGGTGATCGAAGTCCGTAAATTCTTTTGGCAGGGCGAGTATCCTGCTCGAAATCTTGTTTTCCTCCATAAAACAGAGCCGCTCATATTTATATTCGTTGATTCTGGCCATACTATTTAAATCAGAAAAGATAGCGATCATCAGGTTGTACATTTCTATGCAGTGATAATTTAAACGATGTTTTTTAAATAACTGTATACAATCCTCACAATAGTCACGGGCTAGCAGATATTCCCCCCTGTTTTTCAACTGATGCGTCAGGGTCGTCTTTAACAGCACAGCCGAGTGTTGTGTTACTTTAAACCGGTGCTTATTTTCATGAACTCTTGTCAGAATCCTGACTAGCTGATCAGTTTTCTTGCTAGGGTTTATCCGTGATTTTGATAAGGCAAGTGTATTCATCATAAAAATTGTAAAAGCAGATCTTCGGGTAAAGTCTTTAGGATGTAATTCGATAATGGCATTTATGATTTGAATCGTGCTTTCATCTGATCCATAAAATAAGTTGGTTACAATTGTCAGCAAATAAATGATTCCCTGTCGGGTGTTAAGTACGGTACTTTCCCTCAAAAATGGATGCAATATGTTTTCTATCTTGGTTAGAAGCTGGTTATTGCTGACTGGTTTGTTGGTGATTTTTGAATAAACAAGCTGCATAACTTCATATGGATCCAGGTTCCAACCTGTGCGATCAAGATTCAGTAATTTGTTCATTCTTGCATTTATATTGTTCTCATCCAGACTGAGCATGTCCAGTACAGCAAGGATTGACTGATATATTAAAGTGTGTTCATCCGAATCCGAAATCTCAACCAACACTTCTACTGCCTCCCTGAAGCTGGGATCTACAAAATCGAAGTTAATTAGTTCTTCTATAATTCTGTCGTGCAGTTTGTGTTCTCTGATCAGGTAGTTTGTGTCTGCGCTATATTTTGACCTGTATTTTAAGTTTTCTGCTATAAAAAGTATTAAATAGTTATGTTCGAAGGAGTTTAATGGTAAGTCGAATAAATAGTTTAGCGATTTTAAATCACCTATTCTAATGATAAAACGAATGGCCCATTGTAATAGTTGGAAACGGATCGGGTCATTTTCATGCTCGCTTTGGATATATTGAAAGAAATCCTGTTCTACCCGTAAATGGAACTTTTCCAGGATCTCAATGAATAAGAAATATTCAAATATATGTGGATGAATAAAACGAACATATTCTCTGGGATGGTAATCTTCGTATTGTTTTTCTTCCATTAATATACCATCAGAAAGGAGTTCCATATAAGCATTTTTGAAGGCTGATAATTCTGCAATCAAACTGTCTTTAGGAACACTTGCTCCATTTTTGCCAAAATTGGTGAGCTGAATTACTTTTTTCAGAAAAAGGATTTTCTCTGTGTAATAATTTGAGCGGTATATATTTTCCTGAATAAACCTGGAAATCAGTTCATGGAATGTAATGTTCGTAGAATAATTGAAGCAGGGATCTTCTTCTTTTAATTGATAATACAGCTGAATATGGAATGGTAGTTTTAGTTGCAGTTTAAGTTTTGGATTGATATTCGTAATCTCTTGTCCATCAATTTTAGATACGATCAAATCAACTTCTTTTTCCGTTAATGGCGGAACGTTAGAAATTTCACTTACGTTGAAATAATTGCCTGCAAACCATTTTGTTTTTAAATAAGCCGAATGCCGCATCAATTCATAAAAACGAATCCATATGGTAGAGCGCATGCTCATGACTAATTTAATGCAATCAATGTTTTCTATAGAACAGATAAAATTGATAATGCTGTCAAACAGCTGTTTCTTTAAATCTTTCTTAAGGTTAAGCTCTGAAAAACCATCTAAAAAAATGACAAATTTACCTTTGGACTGCTGGTAGTTCTGCTGAATGAAACTAATCAGACTTTCTTTTTTTGGAATATTGAGTAAATTTTTGAGCTGATCTTCAAAATTCAGGTTAGGATTTTCAGCATTAAAAAAGTTATATGCCTGCAAAAATAATACGGCAGAATCAGGGTGAGCGTAATTTGGATTATTAAAGAATTTTTCTGCCAGATGACTTAGTAAAATTGTTTTTCCATAGCCCGGTTGGGAGACGAAAGCAGTAAAGCTATAATTACTTTTAAGGAATTCCTCAAAATCATGTTCAGCAAATTTCCTGCTAATGGTTAACTGAAAAGGCATGCCTGCGCGATTTTTAACTCCTTTCAAGGTAAAATCCGTGACTTTGGATACCCTGTATTTTAAGTCTCCCCAACTTGCCGGAGCATTGTTGGGATGGATACTAACTGAGATCGGCCAGTTTTCTAAACTCTCTCCGCTGACATATTCAGATAATGTAGTTATAGTGAATTTAGAAAACTTGTGTTTGACCACCGCAAACCCAAACAATCGCTTAATGGTCGTTTCACTGACGTTCTTATTTAATGCTTTGCTGATTTCAATCGATATCCTTTTACAATCAGCAGGAGTAATCGTCCTAATTCCTGTTTTAATTAGGATTAAACCTTTGAGTTCGTTTAAGATAGATGCTTCATCCATACACTTGATAAGTGAGCGTTAAAAAATTCAACTAAACGAATGTAAAGTAATAATAAGAATAAATGAACAGGAATTGTTTTAAGAATAAATAAATAAAAAAAATAGCGGACGCACAAAATCCTATCTTACAGTTGTTTAATGATTGTTTTTGAGTAAGAATAGCTTTTATTCATTCAAATAATGAACAAAATGAACACAGACAGACACTCAGTCTGATTTTAATGAACAAGTCGAATAGGGGTAAAAATGATAGGTATGTATAGACTTGTGCTATATAAATATAATCATCTCAATCTCTCTCCTATGAAAAGGACCTCTACCTTATTTAACTCATTTAAAAAGTATCTTTTCCTTGTTAGTTTTATCAGTCTAACGCTCGCAGCTTCAAAATTGGATGGTCAGACCAGGGTTTATGCTAATAGTGTAAACAGTACCGCTAATGTAACGAATCCGGATAATGCTAAAAGCAACAACGAATCTACTTTCGCAAGGGTGAACTCCAACGCAGGACTCGCGTTGGGTCTCGGGGCTTTCCAGGGCGAGTTGGAATTGATATTTCCAACCAAAGTCCTTGCAGGTAAAACCTCGTACATCAGGATAAATGTAAATGACCCGGATCTTTTAAATACGCTGTTGGGTGGTAGTTTGGGTAATTTATTAGCCAATGTGGTTGGAACCGTTGTACTTGGCAACAGATATTTTGAAACCGGGGCCAGAATGGGGCAGGGTAGTGGTAACAATGTGATCTCTGCAAATAGTTCCACGCCTTTCGCTACTGACAACATCAAAATTATTAAAGATGCAAAGGGTTATTTTTATATCGCCATTACGCCACAAAAGGATTATGATCGTGTTTATGTCAAAGATTTTACCAATGCGGTTGTAGGTCTTGGTGCAAGTAGTTATACTGATGTTTACTATGCTTTTCATGGGGAGGGTACTGATCCTTGCGCACAGGGTTTTGCCACATCTTTCGAAGGAAACGGTATATCATTAGATTTATTGAAGCTAGGTCAGGCTGGGGTAAAGAATATGGAAAGGGCTATTGATGCCGATAGAACTAATTATTCACAATTAAGTCTGGGTGTTGTAGGTGTAGGATCTGATGTGAGTCAGGTGATTTATTTTGAAACACTTTCTAAGTCTACAGATGAGTTCAATGTGAAAATTCAGGCCGCTCAGGCTTTGCTGGACCTGGGACTTGCAAATAATATTAAGCTGACGGCTTATAACGGATCAACAGCAGTTTATCAGGCAAACTTAAATACATTGTTAAATCTGGATCTGTTAGGTCTGCTAAAGACGGGAGTCCCCGTTGCTGTTCCTTTTGCGCCGGGAGTTCCTTTTGATAGAGTGAAAGTGACTTTCTCGTCGCTCGTGGCAGTTGGTTTAACACAAACTTTTAATTTATATGGTGTTACGCGTTCGGCGGCTCGTCCTACATTTGTAGCTCCGGCATCGAATACCGTCACAACCTGCTATGGAACAGGAGCCAATTTAACTGCGACAACATTAGCTACAAATGATTTACTTTGGTACGATGCACCAGTAGATGGTAATTTGTTGGCCACCAGGACTTATAATGGTGTTTATACTACACCTGCCTTAACGGCTACTACAACTTATTATGTTGCTGCAAGAACTACCGGTTGTACAGAAGAATCTGTAAGGGTACCAGTTATAGTTACTGTAAATCCTCAGATAAATTTTTCGACCACCATATTAAGCAATGCATCGCTTACAGCGCCTTACTTTAAACAAATTAATGGTGCTACAGGAGGAACACCAGCATTTACATATGCTTTAGCGCCGGGGAGTACCCCACTGCCAACTGGTTTAACATTGTCTACCACTGGAGGGATCGCTGGTACACCAGCAGCTTCGGGTGTTTTTCCATTCATTGTTGCAGCTACAGATAGTAAAGGTTGTTCGGTAACCGCTAATTTTAGCTTAACGATAACTGCGGCCTTGTCTATTCCAACAAAAGTATTGCCTAACGGAACAGTTGGAACGGTTTATCCACCGGAGACAGTTCCACAAGCTACTGGTGGAACCGGCCCTTATATTTATGCAGTACCTCCCGGCGCTCTGCCTCCGGGATTAACTTTTGACCCGCTAACCAGAGAAATAAAAGGTACGCCTACACAAAAAGGAACTTATGATATTCCTGTAACGGTTACCGATGCAAACGGAAACACCATTACTCAAAAATATACCATCGTGGTAAGAGATCCGCTGGTATTGGCTACTGTACCACTTTCAAACGGTACGGTGAATGTAGTCTACCCAACTCAAACAATCCCGCCGGCTACCGGAGGAAGTGGTTCTTATACCTATAGCGTACCAAATGGAGTATTGCCTCCGGGATTAACTTTTGATCCGGTTACGCGCGAAATAAAGGGTACACCTACCCAATCCGGAACATATCCAATTCCGGTTACCGTTACCGACACCGAAGGGAAAACAATGACTGCTAATTATAGCATATTGGTGAAAGATCCATTGTTGTTGCCTGCAAAATCATTGCCGGATGGAACAGTGGGAACTGTTTATGCGACACAAACGCTTACGGGTGCTACAGGTGGAACTGGTCCATATACCTATCAAGGTAATAACCTTCCTCCGGGATTAACTTTTAATCCGGCAACACTTCAGATCTCAGGAACGCCAACACAATCGGGTTCATATAATGTAAGTGTGAAGGTAACGGATGCGGATGGAACTGCTGCCAACCAGATTTATACGATAAAAGTAAATGGAGAGCTTACACTTCCATCGGCTACATTACCACATGGGGTGGTGGGTACAGCTTATCCAACTCAGGTTTTACCTGGCGTTAGTGGTGGCACCTCACCATATACTTATACCGCAATTGGCTTGCCTCCGGGATTAACATTTAACCCTGCTACCCGCGAAATAAAAGGTACACCATTATCAGGAGGTACTTTTACCGTAACAGTTATGGCAAAAGATAAAAATGACCTGAGCACTTCTACAGATTATACGATTGTGGTAGATGTAAATGCTCCTGTTGTTGCTGCAGCTACTACTTGTAGTGGCTCAACGGCAACTTTGTCGGTATCTAATTCGCAATCCGGAGTGAATTATAACTGGTATGGCTCAACCGGGAATACGCCAATATTTACAGGAACAACTTACACTACAGGGTCTTTAAGTGCGAATACAACTTATTATGTAGAGGCCGTTTCAGGTACCGCTGTGAGCAGCAGGACAGCTGTAAATGTAACCATTAATGCTGCTCCTGATCCAGCTAATGTAATCACTTCGAATGAAACGATCAGTACTGGCCAAACTGCAACACTGTTAGTTAACACAACTGGCGGAAGTGTTGCAAAATGGTATACTGCACCAACAGGAGGCACAGCATTTTTTACAGGGACCAGCTATACCACGCCTGCCTTAACGACTACAACAACCTATTATGTGGAAACAGAAAATACATTAGGCTGTGTTAGTGTCGGTAGGGTAGCAGTTAAGGTTACAGTAACCAATCTGCCGGTAAACACTAAATGTAATGCTGCCATTAGTCAGCAATCCGGAATTGATGGAATTTGTGCATTATGTGCAGTTGTTGATCCAGGCAATTCTACAGATGCAGATCCAGATAATTTTACCAGGATTAATCTGGTTGTAGGCGTTGGTTCTACAGGTTATCAACGATTGATATTTGCTGCTCCGGGTTCAGCTACCGATAGTATACGTCTGGATCTTGCTACACCAGTAGGTCTGGCTGATCTGAGCCTATTGGGAAATATTACCATTACTTTAATGAATGGTAATACTGTAGTGGGGACACCACATGCTTTAAATGAATCATTGATTAACCTTCAACTGTTGACAGGAACCCGATTTAAAGCAACCTTTGCAGCAGGTGGGGTATATGATCGGGTTGAAATACGCTTTGGCGCATTGGTTTCTGCATTAAGTAATTTAAACATTTATGGGGCAGAGATTATTTATCCTAATCCAACAGTTTCGGCTACAGGCAAAACCATTTGTTCGGGTAGTACTACGACATTAAATGCGATAGCAAATGGTGGCACCACATTAAAATGGTATGCTTCGGCAACCGGAGGTACTGCACTTGCCACCGGGGCAACCTTTACAACACCTGTAGCCTTAACCGCAAATACTACTTTTTACATTGAAGTTAGCAAAAATGGTTGTGCGAATGCAAATAGGGTGCCGGTTACTGTTATTGTGACTACCGCACCTAATGCTCCGGCATTGGCAACTGTTAATCCTGTATGTGCCGGATCGGTAGCTGTATTGTCAGTAAGCAATCCTGGCGCAGGAACAACCTATAGGTGGTACACCGTAGCAGCAGGGGGAGCGTCTGTATTTGAAGGACCGGTATTTAATGCGGGAGCATTAAATGTTACAACCACCTATTATGTTGAAGCTGCTAATGGAAGCTGTTCAAGTGCGAGTCGTACTGCCGCTACAGTTATTGTAAACCCGCTTCCAAACTTGCCACAAGTTCAGGCTTCGGCAACAACTGTTAGTCCGGGACAAACAGCAATACTCAATGCTTCATCAACAGAAGCCAATATTATATTTAACTGGTATGGTTCAGCCAATGCTAGTACATCTTTACACACCGGCCCTACATACGTAACCGCTCCATTAACGGTTACAACTACCTATTACCTTGAAGCTGTATCTACCATAACTGGTTGTGCAGCTTCTAGCCGGGTGCAGGTGACCATTAATGTAGACAATGGCGGGGTGCCAAATCCGGTACCATGCGAGGGTGCTATAACTGAAACGAATGGAGTTGATGGTCTTGGATTATTAGCTGGGGTGTTTAATCCAGAGCTAGCAATCGATAATGATACTAAAACCGGATCATCATTGGTGCTTCCAGTAGGTCTACTAGGTGGCTCAGTATATCAGCGTGTTGGGTTCAATGGGCTTTCTCATGTAGGGGATACCGTGCGTGTTCAATTGTCTACACCAGGTAAATTACTTTCATTGGGGCTTTTAGGAGGAATTACCATTACTACTTACAAGAACAATGTCAGCAATAACGATCCAATGTTATTGACCAATAATCTTATAGATCTGCAGTTATTAAGCGGAAATACAACTGTGCTACTTACTTTTGTTCCGACTAGTCCGTTTGATCAGGTAGAGGTACGTTTGAATGGCGGAGTAGCAACCTTGCTTACATCAGTCGATTTAGACTACGCGCAGCGTATCATTAAAGCACCGGATGTGGCTTCGGCTAATGTTGCCGGCTGTGCAACAAAACCATTGACCTTATCAGTGCTTAATCCTCTGGCAGGGATAACCTATAAATGGTATGATGAAACCGGAACATTTAAGTTTGAAGGCAGTTCTTATATAACACCTAATCTTACTGCAAATACAAAATATTATGTTTCGGCTAACAATGCTTCGGGATGTTTAAGTTACAAAACTTTAATTAATGTAACGGTAACACCTAAACCGGCAGCCCCTGCGCTGGAAGCTCCAGTTATCAATACTTGTGCTGGTAATAATGTGATTTTAACGGTAAAAAACCCGGTTGTAGGAGTCACCTATAAATGGTATGATAGCGGTAACAATTATATTGCCGGTAAAGATGGAATATCATTTACAATAACTAACATTCAGATATCAACAACTTATTCAGTAACTGCTGTAAACAGTTGTGATGTAGCTTCTGACCCTACCATAGCGACTATTAATGTCGGTTCATTAGATATACCGGTAATTACCCCGCCTTCTATTACAGTAAAAGTTGGGGTGAAAGCTGTTTTAACAGCAACATCCAGCACCGCAGGTGTTACATTTAACTGGTACGATGCTGCAGTAGGGGGTACATTGTTGTATACAGGTTCAACTTTTATCGCTCCGGCACAGACTCAGCCAGGTACAGTTACTTATTTTGTAGAGGGTACCGCTCCTTCGGGTTGTAGTACGTTAACAAGAGCGTCGGTTACCGTAACAGCTTTTGATGGCCCGGTTTTACCTGTTCCTTGCGAAGGTGCAAGTAAACAAGAAAGTGGAGTTGTTGGCGTAAATCTGCTTGCCGATGTATATAATCCCGGATTGGCGATTGATCAGGATGCTGCAACAGCATCATCACTGGTAATCCCAGTTGGTTTATTAAACGCTTATGTTTACCAACGATTAGGTTTTAACGGTTTATCTAATGTAGGTGATACAGTCCGGGTACTGATTACCTCACCTGGTAAAGTACTTTCACTAGCGGCATTACCTTCACTTGAACTGACAACTTACAATAATAATGTAAGCAATGGTGATGCAATGATGATTTCCAGCTCATTCATCAATCTTGAACTCTTGAGTAATGGTACACAGGCTTTATTAACTTTTGTGCCAACAAAACAATTTGATGCTGTCGAAGTAAAATTAAACTCCGGACTTTTAGGAGCCTTTACTTCTATAGATGTGAATTATGCACAGCGTGTATTAGCCGCTCCAACTGTTTTTGCACAAACCGCAGGTGCATGTCAGGGATCATCGGCAGTATTGTCGGTTACAAACCCTCAGGCAAATGTCACTTACAGATGGTACCAGGGAGCTACGTTTATGGCAGAGGGCACTACCTATGCAACGCCTGCTACTTTGGCTGCGGGTACTTATGATTTCTTTGTTACTGCTGCAAGAAACGGATGCGAAAGCAGAAGGGTAAAAGTAGCGGTAACCATATTACCATTGCCATTGCCTCCTGTTGCCAATATGGTTAGCCCGGTAACAACATGTATCAATACCCCGGTTACTTTAAGCGTAAAACCTGTAAGCGGTGTGGTATTTAACTGGTTCGATGCTGCAGTTGGTGGAAATCAGCTGGTAACTAATAACACTAACTATACTACGGCTGCAAACCTGGCAGTAGGCACTTATGACTACTATGTTGAAGCGGTCAATGCAAATAGCTGTACCAATTCGACCAGAACAAAAATTACACTCATTGTTCAATCAAATGCATTGCCAACAGATATTATTGTAAACGATGTAACAATTTGTTCAGGTACCAAAGCAACATTAAATGCTACTGCGCCATCTATTTCAGGAGCTACATTTAGCTGGTATAAAGATCCGGCTTTAAAAGATATCCCGTTTGTAGGGGCTAACTTTACTACTGATGCATTAACTGCAACTACTAAGTATTATGTAGTTGTAAATGGACCAAATACCTGCGCTAATGATGCATCGTCAGCTAAGATTGTTACTGTAACAGTGAATCGTAATTCAGTTGCTTCGGATATTGTTATTACAGACAAGACCATATGTGCAGGCTCAATAGCTACATTAAATGCAACAAGTACAACGGTGACCACTCCAGTATTTAGATGGTACAAAGATCCATTATTAACGGATGTACCTTTTGCAGGAGCCTCATTTACTACAGATGCGCTTACCGCAACTACTAAATATTATGTAACTGTTAGCGGTGATGGTACTTGTGCCAACAACGCAGCATCGGCTAAAGTTGTTACGGTTACAGTAAACCGCAATGGAACAGCAGCTGATATTGTTGCAGCCGACAAATCCACTTGCTCGGGTACCGCTGTAGTTTTAACTGCTTCGAGCACATTAAACAATGCGGTGTTTAGTTGGTATCGTGACGCGGCACTTGCCGATCTTGCAGTAAGAAGTAGTTCATTTACTACACCAGCACTAACAGTTACCACCAAATACTATGTTACTGTAAGCGCGAATGATGTATGTGCGAATGATGCTGCAAATGCGAAAGTAGTAACCGTAACGGTAAATAGAAATGGTGTAGCATCTGATATTACCCTTGCAGATAAAACTATCTGTTCGGGAACTGCAGCAATACTTAGCGCTAGCAGCGCTGTACCTTTACCTGTATTTAAATGGTATCGCGATGCTTCGCTAACTGACCTTGCATTTGAAGGCCCTAATTTTACTACGCCTGCACTTACACTAACTACTAAGTATTATGTAACGGTTAGCGGAACTGGTGTGTGTGCTAATGATATGAATACTGCAAAAGTGGTTACAGTTACTGTAACCAGAAATGGTGAGGTGAAAGATATTATTTCAGCTGATCAAACCATTTGCTCGGGACAAACAGCCGCACTTACTGTAAGCAGTGGTACTGTAAATAACGCAGTATTTACCTGGTATCGTGATGCTGGATTGACCGATGTAGCCTTTAGAGGAACAAATGTAACTACGCCTATCCTAATCACTACTACAAGGTATTATGTAACTGTAAGTGGTGATGGTGTTTGTGAAAACTTACCAGGGTCAGCCAAAATGGTGACGGTTACCGTTAATCCGGTGCCAAATGTACCGATCATTGGCCCAGCAAATCCAACAGTTTGTTCTGGAGATGCTACGATATTAACTGTTCAAAATCCACAAGCAGGAATTACTTACGAATGGTATACAGCAGCAGTGGGTGGTACTTTATTAAATACTGGTATTTCGTATACCACTGGTCCACTTAATGCTAATGTAGATTATTATCTGCAGGCTACCAATGCGTCAAATTGTGGCAGTGTTTCTGGTAGAGTTAAAATAACTGTAACTGTAACCAATAGACCACAACCACCTTCAGTAGTCTTAGGCACTGTAAATACCTGTATTGGAAGCGGTGCTACATTAGCTGTATCCAATGTGGTGGCTGGAGTTACGTACAATTGGTACGCTACTGCTACCAGTACAGATGTGTTAGGCTCTGGAGCGACATTTACTTCCCCGCCGGCTACTACGACAACTACAACTTATTATGTAGAGGCCAAATCAGGAAACTGTACCAGTACTTCTCGCACACCAGTAGTTGTAAATGCAGGAGCACTTCCAAATCCACCGGCAACGGTTTCAGGTGCGGGTAATCCGGTATGTCCGGGTAGTACAATTGTGCTAACGGTTAATAATCCTGATCCTGCATTTAAGTATGTATGGTTTAGTGCTCAAACAGGTGGAACAGTACTTGCCGAAGGAAATAGCTTTACGGTGCCGGCATTAAATGCAACAACGGTTTACTATGTGGGTAGTGTCAATTTGGTTTCCGGTTGCTCAAGCAGTACACGTACTGCAGTAACTGTTACAGTGTTAACCAGACTTGCTGCACCGGTGGTTTCTATACAATTTACTACTGCAACTAGCATCACCTTTGCGTGGGCTCCAGTACCCGGCGCTACGGCTTATGAAGTTTCTACAGATGCCGGTTTAACATGGGTATCGCCAAGTTCGGGTCCGGCAGGAACAACACACCTGGTGGCAGGTTTAAATCCAGATCAGCAAGTAACAATACGGGTAAGGGCTAAAGGTCAGCTGGATTGTCAGTTGAGTGATGCAACCACCTTTACTGGTAAGGCTGAGAATCCTTTGGGCAACAACATATTTGTTCCGAATACATTTACGCCAAATGGTGATGGTAAAAATGATGTATTCTATGTATATGGAAATACCATTGCCAAATTAAGACTTCGAGTTTACAACCAATGGGGGCAGTTCCTGTACGAATCATTAACCATTCAGAATGGTTGGGATGGTACTTATAAGGGAGAAATGCAACCAAATGGAGTATATGTGTATTACCTGGAAGTTGAGTTTAATGACGGAACCAAAGCAACGAAAAAAGGAACGATAACCCTATTGAGATAAAAATGTATCCGGGAATAATGAAAAATAGAATTGTCATGAAGAAACTAATTAGAATACTAGCAACTGGAGCATTTTTAAGTTTGGGTATGTTAAATGCAACAGCACAGATTGACCCTCACTTTTCACAATATTATGCTCACCCTCTATGGTTAAACCCGGCTTTAACTGGGGTTACCGATGGGGAGTATAGAGTTTTATTAAATGCTAAACAACAATGGGGACCGATCTCCAACTCATTCTTAACCGGGGGCGCTTCGTTTGATATGGCCCCGGTTAACAACCTGGCTTTTGGAGCAATGGTGCTTAATCAAAACGCTGGAGACATCAATTACAATCAATTAAGTGCATTGGTTTCCGGTGCCTACCGGATTCATTTCGGATGGGCAGGGCTAAGCATGATCAATTTTGGTTTACAGGCTGGTATTTTAAACAAGAGTTTCGACCCTTCAAAAATTACATTGGGGAGTCAGTATAATCCTGTAACAGGGTATGATCCGGGATTGGGCCTTAGTGAGTCTTTTTCTTCGACCAATACCCTTGTTCCGGATGTGAACGCAGGAGTCGTGTTCTTTGATGGTAATCCTGATCAGGGTGTGAATGCTTTTGGCGGGATTATGGCTGCGCATCTAACCAGACCAGTAGATAAATTTTTGGGAAACAGTATACGTATGCCTATTCGCTATGCAGCTCATGGTGGTGCCCGGATTAAAATCACAGAAACTTTTGATCTTACTCCGAATGGCTTATACATGAAACAGGGTAATGCAAGGGAAATTTCGATGGGTGCATATGGGCAATTTATGCTTAATCCTGAGTCTGACCTACTTTTTGGGTCTAATTACAGGGTGGATGATTCAGCCATTGCTTTCTTTGGATTACACATCAGAAATATGGTGTTCGGATTAAGCTATGATTTTAATACATCTAGCTTAAATCGGATTACAGGGAGCAAAGGCGGACTGGAGCTGTCTGTTTCATTTACCGGTAGAAAAGGAATACTGGGCCCTAACTTCTTTTGCCCACGATTATAGCTGAACTAATATGAATTCATTACCCATTAATGAAACCCCGATGAAAACTAAGATACTCCTGATCCTCTGTTTATTTACCTCCACAGTCCAAGCACAATTTATAGCCAATAATAAAAGGGTGGCTGATGTATATTTTCAAAATAAAGAATATTATGCTGCGGCTGTATATTATAAAAAAGCACTGACTATCTCGTCTGATAGTGAAGGCTTCATAATCCCTTATGGTTTCGAAAATAAGATTAAAGAAGAAAGCCCCAAAAAGGAAGATTTTGAGTATTGTACCTTCCAGCTTGCTGAAGCATTAAGATTATACAAAAACTATACTGATGCGGAGCACTGGTACGGAGTGGCGAACGACTTTATTAACCCTAAATATATTTTAAGTGGCTTTTGGTACGCCGAAACGTTGCGCTCTAATCAGAAATTTCTTGAAGCTATTGATGCATTTAATGAATTTCTTGCTAAATACAAGCTTAAAGATGCTTATGCCACTAAAGCTAAACAAGAAATTGCCTCCTGCCAGTTCGCGCTTTATGAGTTGCGCTATCCCAGGTTATATAGATTGGACAAATTGAAAAATGAGGTGAATGACAAGGGATCAAACTATACCCCGACTGTGAAGGCT
This sequence comes from Candidatus Pedobacter colombiensis, assembly GCA_029202485.1. Classification (NCBI taxonomy): domain Bacteria; kingdom Pseudomonadati; phylum Bacteroidota; class Sphingobacteriia; order Sphingobacteriales; family Sphingobacteriaceae; genus Pedobacter; species Candidatus Pedobacter colombiensis. The sequence continues at coordinate 4,523,087 of CP119313.1, read as the reverse complement.
GGTAATCTCTATTTTACCTCATCAAGACCAGTAGGGCCTGCAGGTAAGAAGGAAATATTAACAGGTAAAGATGTAAAGGTTGTTAAAAAAGAAACCCCATTTTTAAATGCAGTGTACATCACTTCTGGCAATCCTCTTTCTCAGAATGTAACGGTTAGAAAAACAATTATTGAAGGGAAAGACAAGGAATCGGGAGCACCAGCTTTTCATCCCAACGGGAAAATTGCTTATGTTACGAGTTGGACTACACAAGGCACCAAGAAAATCTATCAGCTAAATGCTACTCCGGGTGCTGCAAAGGAATGGTCAGATCCCGTTGAGCTGGGCAGTCAAATCAATGTTAAGGGCTTTAACGCCATGCAGCCTTTTGTTACAAAAGATGGGAAATACCTGATATTTTCATCCGATAGGCCTGGCGGTTCCGGCAAATTTGATTTATGGTATTCGGCAATTCGCATTGATGGTTCATTAGGTACGGCGGTAAATTTGGGGAGTACCATCAATACTTCAGAAGATGATGAGGCCCCGTATTATAATCCCGCAACTAAAAGATTGTTGTTTAGTAGCAATGGAAGAGTAGGTATGGGCGGGTTCGACTTTTTTGAAAGTGAAGGTGATTTTAGTCAGTGGTCTGAGCCCCGTAATTTGGGGTATCCATTTAACTCTTCAAAAGATGATCTTTATTTTGCACCGCTCAACAATGATGATTCGGAGGGTTACATTAGTTCTGATCGTGAATCGCTTTGCTGCCTTGAAATTTTTCATGTCAAAAAAGAGCACCTGGTTATTCAGGGATCATTGTTAGATTGTAACACTTTAAAGCCATTAAAGGATGCTATGGTTCTTTTAGCTGATTCGGTGCAGCAATTTAAAATCACTACAGATGCCTTGGGCAAATACACTTTTAGAGTAAACAGTAACCGTTATTTTAAACTGACTGCGGAGAAGGATAAATACTTTAGTAAAACCCTAAGCTTTAAGTATGATCAGATGGCGCAAAGAGATACTTTATTTAGTCCGGAATTGTGTTTAACACCTTATGAAATTGATAAGCCAATTGTGTTAAAAAATGTTTTGTATGAATTTAATAAGGCAACATTGACAGAGGACTCGAAAGAGAAATTAGATTATTTGTATACCATCATGGTGGATAATCCAACTATTGAAATTGAACTCAGTTCGCATACTGATAGCAAAGGCTCAGAGGCATATAATCTGGATTTGTCGGACAGAAGAGCAAAATCTTGTGTTGAGTATTTAGCAGGAAAAGGGATTGCACAAAGCAGGATGACCAGCCGCGGCTATGGAAAAACCAGACCTATTGCACCAAATGAGTTTCCTAATGGAAAGGATAATCCGGAGGGAAGAGCGCTAAATCGTAGAACAGAATTCAAGGTCACCAAAAAATAGAAACGAATTCTCTATTGAAACCCTGTATAAATTGCTTGAAAGTTTATACAGGGTTTCCACTGTATTGCTCATTTTCGGCTGTTTGTTAAAAATATTTATGCTATAATTACATTAAATTGTAAATTGGCATTTCATTTTTAATTATGCGCTACTCTAAATGTGCCATTCTGGTGTTTCTGCTCTTCAGTTTCTTGACTGGATTTTCTCAAACTGTTTTTGTAACAAGTACCGCTGATGCAGGGGCAGGGACGTTGAGGGAAGCATTAAAAAATATTCCCACTGTAAGAACGACACCGTATATCATTAATTTCAATCTGCCTGGTGATATGTCTAATGAAACAAATCGTACAATCAGGTTGCGGAGCCAGTTACCCAACGTTCCTTCCAATGTAACTATTGACGGAACTACACAAACAGGTCCGGCTTTGGGTGCATCAGGGGCAAAGATCATTATCGAGCCTGAAGATCCATCAATGACTTCTCTTTTCACCTCTTGTCTAACTATAGCAAACGTCAATACTACCGATGTGCAGACAAGTGATGTGGAAATTTATGGTCTTTATATTAAGGATTTTGCGAGAATCACAAATTTGCAGAACACAAGTATTCAGGCTTCAGGGATTATCATCGATGCCAGAGCAAAAAATATAAAAATTGGTGCTCCCGGAAAGGGTAATGTGATTAGTGGAAATCAATATGGAATTTCCCTCCGTAGTGTTTCTAATTACTACCTAACAACGCCTATTACAGATATTAGTATTCGGTCTAACTTTATTGGTTTACATTATGATGGACTTACGGCAAAAACTAATTTTAATGGTATTAATGCCATAGACTTTAGGGATGGTTCACTTACTATTGGCGGCGATAATCCTGGGGATGGGAATGTTATTTCAGCAAATAAGATCAATATTGATCTTAGAGGAAGCAGTTATGGTAGTACACGTTTCGCTATAAATGTGGTTAACAATAAAATTGGAACTGACCGAACAGGTACAATAGATTTCCATGGGATACCACTTTTTGCTGTGCCCTCCGCTGTAGAAATAAGCGGATTAAAGGTAGATGCTGCTAATACTAATTTATATGTACGCGACAACGTGATTTCTGGAAATCGAACTGCAGGACTGTCTATTGCTAATGCTGATTTCATTGTAACCGGGAATAGTATTGGGACAGGAGTGCAGGGCTCGGAGGTATTGGGTAATGGAATAGGGGTTAAAATCGAATCAGGTGCGGTAGGATTTATTGGTGGTGATACAGACGCCAAGGCAAATAAAATCGCCAATAATGAGTTCGGTATAGAATCTTTATCTGCTAAACCGATTACAATTACCCGCAATAGTATGTATTGTAACACCTCATCTGGAATAGGTAAAACCCAAAATATAGCACAACCTTATGTGCAAATTTTGATCACTAGATCAGGTTTCCTTTCCGGAAAGGCAACGCCTAATTCGACAATTGAACTTTTTTACACAGAAAACTGCAAAGGTTTATGCGAGGGCAGGCAGTATTTTGCAACTGTTCCAACCGGGAGCGATGGCCGGTGGAATTATAGCGGCACAATAAGTGGAAAAGTTACTGCTACAGCAACTGTTCTTAATTTAACTACTTCACCCTTTTCGACAGCTGAGGTATTAGATAATGAGATACTAAATGAACCGGTTACCTGTAATGGTAATGGCTCCATTAAAGTTCCTGAGCCTCGGGAAGGTATTACTTTTCAATGGTATAAAGTGCTTGGTGATGGTACTAAAGTAGATTTAGGAACTGCTCAGGAAATCTTGGATCTTCGTGAAGGGTTTTATGAACTCATCACTAATGACGGGTGCAGGGAAATTAAGAAAGTACCGTTACTAGAGATCAAAGATCAGAAGCTAACAGATTTGATAGTTTCATGGCCTGCAGAACAATGCGGACAGACTTCATTTACTTTTTCTGCTACGGTGCAAAGGGGAAAGGGAGTAAAAACATTTAAATGGGTTGACCAGGCTGGGAATATAATAAGAACTGGAACCCCAGTTACTATGCCAGCAGGAACCTATAAACTTATTGTTACAGATGAGGCTGGATGTAGTGTGAGCGAGCAAGGGCGTGAAATAAAGGAGCGACCAATACCTCGCATTGTTAACTCAGTGCCACCATCACCAGCTAAGTGCGGCTTTGCAGATGGCGCTATAACTGGTATTACCATTGGGGGTACACCAACAGGGACCTTGACTTACAGATGGAATGTGTATAACCCAAGCGTTCCCCCATATATTGGAGCAATAGTAGGTGGCAATCAGCTTGATTTAACGGGGGTTGAAGGTGGCATGTATATTCTTACAGTTATGGATCAGGGGAATTGTACTCCTGTAACACAGATTTATACTATTCCTATTATTAAATCAGTAAATATTAGCTTGGCGCAGACCACAAGAGCAACCTGTAATAAATCAAATGGAAGCATCTTTGGCGTTACGATAACAGAAGCCAATTATATTCAATGGTTTAGTCCGGCTGGGGTAATTTTAGAAGAGGGGACATATTCTCCTGGTCAGTCTTTGCTATTAAAAGACCTTGCTCCGGGAACATATACATTAAAAGCTCGTAATACTATTACAGGTTGCAGCGATAGCAGAGATTTTCGGGTAGATCAGACGCTTCCTACGATTTACAATTTGTCTGAACGGATTGTTGATGCTACTTGTGGATTGAACAACGGTCGAATTACTTTGACCTATACAACTGCAGAGCCAAGAAGATTTGAATGGCGGGATGATATGGGTACTGTTTTGCCGACAGGGACAGTTAAGGACTTAAATGGAGTTGCACCGGGAACTTATAGGTATTTTACTTATGATGACAATAACTGTATTTTAGAGTTTGGCCCTTTTGTAGTACATAAAATCGATGAGCTTGCGATTATTCCTGGAAGTGGGATGGTTACTAACGACGGATGTAGTTTGTCTCGAGGTGCAGTAAAGGGAGTTAGATTTAGTGGGGGTGTTCAACCATATAGGTTTACTTGGGAGAATGAAGCTGGCGAACGTGTTTATTCCGGGGCTACTCCAGATTTGCTAGGGGTGCCTGCAGGTAAATACCGCATGATTTTGGAAGATGCCACAAGTTGTGGACACAAGGAGAGTGCTGATTATTATACAGTCGAAAATCCTTCTTTTCCAATTAGTACCCCTGTAGCAAATGATTTGCGTGTATGTTATGCCACGGAGATTATGATTAAGGTGCTGGCGCCGGAAGAAGGAACCTATCAATTATATCGTGAAGAAACAAATGCTACCCCGATTATGGAGAGTACTAATGGGATATTTATATTTAAAGTAAATAAAACAGGTGATTATAAAATCAGGAAAAAGCTGGGTAGTTGCTACAGCAAATTTGCCCCGCTACATATTGAAGTAACTAATGACAACCTGGAGATTAAGAATACCATGACGCCCAATGGTGATGGTATGAATGATTACTGGATGATAACTGGTTTACCAGACCATGCTGATATTAATATTAAGGTTTATACCAGAAGTGGCCAATTGGTTTACGAATCTGTAGGGCCATATAACAAACCATTCGATGGGAAGTTTAGAGGTGTAGATCTTCCTGCAGGGGCGTATTATTATAAAATAGACCTCAGGGCCGATTGTAAACCAATAGCCGGAAGCATTACTTTGCTACGATAAATTTATAAAAGCATTTTAAAACTGACGCGTAGAACATTTTACGTCATAACGGTTATTCAACAGTATACCCAATACGATCTCATGGGTGCCATTGTTAACAGATCGCAATGCAGAAGTAGTTACATCATATGAATAACTGATGTTGACTAATGAACCTATATTAAAACCGGCGAGAGCAGAGAAAGAATCATTGTTTCTATAGCTTCCCCCAATCCAGAATTTGTCCTGATACGCAATTTTAAGGTTGGCATCTATGGTGGGAGGGGCGCTTAACCAATAGGTTAATAAGGTTGATGGAATAAAGGCAATGTCTTCATCCACAAAAAACTTATACCCTGCAGTACCGTAAAATGTAGCTGTTTGGTAGGCCGATAAGTTGGTTTGTTTGTTCGGGGTTTTAGAACGATAACCTAATATCTGCTTTGCTGATGCACCTACAAAAAAATGGGGACTATAAAGCCATAGCCCACCACCAACATCAGGTCTGATTTTATTATTGTAATCTGCAGATAAAAGTGGATCAGCAGCATTGTCAACCGTTATGTTAGCTACATCGATACTGGTAGAAGCTATTCCGGCAGAAATTCCAAGCGAAAGGTTTACATCGTAACTCAATCCTAAATGATAAGCGTAACTTCCACCTATATTGGTTTGCCTTATTCGGGCAGCCTTATCTGTCATAGCATAGAATCCTATCCCATGATGAGGTTCTGCTGATGTATAAGTGTCCACATAGCTGCGGCTTAAAGGATTATAACCGGCTCCGGAAAAGGAGTTTACCGAGCTTCTTACAAAGTCTTGTCCAATTGGAGCATGAATAGAAATGTATTGAGTAACAGGTGCGCCTTCAAGCCCTTTCCATTGATTTCTGTAACCCAGTTTTAGGTCAGTATAATTGTCTATTCCTGAAATTGCTGGGTTAATTAAATAATTGTTAAAGATATATTGGGTGGATCTGGGATATTCCTGCCCGAAGCTGAATAAGCACGTTAGGAGCAATACCGAGAGGTTAAAAATAGATTTCATTCTTATCAAATAGCAATTAAGTAACCAATTATAAGATTAATTTTGTGTATAATGAACTTTTAAACTAAATTCTTTAATTAAAGCTGTAATTTATGCACCCCGAATCGCAAATAAAACTCATCGCAGATACCTTACTTCCAGGCTTTATTCCCAAAAATGCAAATGAAAAGGAACTTTCTTTTCATTTTACCATACCTCCCAATAAGAGCTATAAAGTAAATTATAAAAAGAACCCAAAAAATGAATGGGTATTTGAGGATTATGAGATTGTGGAAAACTAATTGGTCTTTATGAAACAGATAATGAGATCGTTTGTAGTTTTATTCAACAATTTGAGTAATTTTCACCCCCTTATTTTTTTAGTGTAAATTACACACTTAGGACTTAAAAGCGCCAGAGCATAATGTATATGGACATTGATTGAATAGGGTATGGTAATTGTCTAAAACTAGGTAGCTAGATAGGAAGAAATTGGAAAAGAAAATAAGAAACAGTATTGCGCTGGATAAGCAATCCCGACTAGAGAAATCAAATAGATATAGAATTATATATACTAAATCGGAAACTGTTTTTGATGATTTGGCAATATTAACTGCAACGATATTTGATACTCCAATAGCCGTAATTAATTTTGTAGATCAGGACTATATCTGGTCGAAAGTTAAGACCCAAACCAATCGGGGGGCAGACTTGCATACGGAAACCAGTGTTTGCTCATTAGCTATCCTCAATGAAGGAGATGAAATGTTTGAGGGACTTTCGGTGGCGCCAAGGTTGATGTCAAATCCCTTAATTGTAGGAGAATTAGGAATGAAGTTTTATGCAGCCGTACCTATAACTACCGATGAAGGTTTTCATGCAGGAAGTGTTTGCATCATTGATAAAAAGCATAGAACATTCATGCCCCATGAAAGAAAGAAATTGGAGTTGATTGCTGCAATGGTCAGAAAAGAAATGAATAAAAAGATGGCCAAAAAGATATACGCATAAGCATTTACGATAAACTATAAAATCGGTAAGCGTCTGTATCATAATACAGGCGCTTTTTTATATCTTATAATTTATAATAACGATATTTTTATCTTATTTATAAATTTAATTATGAATTTTAAGTGTAATTATTTAATATTGAATTGTGTAAATTAACTAATTTGTTATTTTGTAATTAAATATTAAATACTGATGGTTTATTCAATTTTTTGGTTTAAGTGGATGATTATTCTTGTTTTCGGGGTTACGGTATATGGTAATGCAATTGCGCAGAGCTGGATGTCAGGATATAACTTTCGGAAAAAGATAACAATTGATAAATCCATGATTCAAGGCAAGGTTAACCTGCTTGACTTTTCTGTACTGATTGAAATGGAAGATACCGAATTGAAACAGGCGACAGGTTGCGTGTATATGGCGCAGAATAACAAAGAACTGGATATCTCATTTGCTACTGCCGCCCAATCCAGCGTACCAATTAACTTTCAACTCGATACTTATGATGCTTTGAAAGGAAAGTTAAGTTGTTGGGTGCGGATAAATGAATTGATTGCAGAAGGGAAGCCAGGCAACAATGAGCTTTATCTTTACTATGGGGCAAAGGAAACGCACAAGCCTTTCTCTGCAGAAAGCCGTGCCACCTGGACCAGCGCTTACCAAAATGTCTGGCATGTAAACTCTGATATTGTGCCTGCAACCAGTCGCAGTGCCAATCAAAGTTCGGGAAAGGACTTGATAGGTAATGCTGGAATGAGTTTGACTAACTTCCATCAAGGTAAAATCGGGACAGCAGTTCGGCTTAATGGAATTACAGAAGCAATGCATGCAGCTCCAGATACAGAAGCAACGGTGTATATTACCTTATGGTTTAAACTTAATCAAATTGGGGTCGACCAGGTTATTCTGGCTAATGATACTTTATCAGGTGGATATCGTATTGCCGTAAATCCAGAAGGGTATATAGTCTTTAATACATTCGAAACCTCAGGTGAGTTCAGTCGGAAATCAACTATGGCGCTCTTGCCGGATACCTGGTACTATCTCGGAATAATGTATAACAATCAGCAGAAAGCGATTTATATAAATGGAGAACATAGAGGAGGGGGAGGTTCGATTATTTCGGCAGCGAAAAAAGGCGGACAATTTAGTATTGGTAAGAGCAAACAAAACGATAGATACTTTAATGGGATGATTGATGAGCTGAGGATATTGCATACAGAAAGGACTGGAGATTGGCTGTTAACGGAATACAGGAATCAGGTTAATCCTGCAGCCTTTATCCATGTTTCGCCCCAGGAGATAAATCCTATACAAACAGCGCTGGCAAATGAATTTACAGGGGCCAATGGGACAAGCAATTGGGGAGATGAAGGTAACTGGAGTTATGGAAAGGTTCCGGCGCCTTATGCCAATGTAATTGTTAAGGCAGGAAAGGAGCTGCAAACAGTTACTCCTGTCGTCGTAAATAGTTTTATTCTGGAACCCGGTGCCCGGCTTTCATTAGGAAGTGATTTTGAAGTGAACTGTAAAACACAAATTGGCTCGTCAGCTTCAATAGCTTTAAATGAAGAAGTACGGTTGGTTTTTAAAAACGATGTGGTCAATAATGGATCAATTATTTTAAATCAAAATACCGGTACCTTGGTTTTTAATAGCAATTATGCTTTGCAAACTTTTACCGGATCGGGCACCTGTACCGTTTCCCGTTTAGAAGTAAATATGGTGTCGAAAGAAGGTATAGCATTACTCCAGGGCAAATTGAAAGTAAGCAGGCAGGTTGCGCTGATTAAAGGAGTGTTAAACTCTAATGGCCAGCTCACCATATCTTCAACCGGGCCAACTGATCATGCCTCCTTATTGCCCATACAAAATACCAGCGAGGCAAATGTTATTGGAAACGTAATTGTACAACAGTTTATTGATGGTGATTTTTCAGCACCTTCAACGGCACGTGGTTGGTGGTTGCTAACTTCACCAGTATACCAATCAGTGGGAACGGCAAAACTATACAACCTAAATGCGATTCAGCAAAGTATTTTTGTAACGGGACCAGGAGGTATAAATAACGGCTTTGATCCCTCTCCCAATAACAACGCTACTATTTATAGCCATGATCAGTCCTTGCCCGGAAGCCTATCTCAGAAATATATCAGCATTGCCAGCATGGGCACAAATGTGTCGGTGGGAAAAGGATTTTATGTGTTTTCAAGAGGAAGCAGAGAAGAACCAAACGCTTATATTCATCAAATACAAACGACTCCGTTCTCTAATCCACGTCCCTATACACTCAACTATACCGGCAAATTGTTTACAGGTGAACTCCGGATTGACCTGTATAACAGGGATATGGGGGCGGAGGGGGATGGGTATAATTTATTGGGTAATCCCTATGCCTCGGCAATTTTATGGGGTAATTTACAAAAGATCAATGTTGGACCTTTTATATGGGTATTTGATACAAAAAACAATGCCTATCGGGTAACAGATGACCCGGCATATATCATTCGTCCTGGTGCAGGTTTCTTTGTTAAAGTAAGTAACGGTAGTTACAGTGGTACACTTACATTTACAGAACAGGCAAAATATATAGAGGCTGTCCCCGGCTTTTCAAGAAAGCTTTCTACCACCCGGAAAGAAACTGGCTTAGCGCAATACGATGGAAAAACAAGGTTGAAAATAACCTTAAATAAAGAAGACCTATCTGACGATTACATTTTAACACTACATCCCTCCGGCAATAATGAAATCAACGATGCCGATGCAGCTAAAATAGGAGAGGGATATTTAAGCATTTCGGGTCTGGCTACTAATGGGAATAAATTGTCAATTGATGAGCGGGCTACAGATACAGGTCGGAGGGAAATTAAATTGTTTGTGAAGGGCTGGACGACCGGCACCTATGCTTTGAAGTTTAATGCAGTCTTTAACAACAATGAACAGCTTACCTTAATTGATCATTATCTCGACATGCAGTATCCCATCGCAGCAGGTGAAAGTACATATCCATTTTCTATGGATACCGAAGTCGGCAGGTCTTATGGTACACAGCGTTTTTCTTTATTGTTTGAACCGCTGCATAAAACAACGAAGCCAATAAATGAAGGTACAGATAAACCCTTTTTATTTTATCCAAACCCAGTGAATGATCTCATTTATTTGAAGACCGTAAATCAAACCTGGAGAAACCTGAAGGTTTTAATCAGTACCATTTCCGGAGAGATTGTGTGGCGTAATGAAGTCGCCATTTTAGAACCCGGTATCCCAGTACAGCTGCCCTGTAGTCAATTGATAAAGGGGATTTATACATTACAATTGATAGATCAGACCAGAAATAAAATCATTACTTCCTTTAAAATTTTAAAAAACTAAACTGATGAGATATGTACTTCTTTTTGTTTTAATACTCAGCTGTCTGTTTACTAAGGGCATGCCAATAAACGATCCAGGCCTTCCAGGAGGTGATCCCGATGTACCGGTGGATGGAGGTGTTGCTGTGTTGTTAGTTGCAGGGGTTGTTTACGGAATAAGGAAAATTAACAGATTTACTAAACCGTAATGCCTTCTTTTCTTAAAATGTAGTTGTAAATTCCTTCAATAGGTTTTTGAAGAATTTGTCCCACTTTAACTTGATTCTTTAAGCAAACCTCTCTTAATATATCCTGATAATAGAAGGCAATAGAACCTACAAAATGAGTTTCAATGCGTTTATAATCACTATAATCTTTAATGTTGGTATCTATAAATTCCTGAAAGCCTTCGCGTAAAATATTTACGATAAATGGATGCATTCTATGATTTACCATAAAGCGGCTAAAAGAAGCTAAATAGGTATTTGGACTCGGTTTTTGATATACATTAGTAATCACCGTTTCTTTATCTATAGGAAACTCCTGTCTAAATTCAAAGCTCAGATCCGCCGGCATTTGGTTATATAGATAGGAAGTGATCAGTTTGCGGCCAAACCATGTACCCGATCCTTCATCACCCAAAACATAGCCCAAGCCATGTTTACCAAAATGTAAATTTTTACCGTCAAAATACGATATATTGGAGCCTGTACCTAAAATACAGGAAAGCCCTGGTTTATCCCCACAAGTAGCATAAGCGGAACCCATTAAATCATGTTCTACAGAAACGTATGCATTGGTGAAAAATGAAGAAATGCCGTTCGATATGATCTCTACCTTATCGGGTGAAGAACAGCCTGCTCCAAAAAAATAAATTTCTTTAACCTGACTTGCATACTGAGCAATTTCTTTCTTTTTAGAAAAGAGCTTAAAAATGTCATGTGCATTAAGGAAATAAGGGTTTATACCTTGCGTGCTAAAGCTGATTTGTTCATTTGGGCTGTAACCCATCCAATCGGTTTTTGTTGAACCACTGTCTGCTACTAGAATCATTCGCTAAAAATAGTAATCTTATTGAATATTCAAAGTACCGCTGATTTCTTTTAGGCTGATTTCCGTTAATTTTGCTTCATATTCTGCATTTAGATAACGTATTATAGCATTGATGAAGTTTCTTTGAGCCTCTCTGAGCTCTAACGGAGAGATACTACCCAATCTGTATTTATCTAGGGTAATGTCAATGTTTTGCCTGGCAATATCCATGTTGCTTTTCTCAACTTTAAGCAGATCAAGGTTGGTGCTATAGTTTTGATAAGTGGATAACAATTGCGCATTGATGTCTAGTTTGGTCTTTTCAAAAGTCAATTCCGAAGAGCTGATTCCAATTTTTGCATTTCGTTCATTCTGACGCTGTAAAAAACCGTTAAAGATGTTTACGCTGGCAGTAACCCCATACGTCAAGCCGGTTGAACGTTGCTGGGTGTTAAAGCCTGTCGGGCTCGCACTCTTCTGAAATTCATAACCACTATTTATGCCTACTGTTGGATAGCGCTGCCCTTTTACCTGCTTTAAATTGAGTTCAGCAATTTTCTTATTAATGAGCGCACTCTGTAGATCAGGGTTTAGCCTTGTCGTCTGGCCTTCCAGTGTGGCGTAATCCAGCGCAGCATCAATATCAATTCGGTCAGCAACCTTAAAATCAACATTAAGGTCTCTAGCCATTACCTGATTCAAGGCCGTTTTTGCTGTTTTTAACAAGTTCACTTCCTGTAAATATGCAGAGGTATCTGTATTGTAATCTACCTGAGCGGCGAGTACATCCAGCTTAGAACCCCTGCCGATGGTGAGCTTGTTATTGGCAATTTTTAAACGCAATTGAGATATATCCAATGCACTATCTCTTGCCATGATGAGCTGCTGCTCTTTCAATACGGTATAATAGGCACTGATTACATTGCTTACCGTAGTCAATATGGTAGCTTTTGCATTCACCTCACCCAATTTTTGCAACTCTTTAAGGCGTTCATAATTGGTAAACATCTGTAGTCCATCAAATATTGTCCAGCCTAGTGCAGCCCCATAATTCATACTGGTATTTCTTACGCCATCAAGTGTTTGCTGATTCCCGTTACTTTGCGTACGGGTGATGTTCTGTCTGCTGCCTCCATCACTAAAGTTTCCATTTAGCTGAGGTAGCATCCCTGCATTACCTGGGTTTACATTGTTTTTAGCAATCTGAACATTGTTGTTTACCAGCTTAATATCGTAGTTATTTTTTAGTGCAATGCTAATGGCTTCTTGCAAATCAAGTTTTTGCTGTGCTAAAGCCAGTTGTGCGCTCATGGACAAAACCGTCATTAAACAAAATGCAACAATACTACGCTTCCCCCGCATGTAATTAACCCTTTTCATGTTCCAATGCTAATTTTAATGATTGTTCTAATTCTGTATTTGCCTTGTGCTCTTTTGACCAGTACGAATAGATTGCAGGGATAACAAATAAGGTTAGTACCAATGCAAATGTTGTTCCGCCCACAATTACAATACCCATACCCATCCTGCTTTTTGCGGCAGCTCCTAAAGCCATGGCAATAGGAAGAGCACCAATGGCGATAGCCAGACTGGTCATTAGGATAGGTCTTAACCTCGAAACCGAAGCTTCCCTAATGGCATCATGTACACTTTTTCCCTGTTCCTTAAGTTGGTTGGCAAACTCAACAATCAAAATACCGTTCTTGGTTACCAAACCAATCAGCATAATCGTACCAATCTGGCTAAAAATATTCCAACTCTGCCCAAATAACCATAGGGATAAAAATGCCCCAGCAACGGCCATGGGTACCGTTAAAATAATAATAATCGGATCGACAAAACTCTCAAACTGGGCTGCAAGAATTAGATAAACCAGCAATAACGCCAGTCCAAAGGCAAAAAGTGTATTCGATGAACTTTCTTTAAAGTCCCTCGATTCACCGCCAAGGTCGGTAGTAAATGATTCATCCAATACTTTTTCGGCAATCCTGTCCATTGCAGCTATACCCTCACCAATACTTTTACCTGGCGCCAGGCCAGCAGAGACTGTAGCGGCAGTAAGACGGTTGTTGCGGTAAAGTTGCGGCGGACTGCTCTCTTCTTTTGCCGTTACAAGATTATCCAGTTGTATCAGTTCATTATTGTTATTTCGTACATATATCGAGCTCAGGTCTAGTGGGGCTTTACGGTCGCCCACCTCAAATTGCCCAATCACCTGATATTGCTTCCCGTTCATAAAGAAATAAGAGAAACGCTGACCGCTTAAGCCAAGTTGCAAGGCCGTACCAATATCAGAAACTGATACCCCCAGGTTTTTAGCTTTATCCCTGTCAATAATCAGGTCGATTTCGGGTTTGTTAAACTTCAGGTTCACATCTGATGTGGTAAAAGTTGGGTCTTTAGCTACCTCATCCATAAACAAAGGCACTTTTTCACGCAGCTTTTCAAAGTTTTGAGCCTGGATGATATAATTGACAGGCAATCCACCACGACGTCCTACCGAAATAGTCGGTTGCTGGGTAACGACCACTTTCCCTTCCGAATATTTGCGGGTAATCTTTGTCAGGTCTGCCGCAATCTCTGCCTGGGTTCTTTTTCTTTCTGTCGGATCAGTTAAGCCCATCCTAACGAAACCACTATTGGTAGAACCTGAACCGCCAAAACCAGGTGAGGTAATGGTAATATTTACTTTCTTTTCAGGCACAGAATCATTGATCATCTGGTTTATTTTCATCATAAACTTATCCGTATAAGCGAATGAAGAACCCTCAGGAGTGGTTATGTTCATGTTGATTGCACTTCGATCATCATAAGGGGCAGTCTCCTTGGGCAATATCTTCCAGAACAACACAATCAGACCAACACATACGGCTATAATGGGAATAGCCAACCATTTTTTGTCCAGAAACTTATTTAATTTCTCAGCATACCCTTCATTTAGCTTTATAAAATAAGGTTCAGTTACTTCGTAGAACCTTGTTTTTTTATGCCCTGCTTTTTTCATCAGATAGGCATTCAGCATCGGTGTTAAAGTAAGGGATACAAAGGCCGATATTAAAACCGCGGCCCCGATTACCACGCCGAATTCCCTAAACAGTCGGCCGACAAAGCCCTGCAAGAATATTACCGGTAAAAATACTGCTGCGAGGGTAATGGAAATAGAGATTACCGCAAAAAAGATCTCATTTGATCCTTTAATGGCCGCTTCGAAAGGTGAATAACCTTCCTCTACCTTTTTAAAGATATTTTCTGTTACCACGATACCATCATCTACAACCAGACCTGTTGCCAATACAATAGCCAACAACGACAGCACATTGATGGAAAATCCGAAAATGTACATGATGAAAAAGGTAAATACCAATGATACCGGAATATCAATAAGTGGCCTGAAGGCGATGGCCCAATCTCTGAAAAACAAATAAATGATCAGGATTACCAGGACCAAAGATAAAATGATAGTTTCAGCAACTTCGGTTACCGAGGCTTTGATAAATTTGGTCGTGTCTAAAGAAATATTGAGTTTAATATCTTGGGGGACATCCTTTTGCAATTGCGCAAAACGTTTGTCAAACTCCTTAGAAATGTCGAGGTAATTAGCACCGGGCTGGGGGATAAGGCCCACGGCAACCATCGGTTTGCCCGACTCTCTCAATACCGTTTCTTCATTTTCCGAACCCAATTCTGCAAAACCCACATCCTTCAAGCGGACCACATTACCAGTCTGATTTTTTAGGATCAGGTTATTGAATTCATCTGCGTTGGTTAATTTTCCTAGTGTTTTTACAATCAGCTCTGTGTTGGCCCCTGTTATTTTTCCAGAAGGCAATTCAACGTTTTCCTTATCCAATGCAGCTACAATATCCTGTGATGTTAAGCCATAGGCCGCTAATTTATCCGGCGAAATACGGATACGCATTGCATATTTTCTTTGCCCCATGATCTGTACACTACTTACCCCGGTAATGGTTTGTAGTCTGTCGGCAATTACATTCTCTGCGTAATCACTCAGTTCCATTACATTGCGTTTATCACTTTGTACGGTCATGGTAATGATGGCATCTGAGCTTGCGTCAGCCTTACTTACAACTGGATTTCCATCAATATCTTTAGGTAACCTTCTGGCCGCTTCAGATACTTTATCGCGCACATCATTGGCTGCATCATCAATGTTTTTATTCAGGTTAAATTCGATGGTGATGTTACTACTTCCCTGGTTACTTGATGAGGAAATGTTCCTGATCCCATCAATACCGTTAATGGATTTTTCGAGTGGTTCAGTGATTTGAGTTTCAATAATACCTGCGTTGGCACCTGGATAAGATGTTCGCACATTAATTACTGTAGGGTCGATATTGGGATATTCCCTTACGCCCAGAAAATTATAACCGATTACCCCAAACAGTAGGATCGTCAGGTTCATAACTATGGCCAGAACCGGCCTTTTTATACTGGTGGTTGAAATACTCATAGCTTCGATTTGTGATTAACCACCGTAACTTTAACTGGTGCATTAGGTTTTAAGGCCATTGCTCCGGTTGTTAATACCGTGTCGCCAACGTTTAAACCCGAGGTGATCACAATTTGATCAGCAGTACGTGTACCTGCTTCAACCGGTATCTGTTGCGCCTTACCATCCTTACTGATAAAAACGGTTTTACCTTTCAATACGGGGATAATGGCTTGGTTCGGTATAAGGATGGCATCTTTTATGGCGCTCAATGCCAATTTTACTTTAGCAAAAGAACCAGGCCTCAATTCATCATTGGCATTAGGTGCAAGTGCTTTTATTTGTAAAGTTCGGGTTTCTGTATTGATGCCAGGCTCTATGGCGAAAACTTTACCCGTAAACGTTTTATTAAGTCCGGCAGTTGTAAAGGAAATCTCCGAGTTCAGTTTTATTTGCCCCATGTATTTCTCCGGAACTGAGAAGCTAATTTTTAAGGGGTTGACACTGGATAGGGTTGCAATGAGTGTTGTTGGTGTGATGTAACCACCTACAGAAATGGAGCGCAGACCAATTTTACCACTAAATGGCGCATAGATAGCTGTTTTTGCCAGCTGCGCACGGATCAGTTGGGTTTGTGCTTTAAGTGATTGCAGATCGGCCAATGAAGTGTCGTATTCTTCCTGACTGATGGCTCCTTTTTCTAACAATTGTTTAGAACGATTTTCGTTGGCGGCCGACAATTGCTGTTTGGTTAGTGCCTGCTGCAGTTGCGCCTGTATATCTCTATCGTTAATCTTAACCAGCAAACTGCCTTTACTCACATTGGCACCCTCTTTAAAATTAATACTGGTCACTAACCCGGATACCTCACTGCGTAATTCAACAGATTCATTGGCTTCCAAAGTTCCGGTAATTTCCAGATCATTGCTGAAATCACTTGCTGTAACTACAATTCCATCAACATGTAGACCTTTCGAAGCACCTCCTTTTCCGCCCTTACTCATGTTTGCTCCTTCTTCTGCGATTTTTTTATTCGCATTGATCCTGTAATAAATTAAATAAGCTGCTCCTACAACAAGCAGGGTGTAAATAATGTACTTTACTTTCATTTGTTTGTGGTTCTTGTTTTACCTGCAATTCGAGTTCCGGCGAATGCATTTTATACCTTGATACTTCAGTATACTACTAATAACGCTCTTTAGAGGTTAACGCACAAAAATATTTAAAATGACTGTAGCAGCTTGTATTAAGTGTGTTACAGGTTGGGACATTTTGAAATAAATTCAGTGCTACAATCGGCTTTTTGCGCAGTTTTCTCTAAGTTTGGCACAATTTAGCAAACAATTGCATTACCTTATGCAAGCTTAATAACCGTTAAAAGAACAAAACATCAATGAAAAAATCATTATTAGCATTAGTAATATTACTATCAGTAGGTATGACGGCCAAATCACAAGTTAAAATAGGGTTCGAAGTAAGTTTTATAGAACCACAGGCGCATTATGCCGAAGTAGAAATGACCATTTCTGGATTAGTTAAAGATTATATAGACGTAAAGATGCCAGTATGGGCTCCGGGTTCTTACCTGGTACGTGAATTTTCTAAAAGCGTAGAAGGTTTTAAAGCTACCACAGGCAGCAAAACATTAAAACATGAAAAAGTAAGGAAAAACATCTGGAGGGTATTTTCTTCCAAAGCCAATACCGTTAAAATCAAATACAGGGTATATGCTTTCGAGACTTCTGTGCGTACTTCTTTTATTGATGATACCCATGCTTTCTTGTCGAGCACAGGAATATTTATGTATCCTGATGGATTATTGAAAGAAGCCAGCACTGTAAAAATCATTCCTTACAAAGGCTGGACTAAAGTCTCAACGGGATTAGAGCCGGTTGCCGGAAAAGAATTTACCTATACTGCTGCTGATTTTGATATCCTGTTCGACAGCCCTATTGAAGTAGGTAATCAGGATGTATTCGAATTTATGGCCTCCGGTGTAAAACATGAGGTTGCGATGTTTGGTGGTGGCAATTACGATAAAGAGAAGCTAAAGGTGGATATGGCTAAAATTGTAGAGCAAGGCACTGCAATTTATGGCGAAAACCCAAATAAGCATTATACATTTATTGTGCACAATTTCACCACAGGTGGTGGCGGTTTAGAACACTTAAACTCTTGTACACTGGGCGCCAGTCGCGACGGCTATGGTACGCAAGAAGATTATAACAAATTCTTAGATCTTGTTGCTCACGAATATTTTCACTTGTGGAATGTAAAAAGAATGCGTCCAATTGCTTTAGGGCCATTTGATTACGATAATGAAAACTACACGACCAATCTTTGGGTAGCCGAAGGTTTTACTGCTTATTACGAGAATAAACTAATGTTGCGTGCAGGCTTTATCACTGATAAGGAGTTTGCAGATAAGTTGGTTACTGCAGTGAGCAATGTCTCTAATATTCCTGGTGCACGGGTACAATCTGTAGCTGAAGCCAGCTATGATGCATGGATCAAATTATACAGACCTAATGAAAACTCTAACAATACTACGGTTTCTTACTATGCTAAAGGTGAAGTAGTTGGTGTGTTAATGGATGTCGCAATTGCACAGGCAACAAAAGGAGTTAAAAGTCTGGATGATGTGATGAAAGCGATGTATTTGCAAAATAAAGCACAGAAAAGAGGTTATACTGATGCTGAATTTAAAGCTATGGTAGAAAAGATCAGTGGACAGGATTTTACTGATTTCTGGGCAAAGTACGTGAACGGAATAACCTTACCGGAGTATGCTAAATACTTTGGTTATGCCGGAATAAAAGTTACCAATGAGCTTGAAGGTAAAAGCTCTCCTTATTTAGGTGTTACGTCTAAAAAGACTGAAGGAAGGATGTTCATTACCTCGATCATGCGTAATACAGCAGCATGGGTGGATGGCTTAAGTGTGAACGACGAATTGATTAGCATAGATGGTACACCAATAGAGTCAGCTGTGGAGCGTATGCCAGCTATCAGCAGTAAAAAAGTAGGTGATGTTGTTGTGATAAAAGTAGCAAGAGATGGGGTAATCAGAGACTTTAATGTTACCCTTAAAAATTACCCTGGAATAAAATTAGTAGGGGAGATAGATGGGAATGCAAGCGAATTACAAACGAAAGTAAGGAAGGCTTGGATGAAGAATTAAAAATAACCGTTCTCTTCAAGAGCTGCATTGTTTCGCTGAAGAAGCGAAGAAGGCTAGGCTCTTTCTAAGAAGGTAATTTTTATCTTAAGTAAAGCGCTAGAAATAACAGCTCAACAAAAACGAAGT
This sequence comes from Candidatus Pedobacter colombiensis, assembly GCA_029202485.1. NCBI lineage: Bacteria > Pseudomonadati > Bacteroidota > Sphingobacteriia > Sphingobacteriales > Sphingobacteriaceae > Pedobacter > Candidatus Pedobacter colombiensis. The sequence continues at coordinate 4,503,842 of CP119313.1, read as the reverse complement.
GCAACAAGAAAGGGCGGCAGGTTTTTTTAACCTGCCGCCCTTTCTTTATTTATAATCAGATATTTTGCCTTAATCTTTATACCACTTATCCGGTACACTTTCTTTATTTCTGATAAAAGTAATAAGCCTGCGAATCGATCTTCCGTGAAAAAAAAGCGTCATTACCAGTGCATTAATTAAGCATAAATAGAATTTGAGATTAGTATAATCATTTGAACCGTAGGGAGCAAAAACAATCTGGGTAAAAGCTAAGAAGAAAAAGGTTGACAAATAACTATCTATCCGAAACCATATATATCTCCTCATCTTAAGTTTCTCATCGGAAAATTCTTTCATATCAATCATAATTTTGTTAATCACCTACCACAGGTTAGCGCTAATGAAGGTACATTCTGGTTTATGCTATTATCTCAACAATTATAACAAAAAAGGCGGCAGGAGTATAAAAACCTGCCGCCCTTTTTTTGTTATTTTAATTCGTTTAGAAAGCGAAACGAACGCCCAGGCCTATATCACCACCCCAAAAACCAGTGTTTGGAGTTAATTGTAAAGCAGGAACCCAATCCAAAGATAAGTTGATAGGGGCATCTTTAAATTTATAGTCTAAACCTAAAACACCATTTGCCGATAGATAAAAGTCTCCATCACCATGTTTTACTTTGTAAGAACCAATTGTTGCGCCGGCACCATAGTACCAGTTTAATCCCGGAGCATCATTGATTGGTTTATAAACTTCGTACAAACCGGTTAAATTAGCATAAGAGGCAACGCTATTGCTTCTAAAGTTCCCAATTAATTCTAACATAGCACCTTTACTAAGGCCGGTTTTAAAACTTACTCCATTAGCCGATCCAAAACGACCACCGATAGCATTATTGTACCTTTGAGCTGAAGCAGTAGTCATGTTCAATGTGAAAAGTGCAGCAACGGCAATGAAAGTAAAAAGTAATTTCTTCATAATTTTTGTTTGTGTATTTGTTATTAATTCAATTCACCCTGCATTATCAACTATTGTGCCGAAGTTGGTTTGTTTGGGATCAAATATTTATCTGAAATTCAATTAAAGTCCAGTTTTAAAGCGTGATATGAAACAATTAAATTATATTAGTTGTAATAATGTTTTTGGATATGCAAAGCAGACCTAAATTTATTAAGCCTCCTATGCCATTCAAAAATTGGTTTATTATGCAGTCTGTATCATTCAGAAAAGGGGATCTGCTAATTGAGGGTAAAGTTTATTATTAATAAGTAAAACAAACAACTATGGTCAATATGGAAGTATGTGCCAACTCGCTGCGCTCTGCCCTGGCAGCGCAAGAGGGAGGGGCTGTAAGAGTAGAACTTTGCGACAATCTGCATGAAGGGGGTACAACACCCAGTTATGCACAGATTGCAATGGCAAAAAGAATGGTGGATATCGAGGTCTACCCGCTCATCAGGCCCAGAGGTGGAGATTTTTTATACACCGATCTGGAGTTCGAACTGATGAAGGAGGACATAAAGATGTGTCGGGATTTGAAATGTGAGGGGGTAGTGTTTGGTATTTTGACTCCCAAAGGATTCATAGATGAGAAGCGTTGTTCGGAGTTGCTTGCCCTGGCCGGTGACATGAAAGTTACCTTCAATAGGGCTTTTGATAGGTGTATAGATTTGTTTGATTGTATGGAAACGATTATAGAATTAGGTTTTTCGAGGATACTTAGCTCCGGGGGTCAGTTAACAGCAGATAGAGGGGCGTTTGAATTGGCCCGGCTGATTGAACAGGCTGAAGGTAGAATCAGCATTATGCCAGGTTCAGGGATAACTATTGATAACATAGAGAAAGTGATCAGGATTACCAAAGCTACAGAGTTTCATGCTTCATCAAGATGGGCTAAAAGAAGTGAAATGGAGTTTAGGTCTAAAAACCTGAAAATGGAAGATGGGCTTCATGAATTAGACTATGAGTTAACCAACAGTGATGATGTGAAACTATTGATACACCTCGCAAATAATCCCAGGCAGCAAGTAATGCCAAATGTAGATTAAACCACATTACATTTAAGCCATTGTTATTTATATATTTGAATTGTTATTTGTTTTGAGTTTATTTTATTCTTTTAGTAAGAAATACAGCTGTATAAAACAGTTGTATTTCTTATTAAAATATAGATCCTACTTCTTCAATGAGCAATTTATTTACGAGCGAACTTAAAATTTTAATAACAGACGATCATCTGGTTATTCAACAGGGCTTAGGTTTTATCATTAAAGACTTTTTAAATAAGGCAATTATAACCTATGCAAATTCTGTAAATGCGACCCTTGTTTCACTTGAAAAGGAAAAGGTAGATCTGTTGATCTTGGATATTAACATCCCAGGCGGCAATAGTTTTAAGATGATCGATCAGATCAGGGCAATGCAGCCAGGGATTAAAATACTGATTTTTTCAGCTTACGAGGAAACTACTTATGCTTTAAGGTATCTTAAAGCAGGGGTGAACGGGTATCTTGAGAAAAGTGTTTCAGAAGAAGAAATAAAGAAAGCCATCGGAAGGATTCTGGTAAAGGGTAAATATTTTAGCCCCAGGGTTCAGGATCAATTGTTTGATACCTTCGACCAGGGCACTAATTATAAAAACAGTTTGCATCAATTAACAAATAGAGAAATTGAAGTCGCAAGATTTATCATTGGTGGAGAAGGTACAAATAGTATTGGCGAGAAATTAGATTTGCAGGCATCTACGGTAAGTACTCATAAAAAGAATATATTCGAAAAATTGCAGATTTCCAATGTTTCAGAATTGATTGATGTATTCAGGCTGGATCATGAAATATAATTAATATGCCTTAGGGTAAACTTAACATTTGTCCCTTTAGCTGGCTTACTTTCAACCTCTACCTGTAAATCCATTTTTGCGGCAAACTCCTTTACCATCTTTAATCCCAGACCATCTGTAACGTCCCGGTCTTCTTTGGTATTCAGCCAGTTTAATATATTGTCAGGCATTCCACTGCCAGTATCCTGGACCCAAAAACTCAACATTTCTCCGGTGATTTTGGCACCAAGGTAGATGTGACCGTTCGAACAAAATTTAATGGCGTTGTCTAAAAGATTATGGATAATCAAGGCGAGCATAACCCGGTTCGTATACAAAGTAGTACCTTCCGGAATGTTATTGTGAATAGCCGTGTCGTTGTATTTTGCAATTTCAGAGAAGACCTGGATTTTCTCCGAAGCAAGATGATTTAAATTAATATAATCATCTTTTGATATTTTTTCAGTAAGAAAAAGCTTGCTGTAATTTAATAGATTTTCAGTTAAGTAATACATGGAATTGGCAGAAATATAAATGGCCCGCATACTGTCCTTAACCGAATCGTTCGCGGCTTCATGTTGGTATAACTGTTTGCCCATGATCATCATATATTTTAAAGGGCTTTTCAGGTCATGCGTAATTGCTCCAAGAAGTTTTTTTTGAAATTTAGCTTGTTGGTTGAGCAGGTACTGTGATTCCTCCAGATTAAAGATGTTCTTTTCTAGCTCTACCGTTCGTTTCTTCACCAGATTTTCCAATTGTTCATTTTTAACCATAATGCGCCGGGTTCTTTTTTTAAAGAAAAAGACAATTAATCCCAGTATAAGCAATGTAATTAGCGCACTAAACCACCAGGTTTGGTAAAAATAAGGCTTAACAATTATGGTTAGTTTCTTGTAAGTAAAGCGGCTTCCAAACCCGGAAGGCTTTCTAATTAATAACTCATGTTTTCCATAAGGAAGGGTATTAAAGGTAATTATGGAGGTGCCATTTAGTCTGGCCCAATTTTCTTCCTTTGTAAGCTTGTATTCGAAATTCAGATTGTCCAGATTTCCAAAATACGGAGAAGAAACCCAGATATTCAGTCGATCAAAGTTCTGGTCTATACTAATCGTATCTGTAGTTTTTATGCTTATATGATCCCGAAATATTTTATCTATATAAATGGGTTTGTCGGGTAAGGCGGGAGAAAAAAGGAGCGGGTTAAACATCACTGAGCCTATTAAGGATGGAAATGTAAAATGCCCATCCTTTAATATGGCGCCACAGGGCTGGCAGCCACCATTAAATTCGTTGGTGTTGAAACCAAAGCTTTCATTGTAGTATTGATAGTACACTTGTGCAACCTGTCCTTTGCTATAGGCCAGGAGATCATTAATCGCAACTTGAAAGATCCCTTTGTTGGTACTGATCCAGAAAAAACCTTTAGCATCTTCAAGTATGCAGTGGGCCGTATTTAAGTAACCATACTTGTCCAACGGCATTTTTTTTAAACGTGAATTGGTATAAACATAAAAGCCATCGCCATAAGTACAAATCCAAACATCCTTTCCGCGAACAACAATGTCTCTGATATGCATATTGGCCATTTCAGGTATAGTAGCTAGTTTTTTCCTGATCAAATCATACCTGAAAAAACCGTTATATGTTCCAATCCATAAGTTCTCATCCTGTTTTTTCAGGACACTAACCTTGTTTAGTTTTAGCAATAGGTTTGGTTTGGCATTAACCTTAGCTAAATCTTTGGTATAGATTCCACCATATGTTCCAATCCAAAGTAAATTATGTTGGTCAAGGGAAAGGCAGCTTGTTTGCTCCGGAAAATCGAAGCTTTGCAGCAGCTGATCCCCTTTAGGTGAGAGTTTATGAATTGAAAAACCCTTTAGTGTCCATATATTTTTCTCCTGGTCAATTACAATCGTGTAATTATCACTGTAAGCCCTAACAAGAGGGAGTTTAGATGCTTTCCCATCAGCTGGTATCAGATCACCAGTGGCAAATAATACCGAATGATCCGTAAAAGGGTATAGGGCGTATTTTACACCACTATTCAAATCTTTTTTTTGCTTTTCTGCCTGGAAAAGATGTTGTTGCAATACAAAGAAGCCCTGAGTTGGACTTCCCAGGAAAAGCTTTTTAGCCACCGAATCATAATACATGGCTTGAATTTGTTTCTTTTCCAGATCAAAATCGTTGACGATGAGTTTTGAGCTTAAGACATTATTTTTATATGTAATCTGATAGATGGCCTTGTTCAAATAAAAGAAGGTTTGATCTGTAGCCGTATTCCAGTAGATCTTCAGGCCTTTTGGCTGAGTATTTTTTGCTTTTATCAGATCCCCCTTTAGGAAAATGGTTTTTATTTTTCCGTCTTCGATTAATGTAAATTCTCCATTGCTTCTATAATGGAAAAGCTGCTTGCCGGAGACGAAAAAATTAAGCTGTTTGTCGTGTTTAAAAGGAGCAGCAGTAATTCGCTTATTGCTATGAAAAAAAAGAGTATCCTTTGTAATGTTATAATAGGTATTGGCAGTTGTTTGAATCCTGAATTTTATGATATTGTCGATAATTAACGGCAACTCCTGAACTTGCATCTGGGGACTTAAATCAGGAAATACCTGTTTAAATGCCAGCGGATTGGGCAGGACATGCCCTTTGGTTATAGGAATAAATTCATGATATTCTGTTTGTGCATATAGCGCTCCGGTATTTAAATCCTTCTTCATCAAATACATTCGGTTAGACCGTGCATGGGTATACTGTTTGTCAAAGAGCATAAAATAGTCACCGTCAAACCTGATCAAACCACCTTCAGATACCAGCCATAAATAACCGGTATCATCTTTCGCTATAGATTTTATACTGTTTTGAGGCAAGCCATTTACATCTGAGTAATGTTTTATGCTATAAGAAGCCTGGCTTTGGGCATGCCCGTAAAAGGAAAGAACAATTAAAAATAAAAAAAGGATACGGCTCATAATAGCGTTAAGCGGCTTGAAATTAAAGGCGCTAATTTATCATCTTTTTTTTGCTTTAGAGCCTTTGGCTTACATATCAAGCCTGTTACAGTGTGATTACGTTTTGATATAGAAATAATTCTAGTCCTGATCAAAAGGACTTCTACATCTGCTTTGAAAAGGAGGTTTTAAATTTGGCTAATTATAATTGTTAACCTCCAATGCCCGCACTATAGACCTATAGCGATGCGCCATCTTTCAAATTAATCCCGTTTGTTGAAATCCCTGTTAAATAAAATTCTAATGAAAAAAGAACTACTTACTTTTTTGCTACTACTTTTTACATTTCAGCTCCATGCAGCCGACTATTATTGGGTTGGTGGTGGTGGAAACTGGAGCGACATTAATCATTGGCGACTCGGTAGCAGCAGTGGTAATATCGCCGGAATCGTACCGTCGGCCACTGATAATGTTTTTTTCGGTGTAGATGCAGGTTTCACCAATACGAGCAGGACGGTTACTATTGATGCAAATTCATTTTGCAATAGCATGACTTGGGCAATTAATGTGCCTAATACCCCAACAATCAATCGGACGGGAACATTTTTGCTCACTATCTCTGGGAACCTTGTCCTATCCCCTACTGTGACCTATAACTTTACGGCAGACATGGTGGGAACGACAGATTTAACACTCACCACTAATGGACCTGTAAAGGGGAATCCAACGCTTACTATTAAACCAGCAAAGGGACTTACCGTAACCGATGACTTAGTATTTGCCACTGCTAGTTCAGGCACTATCATACAAACTGCCGGATACTTTAATGCCTCAGGCAAAACCATTGTTATTGGAACTTTCCAGAGCAATGGTAATAGTGTAAAAAGTGTGGATATCAGTAATAGTATAGTCACCGCCGGAACATGGGATTACAGGGGAACCAACAAAACCTTGAATGCCAGTGGATCAGTGCTTAAATCTGGTGTTACTATAATTGCAAATGACTTTTACCCTGAAGTGGAAGTGAGTGCTGCCAATGGCGGGAATATGAGCATTAATAACTGCGAGATTCCCAAATTAACCTTTACTGCTACCTCTACATCATCCCAGGCTAGAATAGGAGGCGGAAATAAAATCAATATCCTGACATTTTTAAGTAATGGATCTATTATCGGTGATAGTAATGAGCTGAATGTTGTTGAAATTGGCAGAGCAGGGACAGTATCCGGGAACTATAATACCATCAACTCGATCAACATTAATTCCAATGGTTCTATCGTTGGCTCCGGTAATAACATCGGTTATATTGAGATTAAAGGCACAACCTCAATTACTGCAGGAGCAACCCCTAATACTTTTGGAACATTACTAACTGCACCCAACAAAAACATCACCATCACCCGGACTAATAATATCACTACACTTTTCAGAGCCGGTGGAGCGCCATGTGATGGATTTACAGAAATTACCGGTTCTACAAGTGGAACATTGAGCTTTGCTGCCGGAGCTACTGCTGACATTGACAACGTATTGCTAACCGACCTCACTGCAACTGGACCAATTATACCCATTGCAATAAGTGGGATCGATAATGATGGAAACACTGGCTTTGATATTATAGAACCTGCCGGTACTTCAGGAACGCTTTATTGGGTAGGTGGAGCAGGTGACTGGAATGACAATAGCCACTGGAGTAATAGCAGCGGAGGAGCAGGTGGTGCATGTATTCCATTTAAAGGCAATGATGTAATATTTGATGATCTGAGTGGTTTTACCCCAACCAGCAAGTCAGTAACTACTTCCTCCAATACGTATTTTAACAATATGACATGGAACATTAGTGCTTCAAATTCCGCTAACTTTACTACAAATGCTAATTTCACAATGCGTGCTTATGGTTCAGTGTCTCTTGCTAAAACACTGAATATTGTTGCTAACATCAGGTACGTAGGCAATAATGCTGTAACCCTTACCACAAATGGGAATACTTTAGGTACTTTAAATAATGTTGTTGAGAAAACAGGAACAGGGGGACTTAAATTAATCGATGACTGGAATACTGCTAACGGCAGATTCTCCCTCAATTCGGGATTCCTGGACCTGAATGGAAGAAACATTTCCATCTATTCCCTAGTTAGCGCCACTAGTAAGCCTCGCACTTTGGATATTCAAAATGCGAATATTAATGTGTCCTATATATGGCAATATACAGGCGGCAACAAACAAATACAATCAAACAATTCCTATATTGAAGCAGCCTATCAATTTTCTTCAGACGGATTACAATACCCTGTTGTACATCTTACTTCCAATAGTAGTGGGGCAACCTTTAGCATCGCTAATACTACCTTCAACGAACTGCTTTTCACTGGCACTACTCCCACTAATACTGCCCCAAGAATAGGCAGCAATAATACTATAACTGACCTTGTTTTCTGTGGTGGTGGAATTATTGGAGGGAATAACACCATTACCAACCTCGAATTTAAAGGAGTAGGTTATGTTAATGCTACAGGTAATAATATTGGTACTTTATTAACTGCTCCTAACCGTAACTACCAGTTTACAGGTACTACCACCATTAATACAAGGTTCAGGGCGGTAAACCCCGCTTGTAACGGATTGGGTGAAATAAAAGCCAGTGGTAGCTCAGCAAAGATTGTTTTTGGGGCAAATGCAACAGTAGACATCAACAATGTGTATCTGGAGAACATGGTAGCATCTGGAGGTGGTGGTTCACTTACTTTACCTATTCCTTTTAGTGGAGCCGATGCCGGTGGAAACGAGGGTTGGACCATTACCACATCTGTTGGAGCTGACCGTTATTGGGTTGGTGGAGCTGGTGACTGGAACGATGCCAGTCATTGGAGTTTAAGCAGCGGTGGTACAGGTGGTGCCTGTATACCCACTGTAGGCGATGATGTATATTTCGACGAAAAGAGTGGCTTTACTTCGGCATCAAAAACAGTTACTGTAAGTAATGGCAATGCTTATTTTCATAACATGAGTTGGGCTGGGGCATTAAATAGCCCTGTACTCAATAAATCCAGTGCTTGGGCCATGGAATGTTGGGGGAACAGTGTCATCTTGAACCCAACAGTTACCCTAAACATATTTTACTTTCAACTCAAAGGCCCGGAGGCAACAATCTTGAAGGGTAATACCCTGGGTAGTTTTAGTATACAGATTAATAAACCCGGAGGCAGCCTTACATTCGCTAACGATTATAATAACACCAATACAACTGTTTATGTTATTGAAGGTAGTGTGATTGCGGCAGGTAAAACACTCACAATAAATCATTTTAGCAATAATGGTTATGACAATCCCATTTATATAGACATTAGCAATGCCACAATTAATGGTGCGTGGACCTTTAATGGCGGAATCACCAAACGCAGTCTCAATGCAACCAACTCTGTTATAAACGCTGCCGGATTTACTGCCAACGGGTTTACGTACAACATCGTCAATGCAAACGGAACTGCCAGCTCTAATGCGAGTTTAAGTAATACCACTATTCAGTATCTCACCTTTGTGAATCCCAGTGAACTCTCTGCAATAGGTATTAACGGTACTAATAATAAACTAGGTACAGTTGAATTTAAAGGCAGTGGCGGTATATACGGTACAAATAATACCATAGGCACACTCATCTTTTTCCCTGGTGATATCTATACTTTTACAAATGGCACCAATACTACCATCACAGGAGAATGGTATGGTAGTGGTACTCCTTGTAAACCTACCGAGATTAAAAGCAGTCATGCTACAGCAACGGCAACAATTACAAAAACTTCGGGTGTAGTTGAGTTTGATTACGTGAGGCTAAGCCGTCTTGTAGGTGCCGGCGGTGCCACTTTTAAAGCTAAGGAACATAGTACTGATCTTGGAGGGAATGTTGGTTGGAGTATTTCTCCTTACAATGGAGCAGCACCTATTTTAGGATTAGGTCCAGATGTGAGCTTAAAAAATTCCCAACTACCTTATACTATTAATACCGATGGCTTTTTTGGCTCACCGCTTTCCCAATACGAATGGAAAAAAGGTGGTATTGTGATCAGTACAGCTAATAAAATTAGCATCACTGAGCCAGGAATTTACTCCGTTAAAGTCATGTTTCCTGATGGTTGCTCAATTACAGATGACATTACCATATCGTTGGTCAGCACAGATCTTGCAATAGTTAAATCGGTGGATAACCCGGCGCCTATTGTGGGCGCAAATGTCGTATTTACACTTAAAGCAACTAATAAAGGGCCGGGTGCAGGTACAGGAATTACAGTGACTGATCAACTCCCAACCGGATACACATATATAAGTGATACCGCTCCCCTGGGAACAACTTATAATGCCGTAACGGGATTATGGACAATAGGCAATTTAGCTTCGGGTGCTGATGCCATAATAACGATTACTGCAAAAGTAAATGCGACGGGTAATTATGCAAATACTGCAACCATTTCATCTGCAGGGGATGATCCTGATCCTGCTAATAACAGCTCAACTGTTACATTGGTGCCAAGCCCAACAGTAGTCGTTACACAGCCAAATTGTGTGCTAGTAACAGGAACTATTGAAGTGCCACTTGCTCCTGGTAGCACCTATTCAAAAGATGGAGGAGCAACTTTTCAGGCAAATAACATCTTTACAAATTTAGAACCCGATAATTATTCCATTGTTGTAAAAATCGGGGATAATAAAAGTATGCCGGTAATGGTAACCATTAATGAAGCCCCGGCACCACCAGACGCTCCGGTGAGTGGTGGTAACCAACAAGTATGTGCAACCAGCCCTATTCAGACATTAACAGCAACAGCAACGGTACCCACAGGGACAACTATTACCTGGTACGATGCCCTAGTTGGGGGGAATGTGGTTGCCAATCCTACTTTGAATGCAATAGGAACGGTCATTTATTATGCCCAGGCAAGTAATGGCATCTGTACCAGTAAATCGAGGACTGCAATACTGCTCAATATCAATTCAGTTCCGGTTATTACACAGCTTGCCGATCAGGTAGCTTGTGCTACATACACACTTCCAACCATTACCGGAACAAATCTTACCGGCAATGAAGCTTACTATAGCTTGCCAAATGGAGGCGGAATAAAATACCCTGCTGGTGCAGTGATCAATACCACTGGCACGCAGACTTTATACCTGTTTGATAAAGCCGTATCGCCAGTAATTTGTGCAGGAGATATCGATGTTACAGCAAATACTGATATGAGCGATAATGTATTATTGCAAAACATGCTGAACAGCAGTCACATGTTTTATACAAGAGCTGTAGATCCAAACTTCTGGAAGGGTACTGCCAATCAATCAGTAGTATACAGTAATACGGAACCTTCACATATCTATCAAAGTTTGGTTGGTGATCTGAAGTTACCAAATGATCCGGTATGTACAGGAACACAGGTACAAGTTTCACTGCAAGCCACTTTCAAAAATGAAGGGCCTGTAGCAGGGCAGGCTTATACAGGTCAAATGGATATCGTTAACAAAGTGACTAAAAAAAATCTGTATCAAACTATGATACAGCCCTCAGCAGCAGTAGGTGTACCTTATACCTTCTCTGTTTCAGGAATAGTTGATGCAGCCGATTTAAAAGCGGGAAACCTGGCTATAATTTTGAATGTGGAAACTGCTCAGGCAGGTTATAAAAACTGGACACTCTCTAACTTCAGCGCCACCTATAAGTATTTATCTGAGACACCTTGTCCGGATGAAAAATCATTTAAACTTACTATAAATCCAATACCTGTAGCTCCCGTTAGTGGGGGAGATCAGGAGGTTTGTATTGCTGGGGCAACTTTGCCTTTAACCGCAACAGCTACCGTGCCTACCGGAACCACCATTATCTGGTATGATGCACCAGGAGGAGGGAATATTGTCGCGTCACCAACGTTAAGTGCTGTAGGCACTATCACTTATTATGCTGAAGCAGCAGTCAACGGCTGTGTAAGTATAAACAGAACCCCGGTAAAATTAACCATAAACCAAAATCCGGTTATTACCCCCATTGCAGATATAAACTCCTGCGGGCCATTAACACTACCTGCAATTACGGGAAATAATTTATCGGGAACACAAGCTTATTATACAGGGATCAACAAAACCGGAACAAAATACAATCAAGGTGAAGTATTCAGTACACCAGGTGAAACTATTTTGTATGCTTATGATGAGGTGCTTGCTGCAAATAATAGTACTAATCCGGAAGGAGAATTAATATGGACTGAGGCTAATTATACTGCGGGTAAGCTAAGTGCATTGTTCCCCGATAATTCCCGCGCATTGGCGCCAGTTACTAATCCAGATAGAATGACCAGTAAAGATCCTTCGTTATATGCGTCATTCGTGGGGGGAGGGAGCTCGGTAAAGTATGGGGCTTATGTTAGAAAACTGGAACTTCCGGCTGGTTATGTTAATTCGGGGGATGAAGTCCTTGTTTCGGTTGGAAGCGGGGGATTCAGAACTGGTTTTTTGAGTACCAGCTATCCGGGAAATATGGGACAATTATCCATCATCAATATAGCAACGAACCAACTGTTGTACCAGGCTCCTTTTGGCGATATTGAAGCTAATGCGAGGGCATATCCTTCCGTTTCGGGCCTCGTCTCTGCTGCCGACCTTATCGCAGGGAAAATTGGTGTTTTTATGGAAATGAGGAGCACCTTATGGAGAGTCTCAGAACTTGCCGCCAAATATCAGTTTGTTTCTTCAGCTGTAGGTTGCCCTGCCCAGCAAAGCTTTAAGGTAAACATTAATTCAATACCTGCAGCACCAGCAGGTGTTAATCAAACTGTATGCGCAGATTCTCCTGTTCAAACCCTAACCGCAATGGCTACCGTTCCAATTGGGTCAACTGTAGTATGGTATGATGCGGCAACTGCCGGAAATGTGGTTCCTAATCCCACTTTAAGTATTGCCGGAACAAAGACCTATTATGCCGAAACCCATACCGGGACATGCATCAGTGCAACAAGAACGCCGGTAGTGTTAACCATAAATGCTCAACCGGTATTGAATATACAGAATCCACCGGTTGCTTGTCATACTTCCACTATTGACTTGACAGCCGCTACAATTACATCTGGAAATCCATCTAATCTTCAGCTTACTTATTTTACTGATGCGGCTACGACTACTGTTCTAACCAATCCGGCTGCGGTTGCCCTCTCAGGTACATATTATATAAAAGGTACCAACCCAATCACTGGCTGCAGTATTGTTAAGCCGGTAGTGGTTCAATTTGTAGACCAGCCAGAGGTTACACTGATCCATCCGGATTGTGTGAATCCTACCGGGACAATTAAAATAACTGCACCTATCGGATCTCAGTTTATTTATAACATTATATCCACAACGGGGGGCACTGTTACAGCAACTGCCGATAATACAGTATTTACTGTTTCGGCCGGAACCTATCAGGTAACAGCAAGCAATACAACGGTACCGGGTTGTGTAAGTCCTGTGACTACCATTGTCATTAATGCCACTCCTACAACAGCAATGCCATTGGTTAAGCAACCCGCCTGTGATGAAACAGAAGGAAGTATTGAATTCCCGGTAAATGCAAGCTACCAATACGCCATTGATAATGGTGCATTTACCGATGGAAATATATTTCAACTTGCAGTAGGCACGCATACCATTAAATCTAAAAAAACAGGAGCTGCCTGCGAGGCCGATGCGATTACCGTAATCATTGTTGCCAGCCCCGGAAGACCAGGTACTCCTATAGCGACAGATCAGCAAGCTTGTGCACTAAATCCTGTTCAAACTTTAAAGGCTATCGCCACGGTATCAGCAGGATCACCTGTTGGTACGGTTATCAAATGGTATGATGCGTTAGTCGGTGGAAATGTAATTGCAAGTCCAACCTTAAACACTGTAGGCAGCATTACTTATTACGCAGAGGCGACAGATGCGGGTTGTACCAGTGCAAGCAGGAATGCTGTGAAACTAACACTCACCGCACAACCAGTAATTAACCCTATAGCAGATATTAATTCATGTAGCAGCATTATCTTGCCGGCAATTGCGGGAGCCAATTTGTCGGGTAGTCAGGCTTATTACACTGCAATAAACGGAGGCGGTACAAAATATAGTGTTGGTGACCAATTTAGTGCTGCTGGCGAAACAACATTGTATGCTTATGATATCAATTCGGTAGCCTTACCTGGAACAGGCTGCGCTGCACAACAGAGCTTTAAAGTATTAATCAGGAACACAACTGCCGGAGTAATAGGTGCAGATCAGATCATTTGCAAAAATACAGCTGCTGTTGCTTTGTCATCAACTACAGCTGGAACAGGATTGGGAACGCTAAGTTACCGTTGGGAGAGTTCATCAAATGCTTCAGCAGGCTTTGTAACTATTCCAGGCAAAATTCTGGAAAGTTATAGTCCCGGAGTTTTAAGCACTACTACATATTTTAGAAGAGTAACGGTTTCTGTATATGGAACTGTATGCGAATCTGTGCCAACAGCCGCAGTGAAAATTACTGTTCAGGATGTAGTTACAGCAGGCGCAATTTCTGCCAGTCAAACCATCTGTAAAAGTAGCAGTCCGGCTACATTAACATCAGCAACTGCCGGAACAGGTTCTGGAATTATCACGTACCGTTGGGAAAGTTCAACGACAGATGCTTTTACAGGTTTTGCAGCTATTCAAGGTGCAGTTTCTGCCGATTATAGTCCTGCGGCCTTAACCACTAATACCTGGTTTAGAAGAGTCGCCATCTCAACAGAAGGTGCCAATGCTTGCGAGTCGACACCAACAACTGCCATTAAAATAACTGTGCAGGCAGCGGTTACTGCGGGGACAATCAGTGCTGATCAGACTGTTTGCAACAATACCGCGGCAGCTTTAACATCAGTTACTGCCGGAACAGGCGAAGGAAGCATCAGTTATCGTTGGGAAAAATCAACAACAAGTGCAAGTACAGGTTTTACCGTTATTTCGGGAGTAACAACGGCAGGCTATACGCCTACTTCCTTAATTGTTACGACCTGGTTCAGAAGGATTACTATATCAACATTAGATGGTATAGCTTGCGAATCCGTGCCTACAACGGCTACTGCGATTACAGTCCAGCAAGAAGTTACAGCAGGGGTAATAGGTGCCAACCAAACGGTTTGCTTCAATACTCCTCCTGTGGCTCTCGCCTCAACTACAGATGGAACAGGATCAGGAATCATTAGTTATCGCTGGGAGCAATCTTCGGCCTCAGCTCCGGCATTTGCCGTAGTTCCCGGGGCCATATTGGCAGGTTATACACCGGGCGCATTAACCGAAACTACCTGGTTCCGCAGAATCACCATTTCATCATTGAGTGGTGTATTGTGCGAATCTGTACCAACATCAATTATAGAAATTATGGTTCAGGAAGCTACTTCCCCAGGTACAATTGCTGCCAGTCAGACGATCTGTTATGGCAGCACCCCTGAGCCATTAACATCAGTTACCGCAGGAACAGGTGCAGGAAGTATCAGCTATCGCTGGGAAAGTTCAACAACGGATGCGTTGACAGGCTTTGCATCTATACCAGGCGCGGTATCCGCTGCTTATACTCCTAAAGCGTTAACTGCTACTACTTATTTCAGAAGGATTACAGTTTCAACCTTAAACGGCAAACTATGTGAATCAGCACCAACACCTGTGGTTACCGTTAGAGTACAGATCGCTGTTACAGCAGGTATAATTGGCGTAGACCAGGTAATCTGCAACAATACTGTTCCGGCAGCATTAAGCTCGGTAACAGCAGGAACAGGGTCAGGAACCATTAGCTACAGATGGGAGCGTTCATCGTTTGCAACTACTGGTTTTACTGCCATCCAGGGTGCAACATCAGATAGCTATAATCCAGCTAACCTGACCACAAGTTTTTATTTCCGCAGGATTACTATTTCAACACAAAATGGTACACAATGTGAATCGGTACCAGCAGCTGCGATTAAAATTACTGTGCAAGGGGCTGTTACGGCAGGGTCGATTAGCGACGACCAGACCATTTGTGCCAGTACTACTCCGGCAGCACTAACCTCAACTATTGTCGGGGCAGGTTCAGGTATAATCAGCTACAGATGGGAACGATCAGCAATTGCTTCTGCAGGTTTTACAGCTATTTCAGGCGCACAATCAGCAGGTTATGCTCCGGCAGCTTTAACACAAACTACTTACTTCAGAAGGATTACCATTTCAACAGAAAATGGCATTGCCTGCGAATCTGTACCAACGGCAACCACCGCCATCACTGTACAAGATGAAGTTACGGCGGGTGCAATCAGTGCCAACCAAACCATCTGCAACAATACGATTCCGGCAGCGTTAACATCAGCTACAGAGGGAACCGGATCGGGTACAATTACCTATCGCTGGGAAAGTTCAATAACCGGTGCTACTACTGGTTTTGCAGCTTTAACAGGTGCAACGGCCGAAGATTATGCACCTGGTACTTTAATCACCACCACATATTTCCGCAGGACTACCATTTCAACATTAAATGGTAAAATATGTGAATCTGCACCAACAGCGGTTGTCACAATTTCAGTTCAGGCTGCGGTTACTGCCGGAACCATCAATGGTGATCAGATCATCTGTAAGAACAATGCGCCGGCAGCATTAACCTCAACTATTGCCGGGTCAGGGTCAGGTGTAATCAGCTACAGATGGGAAAGTTCAATAACAGGTGATAATACCGGGTTTAATACCATCCCGGGAGCAACGTCTGCAGGTTATAACCCTGGAGCGCTTACCACGGAAACCTGGTTCAGAAGAATTACACTTTCGACCCTAAATGGTGTGGTATGTGAATCCGTACCTACAGCTGCGGTAGCTATATCACTAAACAATGCACCTGGTGGGGCTAACCAGAATAAGAACACAGATGAAGATGTGATGCTGACTGGTCAGGTAACCGGAACAGATGCCGACGGAGATGTATTGACTTACAGTAAGCAAACCAATCCTGCCCATGGTGTGGCGATGGTAAATACTGACGGAAGTTATACTTATACTCCAGTTAAGGGTTACAGCGGAAATGATAGTTTTACCATAGGCATAAGCGACGGATGTGCAGTAACGATGGTAACGATAAATATTACGATTAAGGCTGCCCTGATTCCTGCACCATCCATAACACTTGTGAAAACAGGGGTGTTTACACAAAACTATATTGCCTACTCGTTTGTAATTAAAAATACAGGGAATGTAACAGTTTATGACTTGAGCTTAACCGATGCCAAATTAAATATCCTAAATAAAGCAATTGATGCCCCTAATGGTCTGTTGCCAGGAGCTTCAATTACCGTAACTGAGAAATACATCATTACACAAGCTGATAAAGAAGCAGGTGGGGTAACCAATACAGCAACTATAAATGCAAAAGATGGTAAAGGAACTGCAATAATGGATATCTCAGGAACTACCGAGACCAATAACATACCTACCATTACCCCGGTTAGCAAAATTTTGGTTGCTGTGGATGATCAATACGAAGCCGATGCG
The DNA here is from genome assembly GCA_029202485.1 of Candidatus Pedobacter colombiensis. Taxonomy (NCBI): domain Bacteria; kingdom Pseudomonadati; phylum Bacteroidota; class Sphingobacteriia; order Sphingobacteriales; family Sphingobacteriaceae; genus Pedobacter; species Candidatus Pedobacter colombiensis. The sequence goes on along the minus strand of CP119313.1, from coordinate 4,486,567 downwards.
AATAAAGTGATTAAAGAAAATGTACTGCAGAATGATGATCTCGCAGGTCAGGATCCAGCTAAACTAACTGTCGTGGTTATAACTCAGCCCCAAAATGGTACGCTTGTTATAAATCCTGATGGTACATTTATCTATACGCCAAATCCAGGGTACACAGGTGCAGATAGCTTTACCTATCTCATCAAAGACGAATACGGTTATTACAGTAATAGAGCTGTTGTTTCCCTTAAGATCAATTTCTTCGGCATTTCTGTACCTACATTATTTACACCAAATGGTGACGGAACAAATGATATATTTGAAGTACGTGGACTGAATCAATTTGCAGAAAATCAGTTGACTATAATTAACCGTTGGGGTAATGAAGTTTACCGGGCCAATAATTATCAAAACAATTGGAATGGTGAAGGGCTGAATGAAGGAACTTATTATTACTTGTTAAAAGTTAAAAAAGCAGGCAGTAGTGAATGGGTAATTTTCAAGGGATATACCACTATAGTCAGAGCATTTAAAAAATAGTATTGAATTATAAATTGAGCATCAGAGGAGGACATCCTCTTCTGATGCAAAAATGAAATCAATGATGAGAAAAGTATTACAGTTAACAATAGGTTTGATGCTGCTATTCAACCTGGCAAATGCCCAGCAAGACGGCCAGTTTAGTCAGTATATGTTTAACGGGATTTACATCAATCCTGCCTATGCAGGTTATAAGGAGCAGTTAAATTTACATGCTTTTTACCGCAACCAGTGGACAGGTATTCAAGGTGCACCGAAAGTACTGTCGCTGGCAGTAGATGCAATAGCAAATAATGGAAACGTAGGTTTGGCCTTGCAGGTGTCGAGTGATCGGCTGGGTGCTCAACGCAATGAATCTGTTTATGGTAACTATGCTTACCGAATCAGGATGAATGCAGAAGGAACTTCCAGGCTGGCATTTGGTCTCGGTGTTGGGGCCGTTCAACTAGGTATCGATGGAATGCTTTTAAATCCTAACGATCCCGAGCCTAACCAACCTGTGGGTATGTTGAGTACTATACTGCCGGATGCAAGGGTGGGCGCATATTATTCCGATGATCGGTTTTATGCCGGGTTTTCGGCCGATAACCTCCTATCGCAATACATTGATGTAGGTAAGTACGCTTACATTGCTCAGCCTAAACCACATTATTATTTAACGGCAGGAGTGCTACTTCCTTTAAGTCAGGATATTTTATTAAAACCTTCATTTCTATTGAGAGACGATAGAGGTGGTCCGACAAGTTTAGATGTAAATGCATTCGTGATTTTTGCTGAGAGATTCTGGTTAGGAGGATCCTATCGTACAGGTGTGAAATTGTATAGTAAAAACTATTTGCAGAAAAATTTAAGCACCCTGAATTCGGCAGTTGCCGCAATGCAGATCTTTCCTACTCAGAACTTAAGAGTAGGCTATGCCTACGATTTTTCTATTGGCCCGTTGCAGGGGTACAGCAGCGGAACCCACGAATTATCCTTAGGCTATTTTTTCAATAGAAAAAATACAAGAATGCTAACACCAAGATATTTTTAACATGACGAAGATTCAAACCACAATTATATGCTGCCTCATCATGCTGCTTACCTTACAAACCAAAGTAAAAGGACAGTATGTTTTAATTGAAGCAGACCAGCAATATGCACTTTATAATTACAGCAAAGCAATAGATTTATACGAACGGGCTTATCAAAAGAAAGCTACTCTTCATGCTGCTGAACGCTTAGCTGAATGTTATAAAAATCAGCACAATTATAAACAAGCGGAAAACTGGTATGCAATAGCATCAGCTATGCCAGGCAGCAGGATTGCGAATACCCTTTATTATGCGCAGGCATTGCAAAGCAATAGCAAGTATGCAGAAGCCAAAGCGCAATACAATAAATATAGTCTGGAAAATAAGGCGGTAACGGAACATCAAAAAAGCATTTGGCTGCAATCATGCGATTCGGCTATGCACTGGATGAAAGCACCTACAGATATCACGATAAAGAATGAACAGAGCTTAAATTCGGCACAATCAGACTGGGGAGCAACAAAAAATAAGAACAATGTTGTATTTGCTTCCGATCGGGGCATTAGCGGGAAGGACAATCAGGCAACAAATCGACCTTTCTTAAAGTTTGATGGAGCGAAAACTCCTAATAAGAATATTTACGGTTGGACAGGTAATGCTTATTTAAGGCTATATACACAAACTGGAAATGACAGTGTTAAGCTGGTTCCGGTAAATGCTGGTACGGCCTATCATATTGGCCCTGCAAGCTTCACGGCAGATGGCAGAACGATGTATTTTACCCTAACTAAAATCAATAAGGATGCAGCTTATGAAACAGTAAAGGGTATAAAGGACAAGTTAGCTACCGTAAATGTAGAGATCTATTCAAGCACAAGCACTGAAGCCGGTGACTGGTCTGCCCCAGCTCCGTTTAAATATAACAATGCAAAGGAATATTCACTTGGCGATCCTTTTATTACTGCTGATGGACAGCGTTTATATTTTGCTTCGAACATGCCGGGAGGTAAAGGTGGGATGGACTTATATGTGTGTGAAAAGACGAACGCTGGCGATTGGGGTGTGCCTGTAAACTTAAAAGAAATCAATACCGAAGGCAATGAACGAAGTCCGGCAATTGATGAGGAAAACAATTTTTACTTCAGCAGTGATGGTAGAGTAGGTATGGGTGGATTGGATATTTATTCAACGACGATCATAAATGGAAAAATTGGTGAACCCAGGAACCTTGGATACCCAACAAATTCTCCTCAGGACGATTTCTCCTTTAACAAAATTACAAAATATACAGGTTATCTATCTTCTAACAGAACAGGTGGCTTGGGCGATGATGATATCTACAGTTTCACATTACCAATGCCAAAGAAAATTTCTTACGTAGATCCGGTTGTATTGAACAAGGAAATCAGGTTAGAGAACATCTATTATGATTTCGATAAATGGAATATCAGACCGGATGCAGCTGTTGAACTGGATAAATTGGTTCAGATCCTTAAAGAAAACCCAACGATTTGGATTGTACTGGGCTCACATACTGATAGTAGAGGAAATGACGCATACAATCTGAGGTTATCACAAAATAGGGCGAACTCGGCTGTCGAATATATTCTTAACAGAGGCATAGATAGAAAGAGAATAACTGCAAAAGGTTATGGCGAAACCAGGTTGCTGAATAGATGTAGCAATGGCGTTAAATGTAGCGAAGAAGAGCATCAGCTAAACAGAAGAACCGAATTTACAATTGTGAAGCAGTAGTATTTGTTACTAATGAGGGATTAAGTAGCCCCTGGATGAAAATCCAGGGGCTTTTGTTTGTGCGCCGGGCATGGCGATCAACTCTAGGGTGTAAGTCCCGAGCCCACTTTGCAGTAGGAAGGGTTAGCCAATAGCAAGGGTGTCGCGGGTGACTGCGAATCTGAAGGAAGCTGGTGGCAAATATGGGGGCCTACGTACAGAAACTGTATATAAGGCGGGTTGATGTGGGTGATGTTGCAAAACAAATAGAAGCCCTATGCTGCACAGAACATCAACACGTAAATACAGAGGTCACATCCATAGAAAGTTGACCGCCTTACCCCGGGAGATCTGTCTATAGACTGTCAAAGGTATGCGCGAGTACCGGCGAAGAAACAATAATCAGAATAACAATGGTTACTTGGGATAGGCAGAAGTCAGCAGAAGTCGTAGTACTGTTTTTTTTTAACAGGAAGGACTGAATGTTAGAATGGCAAAGGAATCAAAACGTTTATGGCGAAACGTTCACAACTGAAACACGTAAGAGAACTGCCTGCGGGAGTATAGGCCGGAAGCTGAAAGTAAAACGCAGGAGGAGTTGAGTCTAGCTATGCAACTAATGAGCACAATGCCTGGAATTAGTTTTTTTTTAGTAGTATGCTTGAAGAAATATTAGACATCCGAAATGCACAAAAAGCCTTTCGGCAGGTTACTACCAATAAGGGTGCTGGGGGTATTGATGGTATGCAGACCGATGAACTTCGTGACTACCTCAATATCCACTGGCAAGCATTAAAGAGTGATATTTTAGCGGGTAATTATCGACCACAATCTGTACTTAAGGTAGAAATACCCAAAACGGGCGGTGGAACGAGAATTTTGGGCATCCCAACGGTAATCGACAGGCTGTTGCAACAGGCGATCTCTCAATGGTTGAGTCCTAAGTACGAGGGCGATTTTTCAGCAAACAGTTATGGGTTTCGCCCGGGTCGCAGTGCACATCAGGCGGTATTTCAGGGGCAGGTAAACCTCAATGCGGGTTATACCTGGGTTGTAGAAGTGGACTTGGAAAAGTTCTTTGATACGGTCAACCACGACAAGCTTATGAGCCTGTTATGGGTTAAGATCAAGGATAAGGGGACCTTAAAGCTTATTCGTGCTTACCTAAGTGGCGGTATGATGGATAATGGACTGGTTAGCCCCAGAAGAGAGGGTGCGCCGCAAGGTAGTCCTTTGAGCCCTTTATTATCAAACATTATTCTGAATGAGCTAGATCAAATTCTGGAAGACCGGGGCCACCGTTTTGTACGTTACGCAGATGACTGTAGTATTTATGTGCGGAGCAGAAAATCGGCCTTCCGTGTTATGGCGGTTATGACAGGCTATTTGGAAGATAAGTTGAAACTCAAGGTCAACCGGGAGAAGAGCAAAGTAAGCCGACCATCTGGTAGCACGCTTTTAGGCTTTTCCTTTTATGGCTCCAAACAAGGATGGCAGATCCGGGTTGCGTCCAAATCTCTGAAAACGATAAAACAGAAGATAAGGGAACAAACCCAACGGAACCATTCGATTGCTACTAGTGAACGAATTTATAGACTAGAAAAGGTCATACGGGGCTGGGTAAATTACTTTTCTATAGCCAAAGCCAAAAATCAGTTACTTAGATTAGACGAAATGGTCCGTGTAAGGTTAAGAATGATCATTTGGAAACAGTGGAAGAAAGTATATACCCGTATTGGGAACCTAATTAAGTTGGGTATTTCAAGGGACAAAGCTTATGAATGGGCAAACAGTCGAAAATCTTATTGCAGAATTGCTCACAGCCCAATACTATGTCGGGTGCTAGACAATGCATACTTTACAAAGCTAAAGTATACGGGCTTTACCAACTACTATTACTGGAAAACTGAATACCAGAAGAAATTATTCTAACAAACCGCCGTATGCCGAACGGCACGTACGGTGGTGTAGGAGGACAGATAGCTAAATAATAGCTATCTTCCTACCTAATGAATTTGTACGAATTAAAAACCAATTAAGATGGTCTTTTTAATTCATCATTAATGATACTGGCGGCCAGGATTACAGTATGCAGCGTTTCGTAATAAGCAATCAGATTGGCACGCTCGGAATTAGTTAATACGAATCTCTTGGTGTAGAAACTTTGTTTGATCATTAACCAAAGATTTTCAAGGCTTTCATCAAGCGGATAGGTCTCAAAAAAATCTTTTAATGTGGCTTTTACGAACTCGTTAAGTTCAGCTTTAGTTCCTGATGGTCTTTTGTGTAAAAATTGATCGGTTGAATACATATGCTCATTTTTTATTTTCAAAAAATGAGTCTCAATAAGGGATTTATAGAAAACTATAGCGGGTTAGTTTATCAGATAAAACGAATATGCACTATAGCGAGCTCTATATACCGCATCACGAGGCCTCTCACAGCCTTACCAAACGGATTTACAATAGAACCCATAACACTATAGTGCACTGTCAAAAGTACAACAATATTTGTCATGGGCATTAACCTATTGTCTCGTTGGTTGCGATTGTGAGAATTTAGTGATCGAGACTCTGAATTAATACCTCATTTAAGAAGTAGGATCTGTTATTGTTGTTTCTTTATTTCATTGGCGATTTATTTTTGGGTGGTTAACAGTTCGATTTATTATTACTGTAATATAATCAATGTAATTTAATAACTCAACATTTTCTTTATAAAATATCAAAATGTTATTATGAAAAAATATTGTAATAAAATGTATTGTTTTGATTGTGGCGTTCTAATTGTTCTAAAGTATAGGACAGGGTGTGATTTTGAAGGAGTTTGGGTAAGCTTTGAGTAAGCATTGGGTAAGGGTTGGTTAAGCCTTGGAATACCCCCAGGCTTAACCAACCCTTATTCAACGCTTACCTAAAACTTGTCCAATTGCATTTTTCAGCTAAACAGAGATCATTAAATATTAATTATTTTTAGTTAAGTTTGGGAAGCAAGGGTTGTGCGAAAGAATCTATCGAAGCATAATCATTTAACCGAATCTTTAATTAAGCTGATCATATATGGCTGCAATGGTTACTAGAGTATTTGATTTACTACAATACAACTTAGAGAACTTTCCTAAAGAAGAATTTATTAGCGGTAAAATAAAGGGAGAGTGGGTAAAACACAGCACCCAAAATTTTTGTCGGAAGGTTGATCTGTTAAGTAAAGGATTGATCAGTATTGGCATCGGGAAAGCATCAAGGGTTGCTGTGATGTCGCACAACAGGCCTGAATGGAATATGACTGATTTTGCGATTAGTCAAATTGGGGCCTACCAAATTCCGCTGTATCCGACATTAGCAGAACACGATGTTAAGTTTATTCTGGAAAATGCTGAGGTGACAATGGTTTTTGCTGCTGATGAAGCTATCTATAAGAAGTTGCAGGCTGTAAATAAAGAATTAAAGTCGCCGGTTAAAATTTACACATTTGATGAAATAGCGGGTGTAGACCATTGGAGCCTATTATTAAAAGCTGGTGAAGGATTAACAGAGTTACATTTAGGTGCCTATAGGGATGAAGTGAAACCGGAAGATATTTTGACCTTGATTTATACATCAGGAACAACGGGAACACCCAAAGGGGTAATGTTAACCCATGATAACCTGGTCAAGAATTTCGAAAATTCGGCAGTACTTTTACCCCCCGGACTTGAAAAGGCGCTAAGTTTTTTACCGTTGTCGCATATTTTTGAGCGTATGGTAGTCTACCTGTACATGTACTCCGGAGTAGGTGTATACTACGCCGAGAGCATGGACACCATTGTTGCTGATATACAATTTGTAAAACCAAATGCTTTCTCTACCGTTCCGCGATTGCTGGAAAAGGTTTATGAGAAGATTATGGAAAAAGGTAAAGCCCTTACCGGAATTAAAAGGGGCATCTTTTTCTGGTCGGTAGCACTTGCCGAAAAATTTGAAACCAGGAACAGCTGGTTTTATAATTTTAAACTGGGGATTGCCCGTAAACTGGTATTTAAAAAATGGCAGGAAGCCCTGGGTGGAAACATCGTGGTGATCATTTCAGGTGGAGCAGCATTAAACCCTCGCCTTGCACGTGTTTTTTGGGCAGCAGGAATGCCTGTTTTTGAAGGGTATGGTTTAACAGAAACATCACCCGTAATTACGGTGAACCATTTGGACAATACGATGTTTGGAACAGTTGGGCCAGCTATCAAGGGAATGGAAATTAAAATTGCTGAAGACGGCGAGGTTTTAGCAAGGGGCCATGCCATTATGAAAGGTTATTATTTGCGTGATGACCTAACTGCTGAAACGATAGATAATGAGGGCTGGTTCCATACCGGTGATATTGGTGAAATTGTAGGGGGAAGGTTCCTTAAAATTACAGACCGGAAAAAAGAAATATTTAAAACTGCGGGGGGTAAATATGTAGCTCCACAAATTATAGAAAATAAATTTAAGGAAACGGCACTGGTAGAACAGGTAATGGTTCTGGGCGAAAACCGTAAATTTCCATCGGCATTGATTGTACCTAATTTTGTGGCGCTCAAAACATGGGCTGCCAAAAAGGGGATCAAGTATACTACAGATGAGGAAATGGTAAAAAATGCGCAGGTGATAGAAAAGTTTAACCAGATCGTTGAATATACAGGCAAAGATTTTGGGAAATGGGAGCAGGTAAAACGGTTTGCCCTGCTGCCTAAACAATGGAGTATTGATGGTGGAGAGTTAACGCCAAAATTGAGTTTGAAGAGAAAGGTTATCCTGGAGAAAAATGCAGTGATAATAGATAAAATCTATATAGATGCAGAAAATTATAAAGCTTAAAAGTTTCATTGCGGCAGCTACCGCAGTATGGGTAACAGCCGTTTTTTCTGGCTGTGTGGGTGGACAGCTTGGTCAGGACAATAGTGCCGAATACCGTAATGGGATGGTGGTTTCGGCCAATGAAAAGGCTTCTCAGGTTGGATTAAACATTTTAAAAAAAGGAGGAAATGCCATTGATGCGGCTGTTGCAGTACAGTTTGCCCTGGCTGTTGTATATCCAAATGCCGGAAATATCGGTGGCGGTGGCTTTATGGTTTACCGTTCTGCATCCGCAGAAATAAACACGCTTGATTTTCGTGAAAAGGCCCCTGAAAAGGCTTCCAGAGATATGTACTTGGATTCAGAGGGTAACCCTGTTGTAGATAAAAGTCTGGATGGGCATTTGGCTTCTGGGGTTCCGGGATCGGTAGCTGGAATGGTGGCTGCGCATCAAAAATATGGGAAGCTGAAATGGGCAGAGTTGATTGAGCCGGCAATTGCATTGGCCAAAAATGGATTTAAGATCAGCGAGCGACAAGCCGACGAGTTGAATAAGCAGAAGGAAAGGTTTGTAAAGTATAATCCCAATGGTACAGCGCTTGTAAAGGAAACTGAATGGTTGGAAGGTGATGTACTGGTTCAGTCAGAACTTGCAGCAACTTTAGAGCAGATAAGGGATAAGGGTCATGCAGGATTTTATGAAGGACAGGTAGCGGATAGTTTACTGGCCGAAATGAAGCGTGGTGGAGGAATTATCAGCGCCGAAGATTTAAAAAATTATAAAGCTATATGGCGTAAACCTATTGTTGGCAATTATAAGGCTTATCGTATTATAACTATGCCTCCACCATCAAGTGGCGGTATTGCTTTAATTCAGCTGCTGAAATTAGTGGAGCCTTTCCCTTTAAAAAGGTGGGGATTAAATGCCGACTCAACAGTACAGCTGGTTGTTGAGGCTGAACGTAGGGTGTATGCTGACAGGGCTACCTATCTTGGTGATCCTGATTTTTATAAAGTACCACAAGCGCAGTTATTAAATGCTGCTTACATTAAAAGTAGAATGGCTGGCTTTAACTGGTCTCATGCTACGCCAAGCTCGGAAATTAAGGCCGGAGTGTTGACGGGTGTTGAGCATGAGGAGACCACTCATTTTTCTATTGTAGACAGGGAGGGCAACGCCGTGTCTGTAACCACCACCTTAAATGGATCGTATGGATCGGCAGTGGTTGTAAAAGGCGGTGGCTTTTTATTGAATAATGAAATGGATGATTTTTCGGTAAAGCCCGGCGCGCCAAATATGTATGGTTTAGTAGGTGGAGAAGCAAACGCAATTGCACCGGGTAAGCGTATGTTGAGTTCTATGACGCCAACTATAGTCGAAAAAGATGGTAAACTGTTCATGGTTGTAGGTACTCCGGGGGGCTCTACCATTATTACTTCTGTTTTTCAAACGATGGTTAATGTTATCGAATTTGATAAAAGTATGCAGAGTGCGGTGAATGCGAAAAGGTTTCATCATCAATGGTTACCGGATACCGTTTATGTGGAAAAAGGAGCTCTGGATAGTATAACAACCCTCAACTTGATCAATAAAGGTTACCCTATTTTGGAGCGTGGTCCTATTGGAAGGGTAGATGCTATATTGAAAACCAAATGGGGATATTACCAGGGGGGAGCAGATAAACGAGGTGATGATAAGGCTCTTGGTTGGTAGTATTGTACTGAATTATGCTACTACAGGTTACGGTATGGAGCAGCCTATTAATTCACTCTTATTCTAGTCCAAAACGGTATTTGGTTTAAAAAGCCTCTCTATTTATTTAGGGAGGCTTTTTTTATAATGAAAAAAATGAATATTTGTACTTGGATTATAGATTTTAATTCAATAGCTTTGTTATGCAAGCATAGTATTTGATGAAACAACAGGAAACAATTGATTATTTTTTGAAAGTAGTTTGGCAGAATGTATCTAACACATACAATCAGATTGCTTCGGGATTTGGAATTACACAAGCCATTGGTTATGTGCTTATTAATATTGATAAGGAAGGGACTGCTGTTTCTCAGTTGGCTGGCCTGCTGGGAGTGAAGGCAACCAGCTTGTCAAGAATGCTAAACAATATGGAAGAATTGGGGTTAATATATAGAGAAACTTCTTCGGGCGACAGGCGTTCGGTAAAAGTTTATCTGACCGAACTTGGTTATGAAAAGAGACGTATGGCCAAAGATGTGGTGATTGCTTTTAACGAATACCTGGGCGAAAACCTGAGTTTAGCTGAGAAGAATAACCTCCTGGCAGCCCTGCAGAAATTGAACAAACTTACATTGGCATATAAAATTCCCGTTGAACATGATGAACAAAAAGATAAATAGAGTAGCGGTACTGGGCTCTGGTATTATGGGTTCCCGTATTGCTTGTCACTTTGCAAACATTGGGGTAGAAGTACTTTTGCTGGATATTGCAGCGAAAGAGGAAGATAAAAACAGCATCGTAAACTGGGCATTGCAAAATGCTGTAAAGACTAACCCTTCGCCCGTTTATTCGAAAAAGGTTCTGACTAAAATTTCGACAGGGAATTTTGAAGATGATATGTCTAAAATTGCCGGTTACGACTGGATCATTGAGGTTGTTATTGAGAATCTGGACATCAAGAAAAAAGTTTTTGAACAGGTAGAACAGTTTCGCAAGCCAGGAACGTTGCTTACTTCAAATACCTCTGGTATACCAATTCATTTGATGGCTGAAGGGCGTTCAGAAGATTTTAAGGCGAATTTCTGCGGAACACATTTTTTTAATCCGCCTCGTTATCTGAGGTTGCTTGAGATTATACCAACACCGTATACTAAGCCGGAATTGGTAGATTTTCTGATGCATTATGGAGATAAATTTTTAGGTAAAACAACGGTTTTATGTAAAGATACTCCTGCATTTATTGCGAATAGGGTAGGTGTTTATTCGATAATGGCCCTATTGCATTTGGTAGAGAAAATGGACCTTACGGTTGAGGAGGTTGATAAATATACCGGACCTGCCTTGGGAAGACCAAAGTCGGCAACTTTCCGTACTACAGATGTGGTCGGTTTGGATACCATGATTAAGGTGGCTAAAGGCCTTTATGATAATTGTCCGGATGATAAAGCACACGATTTGTTTAAGCTTCCTGCTTATGTAGAAAAGATGGAAGCCAATAAATGGCTGGGTGATAAAACGGGACAAGGGTTTTATAAAAAAACAAAGACTGCCGAAGGCAAAACAGAAATATTGGCGTTGGATTTAAAAACGCTGGAATACCGTCCGCAGGTGAAAGTGAAATCGGCTACGCTGGATTTGACTAAGCCGATTGAAAATGTGCGCGACAGAATGAAGGTGTTTGCGGCCGGAAAGGATAAAGCCGGAGAGTTGTTCAGGGCTTCTTTCTTTGGTTTGTTTGAATATGTGTCTGATCGTATCCCTGAGATTTCTGATGAACTGTATAGAATTGACGATGCCATGCGTGCCGGTTTTGGATGGGATTTAGGTCCGTTTGAGGTTTGGGACGCTGTTGGTGTTATTGAAGCGATTGAAGGCATGAAAAAATATGGACATGAGGCTGCTGCCTGGGTTCATGAAATGCTTGCTGCTGGAAATACTTCGTTTTATAAGATTGAGGATGGGCTGAAGAAATATTATGATATTCCTTCTAAAAGCTATAAAGCGGTACCGGGTGCTAAAGAATTTATTATTCTGGATAACCTGAGAGCTAATAAAGTAATCTGGAAAAACTCCGGAGCTTCTATTATTGATTTGGGTGATGGTATCATCAACGTAGAGTTTCACTCTAAAATGAATACGATTGGCGGTGATACTTTACAGGCGATAAATAAAGCCATTGATATGGCTGAAAAGGATTATAGAGGGGTAGTGATTGGCAATGACGGAGCAAATTTCTCGGCAGGGGCTAATGTAGGGATGATTTTTATGATGGCTGTTGAGCAGGAATGGGAGGAGTTGAATCTGGCGATCAGAATGTTCCAGAACACTTCTATGAGGATTAGGTATTCGTCTGTTCCGGTAGTTGTAGCTCCGCATAATTTAACATTGGGCGGAGGTTGTGAGTTTAGCTTACATGCCGATCATGTGCAGCTGAACGCGGAAACTTATATGGGATTGGTTGAGTTTGGTGTAGGTGTAATCCCTGGTGGAGGCGGTACAAAGGAATTCGCGCTGCGTGCATCGGATGAGTATAGGGAAGATCAGATTGTACAAAATACGCTGAAGGATCGTTTCCTGACCATAGGTATGGCTAAAGTTTCTACTTCTGCGGTAGAGGCTTTTGAGTTGGGATATTTGCAAAAAGGTAAATATTCGATCAGTATGAACCGAAGCAGGTTGATCGCTGATGCAAAGGCTAAAGCAATTGAGTTAGCTGATGCGGGATATACACAACCGGTAAGGCGTAAAGACATTAAAGTTTTAGGTAAGCAGGGCTTAGGAATTGTTTATGCCGGGGCGAATACCATGTATTCCGGTCATTATATTTCTGAGCATGATAAAAAGATTTCTGAGAAGTTGGGTTGGGTAATGTGCGGAGGCGATCTTTCATCACCAACAGAGGTAACAGAGCAATATTTACTGGATCTGGAAAGAGAAGTTTTCTTGTCGCTTTGTGGTGAGCGGAAGACTTTAGAACGGATACAGAGCATTGTAACTAAAGGGAAACCGTTGAGGAATTAAGAGCAAGGATGAAGGAGCCAGGAACCAGGATGAAGGAGCAAAGAGCGTATTGTCTTTGATCTTTGTTCCTTGATCTTTAATCAAAAAAAGATTTTTAATCAACAAAAAGGTCTTTAATCAGAATATAAAATAGGTTAAGTCGCTTGGTCTTTGATCCTTGTTCCTTAATCATTAATCAAAAAGAATGGAAGCATATATTATAGCAGGGTATCGAACCGCAGTGGGCAAGGCTCCACGAGGTGTATTTCGTTTTACAAGGGCTGATGATTTGGCTGCTGAAGTAATCAGAGCATTGGTAGCTTCGGTACCTAACCTGGATAAAGAACAGATTGATGATGTAATTGTTGGAAATGCGACTCCTGAGGCTGAGCAGGGATTAAATGTAGCTCGTATGATCTCGTTGATGGGATTGGATACGGATAAAGTGCCGGGGGTTACGGTAAACAGATACTGTGCTTCAGGATTGGAAACCATTGCTACCGCTGTTGCCAAAATTAAAAGTGGCATGGCTGATTGTATCATTGCAGGTGGAGTTGAAGTAATGTCGGGTATGCCTTTTGGCGGATGGAAGATTGTTCCGAACACCGATGTAGCGAAGACAAACCCGGATTGGTACTGGGGGATGGGTTTAACTGCTGAGGCTGTAGCGAAGGAATATAATGTAAGTAGGGAAGATCAGGATTTGTTTTCTTATCAATCGCACCAAAAGGCAGTAGCTGCAATTAAAAATGGACATTTAAAAGAGGGAGTATTGCCAATTACGGTAAATGAAAATTACCTGGACGGGGATATGAAAAAGAAAACCCGCAGTTATGTGGTGGATACGGATGAAGGACCACGTGCAGATACTTCTATAGAGAAACTGGCTAAGTTAAAGCCTGTTTTTGCTGCGGATGGCTGTATTACGGCGGGTAACTCTTCGCAAACTTCGGATGGTGCTGCTTTTGTACTGGTGGTGTCGGAGAAGAAAATGAAAGAATTGGGCGTTGATCCAATAGCTCGTTTGGTGAGCTATGGAATTGCCGGTGTGCCACCTCGTATTATGGGAATTGGGCCAATATATGCAATTCCTAAAGCGCTAAAACAGGCAGGAATGACATTAGATCAGATAGAGCTGATTGAGTTGAATGAAGCTTTTGCTTCTCAATCGCTGGCCGTTGTAAGGGATCTGCATATCAATACCGATATTTTAAATGTGAATGGTGGTGCGATTGCATTAGGACATCCGCTGGGATGTACCGGGGCTAAGTTGTCGGTGCAATTATTTAATGAACTAAAAAGAAGAAAACAGAAATACGGGATGGTGACGATGTGCGTAGGTACAGGACAAGGTGCAGCCGGTATTTTTGAAATATTTTAAAAGTAGTTAGTAGCTAGATGTTAGTATTTAGAAAGCATGTGTCTTCTAACTGCAAAATACTAATATCTATCTGCTAACCTCTAAAAACTAACGACTAAAGCATGGAATCTACAGACAAAAAAACAATTAAAGGTGGCGAGTTTTTGATTACAGAAACCACTTATCAGGATGTATTTATTCCTGAAGAATTTGATGAAGAGCAAAATATGATTGCACAGACTTGCCGTGACTTTTTAGCAGCGGAAGTTTACCCAAACCTAGATCGTATAGACGCTCAGGAAGAAGGATTAATGCCGTCATTGATGGATAAAGCCGGTGAGTTGGGCATTTTGGGGGTTTCGATACCTGAAGTGTATGGTGGTTTTGGAAAAAACTTTAATACTTCTATGCTGGTTGCTGATGTAATTGGTGCCGGTCATTCTTTTGCTGTAGCTTTATCTGCCCATACGGGAATTGGTACTTTACCTATTTTGTATTATGGAACGGATGAACAAAAGAATAAATATATCCCTAAGCTGGCAACAGGTGAATGGAAAGCGGCTTATTGCTTAACAGAACCCAATTCGGGATCGGATGCCAATTCGGGCAAAACCAAAGCTAAGTTATCTGCGGATGGTAAACATTATGTGATCAATGGTCAGAAAATGTGGATTACCAATGGCGGATTTGCTGATATTTTTATCGTGTTTGCGAAAATTGATGATGATGCAAATTTAACTGCATTTATTGTGGAGCGTGCATTTGGGGGTATCACAATGAACCCGGAAGAGCATAAGATGGGTATTAAAGGTTCATCAACCAGGCAGGTGTTCTTTAACGATTGTCCGGTGCCGGTTGAGAATATGCTTTCTGAGCGTCAGAATGGATTTAAGATAGCGGTAAATATTTTGAATATTGGACGGATTAAATTGGCTGCAGCTGCAATTGGTGCATCGAAAGCTGTCATTGATACTGCGGTGAATTATTCGAATGAAAGGATTCAGTTTGATCGTCAGATTTCTAAATATGGAGCGATAAGGTATAAGCTTGCGGAAATGGCGACTAAAGTTTATGCTGTTGAATCGGCAAACTATCGTGCAGGTCAGAATATTGACGATGCTTATGAAACATTGGCTGCCGGTGGTATGGATGCGAGTAAGGCAAAGTTGAAGTCAACTGAGCAATTTGCTGTAGAGTGTGCTATATTGAAGGTCTGGGGTTCTGAGGTATTGGATTACGTGGTTGATGAGGGGGTTCAGGTTTATGGTGGTATGGGCTTTTCTGCCGAAGCACCAATGGACCGGGCTTATCGCGATGCCCGGATCAATAGGATCTTTGAAGGGACGAATGAGATCAACAGGCTGTTGACTGTGGATATGATGTTGAAACGTGCAATGAAAGGGGAGTTGGATTTGATGACGCCTGCTACTGCTGTTGCTGCCGAATTGATGTCGATCCCTGATTTTGGAGAAGAAGATGATGCGCTTTTTGCAGCTGAGAAAAAGATCATTAAGAACCTGAAAAAAGCAACATTAATGGTTGCCGGTGCTGCGGTACAGAAACTGATGATGAGCTTGTCGAAAGAACAAGAGATACTGATGAATATTGCAGATATGGCTGGTTATGTATATGTAGCCGAGTCGGCCATGTTGAGGACCGAGAAACTGGTGAGTTTACGTGGAGAAGCAGCTTGTGAAGGTCAGCTGAATATGATGCGCATTTATTTTGTTGAAGCTGTAGATGCGGTTCAGAAAGCGGGTAAAGAAGCTTTATGGGCTTTTGCAGAGGGCGATGAGTTGCGTATGATGATGGTTGGCTTGAAAAGATTTACTAAAATGGAACCTTTTAATGTTAAAGAAGCCAGACAAAAAGTGGCACAACAATTGATCGCAGCTAATAAGTATTGCTATTAAAATCAAAGAAACGATTCATAATTAAAACTGGAAGGCCCGTAATCTGATTGCGGGCTTTTTTTCACAGTACAGTTTGTTACTTTTTTAAATCAGCTGCGAGAGCGCTATCATCGGGTGTAAGAACAATCTTTTTTCCGCTTTTTGTTGTAACCAGAATTCGTTTGTCTTTGCGAGTTGCATACAGCGTCAATGATCCCAGGCTGGAACTATAGTATTTGCCGAAATAACCAAAATAGCCACCGATCCCAAATGTCCGGATAAGTGTTCCAGAACGTCCATTGTCCAGAGACTCTACAGAATGAATCTCATTTTTTGCAATTCTGATATTCCCCGCTAGTCTTTTGATGATAAGTTCTTCATCAGTGAGAATGTAAGAGATCGGCCTCATGGCCAATGATATTAGAAATACACCTGTAAGAACAGCCACGATAATTACTGAATTGGTTTCTCCTGAGAATAGATACTCTTTTATTTGGCCATATATAAAATAGGCGGATATGCAGAGCATCAGTACCGTAATCAACCAGGCTGTGGAATCCATTGAAACGGAATATTTTGAAGAGGTCTTTTTAGTCGTTGTCATAAGTGGTATATTAGGTTCAAACTTAGGTAAAATTGCATAGTATTCAGTTGTTAAGTTTATGAAGTGATTTACATGAAGATAAAAAAAAATATGTCAGAAGAAGTTGGATAATACATATGTAATATTAGCCTTTTTAGTTTTTTTTATTTCCTCTTTGATATATATGATTAAAAAAAAAGTGATTTGGGAGGATGCAGAATCTGTCTATGGTAATTCTTTTTCTTTAAAAGCGTTTATTTTTTTGGTGGGGATAATTATAATTTTGTTAGTGCGATTAATACAAAACCTCTAACTATTACTTCTGCTAAAGATAATTTGACTTTTAAAAATGGGAACTTACAGAACAAAAAGGAACATTATTTAACTATTATCAAAAATAGAATGAATAGGTAAGAGGGAAATAATTTTAAACTTCAGATCTACCAATGGAATAATCACAGGTGTTAATTTTTTAGACGTATTATTTTTATTTTTCTTTATGTATACAAATAAAAAATACTTTAAATTATCGAGCAATTCATGAGGAGTTTTAAGAGCAAGTAGTGTATTAAGAGCTGGGCTAGCTTGATTACGGGCAAGGTTTTATGATCTAGTGATTGGAAGATTTAATCTAATTTATAGACTGGCTGAAAAATATGCTGATTTTAGTCAATACCAGCATGCAGGAGACAATCTAATATCGAATATTGATATGAATGGAGATTCGATCTAGACAACAACTCGAACAATTAGGAATGGTAATGATATTACTAATTATGGCACAATACATATAATAAAAACAATTAATCATGAAAAATAAGTTAGGACTTTGGTTAGCGTGTATTCTATATATAGGATGTATACCTGTAGAGCCTCAAATTAAAGTGTACTTTGATCCTTCTGGAGCGACTTACCTTGAAAAGATTCCATTAATACTAAGAGTAGACGATCGCATAATTTTGGATACTGTTGTTGAGAATAGTCATGTTAATAAAAGTCTATTAATGATAAGCTTCAAAAAAAATCGAAATGACGGGGTTTTATTTGCTGAAGTAAATGGTAAAAAAGAACTTATAAAACAGTTGAACGAAGTCTCAATAAAATGTACGGATGTATTTTTGGGGTATGATGATCATTCATTAATTTTTAAAGAAGCCAGAAAAATTGAAATTGAGAAAAAAGATAAACATATCCCTACAGACTTTAAACAATTGTTTGATAGTATAAAAGCCTCGTCAGGCAATAAATATCATCAGATCAATTTCAATATAAAAGAAGGGGATTGTCAAGGATGACATCAAGGATCCTTTTAACTAAAATAAAATGAAAAAATATTTATTCAATGTATTACATATTGTAGCACTGTTTTTATGCTATGTTTCCTTTGGAATATTGATTTATTGGATATTTAAAATAGATATTCCACTTTCAATTAGAATCAAGGATAGTTCTTTTGTCGCCATTGGCACTTTTTTTCTACTTCCTATTATAGGGTTGATTTGCATTAAATTTAGTAAGGACAATGATGTTTATCATCGGATGTTTTTTTTAGTGTTTGGTTGTTTTTTCATATCCATGAAGTCATTATTTCTATTGCAAACCTATCCCCTTTGCCAATTTTGAATTGACCACTAATTGTTAAAATTGGTTAAAAATTGCGCCATCAGCAATAAAAGACTATTTTTGTCAATTATGTTAAAAACCAGTATTTTGTTGGGGCTTTTTTTATTGGCGGTAGCTTTTGTTGCCTGCAAAAAAGAACCGCCCTATGATGCCGAAAAAGAACTGGATATTGACGACGCGATAATTGCAAAGTATTTGTTAGATAGTGCTGTTACTGCTACTAAAGATAGTTCTGGTTTGTATTACAAGATCATTAGTCCGGGTACTGGAAATGAAATTACAAATACAGATACTGTTTATGGCAATTATACTTTGAAAATTTTAAAGGACACGGTTTTGCTGGCAAAAAGCGTTGACAGTACTTTTAAGTTTATGCTTCCCGGTTATATCAAAGGGTGGCAAATAGGTGTTGGCCTGATAAGACCTGGAGGATCAATCCGGATGATTATTCCATCTGCATTAGGCTATCAGAACAGGGCAGTAACATCACCTATAATTCCACCAAACTCAATATTAGATATTACATTATCAATAGTTTCTATAAATAAAAAACCCAAATGATTAAAAAGTTATCATTATATACCTTTGCCTTGTTAGGCTCTTTAGTTCTATTCAATTCTTGTAAAAAAGAGTACGAGTCTATTGAAACTGTAGATAACCGTGCGATAGCAGATTACATTAAAAATAATAACCTTACAGGTGTGAAGGATACTTTAGGGTATCATTATCAGATTATTACTCCTGGTACAGGTGCTTCGGTTTTGAATTCAGATTCTGTATATTACACCTATAATTTTACGCATATAAACGGTACTTCAATCACTAAAAACGGTGATTATCAAATCCCGGGAACTTTTTTAGGTTATACTGACAGATTTAGTTTCAGGACGCTTCCTGCGGTAAGGATTACATTAGGTAAGCTAAAAAAAGGAGGAACTGCAAGGGTTATTCTACCTTCAAGTATGGCATTTGGTAAAAATGGAGTTCCATCTTTGGGGATAGAGTCGAACGAGGTAATTGTAGTTGAATTGGCTTTGCTTGATTTTGCTCATCAGTATCAGGTAGATAATTTTTTGATTAACAAATTCGTTGCTGCTAATAACTTGCAACCGGTAGTAGATCCAACGAGGGTTCGTTATATTGTTTCTGCAGAGGGTACGGGTAAAGCCGACTTAAAGTCAACTTCTACTGTGACAGTTAAGTATACAGGAAGGCTATTGAGCGGAACGGTATTTGATTCGAATACAGATGGGTATACTGCGCTTTTGAGTGACCTGATTCCGGGGTGGTATAAAGTTCTTCCTGGAAAAGTGGGTGTTGGGGGTAAGATACGTTTAATTATTCCTTCGGATTTAGGCTATGGAACCAGTGTTCAAAGAGATGCCGCTGGAAATGTCACTATCCCGGCAAATTCATGTCTTGATTTTGATTTGGAGATTACCGCTATTACCAATTAAGAATATTACTGTAGAGCGGCCTTAAATGCTTTTAGGGCTCTTTCTCTCGCAAAAGCATGTTCGACCATAGGTTTGACATGCTTTTGTTGTTTTAGCTCTGGTACCCATTGATGAATGTACTCATTTTTCGGATCGAACTTTTTGGCTTGCAGTTCTGGATTAAACACCCTAAAGTAAGGCGCGGCATCATTGCCACATCCACAAGCCCATTGCCAGCCACCAACATTGCTTGCCTGATCGTAATCTAATAGCTTTTCTGCAAAGTAAGCTTCACCCCAACGCCAATCTATCAAAAGGTGTTTGGTTAAAAAGCTAGCGACCACCATTCTTACCCTATTGTGCATGTATCCCGTTTTATTGAGTTGACGCATTCCCGCATCCACCAGTGGATAACCTGTGTTTCCTGTACACCATTTTTCAAAATCAGCTTCATTATTGATCCATCGTATATTGTCGTATGCCGGTTTAAAGGATTGATGGGCGGAGTGTGGAAAGTGCCATAAGATCATCATATAGAAATCTCTCCATGCAAGTTCCGATAACCATTTTTCGGCTTTTTGCATGGATGCCTCTCGCGCTGCTTTACGTATGCTTATCGTTCCAAAACGGAGATGAAGTCCTATATGTGTTGTTGCATCCAGAGCGGGATAGTCCCTTTTATCCTCATAAGCCTGTAACTTCGCTTCAAAATCTTTTGAAGGAAATATTTGCTCAGAACGCCCAAAGCCTAAATCCTGAAGAGATAAGTCGTTTTCAGTTTTTACCGGAAGCAGGTTGTTTATATATTTCGATACCGGGTAGGCTTTGAGGTAGAAGGGCTGTAGCTTTTGCCGCCACTGATGGAAGTATGGAGTAAATACGGTGTAAGGTTTCCCATCTGCTTTGCTGATTTCATTCTTTTCGAAAATGACCTGATCTTTAAAAGTTTTGAATGGAATACTTTCGGAGCTGAGGTATTCAGCTAATGCATCATCCCGTTCGCGCGCATAAGGTTCGTAATCATGATTGGTGTAAACTTCCTTAACGGTGTAACTATTGAGTACTTCCGCCCATACCTGTTCCGGAGTTCCATATTTTATCAATATAGTCGAATTGTAGCGGTTTATTTCAGAATTGAGTTGTTGAAGTGTGTCATAAATAAAAGTCACACGGGCATCATTCTTAGCTGGCAATTTTGAAAGTATGTTTTTGTCGAATATAAAGAGCAATAGCACAGGGTAATCACCCTTTAGGGCGTGATATAATGCTGCATTGTCTTCTATTCTTAAATCTCTGCGTAACCAGCAGATGCTTGTTTCTTTTTTCATGAAAAGTGTTTTCAACCGTAAATATCTGATAAGGCATCCATAAGTTGCGTATACTTAAATTTAAAATCTGCCGATAATAGCTTTTGGGCTGAAGTGTTGGAACTGGTAAATATCACCTCGCTCATTTCTCCCAGAAGTATTCTAAGGATTTTTTCTGGGATATTAAAAGGCCAGACCGGGCGGAGTAGCTTTCTGGCGATAGCCTTGGTTAAGGTGGCATTGGTTACCGGAAATGGGGCACAGGCATTGTAAGCACCGGCCATTAAGGGACTTTCTACTGCATTTTTGTAGGCTGATATGACGTCGTCAACGTGGATCCAGGGAATCCATTGTTTGCCTGTACCCAGGGGTGCTCCAAGGAAGAACTTAATCGGTTTTTCGAAAGATGTCAATGCGCCTTCGCCTTTTGCAAGTATAATTCCGGTTCTGAATTTTACTATTCTTAGTCCAAGGTATTTACCCTTGTCAACAGCGTCTTCCCATTGTTTGCAGCATTGAGCCAGAAAGCCAAACCCGGCAGGACTGTCTTCTGTAAGGATTTCATCTCCGCAATCGCCATAATAACCCGAGGCAGAAGCGGCAATGAAAGTGTCAACATCGGCATGGTGCTCTTTAATGGCTTTGTAAAGCAGCTGAGTAGACAATACTCTGCTATCTATAATCTGTTGTTTACGTTTGTTTGACCATCGGTATTTTGAAATATTTTCTCCGGCCAGATGGATAACTGTATCTATACCAATCATACAATCCTTATCAATCCGACCACTGTAAACATCCCATAGGAATACTTGCACACCTGGAATGTTTCTCTGTTTTCTGCTGAGGATAGACACTGTATGGCCTGATTCTCGCAGGGCGTTGATTAGTTTTTTACCTATCATGCCCGTTGCTCCGGTTATCAAAATTCGCTTGTTCATTTGCAGAGGGTTTTTAGGTTAGATTAATGCAGCATAAAGAAATTAAAACAATTAGCGCCTTATTTAGGTATTGTTATTTGATGCATTAAGTATTAATGGTAATTGTATAACTATGGATCTGTGATTTGGTTTGTTAAATTATCTTTTTTTAGTAAATATTTTGTTCTGCTTATGTAAAGATTGCCGTAATATTAGTTTTAGGATAAAAAATGGCATATTTTTGAAATTTACAGTATAAGTTTAGTCTTGAAATTAATGAGGAACAAAAAAATATTAGTTTGGTTTAGGAACGATCTACGCTTACATGATAATGAAATGTTAGTTGAGGCAATTGCTAAATCGGACAGTATTTTACCCGTTTATTTCTTTGATCCACGTTACTTTGAAAATACCAGATTTGGTACAGTTAAGACTGGCGCTTTTAGGGCTCAGTTTTTGGTGGAGAGTGTACTGTCCTTAAGAAATACTCTTCGTAAAATGGGTGGTGATATTTTATTGATTCATGGGAAGCCTGAAGATCATATAAAAGCACTGGTGGAGCAATTTGATATTGCTGAGGTTTACCATCACCGTGAAGTTGGACCGGAAGAAACCTTAATTTCGGATGGTGTTGAAGATCTCTTATGGGAACTTAAAATCAACCTTAAGCATTTTATAGGTCATACCTTATATAATAAAGAAGATCTTCCTTTTCCAATAAAGGACATTCCGGATGTTTTTGCACAGTTTAAAAAGAAAACCGAAAGAGATGCCATTGTAAAGTCTTGTTTCCTATCTCCTGAAGATATATCGTTTGTTGAAAATGAGCATTGGGGAGAAGTCCCTTCATTAACTGATTTGGGATTTGCGGAAAATGGTAATAATTTCGGTGTTGAAGGTGCTATTGGGGGTGAAGATGCCGGATTGGAACATTTGAAATTGCTGCTGGCAGAAGGCGCCGATATTTATCTGAAACCAAATGGTAAATCGACTGCAGATAAGCCCGGTTTCTCTTCTCATTTGTCGGCATGGTTGGCCTTAGGTTGTTTATCGCCACGAAAGGTATATTGGCAGGTTAAAGATGCTGAGCGTGAATTTGGAAGTAATGCTAATTTTAATCAGATACTTCTAGGGCTGTTATGGCGTGATTATTTCAGGTTTATGTTTAAAAAGCATGGTATTGCCTTTTTTCAGGAAAAGGATCTGGAAAATGACATTATTGAGGCAACTGCAGAAATAGATCCTGCTTTGGAAAGCTGGAAATCAGGTAATACCGGGAACTCAATTGTTGACAGGTATATAAAGGAACTGAATGACACGGGCTTTATTCCACATCCGGGTAGATTATTAGTGGCTACATTTCTTATTCATGTGTTAGGGGTTCACTGGACCTGTGGCGCTGCCTATTTTGAAGAAAAGTTGATCGATTATGCACCTGCCAGTAACTGGGGAAATTGGGCAAGTGTTGCCGGTGTAGATAAAGATACCAAGTCGAAAAATGGATTCGATCTGAACAAGCAAATTAAAATTCTTGATATGGCTATTTCCGATAGCCCTTCTTTTGCTTAGTTAACTAATTATGTTGATGTTCCGTTGCTTATTGCGGGCAGCTTAATCCCGGAATTTGATGTTCTTACGGAGGTTCGGCTGAGCTGTTTAAAGCATGTTTGCGCTATGGTAGGGTTTCTTGAAGAATTATAAAGAAAATTGCCTGTTTTATAAGGTAAAATCCTAATTTTGCTTCACTTATAGCATACTTAAACATAATGGATAATTTATCTTATCTCAATGGCGCAAACGCCGAATACGTAGAGTCCTTATACCAATCTTATAAAGAAGACGCAAATTCAGTTGAATTTGGCTGGCAGAAATTTTTTGAAGGCTTTGATTTTGGAAGAGATTCTTCAGGTGCTTCCGTTAGCACTGAAGCCCCGGAGCACTTTTTAAAGGAAGTTAATGTGTTAAACATGATCAATGGCTATCGCCAGAGAGGTCATTTGTTTACACATACTAACCCGGTAAGAGAAAGACGTCAGCATTTACCTACACTGGATATTGAAAATTTTGGTTTGGCCAAATCTGATCTGGATACCGTTTTTAATGCAAGTGTTGAGCTGGGTATTGGTGCAGCAAAATTAAGTGATATTATCGCCTTTCTGAAACAGACTTATTGCCGTTCGATAGGTGCAGAGTATAAATATGTGCGTACACCTGAAGTTCTTTCCTGGATTGAGCACAAAATGGAAAGCGTACGTAATACGCCAAGCTTCTCTATTGATGAGAAGAAACGTATTTTGACAAAACTTAATGAGGCAGTTAGCTTCGAGAATTTCCTGGGTACCAAATTTCTTGGTCAGAAAAGATTTTCATTAGAAGGTGCTGAAGCATTAATTCCTGCCCTGGATTCGGTAATCGAAAAAGGTGCAGATCTTGGTATTGAAGAGTTTGTGATTGGTATGGCACACAGGGGGCGTTTGAACGTTCTGGCCAATATCATGCAGAAATCTTATAAAGATATTTTTGCTGAGTTTGAAGGTAAAGCTTACAGTGCAGAATCTCCATTTGGAGGTGATGTTAAGTACCACCTTGGTTACTCAACGGATGTAACTACAAATGATGGCAAGAGTGTCCACCTGAGTCTTTGCCCGAACCCTTCTCACCTGGAAACAGTGAATGGAGTGGTTGAAGGAATGACCAGATCTAAAATTGATTTTAAATATGGTGGGGATAATGCCCGTATTGCACCTATTTTGATTCATGGTGATGCTTCTGTTGCCGGACAAGGTATTGTTTACGAAGTGATCCAGATGGCTGGCCTGGATGGTTATAAAACTGGTGGTACTATTCACCTGATCATTAACAACCAGATTGGTTTTACTACTAACTTTAAAGATGCACGTACGAGTACTTACTGTACAGATATTGCAAAAGTAACTTTGTCTCCTGTATTCCATGTAAATGGTGATGATGTGGAGGCTTTGGTTTATGCGATTAACCTGGCTATGGAGTATCGTCAGAAATATAAAAATGATGTATTCATCGATATTTTGTGTTACCGCAGGTTTGGGCACAACGAATCGGATGAGCCTAAATTTACACAGCCATTGCTGTATAAAGCGATAGAGCAACACGCCAATACAAGAGATATTTATATTGATCAATTGGTAAAAGAGGGTTCACTTGAAGCGAGCGCTGCAAAAGAAATGGAGAAAGAATTCCGTGGACTTTTGCAGGAGCGTTTAAATGAGGCGAAAGCCATTACCTCTACTTATCAGGATGTGAAGTTTGGTGGTGCATGGTCTGATATGCGTATCGCTACGCCTAAAGATTTTGAAAGCTCGCCAAATACTGCAGTAAAGAAATCTACTTTATTGGAGATCGCTAAAAGAATAAGCACATTGCCAGCTGATAAAAAGTTCTTTAAGAAAATTGAGAAACTTTTTGATGAGCGCAGCAAGATGGCCAACACTACCCATGTATTTGATTGGGCTATGGGTGAGCAGCTGGCTTATGGTACTTTACTTGCAGAAGGAAAAAGAGTACGTTTAAGTGGACAGGATGTAGAGCGTGGTACTTTCTCTCACCGTCATGCAGTATTGACTTTAGAAGATTCGGAAGAAGAATATATCCCGTTGGCAAATATCTCTGACCAACAGGCGCCGTTTGATATTTACAATTCACATTTGTCTGAATATGGGGTTTTGGGTTTTGAGTATGGTTATGCCATGGCTAACCCGAATGCATTAACAATTTGGGAAGCTCAATTTGGTGACTTCTTTAATGGTGCGCAAATTGTTGTAGATCAGTATATCGCCAGTGCGGAAACCAAATGGCAGCGTGAAAACGGATTGGTCATGTTACTACCTCACGGTTATGAAGGACAAGGACCTGAGCACTCGTCTGCAAGGATTGAGCGTTTTATGGAGCTTTGTGCTGATTACAATATGCAGGTAACCAACTGTACTACTCCTGCAAACTTCTTCCATGCTTTACGCAGACAGTTTAAACGTGATTTTAGAAAGCCTTTGGTGGTGTTTACACCTAAGAGTTTATTGCGTCATCCGTTGTGTATTTCGCCTTTGGCAGACTTTACAGATGGTAAATTCCAGGAAGTAATTGCAGATAATAATGTAAAAGCTGCTGATGTTACGAGAGTATTGTTCTGCAGTGGTAAGATTTATTACGAATTGTTAGAGAAACAGCAAAAAGATCAGATTAAGGATGTAGCTGTTGTTCGTGTTGAGCAATTGTATCCTACGCCATTAGCGCAAATGGAAGCTGTGTATGGCAAATATAAAAATGCTAAGGAAGCAGTATGGGTTCAGGAAGAGCCAGAGAACATGGGGGCATGGCCATATTTGTTGCGTAGACTGAGAAGAACAATCTTTAGTGACATCGAAGTAATCTCGAGAAAAGAAAGCAGCAGTACAGCTACAGGTTATGCAAAACAACATGCAGATCAGCAAGCTTACATTTTAGCAAAAGCTTTTGAGATGACTGTTACAGAGCGTGATGAAAAAATAGCTAAGAAGTCTGTGAGTAAAGTGTTTAATGTAGATTAGAAAAAATAATACAACTGTTATGAGTATAGAAATAAAAGTTCCGCCAGTAGGCGAGTCGATAACCGAAGTTGTTTTATCACGTTGGGTGAAAAATGATGGTGATGTAGTGGAAATGGATGAGGTGATAGCAGAATTAGAGTCTGATAAAGCAACATTTGAATTAACTGCAGAGCAAGCCGGAACTTTAAAAACAGTAGCAGCTGAAGGTGATACTTTGGCTATAGGTGCTGTAGTTTGTAAAATTGAAGATGGTGGTGCTGCGCCAAAAGCTGCAGCAGCTGCTCCTGTTGAAGAGAAACCTGCTGCTGCGGCTGATAAAGTTGCTGCTCCGGTTGCCGAAAGATCAGGAGAAAGCTATGCTACCGGTACTCCATCACCTTCTGCTGGCAAAATTCTGGCTGAGAAAGGTGTTGGTGCTGCTTCTGTTAAAGGAACAGGTGTTGATGGAAGAATTACCAAAGAAGATGCATTGAATGCGCAGAAGTCTGCACCAGCTGCTAAAGCTGAGGCACCTAAAGCTGCAGTTGCTGCTCCTGTTGCGGGTTCAAGAAACGAACGCAAAGAAAAAATGTCGCCATTGCGTAAAACAGTAGCAAAACGTTTGGTTGCTGTTAAGAATGAAACGGCTATGTTAACCACATTTAATGAGGTGAACATGAAGCCAATCATGGATTTGCGTGGAAAATATAAAGATCAGTTTAAAGAGAAATTTGGTGTAGGTTTAGGCTTTATGAGCTTCTTTACTAAAGCCGTATGCGAGGCGTTGAAAGATTTCCCTGCAGTAAATGCGCGTATTGATGGTGAGTCTATTGTTTACAACGATTTTGCTGATATCTCTATCGCTGTTTCTGCACCTAAAGGTCTGGTAGTTCCTATCATCAGAAATGCAGAGAGCATGAGCCTTGCTCAGATTGAGAAAACAGTAATTGAACTGGCTACAAAAGCACGCGATAGCAAATTGACAATTGAAGAAATGACAGGTGGTACATTTACGATCACTAATGGTGGAGTTTTTGGATCAATGATGTCTACTCCAATCATCAATGCGCCTCAGTCAGCCATTTTAGGTATGCACAATATCATTGAGCGCCCAATTGCTGAAAAAGGTGAGGTTGTTGTTCGTCCGATGATGTATTTGGCATTGTCTTATGACCACAGAATTATTGATGGAAGAGAGTCTGTAGGCTTCTTGGTTAGGGTTAAACAATTACTTGAAGATCCTGCAAGATTATTATTAGGCGTTTAGTCTTATGAATATAAAGAAAAGGCCCGTATCAATTGCGGGTCTTTTTTGATTTATATAAATTTATACTGATGAAAAGACATTACTTATTCTTTTTTTTATTAATTTTTTCAAAAAAATTAAGTGCACAACAAGAAATTACTCCTTCTGCACCAGCACCTAAAATTGGTAAAAGTATCTTCGGTAATGAGGTGAAGAGAAATTTCTCCAGAAAAGGAGATTTCTTTGTGACCTGGGGATATAACCATTCCTGGTATGCAAATAGCGATATCAATTTTAAAGGTCCGGGCTATGATTTTACCCTTAGGGATGTTGTAGCACAAGATAGGCAAACTAAATTAAGCTGGAAGTATCTGGATCCAAAATCTATAAGTATCCCGCAGTTTAATTTTCACTTTGGGTATTTTATCAAAGATAACTATAGTATCTCTTTGGGCTGGGATCACATGAAATATGTGATGGATATTCCGCAAAAGGTAAGGATTGATGGGCACATAGATCCTATGGTTTCTAGTCCCGCTGTTCCTACAGGTCGTTATGCCGGTGTATATAATGGTGAAATGCTAGAGGTAGGACCGGATATGCTTGTATTTGAGCATACAGATGGTTTAAACTATGCCAGTGCTGAACTGGAAAGATACGATGATATCTGGGTACCTCGTTCTCAACGTACTTCATTAACTATGGAAACCGGTATAGGTGCAGGCTTAGTGGTGCCTAGAACTGATGCCCATTTGTTTGGAGTAGGAAAGAACAATTATTGGAATGTAGCAGGCTGGGGTGTTTCTGCGAAGCTTGGTTTCAAGTTCTATATAACTAAAGGTCTTTATTTGCAGAACAGCACAAAGGTTGGTTATATTGACCTTTCTAAAATCCATACAACAGGCAGAGATGACATTGATGGCGCAAGTCAAAATATTAAATACATTGAAAATTATACGATACTTGGTTTTCAGTTCTAGTATTGTAATATCTTGATATACACAGGGAGGATTTCTTTATGGGAGTCCTCCTTTTTTGTTTTTGTTTTCTATTTTAGCAGCTTGACCCGATCCTAAACATATGAAACAGATAACCTTTACCTTTCTATTCTCTCTTCTTGTTCTGAATGGTTTTTCCCAGCATGTAAATCAAAACTCCGGCTGGCTGATGTTTTTAAATAGTACAAAGTTTAGTGACAAGTGGGGATTACATCTTGATGTCCAGCTGAGGACTGAAGATAATTGGGATGGGGTTCGGAATTTTCTCTTCAGACCCGGAGTAACCTATTATATCAATAAGAATAGCAATGCAACTGTTGGCTATTTGTTGACAAATACCTTTTTAAAAAATAACGGGATAGCCAAATATACTTTGACAGAGCACCGCATCTGGGAACAGTATGTATATACTCATAAAATTAAACCGGTTTATGTTCAGCATCGTTTCAGACTGGAGCAACGTTTTATAGAAACTACGGGAGAAGATATTTTTTCACAACGATTCCGGTATTTTGTCAGGTTTGTACTTCCCCTTACTGAAGCTAAAGAGCCGTTTGTTGAGGGACCATTTGTGGCATTACAGAATGAATTGTTTTTCAATGTTCAAAACAAAGACAAGCTAAACGGCAAGTTGTTTGATCAGAATAGGGCATATGGTGCTGCCGGTTACCGATTTAGCAAGCGCTTTGATATGGAAGTGGGCTACTTAAATCAATTTATTGATGGGCGCTCCGTGAATACGATTAATAATGCGGTTCAACTTGCTTTCTATACCCGATTTTAGTTGACTTGTTTTGTGTCAATATAAAAATTCGGATCTATTTTAAAAGTACTATTGGTGATGGATTTATCGATATCGATAGTTTTCCAATGGGTAGCAGGGGTGATAAAATTGAAGCTGTCTGGTTTTAATGTTACTTTTACCGGCATGTCAAAATCCTTTACGTCGGCTACCCAACGGTATTTAAGAACGCCATTAGTGATCTGATATTCAAGTACAGGGATATGGGTATGGCGCAGGTACTGATCAAATATCTTGTTTAACTTTAATCCACTTTGTTTGGCTATATAATCTTCAATCTGATGAGTAGTTACGGTGGAATGGTAAAAGGTTTTATTTAATCCTCGCAATATGCCCCTAAACTTTTCATCATCGTTGATGAGCTGTCTGATCAGGTGTATCAGGTTTGCTCCTTTGTAATACATATCTCCGGAACCTTCCTGGTTAACACCGTACTTACCTATGATGGGGATGTCGTTTTTAATGTTTTTTCTTATGCCAACTACATAAGCTAACGCTGCATCTTTTCCATACATGGATTCGGTAAATAGGGCTTCGGAGTAATTGGTGAAAGCTTCGTGCACCCACATGTCGGCAATATCTTTTGTGGTAATGTTATTACCGAACCATTCATGTCCGCTTTCGTGAACGGTAATGAAATCAAACTTTAATCCCCATCCCGAACCGGATAGGTCATTGCCCAGATATCCCATTTTAAAGTTGTTGCCATAAGCAACTGCACTTTGATGTTCCATGCCAAGATAAGGGGCTTCGACTAGTTTATAGCCATCTTCATAAAAAGGGTAAGGGCCAAACCAATACTCGAAAGATTTTAGCATTGGTTTAACATCAGCATCCCAGTGCGGACGTGCAAGGGGGCTATCTTCTTTTAATGACCAAAAATCTAAAGAGAGCTTTCCTTTTTCGCCTGCGTATTCATCTATCCAGTGGGAATATCTACCGATATACATGGTTATATTGTAATTGTTGATGGGGTTATCTACAAACCAGTTGTACTGAAGATATCCGTCAGGCATTTCTACAGTGTTACGCAATCTGCCATTCGAGATTTCTTGTAGGTCTTTTGGCACGCTAATGCTGATCAGCATACTGTCTACCTCATCGCTTTGATGGTCTTTGTTTGGCCACCAGCAACTAGCCCCCAAACCCTGGCAGGCTACAGATACCCACGGATTACCCGATTTATCTTTGCTGAAAATAAAACCCCCGTCCCATGGTGGATTTTTGGCGATTATCGGGTTTCCGGAATAGTATACGGTGAAGCTTTCATCTGTCCCTTTTTTAATAGTTGTTGGAAAGGTTACAAATACAGCATTAAACTCCCGTTTAAATGGAAGCTCTATTCCATGGAAAACTACCTTCTCTACTTTTAAATTAGCGAACAGGTCGAACTGCAGGTTTTTGAAGTCCTGGGTGGCGGTGAACTTAAATTCGTTACTGCCACTAATGAACTTATTTGGGATATCTACTTTAACGTCAAGGTGATAATAATTAATATCATAGCAAGATCGCAGTGAGCTTAGCGTTCCACGTAAACTATCGGCTCGGGAGAATTGTTTCTTCCCCTTCATCAGCTGTGCATTTGTGGTGCCAACAGTGAGCAATAATGCGATAAGGCTATATATTAATTTTTTCATTATCAGCTTATGGTTTTAATACGGTTAGGGTAAGTGCAGAAGCATTGTTTACATCGTGAAATATGCGATGTGTGGCTTTTTGAAAATCTGAAGGAGCTGCCTGATAGATATCCATAAATTTTTGAGGGTTTCTATCGGCTAGTGGAAACCAGGTATTCTGGACTTGTACCATGATGCGATGCCCTTTTTTAAAGGTGTGTGCAACATCCGGAAGGGCATAATTTACTTTGGTAACCATGCCTGGAACAAATGGTTCTGGTTTTTCAAAGCTGTTGCGGTATTTACCCCGCATGATTTCGCCACGTACCAACATTTGATAACCACCCATGATGATATTGCGTGGATTAGGGGAGGGAGCAGGACTATCTTCAGGATATACATCAATAAGTTTAACTACATAATCGGCATCTGTACCAGTAGTAGAAACGACCAGATTGGCCAGAACGGGACCAGCAAGGGTAAGGTCTTCCGTTAAAATATCGGTCTGGTATACTTTTACATCCGGTCGGCGGGAAGCAAAACGCTGGTCATCTATCATGTATTCGCGTGTTCTTTTGGCTTGAACTCCTGCCTGGTAGGGAACCGGGCTGTTCGGGTCGCTCACATATTCATCCCAGCTATCTGTTCTTTGTACTTTATCAAAGCCCAACTTTCCATTTGGCTGGAAGTACAATGTTTTATTTTCTGTTTCATTAGGTGGCCATGTGCTGAACTTTTTCCATTCGTTGCTACCAGTTATAAAGATATTTGCTTCGGCCGGACTAAAGCTACCTTCGCCTTTCAGGTGGTATTTAAAGAAAGGAAGTTCGAAATTTTCCTGGTAATAGGTACTGGTTGGCTGACCAAAATTGATGTCGCCAAAGCTATCGCCTTTGCCGCGTACCCAGCCACCATGAAACCATGGGCCTGCTACCAGAATATTATTGGCACCGGGGTTTTGTTTCTTAATTGTCTTGTAGGTTGCAAAAGCTCCATAAGCATCTTCAGCATCGAAGAAGCCACCCACAACCATTACTGCAGGCTTTACATGGGTAAGGTATTGTTGGATACTTCTTGCTCTCCAAAAGGTATCGAGGTTTGGATGGGCAAATAAATTGTTCCAGAACTTGATGCTGTCGGCAAAATATTTCTCTTTTAAGTTCTTAACCGATCCAGCTTCCAGGTAAAAACGGTAATTGTCTTGAATTGGAAATTTAAAACCCTTAGGTCCTTTATCAGGGGTAATGGGCTGTGGTCTTGGAACACCAAAAGTGCTCATAAAGCTAAAGGCGTCACACAAAAATAGGACGCCATTGTGGTGAAAATCATCACCAAGGTACCAATCGGTAACCGGAGCTTGTGGAGAAACCGCTTTTAATGAAGGATGTGCACCTGGCAAGGAGGTGGTTGAATAAAAGCCCGGATAGGAGATCCCATAAATGCCGACTTTGCCATTGTTGTTTTTAATGTTTTTTACCAACCAGTCAATCGTATCATAGGTGTCAGAACTTTCGTCGATGTCCTTTTTACTTTTTTTATTTGCTATTTGTGGCCTGATGTCTTCGAAATCGCCCTCACTCATCCATTTACCCCTTACATCCTGGTATACAAAAATGAAGCCTTCTCTCATTTCGGCAGGGAAATTGCCCAGGCTTGTTTTATAATTCGTTTCACCATATGGTGAAACTGTATAGGGTGTTCGGTTAAGCAGGATAGGATATTTTTTACTTTGATCCTTAGGGATATAAATGGAGGTAAAGAGTTTGATGCCATCTCGCATAGTGATGCGCCTTTCTATTTTTGTGTAGTTTTCCCGTACGTATGCTGAGTCGGTTTGTTGTGCAAATAGGGAAGGGGCTGCAAAAAGCAGCAGAATGGCAAGCCAGAAGGATTTAACAGGAACCATAAGTCAAGGTTTTTTAAGTCATAAATATATGGAATTGGTTAATAATTGACTGATATTCACATTAGGTTTCTTAACTTTACGCAAAAAAAATCCTTAATATGCAATACGATGTAGTTGTAATTGGCTCGGGCCCGGGCGGTTATGTTGGAGCGATCAGATGCGCCCAATTAGGCTTAAAAACGGCAGTTATAGAAAAATATAAAACTTTTGGTGGTACCTGTTTGAATGTAGGTTGTATTCCATCAAAAGCCTTGTTAGACTCTTCAGAACATTTTCACAATGCAGCTCACACATTTTCGACTCATGGTATCAACCTGAAAGATTTAAAGGTTGATATGGCGCAAATGATTGCGCGCAAAGATGATGTGGTAGCTCAAAATACTGCAGGTATTCAATACCTGTTCAAAAAAAATAAGATTGATTCTTTTGAAGGCGTTGGTTCTTTTGTTGACAAAAACACTATTAAAATTACTAAAGACGGTAAGTCTGAAACAATTACCGCTAAAAATGTAATCATTGCTTCGGGTTCTAAACCTACAGCATTGCCTTTCTTACCAATCGATAAAAAACGCATCATTACTTCTACTGAAGCTTTAAATATTACTGAGGTTCCAAAACAAATGATTGTTATTGGTGGCGGGGTAATTGGCTTAGAGTTAGGTTCTGTATATGCGCGTTTAGGAACTAAGGTTTCTGTAATTGAGTTTATGCCTTCTATTATAGGTACAATGGATGCAGGTTTAGGTAAAGAGCTGCAACGTGTATTGAAAAAATCTCTTGGTATGGAGTTCTTCATGGGCCATAAAGTGACCGGAGCTACTGTTAAAGGTAAAAAAGTAACTGTTACGGCTACTAATGCTAAAGGTGAAGAGGTTAGCTTTGAAGCTGATTATTGCATCGTTGCGGTTGGACGTACAGCTTATACTGAAGGATTGGGCTTAGAAAATATCGGCATCAAAACTGAAGAAAGAGGAAACAAAATTCCTGTAAATGATCATCTTGAAACTACTGTGCCAGGTGTATATGCTATTGGTGATGTAATTAAAGGTGCGATGCTTGCGCATAAAGCGGAAGATGAAGGTATTTATGTTGCAGAGAGACTTGCAGGACAAAAACCACATATCAATTACAACTTGATTCCAGGTGTTGTTTATACTTGGCCTGAGGTTGCCTCAGTAGGTTATACTGAAGAGCAATTGAAAGAGCAAGGTATTCAATACAAAGCAGGTTCATTCCCTTTCAAAGCTAGTGGACGTGCTAAAGCTAGTATGGATACTGATGGTTTTGTAAAAGTATTGGCAGATGCTAAAACTGACGAAATTTTAGGTGTACACATGATTGGCCCACGTGCTGCAGATATGATCGCTGAGGCGGTTGTAGCTATGGAGTTCCGCGCATCGGCTGAAGATATTGCAAGAATTTGCCATGCTCACCCAACTTATACTGAAGCATTGAAAGAAGCAGCAATGGCTGCAACTGAAAACAGGGCAATACATATTTAGTATCCTGTTTAGCTAAAATAAAAAAAACCGGAGGATGAATAATCTTCCGGTTTTTTTGTGGGAATCGTAGTCATAAAAAAAAGATGAGGTTGAGCCCATTATTCTTTATAGATTGGCTAAAATGTTCTCGGCTTTGTGTTTGATCTAGAAAAGTATTGCATTATCAATTACCATTTGATCTTTCAATATTATCAATTTTTAAAAGCTCTTTAAAAGAGATATTTCCGATGGTAAATAGAATATTTGCTTCTTCCCTATGAAGATGTGATGCGAAAATTTCGAACCCATCTTGTCGCCAGTTCAAAAAATCGAAATCACCTGCATCATAATCTTCAACGGTTATATTCACAGGATATCCTAGTTGATTAGTTATTTTATTAAAACCGAGCATATCTTTGATTTTTGCACTAAAATATATTGTAAACTCAGTTTTGCTCTTGATATACGCATCAATAGTAAGGCTTGGAATCCCATAAAAATTAAATGAAATTGATTTGTCTTTAATGATCCTATTAATTCGATACATAAATAATGGGGCGAATGGACTCAATGGGGACTGATCTTCATTTGAAGTAAAATTTTGATTAATAAATTGTATTGCCTTTGTTTTGTCATTAATTATTGTGCTTAAGTCCATATTTTGTGCCTTAGTTTTTTCTACTAAAAAAAGGAAAAAAAATGATTAATCTCAGTAAGAAAGTGGGGTGAAACTAAAAAGAGCCTGAAATCATGATTTATGATACAAGCTCTTTCAAATTCATCTATTATATACAGATGATTAATTAAATTATATTATGATTATAGTCTTAAAAAACAACATTATCTAATTGATTTGTTTGTAAGTAATAATACACTACCTAATTTGCCGGGTATGCATAAAATGCTACGCCAACTCTTGACCAATTGGAATACTGAAGATGAATATTAGGATTTGAAGTAGTATAATGATTAACACTCCCTCCATTATACCCAAACAAATATATTGGAATAGTACCGGGAACTTGAGTTGAGTATGCATAAAATGAAATGCCCCTGTATTCCCAATTAGCATAACCATTAACAGCATTCCTATCAGTAGATATAAAGTGATCTACAACAGAGTCATTATAAAATAAATAAACAGGAACTGTTTCTGGAGCTTGGATTTTAAAAGCTTTAAAATCAACTCCCAAGGATTGCCAACCAGTGAACCCAGTTGTGGCATCTATTTCTGGCGAAGCATAATGATCATGTCCGGCACCATAATAGAATTGATAAATCGGCACTGGAGATAGATTTTGAAGAATATAAAATTTTATGCCATCAAATCTGTAGCCAGGAAATATGTCTGGAGAGTTTGAATATCGATGAAAGCTTCCCAATGATGAAGAATAATTTTCATAAACAGGAAAAGCATTAGTTTCTTGATTTTCATAAACATAACAAACAATTCCATCGTAGTTGTAACCGGAAGTTGTCGTTAATGTAATGGTGTAATAAGAATTTCCATTAGTGGGATGAGTATACCTATACAAAGGAACAGTTCCCGTTTTAGCAGAAGTAAAAACATATCCAAAAATGCCATTATATGTGAAGCCAGGGTAGCTTGAATAGTACGTAGTGGACAACTGTCTTTTTTTTCCAGATATGTATTCGTAGAGAGGAACAGAACCAATTTCTGGCGCAGTAAATGCAGGAGGGACACCTATTACCGGGTTTCCTGAATCTGGCGTTGCTGTTCCCGGTATAAAATCATAAGCGATGACTCCTCCGTTTGATACATATGCCTCAGTACGCCATCCAGACTCAGGGACATTGGGCTTATAGTTTTCGTAGAGAATATAAATCTTCGATCCAATTGATAATTTTGAATGGTCAATAACGGTTGTTAACTCTTTGTATAATGTTGCCGTATAAAGTTGAAAATCACCATTTTTAAATGTGTATGCACCATTAAAAAATTTATATTCATTACCCTCTTTGTAGCCTAGTCCTATCTTCATATTAACAGGATACCAAGTATTATTTCCGCTTGAAGATCTGGACATATCTATATAATATTTAACAGTTGTTGTCGTACCGTTACTGAGTTTGATCTTTTCTCCATCCAAATAGGCATTAGGAATAGTCACATTGTCAATATTTCCATATATTCCCTGACCTGGATTTTGAGCTTTCGACACTACATATAAAGAGATGAATAAGGTCAATAATAAAAGCGTTTTTAAATATTTCATTTTATTTCGTAATAGAGTTTAAATAGAACCGTGTTAATTTCTCAAGGTTAACCTGATCTACACCTCGCAATGAAAACTGTTGAGTTTTTTCGTCATATCTAATATCATTGACATCAACATTGATCCTATTTGCAAAATACTTTGTTAAAGTAGGAATATCTACTCTCTGTGTTGTTGTACCTGCATTTTGCACCTCTAACTCCGTTTGTTTACAACCCAGTAAAGCAGTGAATGTAAAAAATGCAAGTAGCATTGCTTGTTTTGTTAATTTTAACATAATTGTATTTAAAATAATACCTACTCTTTTTAAGATTTTCGGCCTCCTCTAAGATTTTAATGTGATTAATAGTTTTATTCCGAAACCTGATCAACTGATCAAATAGTTATGGAGATATTTTAAGACTTCATAAAACAGGGCGTAGATTTACACTCCTTAAATAGATCAATATAAAAGTCCATTATTTGAGAGTGCTTAGTTCCATAATTTATTCAGTTATTTTTTATAAAACTATTCACAAAGCAGTTAAAATATATTTGTTTTACGCGAAAGCCTATTTTTGCTACGTGAATGTATGTCGCTATTACGTGAATGAAAACCTACTATAAGTCACTAAAATGATATAGTTAAATTTTTAAAATAGTAGCAAAAAAAAGAGGTTCAACATTGATTAAATCATTGACCATCCGTACGGTATGGCGGTATAAAACCATCAAGATTGGGCGGAAACGCTTGGTGGTAGGGGCTAAAAATAGATTTTCTTATTGCCTATTTTACTAATGATTGTTATTTAAATGTTTGAAAATAAATGGTTTAAATCAAGTAGCAACAGGAAAGTACTGACTTAAGTAACTTAAGATCGGTAAGAAATAAGATTCATGAACTGAAAAGGGCCTGAAATCATGATTTCAGGCCCTTTTTATTAGTTTAAAATATTAATGAACGTGGTCCATTTCATATTCTTTCACTTCTTTATGTGTATAAGGTTCTACCATTAATTCTTCCATGGTTTTGCCTTTTTTGTTGAAGCCTAAACGCTCCAGGATATTGTCAAATACCTGGTACATTACCGGAACCACGATAAGGGTTAGGAATAATGAACTGGTTAGACCACCAATAATTACCCATGCCAAACCATTTTTCCATTCTGCACCGGCACCACTTGCCAATGCAATTGGCAACATACCAATAACCATGGCGATGGTAGTCATCAGGATTGGACGTAAACGAGCGTGGTTAGCAAGAACCAATGCTTCGTGAGTAGTCTTTCCTTCTGCTTTCATCTGGTTGGTAAAATCGACCAGGATGATCGCATTCTTAGCCACCAAACCGATCAACATGATCAATCCCAGGATGGTAAAGATACCTAATGATTGGTTTGCTAAAGCAAGTGCCAATAGGGCTCCGATAACCGATAGTGGGATCGAGAACATTACTACCAGTGGGTAAATGAAACTGTCGTACAAGGCAACCATAATCAGGTATACCAATATGATAGATGCCAATAAAGCGATACCTAATGTACCAAAACCTTCACTTTGGTTTTCCTGATCACCACCCCATACGTAAGATACGCCTGTAGGTTTTTTCAGTTTACCACTTTTCTCCAGATCTTCCAGTTGTTTTTGGAAGTCAGCCACAATAGTACCTGTTGGTCTACCGATAGACTGTGCCTGTACTGATACTGAAGTACTCTTATCACGTCTTTCCAGCTGACTTGGACCTGAACCTTCTTTGATCTCTGCGAATTGTGATAATTTAACCTGTTGACCGCTAGAATTGATAAAGATCAGGTTTCTTACATCGTCAATGTTTTTACGATTAAATGCCTGGTAACGGATATTGATGTCATATTCGTACTCGCCCTGACGGAATTTACCATCGGTGTTACCACTAAAAGCGGTTTGCATTGTAGTACCTACCGTTTGTAAGGTCAAGCCTAAAGCTGCCATCTTATCACGATCAACCTGAACGTTAATCTCCGGACTACCTTTTTCTACAGATAATTTGATCTCTGCAGAACCTTTAATACCAGCCAGTACATTTTTTGCTCCTTCTGCATATTGTAAGGCACTTTCCAAATCAGGACCCATTACGACCAGTTGGATAGGTGCGTTTTCTGCAATACCCAGGATACTGATAGGAACTGTTTTTACTTTTACGCCTACCAGGTAGTGCGCAAGCTCACGACTTATTTTAGTAGCATAAATACTTGATTCGTCCTGACGATCTTTACGGTCTACCAATTTAACATTGATCTCTGATTTGTACGCAGTTGCCTGTGTACCACCCATATCACCACTTGCCTGACCAACTGTTGTGATCATTTGTACAATCTCTTTTTTCTTGCTTAAGAAAGCTTCAGCTTTTTGAGTTATCTGATTGGTTTTCTCAATAGAAGCATCTTTAGGTAATTCTAGCTGAACAAGGAATTCGCCTTTATCACTCTTAGGGAAAAACTCTGTACCAATGAAACCATATTTGGTTAACCCGCAAGAACTAATCAACAACATAAAAACGCCTACAATTGTTATTGCTTTATGTTTTAAAGTCCACTCAAGGATGTTTGTAACCCAGTTGGTGAAGGTATGTAATTGTTTTTCGAACCATAAAATGAAGCGCCCGAAAACATTTTTACCTTCAATTTTTTCCAGTTTACCAAATCTTGAAGATAATAGTGGAACGATGGTAAATGAGGCGATGAGTGAAAGTAATGTAGCAATAATTACCACCACACAGAACTGACGAAGGATGTTAGATACCAAACCAGTACTTATTGTAATCGGGAAGAATACAACCACAATTACAAAAGTGATGGAAACAACGGTGAAACCAATTTCACTGGTTGCATCATAAGCCGCACGTACGCGGTTCTTGCCCATCTCCATATGCCTGTAGATGTTTTCCAATACCACAATAGCGTCATCTACAAGGATACCAACCACGAGTGATAAACCCAGTAGCGACATCAGGTTTAGCGTATACCCAAACATGCTGATCCCGATAAAGGTGGCAATTAATGAAGCCGGGATAGACACCATTACAATTGCAGCATTACGTAAACTGTGCAAGAAGAAAAGCATTACAAAGGCTACGAGGATAATTGCCAGAATTAAATCGTGGATTACCGCATCTGCTGACTCCAGTGTAAATATAGAACTGTCGTTTACAATCTTGATATGCAGGTCATTTGCCTGATAGTCTTTTTGTAAAGTTTCAATTGTTTTGTGCATTTGCTTACTTACTTCTACCGCATTTGCATCTGTTTGTTTAATGATCTGAACGGCAATTGCACCTTTTCTGTCAATACGTGCAATTTTCGCTACCTCTTTCTGTGCATCCTGAACATCAGCTACATCCTTTAAACGGATTTGAGCACCTGATTTACTGGTTGCAACAACCAGGTTTCGCAACTCATCTACATTTTTGTATTTACCTGATAAACGGATTAAGATATCCTCATCATTGGTTTTAACACTTCCTGTAGGGAAATCAAGGTTGGAAGCCAGGATAGCTTGTTGAATTTGAGGAACAGATAATCCGTAGCCTTGAATTTTATCAGCATTTAAACCTACTTCAATCTCACGTTCCTGTCCGCCTACTAAGTTTACCTGAGCTACGCCACTTACCCTCGAAAGGATAGGTGCAATACGCTTATCCATCAAATCGTAAAAAGCAGCGTCGTCCATCTTTGCTGAGGCCGACATGGTGATTACAGGTAAATCATCCAGCGAGAATTTATTTAATGAAGGAGGTTTTACATCTGTAGGTAAATCGGCCAGAATCTTATTTACTTTACGCTGAGCATCATTTAACGATAAATCGATATCTGCCTTAGCGGTTAAGGTAATGGTTACGACCGACAAACTTTCGTAAGAAACAGCATTTAGTTTCTTTACGTTCTCCATAGAAGATACAGCATCCTCGATTTTCTTGGTCACCGTATTTTCTACCTCACTGGGAGATGCTCCCGGATAGATTGTTGATATTGATACTACGTTGTTTGAGAATTTAGGCAAAAGTTCATAACTCAAAGAAAAGTAGCTCAATAGTCCCAATAGTGTTAATGCGGCGAAAACCACAATAACAAGGCTGGGACGTTTTATAGAAATTTCTGTTATCTTCATGTTAATCTTATTTTACAGGGGCAACAGCGCTGCCGTCTACTAAATTGATTTGACCGCTTGTAATTACGGTTTCTCCTTCATTTAATCCTTCAAGGATCTCTACGTTTTCACCTAAAATTCTGCCTGCAATTACTTTACGTGTTTTGGCAGTGTTTCCATTCTCCAATACAAATACCTGGTTACTACTTACGCTACCCACGAATGATCCACGCGGGATAGTTAAAGCAGGAGCTTGTTTAGGGAATTTAAATATTGCAGTTCCGTACATACCGGCTTTGATATCTTGTTTTTTATTGTTTTCTACGATAAGCTCAACCGGGAAGTTTAACGAGTTGTCTGCTTTTGGAGCGATGAAACTCACTTTACCAACATAGCTATCCGTAGGGAAAACATTCGATTTAATTTGAGCCTGATCGCCAATTTTAATGCTAGCTACCTGATTCTCGTTAACGTTTACTTTCAGTTTTAACTTCGATACATCAACTATTTCAAACATCTGGGTTCCTTGTGTATTTACAAAAGCTCCAACTTCAATGTATTTTTTATTGATGATACCATCGATTGGTGATTTTACATTTGCATCACTTACTTTTCTGGAAGCGCTTTGTAATTTTAAACGCGCATTTTCAACTGCCAGTTTAGCCTGATCTAATTGTTGTTGCGTAACACCACCAGTTTTAAATGAACTGCTGTATCTGGCTTCGTCTTTGATTGCATTTTGAAGGTTAGCTTCAGCTGTTTCTTTATCTGTATTTATGATCTCTGCATCAATACGGGCTATAACCTGACCTTTAGTCACCCGATCTCCTTCTTTTACATAGATTTTGGTTACGCGACCTGCATTTTCAGATCGGAAATCTAGTTCCTGGTTCGGTGCAAATGTTCCGTTTACTGCAAAATCAAGGTCAATAGGTTCTTTTTTAATAACAGCAGTACGTACACTCACAGCCCCACCACCTTGAGCCACGATTGCCGTTTTTGCTTCGTTTTTCTTTTTATTGTTGGTTAATACCATACCAATTCCTACCAGGGCAAGTATGATTACTAAGGCTGTAATAATTCCTCTTTTCATTATAATAGCGATTTTATATTTCCGTTTGATTTGATTAATTGTATTTCAGCGACTTTATAGTTTAAAAGTGCTTGATTGTAGTTTTTCTGAGCCTCTGTTAATGAGTCTTCAGTTTCCAGCAAGTCTGTCAATGTAGCTAGTCCATTGTTGTAATTGTTTTGCGTGCTGTTGTAAATCTCTTGTGCCAATAAAACGTTCTGACGTTGTGAGATTATGGTGTTCATGTTGTCCTTTAATCCAATTTTAGCGTTCTCATAAGCTAAATTTAAACTGTTCTTTGTTTGCTTAATATCTTCTTCAGCTTTTTTAAGGTTAACATCAGCTTGACGTACTTTGGCTCTTGTGGTGAAACCATTAAAAATTGGAACTTTTAAAGTTAGTCCTACAGCAGCCATGTCGTACCAGTTGGTTGTCGAATTGCCTTTAATCATATCGAATTTATTGCCTACACCAGTATAATTATAATTGCTATTTAAGGCAAGCGTTGGGAAATATTCAGATACCTTAGCTTTCCTGTCTAGTGTGTATAAATCTTTTTGAATGTTTGCAATCTTTAGTTCGGTACGGTTATCTAAATTAATACCTGTTGACATATCCGGTAAAGATTTAACTTCGGCCAGTTCCGTTGCGGGTAAAACAATTGCAGTTTCAACCGGCATTCCCATAGAGAATTTTAATTGATTCTCTAA
Organism: Candidatus Pedobacter colombiensis; assembly: GCA_029202485.1. Taxonomy (NCBI): domain Bacteria; kingdom Pseudomonadati; phylum Bacteroidota; class Sphingobacteriia; order Sphingobacteriales; family Sphingobacteriaceae; genus Pedobacter; species Candidatus Pedobacter colombiensis. The sequence continues at coordinate 4,443,966 of CP119313.1, read as the reverse complement.
TTGAGTAATGGTGTTTAAAACCTGAGATTTTTGTGTCTCAAGATTGGTTACTTTTACCTTTATGCGGTCTACATCAATCTTTTTGGCAAGGCCATTTTTATGTTGATTGACAGTGATTTGTTCTACAACTTTGACGTTCTTAATGTTCGTATTGATTACATCCAACTGTTGTTTGTTAACCAGAACCGCATAGTAGTTACTGGCTACTTGTTCAATAACTTGTTCTTCAGATAAATTGGCATATAAGCTGTAATATTGCTCACTTGTTTTTGCCGCTTTTAAACCGGTAAATACGGTTTGGTTAAACAATTGCTGACTTAGCTGGATTCCTGCTCCGGTATTGTATTTGGTGCCTGCTTTTGCGATCAGCGTTTCACCTGGTTTACCGATAATTTCACCTGGTAAAACAATGCTTTGTATAATCAGATTGTCTGTGAAGCTGGCATTGCCTGTAATCTGTGGTAAAGCCTGACCTCTGATCTCTTCGGTTTTATATCTGCCACCATCAATGTCAAGTTTCGCTTTACGCACATTCACGCTATTCTGGATCGCATAATTCAAGGCTTCTTTCAGTGTTAGGGACTGCTGAGCGCTTACTGTATTGGATAATAATAACCCCAATAACAATACTGGAATCATCTTTATCTGTTTAATTATTATATTCATATATAGTTATTGATTTTTTAATCCTTTAATAAATATGTTGGATAAGCTAAGCTGCCTTTCCAGTATATTTTTCATTTCTTTTTTGCTTGGGAACAGTTCTTTATTGCCATGCATGATACACAATGAAGTGATTCCGGCCAGACAATCAAGGTATAGCTCTGCAGTTTTATATACGTCTGTAGGTGCAATTTCATTTTTGTCAACAGCTGTCTGAAATAAATCTGCGTGAAACTGTATGTTTCTGGTATGCATTTTCATGACGCTCTTTTTAAGTTCATCTGAATTTAACGATGAATCGGGAGTGCCGCTTGATAAATGCAGCATATAGTACTTCTGGAAAAAACGATGTCTTATTTCTACAAAGTTGTTCATACAGTCCATAAGTGAAATGTCTGCCGTTTTTCCCTGCTCCAGATATTCAAAATAATCGTTAAATATTTTTTCTATTACTCCTAATACCAGACTGCTTTTATCAGGAAAATAATAATATAAAGAGGGTTTAGATACCGATAGGTCTTCTGCAATTTCATTCATTGTGGTTTTACTAATGCCATAATGAATGAAACGTTTTATTGCACCCTCAATAATTGTTTCTCTTTTTTTATCTGTCTCTACCATTCTACTTTTTTACTTTCTGACTTTTTTATATCAAGGGTCAAAAATACAGCCATAATTCCACATATGGAATTTTAGCTCAAAAAGTGGCGTAAACTTACAATATTATGACTGTTATTTGGCGGAATACGGCCTTAAGCCTTGCAGAAAGATCTCAGCAAACACTCTTTCCTTCAGGAAGATCTGCTTAAACTGTTCTTTTCCAGGGAAGATGTTCTTGTCTTTAGACATGATGTTAAAATGTATACCTGACAGGGCATCGATAAATATCTCGGTTGCCAGCTTTGGATTTTCTATTTCAAACTCGCCGCTCGAAATGCCACGGGTAAATAATGATCCGATGATTATGGTCTCAAAAGCTCTTGCTTTACTGAATTTTTCATAGAGATCATCCGGCAATTCGTTGCCAATAATTTGAGTAGACTCCAATAAATTGTAGTATTTCTGAATAAATGATTGTCTTTTTTGTAATAATTTAAATATTCCTTCAGTTGAAGTGCTTGCCTTATCAATTGATTTTACCAGGTCTCTGCTGATCACTTGCATCAGGTATTCGATGGCGCTTACGTATAAGCTTAATTTGTCAGGGAAATAGTAATAAAGCAGTGCTTTAGAGAAAGATACGTCTTTTGCTATCTCGGTCATAGTGGTTTTTGATAAACCATAATGCGCAAACCGTTTTAATGCCGCTTCAATAATTATACCTCTTTTTCTATCCTGATTTTCCATATAAATAACTACAATTCTCCTTTGATATAAGTTCTTTTAAAACGTAATAACAATCTAGCCGAAAAATAGGCAAAATTTTTAAATATTGCTTTTAAGATGTTTATTACAACTACTAACAATTACATTTGCGCTGTATATCTATTATATCTATGTCTATTATACAAGAAAATATATCCCTGCAATCTTATAACACATTTGGTGTAGCTGTTAGTTCAAGTTTTTTTGCTGAGATTTTTAATGAATCAGAATTAAAGGAGCTGTTGGCTCTGGATATGATTAAGAAACAGCCTCTTTTGGTATTAGGTGGGGGTAGTAATATTTTATTTACTAAAGATTTTAATGGATTAGTGATAAAGGTAAGTATACCGGGTATTACAGCTGTAGTTGAGCACAATGAAGTGTTGGTAACTGCAGGCGCAGGAGTAGTATGGAACGAATTTGTGAATTATTGTGTAAGCAGTGGTTTTGCGGGTGTTGAAAACTTAAGTCTTATTCCCGGTACTGTTGGCGCATCACCCATACAAAATATAGGTGCGTATGGTGTGGAACTTAAGGATGTTTTTTACACTTGCAGGGGTTATGAAATTGCCACTGGCGAAGAACGTGTATTTAATTTTGAGGATTGCAAATTTGGTTATCGTGATAGCGTTTTTAAAAATGAACTGAAAGGTCAATATATCATTACAGCAGTAACTTTTAAATTAAGTACCGAAGCTCATATCAACAGCAAATATGGCGCTATACAAACCGAGCTTTTAAACCGAAATATAACCAATCCAACTATTGCAGATATATCGCGTGTTGTTGCAGATATCAGGGTAAGCAAGTTGCCTGATCCTTCGACCATTGGTAATGCCGGGAGCTTTTTTAAGAATCCTGTAATAGATCGTTTAGCGTTTGAAAAGATGCTTGCGAAATTTCCGGATGTAGTTCATTATCCGGCCCCGAATGACAAAATTAAATTGGCAGCAGGTTGGCTTATAGAGCAATGCGGTTTTAAAGGTAAGGTTGTAGGTCATACCGGGACATGGAAAAACCAGGCCTTAGTCTTGGTTAATCATGGTGGTGCTACCGGGGACGAGGTGTATACTTTTTCGGAAGAAATCATAAATAAAGTGAATATAATGTTTGGTGTAATGCTGGAACGGGAAGTAAATATTCTGTAATATCCACCTGTTTGGTGTTGTTAACAGCCATAATTAATTTCTTAACATTGAATCTTATTTTTTGGTACATATCTTGTATAGAGGTTAGTATGTATTATTAAACAAATTTTGAGCGCCACTCACTCAACAAGTTGTTTGTATGTTTTTTTTAACCTTAAAACTAAAACACTATGACAAAAACTGAGTTCAACGTACAGCTGCACGACCATTCTGGTTCCTTACAGTCCTTCGCCCTAAATTTTACTAAAGACATCGAGGATGCAAATGATCTGGTGCAAGACACAATGCTTAAAGCGGTTACCTATTATGGGAAGTTCAAGGAAGGGACGAATCTGAAGGGTTGGCTGTTTACAATTATGAAGAATACGTTTATTAATAATTACAGGCGTTTGGTAAAAACAAATGCATTAATCACAAAATCAGACGATATTTCTTCTGCCAATTTGCATTACAGTGCAACAAAAAATACCAGCGAAAGTAAATTTGTAATTGGTGATATTCATAAAGCGTTATCAACATTACAACCGGAATATTATATTCCATTTGTGAAATATTTTGAAGGTTATAAATATCACGAAATAGCAGAAATGCTTGAAATTCCAATAGGTACAGTTAAAACAAGAATCCATGTCGCCCGACAAATTCTTAAGAAATACTTGAAAACCTATTCAAAAGACATTTTGGGTTCTGAAATGATTTAAATTAAGTTTTCATCCCCAAAAAGAGGCACCATAAGGTGCCTCTTTTTGTATAATGAATATTCGAATTCAGAAAATATTCAGATTACAAGTGTAGATTTACGTAATGAAAATCTTGATTATTGAAGATGAACGTGAACTGGCACAAAGTATAGCTGATTATTTATCTGAAGAAAACTATCTGTGTGAATTTGCTGCTACCTATCAGGAAGCGCTTGAAAAGATAGAAGCCTATGCGTATGATTGCATTTTATTGGATATTATGCTGCCTGGTGGAAGCGGCATGAAGATTCTGGAACGATTGAAGGGGTTAAATAAACAGGAAGGTGTAATTATAATCTCCGCTAAAAATTCGTTGGATGATAAGATACAAGGTTTACATTTTGGCGCCGATGATTACCTGGCGAAGCCATTTCATTTACCTGAACTTGCCGCAAGGATTTACTCTGTAATCAGAAGAAGGAGTTTTGCCAATACCAACATCATTCAGCAAAATGAGCTGCAAATTGATTTGCTGGGTAAATCTGTGAAAGTGCATGAGGAACTTATTCCACTAACCAAAAAAGAACTGGATTTGTTGCTTTATTTCATTGCGAACAAGAATAAAGTGGTTTCTAAAGTTGCACTTGCCGAGCACCTTTCGGGTGAGCTTGCTGATATGTTGGATAATCATGATTTTATCTATGCGCATATTAAAAACCTTAAGAGAAAACTTACAGAGGCGGGCTGTGCGAATTATTTAAAAACCATTTATGGTAGCGGTTATAAATGGGAAATATGAAGAACTTATTAAATAAGCCCTTACGGATTTTTACGCTCTACTCGTTTGTGGTATTGTTGTGCAGTATCCCTGTTTATTTCATCATTGTTGATTTAATATGGATACATGAGGTTGAGGAACACAATCACATTAAAAGCGAGGCAACAAAACAAAACCTGCGTTCCATAAAATTTGAAGATGGACAGATGGGAAAAAGCATTGCGCTTTGGAACCAGATACAGCCCGAAACGAAGCTGCGTGAGGTTGATGCTTTGCGGTCGGACAGTACCTATAATGAGTATCGCAAAAATACATATATCCCAGGTAAAGGATTTGATCGGTTTGAAGGACTGGTTACCTATTTTGAATTGAATGGTAAGTTTTATAGTCTTACCGTTGAGACTAATCTGGAAGAGAGTTATGAAACTATTTTAGCTATTACGGCTGTTACAGCATTATTTTTTATCATTTTACTGATTGGCTTTATTCGATTAAACAAAAGGATCTCTATTAAATTGTGGCAGCCGTTTTACGTTAGTCTGCAAAAGATAAAGGCTTTTGACCTGAGTAGTCTGGAAAAGCCGGAATTTGACAAGACGGATATCATTGAGTTTGAGGAGATGAATAGCAGTGTAAGCCGGTTGATGGATGGTAGCATTAGTGTTTACAAACAACAAAGGGAGTTTACAGAAAATGCTTCGCATGAGTTGCAGACTCCTCTGGCTGTAATTCAATCGAAATTAGATTTACTCTTGCAAAGTCAATCCCTTTCATCCCAGCAATCTGCAATTATTGATGAAAGCCATAAGGCTTTAACAAGGGTGTTCCGGATAAACAAAAACTTGTTGCTGCTTGCCAAAATAGAAAACCAGCAGTATGCCGGTCAGGAAAATATAAATCTGTCCCTGCAATTGGAGGAACAGATTGAGTTGCTTTCAGATTTCCTATTCACTAAAAATTTAAAGTTGCATCAGCAGATAGCACCTAACGTAAATATTGAAGGTAATAGGGTGCTGGTAGAAATTATGCTGACCAATATATTGATGAACGCGGTGCGGCATAATGTTAAAAACGGTGAAATTGGTATTTGTCTTGAGCAGGGTGAATTAATTGTTTCTAATACCGCAGTGGCATCTTTAAATCCTGAAAAACTTTTTAAACGCTTTAGTTCTGCTGCTGCTGATAGTCCGGGGAGTGGCCTGGGGCTTGCTATTGTTAAGGAAATATGTAGCCGTTATAAATGGAATGTCAGCTATAAGTTCGAAAATGGGGCTCATATTTTTGCCGTATCCTTTTAGCATTCAGAATTAATTCTAAATCAGTTGTTATTCTTGTCTCATTAAATGAAATGTGTACAAGAAAACAAAGTTATGTCTAAGATCCTTTTATTTGCAGCCTTGCTGTTTACAACGCTCTCTAAAGCTCAAACTCCTTTAATTACCATTTCTGGAGTTGTAAAAGACGGTGGAAACACCGCGGTACCTTATGTTAATGTTGCGCTTAAAAAACAAGCCGATAGTAGCTTTGTCTCCGGTACCATTACCAATGATGAAGGTATGTATACTTTTTCTGGAATAAAAAGTGGTGCTTATATAATTGAAGTTTCTGGGGTCGGATATAAAACTTACAAGCATCAAACTACAATTGGGGTAATGAGTGCATTTCTGGATCTGGGAACCATCACGTTGAAAGAAGATGCAAAGCTGTTGGAACATGTTGTCATTACCGGAAAAGCACAGGATGGAGTATCTGATAAAATGGATAAGAAGGTTTTTTCTCTTGGTAATAACCTTACTCAGTCTGGCGGGTCAGTTTTACAGGCCATGCAAAATCTTCCGGGGGTAACCGTTCAGGATGGGAAGGTTCAGCTTCGTGGAAACGATAAAATTGCAGTGCTAATTGATGGGAAACAAAATGCAATTACCGGTTTTGGCAGTCAGACCGGTTTGGATAATATACCGGCTTCTGCGATAGAGCGCATTGAAATTATTAATAATCCATCTGTACGTTATGATGCAAATGGGAATGCGGGTATCATTAATATCATCTACAAAAAGAACAGGCAGGAGGGGTTAAATGGAAAGATTGGACTGACTACTGGTTTAGGCGCATTGTGGCTGCGAAAAGATAATCTACCTGGGATAAGACCTCAATATCAGGCAACGCCTAAAGTTAATCCTTCGCTTTCCCTTAATTACCGGAAAAATAAGCTGAATACGTTCCTTCAGGCCGATTGGTTGTATACTCAAACGCTAAATCGTAATGAGTTTGCAGAACGGGTATATGATGATGGTACGGTGATTAAGCAGCAGGTAAAACGAAATAGAACAACTACATTTTCTACAGTTAAAACCGGAGTAGACTGGAATCCGGATGACAATAATACTTTTACTTTTTCGGCCTATTTAAACCGGGAGAAGATTTTAGATGATGGTGATATTCCCTATTTTAATGGTGATTTGTCTGAAAGAAGACGTTTGTGGCAATTTCTCGAAGATGAAGTAAAATATACGGCTACCGGTGCTTTGTTGTATCAGCATAAATTTAAACAACCCGGACACCTTTTAAATGCGGCTTTCAACTATACGTTTCACAGGGAAGATGAGAAGTATTTTTTTACCAATATTATGCCTTCTTTTACAGGGAAGGACTCTTTTAAGTTATTGTCTGATGAGCATGTGGCGGACCTGAATCTGGATTACATCAAGCCGCTTAAGCATGGTCGCCTTGAAAGTGGATTTAAATTAAGAAACAGGACTATTCCCACCAATATGCAGTTTTTTCCTGGATTAAACTCTCCATTGGATGTGAATGCGGGCGGATGGGCTGATTATAAAGAAATCATACCTGCCGTATATGGTAATTATGTTTTTGAGAGCAATACCTTTGAGGTGGAAGCTGGCTTAAGGTTGGAATATGTGAAAGTGAATTATGATGTAAATCCAACTCATAATACCTATAAAAGCGATGGTTATGACTATTTTCGACTTTTTCCTAATATCCGTTTAGGGTATAAGTTAAATGGGGCTAACAAACTTTCTATTTATTATAATGAGCGTGTAGACAGACCAAATGAGGTCGACATCAGGATTTTTCCAAAGTATGATGAGCCGGAAGTTATAAAGGTTGGAAACCCGACCTTGCGGCCTCAATTTACTAAAAGCTTAGAATTGGGGCATAAGGTAAGCTGGGAAAAGGGGAGTCTTTATTCTGCATTATATGGTAAACGTACAACTGCTACCATTACGCGTATTGCTACTACAGTGCCTGGTAATGCGCTTATATATAATATTTTTCAGAATGCTGGTGACAGTCAAAACGCAGGAGCTGAGCTTACTTTACAGCAAGAGCTGAGGCCATGGTTCTCGATTAATTTAAGCGGAGCTTTATATAGGAATACAATTGATGCTTTTACGGTTGAAAACAAATATCCTGTTCCAACTATTTACAGCATGGACAAGGAAAGCATTACTTCCTGGAATTCGAAGCTAAACACGATGTTTAAGCTTTCTAAAAAAACGGAGTTACAATTATCTGCCATTTATCTGGCACCCGATCTGATCCCGCAAGGGAAAATTGGTTCCAGGTTTTCAATAGATTTGGGAGTGAAAAAACAAATACAGAATGGTAAGGGCGAGTTGTTTTTAAATGGGACTGATATTTTAAATACATTGCAGATTAAAAAAGAGATTGTTGGCAACGGTTTTCGTCTAAATAGCACTGATTATTATGAAACTCAGGTGTTCAGGTTGGGTTATAGTTATAAGTTTTAAATTAATTAGGGGTTTCTGCAAAACTTTCATTTAGTTTTGCTTGTACGGAAGGTAAAATGATTATAAAGTATCAGTTAAAGATTAGCCTGGTTTTGTTGGCATTTGTTTGTGCTGTTAAAGTTCAGGGACAAACCATAGATTCATTGCCTGCAAAGGTAGTTTATAGCGAAGTCGAGTACAGGTCTATCAAGCCTAAAGCACTTATCGTACCCGCCTTTTTTATTGCTTACGGATTTACTGCACCTTATATCAAACCATTAAAAAAGCTGGATGATGATACCAATTTCGAATTGAGAGAGGATCATCCAGGGTTTGGCTTCCATGCTGATGATTACCTGCGCTATGTTCCTATTGCTGCTGTATATGGACTGGATTTGGCAGGTGTAAAAAGTAAACATAATTTTGTGGATAGAACAGCAATGTTACTTTTGTCTACCGCCATAATGGGTGCTTCTACTACCATTACCAAAAATATGACGCACAGGATGCGCCCTAATGGCTTAAATGATCAATCTTTTCCATCTGGCCATACTGCAATGGCTTTTATGGCTGCAGAGTTTATGCATCAGGAGTATAAAGATCAGTCTCCCTGGTATAGTGTAATTGGATATTCTGCTGCGCTAACTACTGCTACGCTGCGTTTATATAATGGTGCTCACTGGCTAAGCGATGTAGTTGCCGGTGCCGGATATGGTATGCTCTCTACAAAAATTTCTTACTGGGCTTATCCCTTTATAAAAGATAAGCTGTTTCACCGCAAATCAAACCAAACTGTATTGGTTCCCTTTCATCAGGATGGGCACACGGGTTTAACTTTTGTTGGTAAGCTTTGAGCTATAACATGATGAAATCTAAAAATAAATTTCCATCTTTTGCACTGATCGTCAGGATTCTTTGCCCGTTGGTTCCAGGATCTGTATGTATTTTATAATCATTCTAAGATTATAGATTAAACTCGCTTATTAACAAAAGTGATATAGAGTAATAGTAATAACATGCTAGCTACTAAACACACAGAAGGAAAGGTAATTCCATTATTATAAATAAGATAGACTCCAGTTGCTGTAACTATAATTATAGCTAAAATTATTAATCTATACCCCATTGCTATTTAATTTTTTAAGATAAATGTGCTTCCTCTCTAAAATTCACCAATGTTTAATGGTTGTTAACTTATGAGGTGCATATATTGTTTAGACAAATAAGTGATTAAAAACCCCTAGTGGTATTTGTTTATCTATATATACAGAACATCCTAATTACTGAATTTAATGCTCAGGTAAGGGATAACAACAACAATCAAAAAAATCACAATGTATGCTTTAGGGTTTGCAAAATTCAATGTCCAACCAAGAGATGAAATTCTTTTGGGCACTATAATCCTATCATCGCCTGGATTGAAATAAAAAACTCCGTATTTATAATTAGTTGGATTATTTGTGGGGTCGTTCCAGTCGCTCATAAACAGAATTATTAATTTTATCTTAAATCCAAATTGATATTGTAGCTATTATAAATGTAAGCAATAAAAAAGAGAATTCCGCTTGATCCGAAGGTAGCTCCGCAATCCGAGGTGAAGATTATTTAAACTATTCGTAATTGTTTTTAATTATTAATAAATTTAGTACATTCTTTTGAATACATGGCTTCTTAGTGCTGTTCGAATATCCATTGTAAAATATTAGTAAGATAAACGGTTTAATTTCGTTTATCTTATATCAAAACTACATAAAGCATTTAAATATGCAAAATATTAAGAAGATAAACGATTAATATTCGTTTATCTTATGTTATTTTAACAACCCTGCCAGAAAGTGTGTCGTTTCTATGAACCTTTGCTGGTTTTTGTGGTAAATTCTGATTTTTACATTGTAGGTACCATCATTTTTGTAATGGTGAATGTAGATTTTTGCATCAACTGTTGCCATTTTAACTTAAAAAAAATTGCAGTGCTACACCTTCAGTTTTTTTATTTACAAATGCTATTATAGATTTCGGCGCTTAGCTTTTATAAGTTATATTCGGTTTTAAACCACCATTAAATTAATGTCGAACATACAAAATCAAACAAATGGAAGACTATATCTCAACCTTTATTATCAATCTTGAAAATAGACCTGAAAGATTGGAAAATGTATTAAAGGAATTCGTGGGAAGGGATGAATTTGAAATCAATATCATTAAGGCCGTAAAACACGAAATTGGTGCAGCAGGTTTCTTCAAGAGCATACATTTAGCAATACGTAATGAATTGAAAAATATTCTTGATGACGATTCTGGTTCGGGCTCTGGTAAGGGTTCAGGTTCCAAACCAGGAAGCCTTCCTCCTAAAAGAAAAGCTTGTGAGCATTCGGCACGTGGAAGCAGATGTACGTACGATTATATGGGTGTAGAACAACGAGAGTGTTGTACTTCATTCTCGGCCTCTGAATTGTTTTGTTCAACTCTAATTACTGGAATTAATAAACCCTGATCACAAATTGGGACGGGCGAATTTTTCAGGAGATCTTATGTAAATAACCACTTCATTCTAGCAGATCTTGAAGAAAGGGCTGCTAGAATCAAATCCAAATACTATGACCAAAGTAATAAAATTAGGTGTATTTTACATGCTCAGCTTTTTGTTTTTGTTAGCGGCTAAACCCGCTCTGGGCATAGGAATAGATACCCCAACTATTGTATCAGGTATAGCTAAATTAACTGGAACGATAAAAATTCCTAATGGTGCAAAAAGGGATAACATCTTTGTAAAGATTACTGTTCCGCATCAAATTTCGGGAGAGTTTGTCAAATATAAAGCAGTTGTTGATGGAACAGGGAAATTCTCAGTTGATGCTGATGTTGAAACAACTGTTTCTTTTGTACATTTTTCTACAAGTTTAAATCCAGGAAAACCCCTTCTTGTTAAGCTGGAAAGTGGTGAGGTTACCCGTCTTGATATTGCGTACAATTCAAATTCTGATGTCGAAAATATCGAGGTTACACCTGCAATGAATAAGAATGATATGACCCGATACTTTGATCTTATAGGTGAGATGATTCAAACTCCGCCTATTAGTAAAGCGGAACCTCTATATGATAAGAGTACAGATCATTTTTTGAATTATGCTAAATCTCTCCTATCGGAAATATTAGCGGTTGCAAAAAATGATACATTGATATCAAAAGAATTAAAAGAAGTATTGTATGACGATTTTCGTCTTTTTTTTTATAAAGGTTCTGTATTTGATTACGACGCAGCGATGACAGCTAATTATGGCAGAACTAATGGTGATAAAAACAAGAAGCCTGTTATCCAAAAGACGGACAGGTCATATTATCATTTTTTGAGAGATTTTAAGCTCAACGACCCACAATATTTGTATGCTGTTACATTCCTTGAATTTCAAAGAAAAGTTCTCCTAAACGAAACTTTAGCAATACCCCAAATAGATGAAACTGATATCCCCATCTGGCTGTCAAGTACGAAAGCTATTTTATCAGATTTACTCGGGTTTAATAGCGGCCCATACTATGATATTCTAGCCGCTAATGCCTATGGCAGACAGCTAACCGAAGAAATAAGACCATTAAGCGAAAAACAGAAACAAAATATTTTGAATTATTGGGGAAATGGAGAAATCGCAAAAATATTATTTCGAAAAAACCAAGAGGTTGCTGAACTAGACAAATTCAAATCCCCGGCAGTAATTAATGATGCGTCTAAAATTGCTCCAGATAAGATTATTCAAAAGATTGTCTCAAAGCATAAAGGAAAAGTTATTCTGATCGACCTTTGGGCAACATGGTGTGGCCCTTGTTTAGAAGCGATGCAGCGTTTCAGGAATACAAAGGCGGAATTTCACGGTAAAGATGTTGTATTTGTATACCTGACAGACGGTTCATCGCCTCGCAAACTCTGGGAAGAAAAAATTAAAGGGATAGGCAACGAACATTATTACCTGGATGATAAGCAGTGGAGACATGTTATGGACAAGTTTGAGTTCGAATATATTCCATCGTATTTATTGTGTAACAAAAAAGGCGTGCTCACCAATAAATTTTCAGCCTTCCCTGAAAATGAAGAGGTGAAAGCAATGATTAACGAGCTTTTATAGACCGTAACAGCACTTTGATCCGTAGGAAACTTCCTATTTTCGAAATAAAAAACCCCATCCTAATAGCTAGAAATGGGGTTTTTACGTGATTTTCATACTTGAAAATATTTGCTCCCTCTGCTGGGCTCGAACCAGCGACCCTCTGATTAACAGTCAGATGCTCTAACCAGCTGAGCTAAGAAGGAGTGCTGGTTGTCAAAACGTTGTTTTTGATCTCTTAAAAAGATTAAACCTTTGGTCGTTTTGGGAGCGCAATATTAAGAATTTTTCATTAGATTGACGAAAATAAATGTAAAATAATATTGAGTTAAGGCAAACTACATCTGGATCAGGACGAAAGAATATCAAAATAGTTATTTTTTTGAGAACTGTTTCCAAATTTAAATCGAAAGCAGCTTGTGATTGTCGCCCATAGTTTCGGGGGCGTTGACGGGGCCTTGCTGGGGTGTTGCCGGGGCGTTGATGGGGCTAATGCCGGATCAATACCGGGTCAGTACGTGATGAAAAACATAGCAATTATGGCACTCGATGGATCAAGCAAAAAAGTTGGGGAGGGATTAATTTTGTTTAGATTTGCATTAAACAGCAATTATATTGGATTCTACCCTGCTTTCATTAATACTACCAGAAGGTCTTAGCGACTATTTTGAATTCGACCGAGCTGCTACAATTGACGGTTCAACCTATATTTATTTGATAGAAAAGAACATTCATCCACAAGAGTTTTCTGGAGATCATCTTTTATCTAAAGGATTCTACGATGAGGCTTCCGTTCGAGACTTTCCTTTGCGTGGCAAACCTTGTTTTTTAAACCTTAAGCGTCGGAAATGGCTCAACACCCGAACAAGTAAGATCGTTTCCCGGGATTGGCAATTAGTTGCCGAAGGCACAAAGATGACTCAAGAGTTTGCCTTTTTTTTTGAAAGACTATTTGGATTCCACCCCAATAAGCTGTAAAAGTCTTGGCCATTTCTTTGGTGTTGACGGAAAGCGTCTGGAAGAGCAATATGCCCGCCATTTAAGTGATTTTAGCAGCTGGGATCAGGCGGAACACTCTGAGAATTGGCTGCTTTTTGCTAATAATATGGGGGAATATTTATCAATTGATGAAACTAGCCTTTCACAAGGAGAGCTCTATACAATACTGACTAATAAAGGGGCAAAAGGGAAGAAAGGTGCTTTGGTAGCAATTGTAAAGGGTACTGAAAGCGAGTCGATCATAAAGGTTCTTCACAGAATGAAGGAGCAGGTAAGGAAACAAGTAAAAGAAGTAACCCTTGATCTGGCTCCGACAATGACCAGAATAGTAAAAAGGAGTTTTCCAAAAGCAAAGCTTGTTTCAGATAGGTTCCATGTACAGCAATTGGCTAATGAAGGTGTCCAGGAAATCAGGATTAAACATAGATGGGATGCTATAGAACAGGAAAACAAAGAAATGGATCTAGCCAGAGAAGTAAAGAAGCCTTGGATTCCCGAACTTCTGGAAAATGGAGATACGATAAAACAGTTACTGGCTAGAAGTAGGTATTTGTTATTTAAAAAAGAAGTAAACTGGACTCCTTCACAAAATCACAGGGCAGAACTGTTATTTAAGCTATACCCAGATTTGCAGCAAGCGTATAAAGTCTCCCAGGAACTGTCTTCAATACTCAGCCATTCAAAAACTAAAATGATTGCCTTTAAAAAGTTAGCCTTATGGTATAACAAGATAGAAAAAATGGGTTATAAATCCTTCAATACCATATCAAGAACCGTTCAGAACAATTATGAAACAATATTAAACTACTTTGATAACAGATCCACTAATGCCTCCGCAGAATCTTTTAATGCGAAGATTAAAGCTTTTAGAACGCAATTTAGAGGGGTAAGAAATGTCAAATTTTTCCTATTCAGGTTATCAAAAATATATGCCTAATCCCTCCCCAACTTTTTTGCTTGATCCCACTCGATCCCCGAGGAGTTGCTAAGAACGTTCTTTAAACCAAAAAAGCCTCTCAGTTTTCACTGAAAGGCTTTGTGATTTGGCTCCCTCTGCTGGGCTCGAACCAGCGACCCTCTGATTAACAGTCAGATGCTCTAACCAGCTGAGCTAAGAAGGAGTGCTGGTTGCCAAAACGTTGTTTTTGATCTCTTAAAGAGGTTAAACGTTTGTTCGTTTTGGGAATGCAATATTAGGGGTTTTAATTTATTTATGCAATATTTGCAGTGAAATAATTTTAAAAAATATTCAATTAATTTATATGAGCCTGATAATCATAGGAACTGTAGCCTTCGATGCTATAGAAACTCCCTTCGGAAAAACGGATAAAATAGTAGGCGGAGCCGCAACTTACGCTAGTTTAGCTGCTTCTTATTTCTATAATAAAGTTAAAATTGTTGGTGTTGTAGGTGATGACTTCGAAAAAAAGGACATCGATACCTTTACCGAACATGGTATTGATACAGAAGGATTGCAGATAAAAGAAGGCGAGAAGTCGTTTTTTTGGTCGGGTAAATACCACAATGATATGAACAGCAGAGATACTTTAGCTACAGAACTAAATGTATTAGCCGATTTTGATCCTATTATTCCGGAGAGCTATCAAGACTGCGAATTTTTGATGCTGGGTAATCTAACTCCAATAGTACAGCAAACGGTTATCAATCGTCTTAAAAATAAGCCTAAGCTGATTGTTTTGGATACAATGAACTTCTGGATGGACATCATGATGCCGGATTTGTTGGAAACGATTAAAATGGTAGATGTATTAACCATTAATGATGCTGAAGCTCGTCAGTTATCCGGAGAGTATTCTTTAGTGAAGGCTGCCAGGAAAATTCTGGAGATGGGACCAAAGTATTTGATCATTAAAAAAGGCGAGCATGGTGCGTTGTTGTTCCATGAAGATAAGATCTTCTCGGCTCCCGCACTTCCGTTAGCAGAAGTTTTTGACCCAACAGGAGCAGGTGATACTTTTGCAGGTGGTTTTATTGGCTATATGGCTAAAGTAGGAACCGTTAACTTCAATAACATGAAGAACGCAATTATTTTTGGTTCAGCCTTGGCTTCTTTTTGCGTAGAGAAATTTGGAATTGAGAAAATTCTGAACCTTACTGAAGAAGAAGTGGCAGGGCGTGTTCAGGAGTTTGTAAGCTTAAGCTCTTTTACGATCGAGGCATAATGATCTGATTACAGATCATTAATAGAAATGGCTATTCAGTTAATGAATGGCCATTTTTTATACATTCAGTCTGCCTATTATACTGAATTTCTCAAATACCGTTTCCGTATGAGGGGCATCAGATAACTCTTCTGTCAAATCCTGTCCGGCCCAATGTTCATAATGCTTCCCGTTACGCCACAACTTGCTTTCTGTTACATCATAGATGAAGCCATTATAAGCCACCCATATTTGAGGTTTATCCTGCCCATTTCGCAATGCCAGTTGTTGTTTGGTATACAAAGGCAGGTTATCCATCAATTTTAGCCATTTTGCTTTTAAAAAATTCAAATAGGTATACCGTCGTCAAGAGCATCCCCATAAAGTAGAAATAAGCTTCAATAGGCAGATAAGCGAGGTATAATTTCAATGTTGCATTTTTATTCAATATAAGCAAAGACTGATGTTTAATTACCTGACAAATCAAGTAAAATGGGATTAACAATGCAAAATAAGCTCTGTAAAAGCGGTACATAAATCTTAGCCTATTCTTATATTCTATGTAAAGTAGTAATGCAAATACAATAAAAAAGGTAGTTGCAGTATACCATTTCAGGTAGCCAAAAAACAATAAGGCAATGCAAATGCCTAATATCAGGTTGCTAAACGATAGACTAAATTTTTCTAGATCATTATTCGGAAACTTTGAATTTAAAGAATGGTATACATATAATCCAATGGCAGGGATGAGAAAGGAAAGTAGAAAAATATTGGCGCTAAAAGACAAGATACCCAATATAACAAACAATATTGCAAAAAGGGAAAATAGGATGCCTGTTAAACAAATCGATAATAAAATTGTTCTCGTATAACTATTGTTCATGTATGCGGATAAGTTCAAATCCAAAAGTATGATTTTGACATCGTTTAACAGCTATAAATTTAATTTCACCACCATGAAAAATGCATTACTATTATTTATCCTTATGACGTTAGGATTATCGGGCTACAGCCAGAATAATCCAAAAATTGACAGCACTAAAATCTGGACGATTCATGGAGAGAATACTTTTCTGATTAACCAGAGCTCATTTTCTAACTGGTCGGCAGGAGGTATAAATTCCCTTGCTGCGAATTTGGTTTTAAATTACGATTTCAATTACAAAAAGGACAAATGGAGTTGGGATAATAAAGCGATTGCAGCTTATGGGCTTAGTAAACAGGATGGTATAGGGGTACGCAAAAACGATGATAGGCTTATTTTAAATAGCCTGTTGGGCTATCAGGCGGCAAAGTATTGGATGTACACTTTCTATGCAAATTTTCAGACTCAGTTTGCCAATGGTTATAATTATAGCGGCACACAGCCTACATTGATTTCAAAGGCATTTGCTCCGGCTTATCTTACGTTTGGACCTGGTATTGCTTACAAGCGTTCGGATAATTTTAGAGTCAACTTTTCTCCAGCTGCTGTCCGGATTATTATGGTGGAAGATAATTATCTATCATCATTTGGTGCATTTGGTGTAACTCCTTTTAAGAAAAGCCTCTTCCAGTTTGGTGCCTCACTTGATGCTTATTACAAACTGAACCTTATGGAGAATATAAGCCTTGAGAATATTTTGAAACTTTATTCCGATTACCTGAATAAACCGCAGAACATTTATACTGATTATACGGCTAATCTTTTTATGAAGGTAAATAAATTTGTAACGGTTAATGCTGGTGTAGAACTGATTTATGATGATAGAACAAAGATACTTAAGGAAGTTGACGGTGTATTAGGGCTGCATAAAGCTTTGCAGGTTAAGCAAATTCTTGGCGCGGGGTTAACCTATAAGTTTTAAAAGGTATGTATCTTAGGTTTATTGTTACACTAAAAATATATGTCAAATATTAACCTGATTATTGAAGAACGCCCGGCCAGTATAGGTAGCTTTATGGTTGGACGTCTTTTGCCTTTTCGTGATAAACGGATGGTTGGCCCTTTTGCTTTTATAGACCACATGGGGCCTACATGTATGAACGATACCGAAAATTTGGACGTTCCTCCACACCCACACATTGGATTATCCACACTTACATACCTTTTTGAAGGAAGTATTATGCACAGGGATAGTTTGGGTAATGAAATAGAAATAAAACCAGGGCAGGTTAACTGGATGACTGCGGGCAAAGGGATTGTACATTCGGAGCGAACTCCGGAGTATCTACGCAATTCGGAAAAAATGATGCATGGTCTACAGATTTGGGTGGCTTTGCCTAAAAAATTGGAAAAAATGGAGCCCGAGTTCTTTCATGTGGAAGGAAAGGGGCTTCCTGAGTGGGCAGATGGTGGAGTTCACTTTAAGCTGATTGCCGGTGAGGTTCTTGGGCGAAAATCGGATGTTCCTGTTTATAGTCCGCTTTATTTTCTGGAACTGAAAAGCAAGAGTCGGCAAACGGTTAAAATAGGTAAAGATCTGTTTGGCGAAAGTGCTTTATACATTTTGGAAGGCGCAATAGAAAGTGAGGGTAATACCTTTGGACCGCGACAAATTTTGGTGGCAAAAGACAGTAAACTTTGTGAGTTTGATATGCAGGAGAACACAACTATCTATATTTTTGGTGGCGAGCCTTTTGCCGAGAATAGAATTATTTACTGGAACTTTGTGGCCTCTACAGAAGAAAGGATCGAAGAAGCAAAAGCCATGTGGCTGGAACAATCATTTCCGCCGGTACCCGGCGAAACAGAGTTTGTGCCGCTGCCTTTACAAAGTAAAAATATAAAAAAACAAAAGTAAATAGATGAAAGCAGCATATTTAGAAGGAAATAACGAGCCATATCGTGTAAAAGAAATACCAACGCCGGTTCCTGCAGATCAGGAAGTTTTAATTAAGCTTGAATTTTCTTCCTTTAATCAAAGAGACATCAGGGTACAAAAAGGGATATATACCGCAGCACCTTTGCCTGAAGGTGGGTTGGCCATTGGTTCTGATGGTTATGGTAAAGTGGTAAAAGTTGGAGAAAATGCCGATCCGGTTTGGTTAGGAAAAGAAGTCGTAATCAACCCCGGACGCAATTGGGGTGATAATCCTGAGGCATTTGGACCGGATTTTAAGATCATGGGCTGCCCGGATCAGGGTACCTTTGCTGAATACATCGCGGTTGATCAGAAATACATTAAACCTAAACCTTTACATTTAACCGATGAGGAGGCTGCAGCTTTGCCATTGGCAGGGCTTACAACTTATCGGGCAGTATTTACCAAAGCGAAGGTTAAAAGAGGAGAGAAGGTGCTGGTAACTGGCATTGGAGCAGGTACGGCCTTATTGGCGTTACAGTATGCACTTGCTGCAGGTGCAGAGGTTTATGTGACTTCGGGTACGGCGAGTAAGCTGGAAAGAGCGATTGC
The DNA here is from genome assembly GCA_029202485.1 of Candidatus Pedobacter colombiensis. Taxonomy (NCBI): domain Bacteria; kingdom Pseudomonadati; phylum Bacteroidota; class Sphingobacteriia; order Sphingobacteriales; family Sphingobacteriaceae; genus Pedobacter; species Candidatus Pedobacter colombiensis. The sequence continues at coordinate 4,424,927 of CP119313.1, read as the reverse complement.
AATGGGTGCAAAGACTGGCTTTAATTATAAAACTGAAGACTGGGCTAAACAGGCAAATTCGCTGACAAATGGATTTGATGTAGTTTTAGACAGTGCTTCGGGGAAGGGCTTTGTGAAACTGATAGAAGTACTAAAACCAGGTGGCAGATTGGTATTCTGGGGTGGTACAGATGGCACCATCGAAAGTATAGTTCCTGCACATATCTACTGGAAAAACCTCTCTATTTTAGGAACAACACTTGGCAATAATCAGGAGTTTGCTGATATGCTGGCTTATTCTGAAAAACACAATATAAAACCGGTGATTGATAAAGTTTTTCCATCACTGGCCCATGCGCAGGAAGCTGCCGAATATTTAGCCTCAGGCAGCCAATTCGGTAAGATCGTGATGGGTAATAAGGTTTAGCTTTGGTTTAGCAGCTCGCGCTGCATTACCTTGGCTGTTTGTGTGCTGCCATCATGGCTCCATCCCGGAGGATAAATAAAGTATTTGATCTTATCCATGAATTTTGGAGCCTTTTTTACATCGGCGATTAAAGCCTTAAATTCATGGAATATGATATTAACCGCACCTGTGTCTTCAGGTTGCTTGGTTAGTCCGTATGCTATTTCTTCCTCCTCAATCTCTTTCTGAAAGGTACCAAAAATACGATCCCATAAGATGAGCACCATGCCCATGTTTTTATCCAGGTAACGCAGGTTACTGGCATGATGCACACGGTGGTGAGATGGGGTTACAAAAATGTACTCGAACAGCGGATGAAGCTTGCCAATAGTTTGGGTATGTACAAGATTGCCATAAATTTGAGTAATAAGGTAAGCAAACAGGATGTCGAAAGCATTAAATCCCATTAGGGCCAGGGGAAGGTAGAAAAATACCCTGTATAAAGGTTCGAAAACCGTAGATCTAAAACCAGTGGTAAGGTTAAAATATTCGGATGAATGGTGAGTTACATGCATGGCCCAGAAGAACCTTACGTAGTGCCCCGTATAATGTAAAACCCAATACAGGAAATCCTGAGCAAGGATCAATACAATCCAGTAAACATAGATGTTGGAGATTTGGAATAAACGATGATGCGTGTAAACATATTCCAATAACATAAATGTTGCCGCCTTTGTAGCTACATTGATGATAAATGCGGCTGCCATTAGGTAAACATTGGTTAAGGTATCACGCCCACGATAGAGTTTTCTATCATGAGCGTAACTAAAATACATTTCAATTAAACTGAGTACAGCAACAAATCCAAATAAAGCAACTACGGTTATACTCTTATCTAATTCAATCATCCTTATTATATTATGGTATTATTAACGTTTTTTGTTGTACGGTATGTGCACTGAAAAAACCAAGTGCACCACCGCTTATATTGGTCAGAGGATTGCTCGGTGCAGCACCATTGTCTGATCCGTTTGCACCATATAAACTATACAGGTAGGTGTAAACAGCTGCATCAATACAATGCATCTCTGCAGTTAGTTTGTCTCCCTTTTTGAAGTTTAAAGCCTTGTTTTTTGTGTTGTTTTCAAAGACAAGGTAGTCGTTAATCTCTTGCCCACTGGTGAATTCATCATTCATTACCTTATACTGCTTCTGGATTTTGTCGTTAACAAACTGTTGAAACCAGTAATAATTTTTAGTTTCCAAAGGATCTTTGAATTTCACCATAGGCGTAACTCTGGTTGTATCAAAATCTTTTGGTTTAAGGGTAAAATCCAGAAAAGGAACCACCTGAGGCATGGTGCTACTGGCTTTAAATAACTCACCGTTAATATTAACTGTTAAGTTATAGGTTTCGCCGGGAGTGCCATTAATTGCAGTGGTTTCGTAAATGCCTTTTCCAGTTTCTCTTAACACAATTGTATTGCCTTTGTTTTCAATTTTCACGCTGGCTCCGCTAATCCCTTTAAAAAGATTATCGTCGCTAAATTCTTTGGTTTCACTGATATATACCCTGCAAGTACTGGGCTCATTTGTAATGGTACCCTCTATTACATATTTAAGTTCGTTGTCTTTGAGCTTTAGGTCTATAGCCTTTTCACAAGACGATTGAACTGTGATTACCAGCAAAAGTATAAAACGAAGTATTGTTTTCATAAGTCTAAAATTTAAAATTATACGAAATTGACGGAACGAACCTAAATAAGGTTGTTCTTATGGCCTCCGTTCTGTTTGGATCTGTTTCTTTGTCTCTGAAAGTGATGCGGTATGCGTTCTCTCTTCCATAAGCATTGTAAAGACTGAAATTAAGCTCAGATGAATATTTTTTGGTTTGCTTTAAGAGGCGCGTTGCACCTAAATCAAGACGGTGATAGCTTGGCATCCGGTCTGCATTGCGTTCCGAAAAATAAAAATAGCTATGTCCAAGTAATTTGTATTTTCCATTTGGAAAGGTAACAGCATTTCCGGTGGCAAATACCCAGTTGGCTGATAGCGTCCATTTTTTGCTCAGTTGATATATGCCTACCAATGATATGTCATGCGTTCTGTCTTGACGGGCATTGTACCAATTGTTATTGTTGATGCCATCAATTTGTCTTTCTGTTTTAGATAATGTATAAGCAATCCAGCCGGTTAGCCTTCCGCTTTTCTTTTTCAGTAAAAACTCTGCGCCATAGGCTCTGCCTTTTCCATAAAGCAATTGGGTTTCTATAGGCTTATTGGTATAAATATCTGCTCCATTTCTATAGTCGATCTGGTTTTGCAGTGTTTTGTAATAAGTCTCAACAGTTAGCTCATAGCTATCATTACCCAGGTTTTTATAATAACCCAATGATACCTGGTCACTCAGTTCCGGTTTAATGATATTGGTGCTGGCTACCCATCTGTCTGTGGGGGATGATGAGTTAGAGTTGGAGATGAGGTGTAGATTTTGTGCATTTCTTACGTAGGATGCCTTAATGGAAGTGGATTCGTTTAGCTGTAGAGCAGCGGCCACCCTTGGTTCAAAGTTTACGTAAGTTTTCACAATTTCGCCGGTTTTATAACTGGTTGTTCCAGTTACATTGCCATTCGGGTCAAGTGTAAAATAGTCGCCTTTCCCAAGGATACTGAAGGCAGAAACACGTAATCCATAAGTAAAACTCAATGTGTTGCTGGCCTTCCAGGTATTGCTGGCATAAATGGCATTCTCCAGCGAATATCGGTTTTGAAGATTTTGTGATATTAAGCCGGAATTGCCTGTGGCCTGTACTTCGCCAGGTTTTATAGTATGGTATATGGAATTTAGCCCAAAGCTAAGTGTGTTTTTATCATTGACATACCACTGCAGGTCTTCCTTAAAGTTCCAGTCTCTGATTTGTGAGAAAAGTCTAATCGAGTTTTCATCATTAGTGGATTGGATCTTATAGTTGTAATTGCTGAATATGGCTGAGGTATTTGAAAATAGCTTGCTGCTAAAAACATGGTTCCATCGTAAGGTAGCGGTGGCATTGCCCCAATCTATACCGGCTAGATTATCTGAACCCAATACATCCTTGCCGAAATAACCGGATACAAATAACCTGTCTTTATCGCCCAATATATAATTGGCTTTCATGTTAATATCATAAAAATACAACTTCGCATCTTTGGTAGCTGAATCACCTGAAAGCTTCAAAAACATATCGGCATAAGTTCTGCGGGCGGAGATCAGGAAGGAGGATTTTTCCTTTTGTATCGGCCCCTCTACATTTATCCTTGCAGCAATAAGTCCTACACCGCCACTTACTCCAAACTTTTGGTTATTCCCGTCATTCATTTTAACATCCAGAACTGAGGATAAACCACCACCATATTGGGCAGGCATGCCACTCTTGTAAAGTGTTACATTTTTTATGGCATCAGAGTTAAATGTCGAGAAAAAGCCAAGTAAGTGAGAGGCATTATAGACCGGAGCTTCGTCTAAAAGGATCATATTCTGGTCTGCACTGCCTCCACGCACAAAGAAGCCACCACTGCCTTCGCCTGAAGTTTTAACTCCCGGTAAAAGTTGGAGAGTTTTAATCACATCGCGTTCTCCAAGTAGTACAGGTACATTTTTGGTCTCACTGATGTTTAATCGTTCCATTCCCATTTGTGGGTTGTCGATCTTCCTGCGGTCAGAATTTGCGGTAATGGTTACCGTTTCAAGCTCATTTAAATCATCATCAAGGGCTACATTTAAGCTGGTGTTTTTATTGAGGTTTACACTCGTTTTGTAGCTTCTTGCGCCAATAGCATTTACCAGGATGTCGTAATTACCTGCAGGTAGGCTAATGGAGTAAAAACCATATTCATTGCTTGAAGTAGCATAGCCGGTTCCTACCACTCGTACAGTCGCAGCTATAATGGTTTCACCGGTGTTGGCATATTTAATAATACCACTTATAGTGCGTTTTCCTTGATTTTGAACCGGATTGGCCGCCGGTTCGGCCTCCGACTTTTTTTCTTTAGCCGGATCAAAGCGTATAAAAATTTCTGCTCCCAGGGGGCTAAACTGCAATGGATGTCCAGAAAATGCATCACTTAGAACGGCTGACAGTGGTTTGTCTTTCGCACTTATATTGAGCTTTAGCTTGCTGGTGGCCACCTGTTCGTTATAAGTGAATTTAACGCCGCTAATATCCGTGATCTTATCCAGTGCTATTTTTAAGGGTTCATTTTTAAGGGTTAATGTTATTTTCTTCGCTAGTGGGTCTTGCGCCCTGGTTTGGGTTTGCATGATCAATAATAGGAGCAATATTATGGCAATACATGTCAGAAATCTGACTGGTCCATTTGGTTTCATATAGATTTGATGTGTGTTAAGGTTATGGCCTTCGCTAAATTATTTCGATTTTGGATTATAAATTCGCGAAGGATTCATAACTTTATAATTAGATATTGATTTAATTGCCCCTTAGTTCTCAAGGCTTGGGCATTTCAAATTGATTTAGATACTTGCCTGGTTGTGTAATTCACGATCAGGCATTTATTTTATGATCGCATAGTGCCCTCCATCTTTCTTCCATTTAGTTTCCATTACTGTACATAATTTATTTAAGGTTTCATTTAGTGGATCAGACATATTCAGGTTGCCATAAAATGCTTTTGAAGACAGTTCCTGATCAAGCTGAATTTTAATGTTATACTGGTTTTCTAAATCCTGGCTAACTGCTTCAAGGGTTGTGCCCTTGTATTCATACAAGCCTAATCGCTTGCTTAGGAAAGATGCTGCATCAGGATAGTTGATCTTTGTAATTTTGGATGTCGTTTTATCAACCGTAATCCGTTGATTGGCTGTTATTGTATCTCGTTGGGTATGATTGTTGGCATTTAAGGCTACGGCAACTCTCCCGGTAACCAGTGTTATAGCTATGGTGTGCTGTTGTGTATATGCAGTAACATTAAAGCTAGTGCCAAGTACTGTAGTGCTTACTGCCCCACTTTTAATGATAAATGGATGCCTGGCATCATGAGTTACTTCGAAAAAGGCTTCTCCATCAAGTGATATCGATCTTTCGGGGCCCTCAAATTTATCAGGATAGCTTAATTTACTGTTCGGACTAAGCCATACTTTGGTCCCATCAGCAAGTTGTAGTTGTTTACGTTCACTTGCAGCTGCTACAAGTTGATATTGGGGGCCAGAGTTAAATATATTGGTAATGGCCGACCGATAAAAATATGTGCCAGTAAGTAGTATAAGCAATGCTGCAACACCAATCCATTTTTGTAAACTAAAGTAGGATTTCTGTGGAAGTGTAAGTTTTATTTGTTTAGGCTCTGATTTCAGGAATGGAGGAATTAAGCCTTCTTCTGGCAAAGCATTGGTTTGATCCCAGGTGTTAGACATTAAGGTCAAGAGTTCCAAATCAGTATTGCTTTTATTTAGCAATTCAAAGAATTGTTTAAGTTCTGCGGCGCTACACTGATTGTTCAGGTATAGGTTATACAAGTGTTTAAATTGCTCTTTTTCTTCCACTGTTTGATAATTAGCAGGGCTCTTTTACGATGCCCGTTTATTACAATACAATTGAAAAAGGGAGGGGGACTAGTGGGGATGAAAATAATTTGAGGAAGCAATGATAAAACAAACCATACTTCCATGTTTACTGACGTAACTACGGATAAATTTTGTAGCTTCTACCATATGGTTTTTTACTGTGTTTTTTGAAATGTTTAATTTTTCAGCGATCTGATCGTGGCTCATTTCTTCGTTACGGCTCATCTGGTAGATGATCTTTTTTTGAGGAGGCAAATTTGCTATAGCTTCATCGTAAGTTTTTAACAGCTCCTTTTCCAGTAGGTTATCTTCTGTCGTATTACGGATGGTTTCTATGTAATGGAATACTTCATCCTGCAAGCTTTTTTCGCGTGCTACTTTTTTAAGGTGATTGAGGACGTGGTTTAAAGTGATTTTCTTGAGGTATGCACTAAAGTTTAAATCGGTATTGATCTGTTCTTTTTTCTGCCATAGTCTGATAAAAACTTCCTGAACAATCTCTTCTGCAGTTTCATCGGATTTACACAGGTTATAGGCATAGATGTACATTTTGCTTCTATACTGGTTATAAATTTGTGCAAATGCCAGCTCATCGCCATTTCTGAGTTTAATCAGTAGCGCATCGTTTTCAGTAATATCTGATTGGTCTGTAAGCATCGAAATCTATTGCGCTCAATGTTAAATAAAATTTTTTGTACAAAAAAATAAGGCGCAATAGGGTTCGGTTTTACCTTCCAGTCAGATCAATTGTAAAGCTGTCAAATAAAGCCGGTTCCTGCGTTTCTGCAATAAGCTTTTGCTGCGAAACGGTATAGTAGGCTCCCTTGATTGTGAAGCTGAAAGGGCTTTTCTCGATTACAATTTTTAAGAAACCATGCTGGTTATCACAATAACTTTCCAGGAGAATATCATCAAGATTCGGACTTTGTGTGATATACGCCGGATCCAATGGATCGGCTAAAGTATGTAATTCCTCAAAACCTCCAGCTCCTGCAACGATAAAAGGTATGGTCTTGCCATCGCTGTATTGTTTGCTAAATCTTTGATAATTATGTACATGTCCACTAAAAACAACATCTGGTTTTACTCCGGCTTCTTCAAACGCCGATTCCAGAAATTCGATCATGTTCAGGCTGGAGCCATGGTTGTAATCCGCAGAATATGGGGCGTGATGCAGGCATACAATAATGGCTTTTTCAGCATTTTGTTTTGCTGCATTTTGTAGCTCTTTGATAAACCAGCTGCGTTGATCTTTTTTGATGCACCCGTATTTAGGGACATTGGTGTACAGGCCTATAATCGTAGCAAGTGGCGCTTCCATTGTCCAGTAAACATTGGGCTGTATCTGGCTTTTGCGCTGGGTGTTTTGGCCAAAATAAATTGTTTTCGGACATGTATTGCAAAAGGTCGTGTAAAAGGCTTCAAGACTGTCGTAATGCGTATCGCTGTCTGGATTTATATCGCTATCATGGTTTCCGGCAATGGCATAAATTGGTTTGGGATAACTTTCAAAAGGAGATAAAAATTGGGTTTCATATTGCTCCGCTTCACCATAGTGATATACAATGTCACCCAAATGATATAAAAAAGAAGGCTGGTCTGCTTTTGTAGCATTTAAACATTGGGCTGTCATTTGCGTGATGACCTGCTGTTGAAAGCAGAGCTCGGTTAGTCCGCCGGTATCACCAACCATGTGAAAAGTCATCTTTTCCTTATTCCCAGGAACACTTAACCGATAGGGATAACTGCCTGATGGCTGCGGTAAAGACTGGAATTTATGAGCGTCATCAATCTGTTCTGTTTTTAAAACAGGGCTATACAAGGTTTTAGTGCTGATCATAACCATATGTTTTGGTGATTACAATAAAATTAAAGCTGTAATGTTAAGTCATGGTTAAGAAATTGATAAGAACTAACCTTTGTGGTTTTATAGTCAACTGTAATCCGGATGTAATTAAATGATAATAAGGGTAATATTCGATTTGTGTTTCAATATTGTGAATATTTTTTATCTAATTTTGAAAACGAATTTTGAGAATCTTTATGAAACGTTTCATCTTTATAGTAGCTATGGCTTTGAGCCTCAGCGCTTGTGATAATACTGAAAGAATACGGTTAAGAGCCCCAAAGGCCGAAAGTGCCGATGAAATGGCTGCTACTGAAAAGAAAGATACGCTTCGAATAGATACTTCAAAAAACGATACAACAGTTTTACGCTGACATAGGGTTGTCACTACTCCATCTATTTTTGTCCAATAAATCATCAAGAATGGAAAAGTAAACACTAAGATCATTTCCTGTTATAGGAATTACAGTACGAACCAGCAATGCTGAAGGACATGCGGCAAAAGATATCCCCGAACTGTGGGCAAGGTTTTGGGCCAGTAATATTGCAGCGCAGATACCGGGTAGAATAGGCGACGATATTTATAGCGTTTATACTGCCTATGAGGGGGACTATACCCAGCCTTATACTACATTAATTGGTTATAGGGTAGAGAACCTGGACCAGATACCTGAGGGCTTTTCAGGTCTGTTGATTGAAGAAGGACCTTATATGAAATGTACTGCTAAAGGTAATTTGCTACAAGGTGCAGTATTTGATGCCTGGTTGGAAATATGGAATGCCAAAATTCCAAGAGCGTATACTGCTGATTTTGAGGTATACGGCGAGCGCACTCAAAACCCGGAAAATGCAGAAGTTGATATTTATCTGGCAGTTAAACATTAACAGGTTTAAATTTTTACTAAGTTTGAATATACTAACTCATAACTTATGGTAAAATTAAACAGATCAATAGGTATTCCGGCGCTCGCAGGGACTATCTTATTCCTTGCTGCATGTAGCAATTCCGGTGTTAAAACGGGCGAACTTCATTCAGGGATTATCCTTAAAAATATGGATACCACAGTGGTTCCAGGAAATAATTTTACAGAATATGTAAATGGAACCTGGATGAAAAACACCAAAATTCCTGCGGATAAGTCATCTTATGGTGCAATGTCCATTTTAGCTGATAAAACGCAGGATGATGTGAAAGCTATTATTGAAACTGCTGCAAAAGCTAAAGCGCCAGAGGGTTCGGAAGAACAGAAGATTGGGGATTTTTACGATTCCTATATGAATATGAAGCTTCGCGATTCTATAGGTTTAGCACCTTTGGCTGCCGAGTTTAAGAAAATTGATGCACTAACTTCGAATAAAGATCTTGCTGCTTATTTTGCTTATGCCAATAAGTTAGGCTTTAAAATTCCTTTTGGCCTTGGGGTGATGGAAGATTTTAAAGATCCTAAAAAATATATGCTATATAGCTGGCAGGGAGGTTTAGGCTTACCTGATCGCGATTACTATTTGCTTACAGATGCGAAATCAAAAGAGCTCCGCGATAAGTATGTTTTGCATGTGGAAAATATGTTGAAGATAGCAGGAATCCCTGATGCTGCAGCGAAGGCAAAGGAAATCATGGCTTTGGAAACTTTACTCGCTTCAAAGCACATGAAAAAAGAAGATACCAGAAATATGGCAGCTTTGTATAATAAGTATGCAGTTAAAGATCTGAATAAGCTACTTCCTGATTTTGATTGGAATGTGCTGCTTGCTGATGGTGGTATTAAAGGTGTGGATAGTCTGGTGGTTACTCAGGTAGCTTATACAAAAGACCTGACTCCAATTTTGAAAAATACCCCAATTGAAACCTGGAAAAATTATTTGAAATGGGGCGTGATTCATGGCGCTGCAACTTCATTAAATACAGTACTGGATCAGGAAAATTTTAACTTTTATAGTAAAACGTTGAGAGGCGTTAAAGAGATGAAACCTCAATGGCGTAGAGCAGTAGAAGTGGTAAATGATAATCTTGGTGAAATGGTGGGTAAATTATATGTTGAGAAGCACTTTCCTCCAATAGCTAAAGAACGTATGTTGAAATTGGTAGGTAACCTTTTGAAAGCTTATGAGGCCAGCATTAAAGCGCTTGACTGGATGAGCCCAGAGACTAAAAAGGAAGCCCTGGTAAAGATTAGCAAGTTTACGCCTAAAATTGGCTACCCTGATAAATGGAGAGATTATAGCACTTTGAAAGTGATTAGGGGTGATCTTTATGGAAATGAAATGCGTTCTACAGAATTTGAATACAATAGAACCATCAATAAATTGGGTAAACCGGTTGACCGCTCTGAGTGGGGAATGACTCCACAGACGGTAAATGCTTATTACAACCCGCCAATGAATGAAATTGTGTTCCCAGCTGCAATTTTACAACCTCCATTCTTTGATATGAATGCTGATGACGCTGTAAATTATGGTGGTATTGGTGCGGTAATCGGACATGAGATTGGTCATGGCTTTGATGATCAGGGTAGTACTTTTGACGGTAATGGTGTAATGCGTAATTGGTGGACAAAGAAAGATACTGAAGAGTTTAAGAAAAGAACAAATGCACTGGTTGCGCAGTACAATAGTTTTAAAGTTTTTCCTGATTTAAGTGTGAACGGAAGCTTTACATTGGGAGAAAACATTGGTGACCTTGGTGGTTTGAGCATTGCCTTAAAAGCTTATGAAGCTAGTTTAAATGGTAAGCTTGCACCGGTTATGGATGGTTTTACTGGTATACAAAGAGTATTTATTGGTTGGGGACAAGCCTGGTTAAATAAATCAACTGAGGAAAATTTGAGAACTCAGGTAGGTACCGATCCACATTCTCCTGCTAAATTTAGAGTGAACGGTGTGGTAAGGAATATTCCTGAATTTTATAGCGCATTTAATGTGAAACCTTCAGATTCATTATACCTTGCTCCGGATAAAAGAGTGAAAATCTGGTAAGGGATTTAATATCCTATTAAAAGGTCTGATCAGCTCGCTGATCAGACCTTTTTCGTTTAATTATATTGGTAAGAAATATTTAACTGGTGATGTAGTTTTCCAACTGGGAAATGGTTTGTTTCTGATCTTCAATAATGAATTTTACCAGGTCGCCAATAGATACCATTCCAAGTAATTGATCCTTCTCCATCACAGGTAAGTGTCTGATATGTTTATCGGTCATGATACTCATGCAGAACTCGATGGTATCTGAAGGCAATACCGTAATGGGGGCTGCAGTCATGACTTCTTGTACAGAGGTTTCGGCTGAAGATTTACCATGCAGGATAATCTTTCGTGCATAATCTCTTTCCGTGAAAATCCCTTTTAATTCCTGTTCTTCCATAACAAGAAGGGCACTAATGTTCTTTTCCATCATTAGCTTCAGGGCGTCTAACACAGAAGAATGCTCGGTTATTGAGAAGATTTGAACAGATTTTGTACTGAGTAAATGTTTTACTGTTTTCATAAGGTGTTCATATTTAGCTAATTGAATTTAACTAAAAAAATACAGAATCACAACAATGGCTATAAAAACAATAAAAAATAGTTTGACTAAAGTACTGATAAGATTTCGTCTACATATTTCCTGTCGTTGGCCAGTCGTGGTACTTTATGTTGCCCACCAAGTTTCCCTTTAGATTTTAGCCAATTGTAAAATGTATTGGAAGGAGCGTTGTGAACTTTTGGTCTACGCAAAGCAAGATCTTTAAACCGTTTTGCATCGTAGTCAGAATTTACCTCCCTTAATGTTTTGTCCAACACATCTACAAACCTTTCAAAATCATTTGGCTGCTGATCAAATTCTATGATCCACTCGTGACCACCCACTTCTTCTCCTTTAAAATAGATCGGACAAGCCGTATAATCTTTAAAAACGGCATTTGTTTCAGTGCAAGCCTTACAGATAGCTTGTTCGGCATTGTCAATAATTACTTCCTCTCCAAAGGCATTGATGAAATGCTTGGTGCGACCGGTAATTTTAATACGATGGGGGGAAAGGTTGGTAAACTGTACGGTATCACCGATCATATAGCGCCATAAACCGCCATTTGTAGAAATGATGATGGCATAATTCTTATTCAGCTCCACTTCAGCAAGTGATAGTGTGCGTGGATGGTCACTATCAAGATGCTCCAATGGCAGGAATTCGTAATAAATCCCGTAATCAAGCATCAAAAGCATTTCATCAGAATTGACTTCATCCTGGATACCGAAAAAGCCTTCTGATGCATTATATGTTTCCAGATAATACATCTCGTTACATGGAATCAGTTCTTTGAACTGTTCTCTGTAAGGTTTAAAATTAACAGCACCGTGTATATAGAGTTCAAGATTTGGCCATACTTCAAGTAAATGTTTCTTCCCCGTTATTTCCAGCACTTTTTTAGCCAGTACGATGGTCCAGGTAGGTACTCCGGCAATATTGGTTACATTTTCTTTAATTGTTGCCTCTGCCATCTTTTCCATCTTTTCTTCGTAATTGTCCATCAGGGCAATAGAAATGTTTGGCGTACGGTAATATTCGGCCCATACCGGCAGATTTTTAATCAGCACAGCGGAAAGATCACCATAAAAGGAGTCCTCGTTTAGTTGGTTAATTTGATGACTCCCACCTAATACCAGGCCTTTCCCGGTTAGAATCTGATTGTTAGGTCTATTGTTGCAAAAGATGGAAAGCATATCTTTCCCTCCCTTAAAATGGCATTCCTGTAAAGATTCAGCAGATACAGGGATAAATTTACTTCTGTCGCTGGTTGTACCTGATGATTTGGCAAACCATTTAATCTCCGAGGGCCAGAGGATGTTCTGTTCTCCTTTAAGCATACGTTCTATGTAAGGCTTTAAGGTATCGTAGTTTTGTATGGGTATTCTTTCTTTAAACTGCTGTGGGCTAAGGATAGATTGATAATCATATTTTAATCCCCACTCCGTGTATTCTGCACTGGATATCAGTTTATGAAACCATTCTTCCTGTACATCATGCGGGTATTTCATAAAAAGCTCGATCTGATGAACTCGCTTTTTCATGTACCAGGTAAAAATTGAATTTACAATTGCCATACGTAGGATTTTGAATAAGGATTATAGGTTTTTTTTGCGAAGTACGAAGTTTGATCCCAAATATACTCTTCTTACCATCTCATTTGCCGCAAGCACTTCTGGTGTGCCCGATTCGAGGATTTTACCTTCAAAAAGCAGGTAGGCTCTGTCTGTAATGGACAAAGTTTCCTGAACATTATGATCGGTAATCAATATTCCTATATTTTTTTGTTTGAGTTTAGCCACAATTGTCTGAATCTCTTCAACAGCAATCGGATCTACACCGGCAAAAGGCTCATCCAATAGTATAAAGTTAGGATTGGCGGCAAGTGCCCTTGCTATTTCAGTTCTTCTTCTTTCTCCACCCGAAAGCAGATCGCCTCTATTTTTACGTACTTTATGTAAACTAAACTCACTAATCAGTTCTTCCAGTTGTTCGTGGCGCTCTTCCTTATTCAGGTTGGTCATTTCTAAAATGGCCATGATGTTATCTTCTACCGACAATTTTCTGAATACTGAAGCCTCCTGTGCCAAATAACCAATTCCCTTTTGCGCCCTGCGGTACATGGGGTCTTTGGTAATGTCTTGGTCATCTAAAAAAATTGTGCCTTCATTAGGCTTGATCAAGCCTACAATCATGTAGAAGGAAGTTGTTTTTCCTGCTCCGTTTGGCCCCAGCAAACCAACAATTTCTCCCTGGCTTACACTAAACGAAACGTCGTTAACAACTGTGCGCTGTTTATATTTTTTGATTAGATGCTCAGCTCTTAATATCATTTATATATATTAATTATTGATTTTTATGTCTTTAATATTTAATTGTAATCGTCTTTGTTCTTTCCAAACGTTTTCCTCAATAGTATAACAAACGGAGAATGGTTGGTTTGGTTGTAGCAAAGGCTCAAATTCTTCTGCCATTCCAAATCCGATACATTCAAAAATAGGGGAATTTTGTTGTTTTATGGTTAATTTTAAATGTTTTGTGCCTACAACAAAGGGACGTCCTACAAAAGTTACACCATGGGTCACAAATACAGGTGCTGTATTGTGTGGGCCAAAGGGAGCCATTTGTGCAATGATACGCTGAAATTTTCCATCTATTTGAGAAAGGTGGATTTCATTGTCAATCTTAATTTCAGGGCAAAGCAGATCGTCTGTAATTGTTGCCTTCACAATTTCTTCAAAGCGGTCTGCGAAAGATTCAATATGTTCCGGCTTAATGGTTAAGCCAGCGGCAAACTTATGTCCACCAAATTGCACGAGGAGATCCTGGCACCCCAATAAAGCCTCATACAAATCAAATCCTGGTACAGAACGGGCTGAGCCGGTTAGCAAACCATTTGATGCTGTAAGTACCACAGTCGGTCGATAATAGGTTTCTGTTAGCCTGGAAGCAACAATACCGATAACGCCTTTATTCCAGCTTTCATGGTACACAACTGTTGTTTTTTTATTGATAAGGATCTCACATTCTGAAATTAAAGCCAAAGCTTCAGCGGTAATGCTTTGGTCGGAGGTTTTACGATCGGTGTTTTGCAGGTTGATGAGTAAGCTTTGCTCTTGAGCCAGCGCATCTTCAGCACACAATAACATTTTAACAGCCTGATTCGCATGGTCCATTCTTCCGGCGGCATTGATGCGCGGAGCCAGGCTAAATACCACATCCGTAAGCGTATAATCTTTGTTTTTGCCTGATATGTCCATCAATGCCTTTAAACCCATACAAGGATTTGTGTTTAGTTTGATAAGCCCATGGTAGGCGAGAATCCGGTTTTCATCTTCCACAGGAACAATATCAGCGGCAATACTTACCATAACCAGGTCAATATATTTTTCGTATTGTGTTGCGGGTAATCTATGCGCTATGCAATAAGCCTGTGCCAATTTAAAACCAATGCCACATCCGGCAAGTTCTTTAAAAGGGTATTGGCAATCTTTACGTTTAGGATCCAGAATGGCGATAGCTGCAGGTAGCTCATCACCGGGTAAATGGTGGTCGCAAATGATAAAATCTATTCCCAGGTTATTTGCATAAGCAATTTTGTCTGTCGATTTAATCCCGCAATCGAGGGCAATGATTAAACTAAATCCTTCTGTTTTTGCATAATCTATACCTGTTGTTGAAATTCCATAACCTTCTTTATGACGATCAGGGATATAATAAGCGATGTGATCTGTAAATTGGTTAAAAAAACTAAATGCCAGTGCAACGGAAGTGGTCCCGTCTACATCATAATCACCGTAAATCAGTATTTTTTCACCTTTATTGAGCGCCCTGTCTATACGCTCGATAGCCCTATCCATATCCTTCATTAAAAAAGGATCGTGCAGTTTGGCTATCTCTGGTCTGAAATATTCTCGGGCATCATCAAAGGATAAAATGCCTCTTTGTACCAAAATTTGTGCTAAGCTCTTATCTATATTTAGTTTTTGTGCAAGCAAGTCTGCTGTTTCGGGATTTCCCTGGATAGCCTGCACCCATCTTTTCTTCATCGTTATCTGTTTGTTTATCAATCGTTATGAATTTTGCATGACCGTATTGTTGTTATTTATAAACAGGAAGTTCATGGAGGTTCCATATCTTTGCAATGATTCGTAAATATATCATTTAATTTCTTCTTACTAATAACTACGCCATTGCAAGTTTTCACTTTATACGAAGGTTCTTATTCTGTTGCTGCTGATAAGAAATTTGTTCCTTTTAATCCGGAGACAGATGATCCTAAAAGTCGTCCGGCATCTTTGTTTATTCATGTACAGCCCTTCCTTGTAAAATTAAATAACTCATTGGTTTTATTTGATACAGGGCTTGGATATAGCAATGATAAGGGGCAATTGATTTTACATGAAAACATTAAAAAAGCAGGATTTGATCCTAAAGATGTTGATCTGGTATTGATGTCTCATTTGCATTTTGACCATTCCGGGGGGATGATTCATCATCTGGGGGATAAAATAGAGCTCAGCTTTCCACATGCAAATTATGTCATTCAGCGCGGGGAATGGGAGAGTGCTTTTACCAATAAGTCATCCTCTTATAAAACAGAAATATTTGAATTTTTGCAGCGTAACGCGCAACTTACTTTTATCGAAGGATCCGGACAGTTGACAAATGAGATTAGCTATGAATTGACGGGAGCACACACTCCATTTCACCAGGTTTATTTACTTGATGACGGAGTGGATAAGGTGTTTTTTGGCGGTGATGTATTGCCAGAACCCGAAGAATTGTTGAGAAAGTTTATCGCTAAATATGACTTTGACGGAAGGAAAGCGATGGAACTGAGAGAAGAGTTTGGAACAAGAGCCGCTGCAGAAAATTGGAATTGTCTGTTCTACCATGGAAAAAGTAGGGCCACAGGTTACGTTAGTCTAACCGATGGGCAGTTCAAAATCTCGTAGATTTTACTAAACCAACAGTTTAAAAAGTTCAATTAATCTTTCTATGGATAAGGGTTTAGAAATAAACCCTTTCACTTTTGCATAGGTTTTTGCCTTTTCAATATCATTCTCATATACCGAAGAAGAAAGCATGTACATATCTACTCTCTTGGTAATGTTCAGCGCTTCATAAGCATCAAGAAACTCCCAGCCATTCAATACCGGCATATTAATGTCAATAAGAATAAGTTGCGGAAAGTCTTGTTGATCTCGCGTAGCTTTTAAATGATCAATAGCTAGCAAGCCATTGGCCTTAGACACCATATTCACATTGTATCCAGTTTTTTCAACTATCTTTTTGATGATAAAGATGTTAATATCATCGTCATCAATAACGAGAAGGTTAATTTTATTATCCATCATAAAGTTGATTGGCCCCTAGCCACAAAATTGGTATGCATATAAAGTTATGAAATATGTTGTAATTTGTTTTATGTAACAGATATTTATTTTATCATAAAAAAAGCCATTATTAATAATGGCTTTTTTTATTTCCTGTCAACTTATTGTTTCCGAGTTTTTTATATGTGCTCTTCCATATAACTTTCAATTGGCGGACATGCACAAACAAGTGATCTATCGCCAAATGAATCGTTAACCCTACCCACAGATGGCCAGAATTTATAGGCTGCTACATACGGCAACGGAAATGCTGCTGTTTGTCTGCTATAAGCATGGTTCCACTCATCACCTGTCGCTACAGCTGCTGTATGTGGCGCATTTTTTAAAGGGTTGTCTGTTTTGTCCAGTTCACCGCGCTCAACTGATGTGATTTCTTTTCTGATCGCAATTAAAGCATCACAGAAACGATCAAGCTCATGCTTAGGCTCACTTTCAGTTGGCTCAATCATTAAAGTTCCTGCGACAGGGAAAGATACTGTTGGTGCATGGAAGCCATAGTCCATTAAGCGTTTGGCAATATCAACCACTTCAATTCCGTAGTTTTTAAAGCCTCTGCAATCCAGGATCATTTCGTGTGCGCAACGTCCGTTAGCACCCGAATATAATACCGGATAATGCTGTTCTAAACGCGCTTTCATATAATTCGCATTTAGTATTGCATACCTGGTGGCATTAGCTAATCCATCTACACCCATCATGGCAATATAGGCATGAGAGATGATTAAGATAGAGGCCGAGCCCCATGGCGCAGATGATACTGCATGGATAGATTTTCCGTTGTCAATGTTTACTACAGCATGTCCCGGTAAATAAGGAACAAGGTGTTTCGCTACACCAATTGGTCCCATACCCGGGCCGCCGCCACCGTGAGGAATACAGAATGTTTTATGCAAGTTTAGGTGACAAACATCAGCGCCAATGTTACCTGGGCTGGTCAAGCCAACCTGAGCATTCATATTTGCCCCATCCATATAAACCTGTCCGCCATTCTCATGGATGATGTTACAGATATCAACAATGCTTTCCTCAAATACACCATGTGTAGAAGGGTAAGTCACCATTAAACAAGAAAGGTTAGCCGCATGTTCTTCAGCTTTAGCTTTTAAATCATCAACATCAATATTTCCATTTTCCAATGATTTAACGATAATGATCTTCATTCCTGCCATAGCTGCAGAAGCCGGATTAGTACCATGTGCCGATGAAGGAATTAAGGCAATGTTACGGTGTGCATCGCCTCGGTCATTGTGATATGCTCTGATCACCATTAAACCTGCATATTCCCCTTGCGCACCTGAATTTGGTTGTAAGCTCATTGCGGCAAAGCCGGTAATTTCACTTAACCATTTGTCTAATTCATTAAATACAGTATAATAACCCAAAACCTGATCTGCCGGTGCAAATGGGTGGATTTTACCAAACTCTGGCCAGGTAACAGGGATCATTTCTGTAGTTGCATTTAGTTTCATGGTACATGAACCTAAAGCAATCATTGAGTGACAAAGTGAAAGATCTTTAGCTTCTAAAGATTTGATATAACGCAACATTTCATGTTCTGAACGATGCGTGTTGAATATTGGGTGCGTTAAGTAATCAGATTTACGTTGTAAGGCTGAAGGAATTACAGTCTCCACATTTTTATCTTCAATCTCCACTGCGTCAGCAGCAATGCCTTTTACTTTTGCAAATATTTTGGTCAGCAGTTTAATATCCTCTGCCGAAGTCGTCTCGTCTAATGCAATGGTAACGATACTGCCATTGTAATGCAGGTTAAGTTCATTGTCGATACACTCTCTGTGGATAGAATCAGCCAGATTACCAAGATCCAATTGTATGGTATCGAAATAAGACTTGTTGAGTTGTTTATAGCCTATTTTTTCTAATGATTTAGCTAGTGTAATTGCCAATCCATGTGTACGTTCAGCAATTAACTTTAAACCTTTAGGACCATGGTAAACAGCATAGAAACCAGCCATAATGGCTAATAGAGCCTGTGCAGTACAAATGTTTGAGGTTGCTTTATCCCTACGGATATGCTGCTCACGTGTTTGTAAAGCCATACGCAAAGCGTAATTGTTATTGCTGTCGATAGTTACGCCAATAATACGGCCCGGGATGGAGCGTTTGTACTCGTCTTTAGTAGCAAAGTATGCTGCATGAGGACCACCAAAGCCCATTGGTACACCAAAACGTTGTGAAGTACCAACTACAACATCTGCACCCCATTCTCCCGGAGGAGTTAATAAGGTAAGACTTAACAAGTCAGCTACAACGGTAACCTTAACATTTTTGTCATGTGCTTTTTGTGCAAAACCGGTATAATCAAATACCTCACCATTACCTGCAGGGTACTGGATGATCGCTCCAAAGAACTCGTCGCTAAGTTCAAATAACTGGTGATCACCAATTACAAGTTCAATGCCGTAAGGGTTAGCACGGGTTTTTAAAATATCTATAGTTTGAGGGAACAACAATTCAGAAACGAAGAATTTTGTAGCCTGTTGATTTTTACGCAGACTGTATTGCATAAACATAGCTTCAGCAGCAGCAGTACCTTCGTCTAAAAGAGATGCATTTGCAATTTCCATACCTGTAAGGTCGATCACCATAGTCTGGAAGTTTAACAACGCCTGTAAGCGGCCTTGTGCAATTTCCGCCTGGTATGGTGTATATTGTGTATACCATCCCGGGTTTTCCATTACGTTACGTAATATAACACCCGGAGTTATGGTGTCATAATAACCCTGGCCTATATAAGATTTGAAAACTTTATTTAAAGAAGCTGTTTGTTTTAGTGCTGTAAGGTAATCTGTTTCTGATTTGGCCTTTGGCAAATTCAACGGTTGCTTTAATCTGATAGATTGAGGCACAGTTTGTGCAATCAGTTCGTCAACAGAACTTACGCCAATGGTGTTTAACATTTCATTGGTATCCTGTGTGTTAGGAGCAATGTGACGATCTTTAAAGTCCTCTTTGTAATGAATATTTAAGCTCATGAAGTCTATGAATAAAAAGTTGCGCAAAGGTAATAAAAAATACCCTTAGCTTCAGTCAAAAAGACTTCATAAACTTTTAAGCATTAATGCTTCAACTGCTGTAAATACATTTGTATGGTGTTTTCAAGGCCTAAGTAGAGTGCATCACAGATCAATGCATGACCAATACTGACTTCAAGTAAGCCGGGAACGCTTTGAGCAAAATATTTCAGATTGTGGAGATCGAGATCGTGACCGGCATTAATACCTAATCCAAGTTCATTCGCTTTATGAGCGGCTGCGACATAAGGTAGGACGGCTTTTTCTCTATTGTCGTAATAATTATGTGCATAAGCTTCTGTATATAGCTCAATTCTATCAGTTCCGGTTAATACAGCAGCCTCAACCATTTCTACAACCGGATCAACAAATATAGATACCCTTATGCCGGCTGATTTAAAGAGGCCGACCATTTCCTTTAAATAAGCTGCGTGTTTAATGGTGTCCCAACCATGATTGGAGGTGAGTTGTCCGTCTGCATCAGGCACCAAGGTCACCTGGGCTGGTTTATTTGCCAAAACCAGTTCTACAAATTTGTGCTCTCTGCAGTTCCCTTCAATATTAAACTCTGTTGCAATCACAGCTTTTAAATCGAAAACATCTTGATAACGAATGTGTCTTTCATCGGGGCGTGGGTGTACTGTGATTCCTTCGGCGCCAAAACGTTCACAATCTAAAGCTACTTTTACAAGGTCCGGATTATTACCACCCCGGCTATTGCGAAGCGTAGCTATTTTGTTGATATTTACTGATAGATGTGCCATGCACAAATATAAAAGAAATAACCATGTCAATACGATCTCTATTTGTTTTTATAGCCTTTATCAGCATTTGCAACATCACAAGCGCTCAAGAAGCCAAAACTGTTTTTAAAGGGTATCCTGTTATTGCACATTCCGATACCTTGTTCTTTGTTAAAAATAAGCTTGGTCCTTTGTCGGCAACTGAAAGGGCTGAAAGAACCTCTGCAAAGATAACAGCGTTGGCCGAAGATCTACTTTTTGTGCCTGATTCGTTAATCACCGAAAAAGATTCAACACTGATTGATATTGTCTATAAGGGAAATGTACTGTTGAGTTTATCCAAAGCGGATGCTGATTCGGTAAAGATGGATAGGGAGATAATGGCTACAGCCTATCAGGACATTATCCTCAATAATATTAAAATCTATAAAAAGGAGACTGATGTTTCTCAGCTATTAAAGCGGGCAGGATTAGGTTTGCTGATCATTGCCATTATGATCATGTGCATTTATTTCCTTAATAAGTATTCAAACCGATTCAATGCCTGGTTGCGTGTAAAACTTCATCAAAAGATTGCGGGCCTGAAGATTAAAAATTATGAGTTAATTAACTCTAAAAATGAACTGTGGCTGATTCGAAAGTTATTGAATGTGATTAAGGTCGTCGTTATATTTATTCTTGTTTATCTTACCCTTCCCGTATTATTCCGACTTTTTCCCTGGACTAAACCCTGGAGTGACAGTCTGATCGATTTTGTGTTAAATCCTTTAAAAAATATATCTAGCGGGATCATCGACTTTATCCCTAATTTAATAACCATAGCAATAATTTTTCTTGTTTTTCACTATATAAAGAAGGGTATCAAATTTTTCTCTAATGAGATTGCTACCGAGCGGTTAAAGATCAATGGATTTTATCCAGATTGGGCCAAGCCTACTTATAACATTGTGAAGATCATATTAAATGCATTTATGATTGTGGTGATCTGGCCGTTTATTCCAGGTTCAAATTCTGAAATATTTAAAGGTGTCTCTGTATTTTTGGGGGTACTGATCTCATTTGGGTCTTCATCTGCCATTAGTAATGGCGTTGCTGGAATGGTCATTACCTATATGCGGCCATTTAAGATTGGCGATGTGGTAAAGATTGGAGAAACTATCGGGGCTATTCAAGAAAAATCGCTGTTGGTAACCCGTGTTTTAACGGTTAAAAATGAGGTGATCACTATTCCTAATAGTGCAATATTAACCGGTAATACGATAAATTACAGTAGTCTGGCTGCAGAGGAAGGCTTAATTATTCATACTACAGTAACGTTGGGCTATGATATTCCTTGGGCTACAGCGCATGAATTGTTGATCAAAGCTGCTTTGGCTTCGGAGGGAGTAGTTAAAGAAAAAGAGCCTTTTGTGTTGCAAACAGGACTGGAAGATTGGTATGTATCTTACCAATTGAATGCTTATATCCGTAACCCTAAACAGATGCCTGTTATTTATTCCGAAATTCATAGAAATATTCATATTGCATTTGATGCCGCGGGTGTCGAGATTATGTCGCCGCATTACCAGGCCATCAGAGATGGAAATGCCAGCACAGTTGTCAATCCAGAAAAGTCATAAACAAAATGGAAACCCTTAGCCATAAAATAGTAAGCCTAGGTGGCATTGTTGGCTTATTTTTTTTCTTAACGGTACCAGCTGTTGCGCAGGTAACTGTTGCAAATTATACCAAGTATTTTGCTGCAGTCAAATATGAAAATAAGACGCAGTTGGTTTTGCGTAAGTTTAAAAGAGATGATGTTGATTCTTTTTTGATTGTTGACCCCAATGAACTGACAACAGAAATAATTCCAGCTGATCGGGTAAGTCCAAAAGCATTAACCTGGCAGGAGGTGCTTCGTTACTTTAACGATTCCCCGTATGCCAAAACAATAAATGATGCCTCGCAATTATCCGGGAGTTTGCAAGATGCAGGGATTATACATGGGTTTCCTAAAGAAAAGGGGATCACTTTGACAATTGATCTTTGTCCTTCACACAAACCACTTGATAAGATTATTTTTACTTCATTAATCACTGAATTTCAGCGAACTGAAAAACCGGTTCCTCTGGCGATATCCATTACAGGAAGATGGATGCTTACCCACAGTAGTGATTTGAAGTGGTTAAAAGAGCTTGTGCATTCGGGAGACATTGTTGTTACCTGGGTAAATCATTCTTACAATCATCGGGTAAGTGCCAAAGCCCCACTCAAAACTAACTTTCTATTGGAACCGGGTACTGATCTAAATTTTGAAATACTGGGAACAGAAATCGCAATGATGCAACAAGGATTGCTGCCTTCTGTCTTTTTTCGTTTTCCAGGTTTGGTCTCTGATCAGCAAGTTGTCGCTAAATTGCTTTCTTATGGAATTATTCCGGTAGGTAGTGATGCCTGGTTGGCAAAAGGACAGGCGGCCAATTCTGGTAGTATTGTTTTAATTCATGGGAATGGAAACGAACCTGTGGGCGTTAAAGACTTTATTCAGTTATTGAAAAATAAGCAGGGAGCGGTTAAAGGTAAACAGTGGTTATTATACGATTTAAGTGAAAGTATCGAAGACGAGTTTGAGAAATAGTTTTAATCCACCCTTTGTCAGCTTAGAATGCCATACTGCAAAACAGCGTCAAATAAATGTCGGTATGGATTGAAGAAAAAAATAAAAACAAAGAAACTTAGCTGATGTTAATGAAGAAGTATTTTTGAGGTTCTATGTCAAAAAGATCCTTGCGACAATATTTTCATGGATTACAGCTTCCATATTATTCATGAGAAATAGATACACATCAATACGGAATCATCATGAAAAAAATTACATTTTCCCTGATCTTTGTCACATGCTTATCGAGTACTGTTTTTGCCCAGATTAGTCCTCCGGGACTTGGTAGAGTACAGGCAGCATCCTGGTTTGTCATTGCGTTAAGACAAGGATTGGACAGTGCAAATAAAAAACAATCGGTAACCTACTTGGGGATTGGGAGAACCAGTGAGCCCACAGGAGATGGTAATCCCTTTAAAAAACAAGCCATATTTGTGCTTAATCAGGAGTTTTACAATCATTACAGTAAAAATTGGCAATACTCTTATGCTTTGAGTTACCGCAGACAGAATCAATATGAAGACATCCCTCCTTATGACAAAGCTTCGCCAAGTATTGAGCAGGAATTCCGGGTGTATGGTCGATATTCTTATTTATTGAGTAGCCCCCGCTTTAAATGGGTTAATACGCTTAGACAGGAGTTTAGGAAATTTTTTGATCCTAATTTTAATAAAGTTGAAGAGAACTTTCAATTGAGGACGCGGTTCAAGACACAGCTTACGGCCAATGTAGATGAAAAGAAAGTGCATCGTATCATTAGCAGTGCAGAAGCTTTGTTTTCGGTTAGCAAAGATAATTTTCCCGAAAAATCATGGGGTAAATTTGGATACAGGGAAGCTCGTTTTTGCTTATATTACTCAGTAGCTCCTACAAAGGGGCCCTTTGTATTTGACGTTGGGTATATGAACGATTTACTAGGTAAAGGCTCCAGTATACATGATGCGCATTACATTGCGCTGGATATTATATGGGAAAATCCTTTTGGTAAGATCAAACTAAAAAAGAATCCTGCAAATGACCAACTCGATTAAGCAATTTTAGCTAAGTGTAAACGTGCTACTTTCTCATCTAAATAGTTATTGAAAAATAAGCAGGCAACGAAAGGCAAACAGTGGTTGTTGTACGATTTAAGTGAAAGTATAGAAGACGAGTGTGAGAAATAGTTTTTCTTTCTAGTTAGTGGTGGAAATGTCCTTATCTACTCAAAACCAATGGAATGAATAAAAAATCTGAATGTTAGCTTTATGGCCAGAAATCTGCTTCAAAAGAAAAAGCATGTTGAAGATGATGTGTTTTCTAAGACTGTTGGAATTGCTTTAAATGCTAGTTTTTAATCCTTAAATAGTTTAAATGAAAAAGGGATGCAATCATAAAATTGCATCCCTTTTCTATTTTTAAGAGATTTTGTATCTGTTGTTAGGATTAGTATCTGTAAGCTTCCGGTTTAAACGGACCTTCAACAGGAACACCAATGTAATCAGCTTGGTGTTGATCTAAAACATCAAGTTCTACACCAATTTTAGCTAAGTGTAAACGGGCTACTTTCTCATCTAAATATTTAGGAAGAACATATACTTTGTTTTCATATTTATCTGTGTTAGTCCAAAGCTCTAATTGAGCTAAGGTCTGGTTAGTAAATGAGTTAGACATTACAAAGCTAGGGTGACCAGTTGCACAGCCTAAGTTTACCAAACGACCTTCAGCCAATAAAATGATGTCCTTGCCATCAATCGTATATTTATCAACCTGAGGTTTGATTTCTACTTTAGTATCACCATAGTTTTTGTTTAACCAAGCTACGTCAATCTCATTGTCGAAGTGACCAATGTTACAAACGATCGCTTTATCTTTCATGGTTTTGAAGTGCTCAGCACGAACGATATCACAGTTACCTGTTGTTGTTACAATGATATCAGCTTCTTTTACTGCTGTAGCGAATTTTTTAACTTCATAACCTTCCATTGCAGCTTGTAAAGCACAAATCGGATCAATTTCTGAAACGATTACACGTACACCTTGTGAACTCAATGATTCGGCAGAACCTTTACCCACATCACCGTAACCGGCAACAACAGCAACTTTACCAGCCATCATTACGTCAGTTGCACGACGGATCGCGTCAACTAAGGACTCACGGCAGCCGTATTTATTATCAAATTTAGATTTAGTAACCGAATCGTTTACATTGATTGCAGGTAAATGCAAAGTGCCATTTTTCATGCGCTCATATAAACGGTGTACACCTGTTGTGGTCTCTTCAGATAAACCTTTGATCTCTGCAATCAGTTCAGGGAACCTGTCGAATACCATATTGGTCAAATCACCACCATCATCTAAGATCATGTTTAGTGGTTGACGCTCAGGACCGAAATGTAAAGTTTGTTCGATACACCAGTCAAAGCTCTCTTCATCTAAACCTTTCCAGGCATAAACCTGGATACCTGCAGCAGCAATAGCAGCAGCAGCGTGGTCTTGGGTTGAGAAAATGTTGCAAGATGACCAGGTCACTTCAGCACCAAGCTCTACTAATGTTTCAATTAAAACCGCAGTCTGGATGGTCATGTGTAAGCATCCTGCAATGCGGGCACCTTTTAAAGGTTTTGATGGTCCGAATTCTTCACGTAATGACATTAAGCCTGGCATTTCTGCCTCTGCCAATCCGATCTCTTTGCGGCCCCATTCTGCCAGTGAAATGTCCTTAACTTTGTAAGGAACGTAAGTTGTCTCTACTGATGACATATTGTTTTTGTTTAAATGAAGTGCAAATCTACAGCATTCCTTTATCAATAACAAAAAAGCATTATTGTAGTGCATGATGTTGACATTGAGGCTATAAATGGAGGAAGCCACCCTAATTACTGTGGCTTGTTTTAAGCAAAGTAATTTAATGGTAAAAACTATCTTCCTAAAGTGTTAAACCTTTGATGCTAACTGCAAGTGCTGTACATTTGTGTGTTCAAATAGAAATTGTAAAAAGTATTTTAAGCATATGTATCCAGAATATTTAGTAGAACCAATGCGTGCAGAACTTACCAAAGTAGGTTTTGAAGAGTTAAAAACGGCAGAAGATGTTGATAACGCTATCAGTGTCGAAGGAACTGTATTTGTTGTTGTGAACTCTGTATGCGGTTGTGCCGCTGCAAATGCGCGTCCTGCTGCAAGGTTAGCTGCAGCTAATGAAAAACATCCTGATAAATTGGTGACTGTTTTTGCAGGTATGGAAAAAGAAGCAGTAGATAGAGCTAGAGGTTATATGATGCCTTTTCCTCCTTCATCACCAGCTATGGCTTTATTTAAAGATGGTAAGTTGGTTCACATGATCGAGCGCCATCAGATTGAAGGCCGTCCGGCACAAATGATTGCAGATAGCTTGATCGGTGCATTTGATCAGTATTGCTAATCGTTTAAACGAAAAATCTTAATAAATGGGTGATCTGAAAGATTGCCCATTTTTATTTGTGCGCCGGGCATGGCGATCAACTCTAGGGTGTAAGTCCCGAGCCCACTTTGCAGTAGGAAGGGTTAGCCAATAGCAAGGGTGTCGCGGGTGACTGCGAATCTGAAGGAAGCTGGTGGCAAATATGGGGGCCTACGTACAGAAACTGTATATAAGGCGGGTTGATGTGGGTGATGTTGCAAAACAAACAGAAGCCCTATGCTGCACAGAACATCAACACGTAAATACAGAGGTCACATCCATAGAAAGTTGACCGCCTTACCCCGGGAGATCTGTCTATAGACTGTCAAAGGTATGCGCGAGTACCGGCGAAGAAACAATAATCAGAATAACAATGGTTACTTGGGATAGGCAGAAGTCAGCAGAAGTCGTAGTACTGTTTTTTTTAACAGGAAGGACTGAATGTTAGAATGGCAAAGGAATCAAAACGTTTATGGCGAAACGTTCACAACTGAAACACGTAAGAGAACTGCCTGCGGGAGTATAGGCCGGAAGCTGAAAGTAAAACGCAGGAGGAGTTGAGTCTAGCTATGCAACTAATGAGCACAATGCCTGGAATTAGTTTTTTTTTAGTAGTATGCTTGAAGAAATATTAGACATCCGAAATGTACAAAAAGCCTTTCGGCAGGTTACTGCCAATAAGGGTGCTGGGGGTATTGATGGTATGCAGACCGATGAACTTCGTGACTACCTCAATATCCACTGGCAAGCATTAAAGAGTGATATTTTAGCGGGTAATTATCGACCACAATCTGTACTTAAGGTAGAAATACCCAAAACGGGCGGTGGAACGAGAATTTTGGGCATCCCAACGGTAATCGACAGGCTGTTGCAACAGGCGATCTCTCAATGGTTGAGTCCTAAGTACGAGGGCGATTTTTCAGCAAACAGTTATGGGTTTCGCCCGGGTCGCAGTGCACATCAGGCGGTATTTCAGGGGCAGGTAAACCTCAATGCGGGTTATACCTGGGTTGTAGAAGTGGACTTGGAAAAGTTCTTTGATACGGTCAACCACGACAAGCCTATGAGCCTGTTATGGGTTAAGATCAAGGATAGGGGGACCTTAAAGCTTATTCGTGCTTACCTAAGTGGCGGTATGATGGATAATGGACTGGTTAGCCCCAGAAGAGAGGGTACGCCGCAAGGTAGTCCTTTGAGCCCTTTATTATCAAACATTATTCTGAATGAGCTAGATCAAATTCTGGAAGACCGGGGCCACCGTTTTGTACGTTACGCAGATGACTGTAGTATTTATGTGCGGAGCAGAAAATCGGCCTTCCGTGTTATGGCGGTTATGACAGGCTATTTGGAAGATAAGTTGAAACTCAAGGTCAACCGGGAGAAGAGCAAAGTAAGCCGACCATCTGGTAGCACGCTTTTAGGCTTTTCCTTTTATGGCTCCAAACAAGGATGGCAGATCCGGGTTGCGTCCAAATCTCTGAAAACGATAAAACAGAAGATAAGGGAACAAACCCAACGGAACCATTCGATTGCTACTAGTGAACGAATTTATAGACTAGAAAAGGTCATACGGGGCTGGGTAAATTACTTTTCTATAGCCAAAGCCAAAAATCAGTTACTTAGATTAGACGAAATGGTCCGTGTAAGGTTAAGAATGATCATTTGGAAACAGTGGAAGAAAGTATATACCCGTATTGGGAACCTAATTAAGTTGGGTATTTCAAGGGACAAAGCTTATGAATGGGCAAACAGTCGAAAATCTTATTGCAGAATTGCTCACAGCCCAATACTATGTCGGGTGCTAGACAATGCATACTTTACAAAGCTAAAGTATACGGGCTTTACCAACTACTATTACTGGAAAACTGAATACCAGAAGAAATTATTCTAACAAACCGCCGTATGCCGAACGGCACGTACGGTGGTGTAGGAGGACAGATAGCTAAATAATAGCTATCTTCCTACCTAATTGCGGATATATGATGTAAAACCTTTCTGTACAACTCATCAGGTAAAAATGGCTTGATCACGATATCATCAATACCGGCCTCAGCGACATTCAATTCTATCTCCTCAGGCAAGTTGGCTGTAAGTGCGATAATAGGTATAGTAATCCCATTCTGACGCATTTTGGCACTCGATTTATAACCATCCATTATTGGCATATGTAAATCCATCAATACTAGCTGATGTTTGTTCGCATCTAGTCTGTCTAAGGCTTCCTGCCCATTTAGTGCAACATCTATGGTTGCCCCCCAACGTTCCAGATATCTTTGTGCTACAAGCACATTCATCAAATTATCTTCTACTAATAAAATATGAATACCGGTAAGTAGCTGGTCGCTTTCATTTGGTGATTGCTCCAACTTTTTGTGCCCCAATGTTTTTACACTCTTCTCAAAAGTCTGTACAAAATAAAAGGTAGATCCTTTGCCCTCGTAACTCACCAGGTTTAATGATGATTTTTGAAGTTCTAAGATCCGCTTGCAGATAGATAATCCCAAGCCGGTTCCTCCAAATCCTCTGGATGTAGAAGAGTCGGCTTGAGTGAATCTTTCAAAAATAAGCTGCTGTTTTTCCTTTGAAATGCCTATCCCTGTATCTTTAACTTCAATATTTAGTGTTATGGAGTCATCTGTTTGCGCAATGACCTTTACGCCAACCTGTACAGAGCCATGGTTTGTAAATTTTATGGCATTGTGCACCAGATTGGTGATCACCTGTGATAGGCGGGTTGGATCGCCTAGTAATTTGTTCTTTAAAGCCTGATCAACATTTAATGTTAGGCCAATCCCCTTATCATGTGCTGCTCCTTGTAGCCCTGAAACAATATTCGCTGCAATAGAAGCTACATCCATTTCAATGTGTTCAAAGGAAACTTTTCCTGCTTCAATTTTATTTAGATCCAGGATGTCATTGACTATAGACAATAGATTATTTGCAGAGAAAAGCATCACATCCAGTTGCTCTTTTTGATCGTTTCTTGGTGTGTTTTTTAAGAGCAGGTGACTCATCCCAATAACTGCATTTAATGGGGTTCTGATCTCATGACTCATGGTGCTTAAAAACTCACTTTTTGCTTTTAAGCCTTGTTCCGCTTCAGCTCTGGCCTTTTTCAGTTCAAATGAAACCCTGTGCGAAAGTATGAGGGACTGAAGAAAGAAAAAGCTGATGTAGAAAAGAAAGCTAAGCAATTGAAATGCTGGGATAAAAGACCAGTAGTGGAGCAGTGATACCGCAAAAACCGGCATCAGCGCAAAGGAGCTCATCAAGGTGTAAATCGCTCCTGGTCTTTTCCTCACATAGGCCAATATGTATACATAAGGTACATAGATCAGGCAAAATAACATTACCCCAAGGAAGGGGTTCATTAACTGGGTAAAATAAAACGGAGGTAGACAAAGTACGGCTAAAGAAAAACCAAAACAAAGCAAGCACATAGCCTTTATAATGCCCATGTTGACCTCAGCAGGGTAAAGGTAACGTGTGTATAAGGAAAATAATCCTATTGCTAAAAACAGACTTAAATACTCAAGGCGTACCGTTAAGTACCAGTTTAGATTAGGTAAAATCGTATGAAGTACATAATTGTCTATTCCGATAATTCTGTAGCTATAAACTATAGAAAATAGGGCGAATAATAAGATAGCTTTATCTCTGTTACCCATTAAATAAAGGCCTAAAAAGAAAAAACCACCCATTATGAGACAGCCGGTTAGCAATAAATCGATGGCCTCTGACTGCTTTCTTTTTAAAATAAGATATTCTTTGTTCCCAATCCATATGGCCTTTTTAATGCCGCCCTTACTATGGGTAAAGTTTGCTATTTGCAGTAATAAGGTTACAGAATCGACATTTCTAGGCAACTCTATTGTTTTATACTCCCAATAGGGGACAAAGTCTTTGGCTGTAGTACTAACATGTCCATTCGATGCAGTGAGATGTCCATTGACAAATAATCGATAGGCGCTGTAAACATCAGGCATTGCCATCCTCAAGGGGGCGTCAGTTTTAGGCAATAAAACTGTCAGCTTGTAAGTCGCAAAACCTTTTGACGGAAAACTCTTTCCGTTTATTTTGTCTGTCCACTTAAAAGGAAATGTAATGAGCTTTCCAGGATGGAGATTAGATTCGTCAGGCATTAAAAGCCGATTCCAATAGAATACCCATTCGCCATTAAGTGCAATTTTATGATCTAATGATTGATTACGAAGGTCTATAATGCCCTTTTTAGCAACAGGAATTGTTGCTTTGTCTTGTGCAAAATTAGAATTTATGAAGCAACAAAGTAGGAGTAGGGTGCTATATATATACTTTTTTATCAATTAACGATTTTAATTTTGGCGCTAAGATATGGTAATTAAGAAGTTAATAGCAAGGAAATTAAAAATCCTTATTGAGTAATTTTTCAAGCTCTCCAAACGAAACATTCATTCTAACTCTTCCTTGTTTAGCATAGGCTATTTCCCCCGTCTCTTCAGATATTATGACAGCAACGGCGTCAGTAGTTTCCGATACACCTATGCCAGCGCGGTGGCGTAATCCAAATTGTGGAGGTAGTTTATCGTTATCGGTCAAAGGAAGAATGCAGCTCGCACTTTTAATCTTGTTCTCGGCAATAACAACTGCGCCGTCATGAAGAGGACTGTATTTTTGGAAAATACTCTCCAGCAAGCGTTTTGATATTTTAGAGTCGATCACTTCGCAGCTATTGGCAAAAAGCTGGTCGTCGTAAAATTTGACAAATACAATTAATGCCCCTGTTCTAGACTTTTTCATGCTTTTGCACGCATCAATAATGGGTTTAATCCTGATCAGATTATTTTGCTCAATATTTTTGCTGCCAAACAAATATCCCCACCATGCCTTGTTTTGTTGTAAAAAGGTATTCTTTCCTATCAGCAGCAGGAAGCGGCGTATCTCAGGCTGAAAAATTACAATCAATGCAATAATCCCAACGCTCATAAATTGGTTGAGGATATTGGATAGCAGATTCATGTGAAGGGCATCTACGATCCAATGTATTACCAATATAATCACCATGCCCAGTAAAAGGTTTACTGCCAATGTATTTTTAATGAGATTATAAATGTAATATATGATAAGTGCGACAAGAATTATATCTACTGCATCTGTAACGGTAATCTTTAAGAAATCGAATTCTAGTGTTTTCAATGTGTTTAGTTATTGTTTTGCAAAATCTGCATGAGCTTCATTACCGCCAAGTTAGGAAATTTTTAGCCATATTATTGCTGCTGTGTCTTTTCAACCAAAGCGATGCACTCTGCAGCCGCTTTTACATCATGAACACGTAAAATGTTAGCCCCTTTTAATAAGGCGATGGTATTCAGTGTTGTTGTGCCATTTAATGCTTGCTCCGGGCCAGTACCCAAAAATTTATAAATCATGGACTTTCTCGAAAGCCCTATAAGAACGGGAAGCTCAAAAAGATTGAAGTCCTCCAAACGCCGCAATAATTCATAATTTTGATCAAGTGTTTTGGCAAAGCCGAAACCAGGGTCAAGGATGATGTCTTTTACCCCTAATTTTTTGAGCTTTTCAACCTTGTCAGAGAAATAACCAGTTATTTCCAGCACCATGTTATGATAGTTAATGCTTTTTTGCATGGTTTGAGGTGTTCCTTTCATATGCATCATGATGTAGGGCACGTTTAAATCCGCCACAGTTTCAAACATAGCCTCGTCCATCTTGCCGGCTGCAATGTCGTTTATGATATGTGCACCGGCTTTAACTGCTGCCTGGGCAACTTTGGCTCGAAAAGTATCTATCGAAAGCAAGGCTTCTGGAAACGCCTTAATAATAGCCTCAACAGCTGGAACAATTCTGTCTATTTCCTGCCCTTCACTAACTTCGGCAGCACCTGGTCTTGATGAATATGCGCCAATATCAATAAACCGACCACCTTCATTTATAATGGTTTCGGCACGTAGTAATGCCTGCTCAATAGAACTGATGCGGCTGTTGCTATAAAAAGAATCAGAGGTGAGGTTTAAGATTCCCATTACACAGGGGGTACTTAAATCAACCAGTTTACCTTTTAGGTTTAGTGTGGTCTTTCGGTTTAAAAATGTATCTTTAGCCATTGTTTTGATACAAACTTAGATAAAAAAGGTTTCGTATTGAAACGGGTTTTGAACTTATTATTTTAATTGTTTTGGCAACAAATACATCTCAGGAATTCGACGCTGTTATCGCGGTTTGCAAATCGCTTTTTTTAAAGAAAACAAAAGACTACGGAACAGCATGGAGAATATTAAGACCGGCTTCTATAACTGACCAGATTTTTATTAAGGCGCAGCGTATTCGTACATTAGAAGAAAAAAAAGTCTCCAAAGTAGGGGAGGATATCACTTCCGAATACATTGGTATCATTAACTATTGTATAATTGCCATGATGCAATTGGAACTAGGGGAGAATGATCCTTTAGAAATGGGACTGAATGCTGTAGAGGGCGGTTATGATGCAAAAGTAAATGAAACCAGGGAATTGATGTTCAACAAAAATCATGATTATGGCGAAGCCTGGAGAGATATGCGCATCAGCTCATTGACCGATCTGATCCTGATGAAAATCTTAAGGGTAAAACAGATAGAAGATAATTTAGGGCAAACGCTAGCCTCAGAGGGTATAAATGCCAATTATCAGGATATGTTAAATTATTCAGTTTTTGCATTAATTAAATTAGGTGTTCAGTAATGAGAAAGATTACATTAAATTTTTCGAGGATCTTTGTTGGTGTCCTTTTTATTTTTTCAGGATTAATTAAAGCTAATGATCCACTGGGATTTGGCTATAAGCTACAAGAATATTTTGATGTATTCCATATGTCCTTTTTGGGCGGTATGGCTACCGGAATCGCCATATTGCTTTGTGTATTTGAAATCGTATTGGGTGCTTTGTTGTTGTTCGGCTTTTGGAGCAAGAAGGTAACAACCGGATTACTGGCCGTAATTATCTTTTTTACCTTCTTAACTTTTGTATCTGCTGCCTTTAAAGTAGTTACATCTTGTGGCTGTTTTGGAGATGCAATTCCCTTAACCCCATGGCAGTCCTTCTCTAAAGATCTTGTCCTGTTGGTGTTGATCATTTATTTATTTATAAGTCATGACCTGATCAAACCTGTTACCACAAACTTGAAAGTACAGCAAGGACTATTTGCATTTGTAACCCTGGCTTCTACATTATTTGGTGTGTTTACTTATAGCACCTTACCTGTTTTAGATTTCTTGCCTTATAAAGTAGGTGCAAACCTTCCTCAGTTAATGAAAATTCCTGAAGGAGAAAAGGGTGATGAATATGCCATCATGTATAAGATGCATAACAAGAAGACGGGCGAAAAGAAGGTAATGAGCGATAAAGATTATTTGAAAACTGAGATTTGGAAGGACCCCAACTGGGAAATTGTAGGCGATCCGGATAAAGTTTTGGTTAAAAAAGGTTATGAGCCTAAGATCAAAGATTTGCTGATTACTGACGCTTCCGGTACCGATTATACCAAAGAACTGATAGAGAATCCTTATTACAATCTTGTAATTGTAGCTTACAACTTAAATGATGCAAACGAGAAAGCCATGGCTCAGCTCAATGCATTGGCATTAAATGCAGCAGAACAGTTTAATATTAGAACAGTTTTGTTAACTTCTAATTCAGCCAGCGATGTAGATTTATTTAGCAAAAGGATGAAATTGTTTGCAGAAGTATTTTATGCTGATGCAGTACCTTTAAAAAGTATGGTTAGATCAAACCCAGGTGTATTGTTACTTAAAAATGGGGTAGTGATCAACAAATGGCATTACAACACTGTGCCATCTTTTGATAAACTTGCTGATATGTACTTTAGTAAATAACGATGTTCCAATACGCCGTCAAAAAAATCTTATATGGATTTGCTGTAATGGCAGGCGTCATTGTAGTGGTGTTTGTTTTGTTTAACATATTGCCCGGTGATCCTGCAAGGATGACCATGGGGCAGCGGGCAGACGTATCTTCTATTGAAGCTGTGCGTAAGGAATTTGGATTGGATAAATCTAAATCTGCTCAGTTCTTTCTTTACCTGAATGATCTTTCCCCACTCGGTATTCACGAGAACACCACAGAGAGTAAAGATAAATATCATTATGTAAAACTGATTTCATTTGGCAATGAGGTATTGGCACTTAAATGGCCTTACCTACGGCGCTCTTATCAAACAAAACGTGATGTGACCACAATATTATCCGAAACTGTGCCCAATACTTTCATACTGGCGCTAACAGCCATGATATTTGCAACCCTGATTGGCGTATTTCTAGGTGTGCTTTCGGCAGTTCATAAAGATACCTGGATAGATAAAGCTGCCAATTCATTCGCTATTCTAGGTATTTCGGCTCCATCATTCTTTGCCGGCATCATTATAGCCTGGCTGTTTGGGTTTTTATTGAGTGATTATACAGGGCTCAATATGTCGGGAAGTTTGTACAGCTATGATCCTTTTAAAGGAGAAATCATGACCTGGAAAAATCTATGGTTGCCTATGATTACTTTGGGTTTAAGACCCCTGGCTATTATTGTTCAATTAACCAGGAGTGCCATGCTCGATGTGTTGGCACAGGATTATATCCGCACTGCCCGTGCAAAGGGACTAAGTCGCAATGTAATCATTTATAAACATGCTTTAAAAAATGCACTAAATCCTGTGATCACAGCCATATCAGGTTGGTTTGCCTCTTTGCTGGCAGGATCTTTCTTTGTAGAGTATATATTTGGTTATAATGGACTCGGCCGTGCAACGGTAAATGCGCTTGAAATGTCTGATTTTCCCGTAGTAATGGGCTCCATTCTTTTTATTGCATTCGTATTCGTAATAATTAATATTTTGGTAGACGTATTATATGCCTTTGTAGATCCAAGGGTAAAACTAGTGTAAATGATGAAGATTTTTTTAATAGGTTTTATGGGCTGTGGTAAAAGTACAATGGGGAAAAAGCTGGCTGTAAAACTAGGATACGAATTTATTGACCTTGATCATCAGATTGAGAAAAGTCTGGGTACAACAATAGGGGCTTATTTTTTAACACATGGTGAAGCAGCTTTCAGGAAGTTGGAGAGTGAAACACTAAAGAACTTTGATTACCCTGCAAATGCAGTTGTGGCAACAGGAGGAGGTGCTCCCTGCTTTTTTGATAACATGGAATGGATGAATACGAATGGCCTCTCTATTTACATTGAAATGCCTGCCGCAGCTTTGGCCAAACGTCTGGAAAGTGGTAAGGAAAAACGACCCCTGTTAAGGGAGCTTAATGAGGCCGAAATGATTGAATTTATCGAAGGTAAACTCACTGAGCGGGATGTGTTTTACAAGCGCGCCCTGGTAACTGTAAATGGAATTAGCCTCACCGCTGATGCGATGAGGGCTATGATATTGAGCAGGCAATAAATATTTACTGCTATATGTTTTTATGGTCTGAAAATGTTAGGCCTTTTTTTCATGGCTTGATCCACTGAGTACGGTCCTGAACCCACAATCCAGAACAACACCAGCAATAGCAATACAATGATGGATAACCATAGCTCATTGTTAAGCGCTGAAAATCCGTGCGACAGGTTGACAAAGAATACAGCACATAACAAAATTGGAATCTGAATAACCGACGCAAAGCGGGTAAGCAGTCCAATGGTAATAAAAAGGCCACCTACCAGATGCACAAAGCCAACAATATGTAATCCTGCGCTCGACATGAAGCCTGAGAAACCATAAGTGCCGTTTCGCAAAATCATGTCTTGAAGTGCCTCCGTATTGCTTACAATAGCAATACCTTTACTAAAGATGAGCAAGCCTAATACAATTCGGATAACATCCAGCCATTTGGCATGATGGACATCGCCCCAGTGCTCAATTTTTTGAATAACTGTCATACAGAATGCCTTCTTTTTAATGAAGGTCCTCAATTAAAGTTAACAAAATTTAAGAATAGAAACAACAGTAAAATATTAACAACAAGAGGTTTATAGACGTTCCCAGGATAGGTCGGCCTGCATTTGTAGAACAGAAGAGAACTGTTGCCTCGGTGCCAGATTCAAATAAGGGTAAGTAACTTTAGATAAATAAAGTCCCTCAGGGTGTGCGGGAGTGATTAACTCCGGCGTTTTATTATTGATCAGATAACTTTCAAACTCTTCTACACTCAATACTCCTTTGCCAATTTTTAACAATTGTCCCATAATGATCCGGATCATTTTACTTAGAAATCGATTGGAGGAAATCTGGAAACGAAGGTGATCACCGTTCTTGTCGACTGATAAACTGGCTGATTTGACATAGCATAAGGTATGCTCGTATTTATCGGGGCTCGTGCAAAAGGCTTTATAGTCTTTATAATTTGGCAATATGGCTGCTGCCTGTTTCATCTTGTCAAAATCCAGCTTATCCAGCAAATAAAACGAACTCAAACCGTTTAAAAAAGGATTCTTATAAGTATGTATAAAATAGTCATACGATCGTTGTACGGCATCAAAACGAGCATGTTGCATGCCATCCATAGGGATAATGTCGAAAATAGCAATGTTGGCAGGCAGCACCTTATTCATCCTGAACATCAGGTCGAAATCCCAGGGCTGCTCCACGTCCATATGAAAGAAGAACTGACTGGCATGTACACGCGCATCTGTACGGCCACAGCCGTTAATAAATACAGGCGTTTTTAATACCTGGCTAAGTGCTTGCTCAATAACTCCCTGTACATTCATTACCCCTGGTTGTTTTTGCCAGCCATTGTACTTTAAGCCGTTATAGCCTATATGAACAAAATATCTCAATCTCTTTCTGTTAATGTTATTTTTTCCCTGCGCGTTTGTTCAGCTCTTCGATGGGCATGTTCATCATTCTGCCTATTGGAGTTTTACCCCTGTAGGTAATTACTTTTAGCATGGTCGCATCTTTTGGTGGTGTCAGTTTTTCTGTGTACTTCGGATAAAAACGGTCAGGGAAAGAGTTGTCGAAACTGTAATAAATATCTAATCCCGGAACTTCCGTGCTCAGTTCTATCTGCAATTGCTTGTCGGCCGATCTGCTTACTTTAAAAATAGGATCATATACACTTGGTGCATATTTAGTTTCGGCCATATCCAGGCGCTTAAAGTGCTGCTCTACCCTGCCAAAAAAGTTTAGCCAGTTTTTTTTGGCTGGGGGCGACCAAAGTGATTCTGCAATTGCCATTCCCCTTGGCCAGGTCATATATTCAGCTTGACGGATATTAAATACCTGTTCAGTCCATAAATTACCCTGTCCGCCTTTGATATATTTCGGATCAACCTCTGCCGGTACCGGTTCAAATTCGTAAGCTTTGCTTAAACGTAGAGAAGCATATACCCTCGGTTCAGTTATAGCATCCGCTTGCATATAATCCAGGTAAGCGAAAGCAGTTGGAGTCATTACCACCTCATGTTGCTTTTTAGCTGCCTCAACACCATATTTTATTCCACGCCATGCCATCACAGCTACGCTAGGCGATAGGTCGTCATTTAATATCTCATCCCAACCTATAAATTTCTTTCCTTTGGCTTCCACCATTTTTTGTATACGCTTTTCAAAATAGCCCTGTACCTGGTGCATATCTTTTAATCCCTCTTTTAGCATTAATGCTTTAACAGCATCACTTTTCTCCCAGTAATTGAACGGAGCTTCGTCGCCACCCATATGGATATATTCAAATGGGAAAAGTGCAGCGATCTGCGTAATGATCGTATCTAGAAAAGGATATACTTTTTCATTGGCAGGGCAGAGCGTATTGTCTACCATAGCCAAAGGAGGGGCCCCTCTAGACCAATCCATAATCCGTTCACCAGAACGTACTTTGTAGTTTTCAGCACCTGGGGTACAAGACAATTCAGGATAAGAAGCAATTGCAGCCAAACTGTGACCTGGGACATCAATTTCAGGTAGAATATTTACAAACCTTTCCTTTGCATATTTTACCAGTTCCTTAATGTCTTCCTGTGTATAAAAACCACCATAGTTCCTTGGTTCATCAGCTGTGGGTGGAGTGAAATTTCCAAATTCGCCTACTTTTTTTACACTCCATGCACCCACCTCGGTTAACTTAGGTAAGCCTTTTATTTCTATTCTCCAACCTTCGTCGTCTGTAAGATGTAAATGAAGAACGTTGTATTTATAGCGTACCATTGCATCGATATACTGCTTTACCTCATCCTTTGTGAAAAAATGTCGGGCAACATCAAACATTAAGCCTCTCCAGCCTAAACGTGGATAGTCTGTAACCTCAACGCAAGGCGCTTTCCATTCTATGCCCTCCATAAGTTCTTTACTCTCGATGGCCACAGGGAACAACTGAAGCAGACTTTGTACCCCATAAAATAACCCAGCTGGCTTATTTGCCTTTATGCTGATGTGTTTGGGAGTTACAGATAACTGGTATCCTTCTGTCCCAAGTATCGGATCAGTTTTATCATTTAACGATAGTTTAATGTTTGCTATTACAGATTTACTACTTGTTGTGGACACATAGCTGCCTGTAGGAATGGATAACCGCTCCTTTAAGAAAACAAGGAGCTGATGTGTTTCCGGTATAGCGGGGCATTGTATCGTTACATTTGCAGGTAAAGTAAAATGTCCTTCATGTTTAACAAGGGTTACCGGTTCCGGTATAATGGCTATCTCTTGAGGCAGGGGCTTAACAGGATCTGGTATTTCTAAAGAGATGGGTGGGGGCGAAACGGAAGTCTGACCAATAACAGCACAACTTAGTAAGCAAAAACACAATAGTGAGAGGATATTCTTCATTTAACGAATGTTTAACAGATTATAAATTTTGGAAACGGATGCAATTTACCAATTACTTTAATGCATCCAATACTGTAAATAGTTTCTTGTTAATGCCAGAGCCCGAATAGTTGTTGATATTGATGACAATGATATATTTATTGCCAGCCATACTAGTATAGTAACCTGCAAAAGCTGAAACATTGTTTATCGTCCCACTTTTTATTTTCATGCCATTGTATTCCGGGAAGGCCTTGTAGTAGTCGCCAAACCAGACTTCTTTTTGCGCTTGAAACAGAACATTGGCTACGGCCATTGTTGTGATACGGTTTGCCGGCGATAAACCACTTCCATCAATAATATTCATGGCATTCTTATCAATGCCCTTATCAGCCCAAAACTTAATTTCGGTTGTAGCACCATCCGCTGTTGTAGCAGCTTTACCCGATTTTATGGCAACAGCTTTCAGTAGGGTTTCTCCATATAAATTGATGCTCTTTTTTAAAAACCAATAAGTCATTTCCGACAACGTAGGCGAGGTTATGGTACTGATTTTTTGCGTAATCTCTGCAATAGGACGCTCATTGAGCGCCATGATACGGGTTGTAGTTGCCGGTTGTGTTGCAATGATACCCAATAGCTTTAAAGTATCTTGTAGGCGGTAGGCGCAATCAAAAGCCGGATCGGGGAGGGCAGCAGAAATGCTTGATTTACCATGGTCTATACCCCATGTGCCTCTTACATAGGCTACAGTACCATAAGGGGGTAAAAAAACATATGCATTATCTCCTGTGCCCTGAGTACCGGTTTTAAGTTCATTCGCAATTTTCAGATAAGGAATTTCAGGAACCGTTTTTAATATTTTAACGGGCTCATTTACGCTCAATCCTGATTTTAAATATAAATCAAACTGGTTTTCACGCCAGGATAGTCCAGAGGTGCCGGCTCCATAATAATTTCCCATATCCTGCCAGGTCCAGCCTTCAGGTGTAGTTTGCGTACCAAATATGCGGTCGTCGCCAATAATAGCCCCTTCAATTTTTTTTATGCCAGCCTTTTTAATTGCAGCAATCCATTCCGTCAGTACAGCCCGCTCTTTGTTTTGGTATCGGTCAGACCCTAAAGTTGGATCGCCGCTTCCAACAATCATCAAATCCCCTTTTAAAATTCCTTCAGCAGTAATATTTCCGGTATAAGCTAAAGTCGTCTGAAACTGAAAATCTTTTCCCAGTACATTAAATGCTGTAGCAGCGGTGATCACTTTTAATGTTGAGGCCGTTGCTAAACCTACCTGCTCATTACGGGTAAACAACGGTTTTCCAGTATTGGCATCCAAAACGCAAAGCGAGGTGGTGGCATATCTGGTCTGTGGGTCTAACTGAAAAGCATTGTAGGCTTTTTCCAGCTTCTGTATAGGGCTTTGTGCAAAAGAGAAGCTAATGATGAACAGTAAGAGTGAAAATGGGAATATTGATTTTTTAGACATAAGCTTTTAAAAAAGAAAAGTGATGTATGTATAACCGGTAAGAGCTATTCATACATCACTTTAACGTTTATAATTTATAAAATTATACCAGTTTGTTTTTTACCAGGTATTCAGCAATCTGAACAGCGTTTGTTGCAGCTCCTTTACGTAGGTTGTCAGCTACAATCCACATGTTCAATGCGTTTGGTAAAGACTCGTCACGTCTGATCCTTCCCACAAATACCTCATCTTTCTCATGCGCATCTTTAGGCATAGGATATTTAAGGTTTGCAGGATCATCAACTAAAATGATGCCTTCTGTATTCGCCAACAGGCTTTTTACCTCAGCTACATCAAAGTCGTTTTCAAACTCAATGTTTACCGACTCAGAGTGACCGCCCATTACCGGAATACGTACTGTTGTAGCCGTAACTTTAATGCTATTGTCGCCCATAATTTTTTGGGTTTCCAAAATCATTTTCATCTCCTCTTTGGTATATCCATTATCCTGGAAAACATCAATCTGAGGGATTACATTTAAATCGATAGGATAAGCATAAGCCATAGGACCGTCAGTTATTCCTTTACGCTCGTTCATCAGTTGCTCAACAGCTTTTACACCAGTTCCGGTTACAGACTGATAAGTTGAAACAACTATACGTTTGATCTTATATTTATCATGAAGTGGTTTTAAAGCCACAACCATTTGAATAGTTGAACAGTTCGGGTTTGCTATGATCTTATCGTTAGCCGATAATTCACTTGCATTTACTTCAGGTACAACCAGCTTTTTCGACGGATCCATGCGCCATGCAGATGAATTGTCGATTACTGTAGTACCAACTTCAGCAAAACGTGGGGCTTCAGCTAAAGAAGTGCTGCCACCTGCAGAAAACAACGCAATATCAGGTCTCATCGAAATCGCAGTATCCATGTTTACAACAGCGTACTT
This sequence comes from Candidatus Pedobacter colombiensis, assembly GCA_029202485.1. Lineage (NCBI taxonomy): Bacteria > Pseudomonadati > Bacteroidota > Sphingobacteriia > Sphingobacteriales > Sphingobacteriaceae > Pedobacter > Candidatus Pedobacter colombiensis. The sequence continues at coordinate 4,383,205 of CP119313.1, read as the reverse complement.
CTTACCCTTGAATGTGATTTCCTTACCAACGCTCTTTTCAGAGGCTACAGGGATCAATTCGGTTAACGGGAAGTTACGCTCTTCTAATACTTTTAACATTACGGTGCCTACCAGACCGGTGGCTCCAACTACTGCAATCTTCATCTTTTTTTAATTGTTGTTTTACTTGTTTTTAATTTATTTAATCAATTGTATTTATGGTGAAATAATAAGTCTTCAAATATGGGCATTTTTTCAATCATAAAAAAGGGAAGTGGCTTTTGCTAACCACTTCCCTTTTAATTTGTTAAGATATATCTTATTAAATCAGCTCGCGGTTTACATAATCAAAGCTTTGCTTAATGCTTACAAATGGATCTTTCGAAAAATTCTCCTGTTCCACAATTAAGTGCTCCAATCCAGCCTGCTTGGTATGTTTATAAATGTTCTTGAAATCTATCGTGCCAGTACCAACTTCAGTATTTATACCATTATTGGTCTTATCCATATCCTTTACATGCCACATCGGAAAACGGCCAGGGTATTTATTAAATAATGCAACAGGATCATTTCCTGAGCGTACTACCCAGTACAAATCCATTTCAAATCTGATCAGTTTTTTATCTGTTTCGGTTAGCAAAATTTCATACCCTGTAGTTCCGCCCTCATGCTGTTGAAATTCAAAATTGTGGTTATGATAAGCTAGTTTTAAACCTGATTGTTTCGCTACTTCAGCCGCTTCATTTAAACGCCCGGCAATCTTTTTATAATCTTCAAGTGTTTTTCTGATCGGTTCACCTAAATAAGCAATGGTAAAATATTCATTGTTTATGCCGGCAGCACCTTCTATCAAAGGTTTTAGCAGTTCTTTGTTACCAGTGCTTAGGAAATTATCAATACCAAAATGACCACTTGGTGAAGTTAGCCCATTGGTAGTAAGTAAGCTTTTAAAAGATTTGGGATCCATACCCCAATATCCATTTGTTGGCGAATAACTGTAAGTTTCTACCTCTTTGTAGCCTGCCTGCGCAATTTTTTCTATTACGTCTTTTACATTATGAGGGAGTTGATTCCTCAAAGTATACAGTTGCAGCCCAATTTTTCTTCCAGCGGGAGCACTGTAAGCAAGGGATGGTAATAAGAATGCTCCGGCGGCGGCAAGTCCTGCTTGTTTAATAAAAGTTCTTCTCGACTTCATATAGTTTGAATTTAAACGTCGCAAATATTTACGGCATCTCTTAATGATTTAATTTTATCTGCGTACTTAGGAATAAACTCCTGAGCTACATAGCCCTTAAATCCTGTTGCAAGGATCGCTTTCATAATGGCTGGGTAAAACAATTCCTGTGTATCATCAATCTCATTTCTGCCAGGTACACCTGCTGTATGATAATGAGAAATATATTGATTATAGGTTTGAATATTACGGATCACATCTCCTTCATCAATCTGCATGTGATAAATATCGTATAGCAATTTGAAGTTTTCAGATCCTAGCCTTTTAGCCAATTCAGCACCCCATGCTGTATGGTCACATTGATAATCCTTATGGTTTATTTTGCTGTTCAAGAGCTCCATAACCAATACTACACCATGCTTTTCGGCCAGTGGTAACACCTGTTTTAAACCGTCAACACAGTTTTTTAGCCCGGTTTCATCATCTTTACCACGTCTGTTGCCACTAAAGCAGATCAATTGTTTATAGCCTGCTTCTGCAACCTTAGGAATCATCTCCGAATAGTTTTTAATCAGCGTAGCATGAAACTGTGGGTCATTCCATCCATCTACTAAATTGATCTCTGCACCATTACACATAGATGAATATAAGCCATGTTTTTTTAGTGTAGGCCAATCTTTAGGGCCTACAAGATCAATGGCTTTAATGCCGATTTTTTTTGCTTCGATACACAAGTCGTCCAATTCCATTTTTCCAAAGCACCAGCGGCATACTGAGTGGTTTATATTTCCTTTTAGCATGGTGGATTTTGTTTGTTCCAAAGCAAAAGTGGGGATAGCTGCTGAGACGCCTAAAGCGGCTGTTCCGGCAACAATGTTTTTCAATGCAGTTCTTCTGCTTAAATTTTTACTCATTGGTTATTAGATTAAGCCTCAACTTTCTTTTTATCATTAAAAAATAGCGCAAATAGCAAGAATACTATAAATGCTATACACGAAGGAATGATCCAGATCATTTTCCAATCGAAAGATCCATCAGCAGCTTTGTAAGTATCAGTGATGATACCAGCAACTTCAAATCCAATAAGCATACCAATACCATAAGTGGCCAGGGTAATTAAACCTTGTGCAGCACTTTTGTATTTTTCGCCTGCGGCGGCATTGGTGTAAATCTGCCCGGATACGAAGAAGAAATCATAACAAATACCATGAAGCGCAATACCGATGATAAGCATAAAGCTCAAGTCGCTGGCATTACCATAAGCGAATAGGGCATAGCGAACGCCCCAGGCAAGCATACCTACTAAAATGGTCTTTTTGAAACCAAATCTGGTGAAGAATACGGGTAATAACAATAGGAATAGCACTTCAGAAACTTGCCCGATAGTCATTTTACCTGTAGGATTTTCAAGACCTACATTAGAGAGGAATGAATGTGCATTCTGATAATAAAAGGCCAGTGGAATGCATATAAGGATAGAAGAGATAAAGAATACAGCAAAATTCTTATCTTTTAATAGTTTTAGAGCTTCAAGGCCAAGTATTTCTGATATTTTTACCTTCTCACCCGACGCAACTTTAGGAGGTGTTTTAGGTAATGTAAAACTAAATAAGCCTAAGATTAGAGAAACTACTGCACCCATCATGAAGGTGTTTTTCAGCAAACCATCTTTTACACTCAGGTCACTATCCCAATGAAATACATAGCTGATTAACAATCCGGCAGCTATCCAACCTATGGTTCCCCAAACCCTAATGGTAGAGAATTCTTTTTCAGGATCATTCATTTGGTTGAAAGACACAGAATTGACTAGTGCAAGCGTTGGCATAAACAAAATCATGTAAGCTAGTACATAAGGGTAAAATGCAGTTATTTCTGTGGCACTGTACATCTGGTACATTAAAAAGGCGCCAACTAAATGCAATATGCCAAGGATTCTTTCAGCATTAAAATATCTGTCTGCAATTAGCCCAATAATGAAAGGTGCGATGATAGCACCCCATGATTGAGTAGAAAAGACGGCGGCTGATTGACTCCCCGTAGCGCTAAGGTTGTGCCCCAGAAAGGTGCCAAGTGTCACAAACCATGCACCCCAGATAAAGAATTCCAGGAACATCATGGTTGATAATTTGATGCGGTTGTTTAAGTTCATGTTTGGTTGTTTAGTTCTTTTTTTATGGATCTATTATAGCTGTTTAATCATGATATTGCGGTACCATACTTCATTTCCATGATCTTGAAGCGCTATTTTTCCAGATTTAAATGTACCCCAATCTGGCCACTTTGCAAATTTACTTCCGGCAATAAGCGTTTTCCAGTTGTCGTCCCAAAGTGTAGTTGATACTACTTTCACACCGTTTAAGTATTGTTCCAGTTTCCCGTCTTTGCAAATGATTTCAGCTGTATTCCATTCGCCAACAGGTTTTACCGGCTCAGAACTACTTTTAATCAAATCATATAAATCTCCTGCACGATGCTTGGCAATCTTGCCATCACTATGACCTTCGTTATCCAATACCTGCATTTCTAAGCCCGTACTATAAGTTTGATGGTATTTTGAGGGATCTTCTTTTACATAATAAATAATTCCACTGTTACCTTTTGGGGCAATTTTCCAGTCAATTTTTAAATGAAAATTGCTGTATTCATTATCAGTTACCAAATCCCCACCACCATCACTATCCCCCTTGGGGTCAAAATGCAAGGTTCCATCTTCAATAGTCCATTTTGCACCGGCAGTAGTTTTTCCGTAAGTATGCCAACCTTTAGTTGTTTTACCATCAAATATTTTAGTAAAACCTTTTTTGTCTGATTGAGCCCGAGTAACGCCACCACCTAGTAGTGCAGTTAATATAATGGCCGAAAAGATATATTTTTTCATGTTCTTTGGTTTTCTTTTCTGATTAAAGATTAAGGAGCAAAGACCTCGCGACTTAATCAATTTTACTTTTTCTTCATCTTTGCTCCTTAAACACCGAGTGACCACCCTTTGCGGTATTCACGTTTTACAAACTGATTCACTTCATCAAAATTGGTGATCTTCATGTTGGCATTGTCCCAAAGTAATTTGATGTTTCTGCCTGGATACTTGATCTTGCCTTCAGCATTTTTTCGTTGTATGTCAGTACCTCTAATGGCCAGATTCGCCATTAATAATGATTCTGTAAGTGGACCAGCAATAGAGAATGGGGAGCTTAGCACTTTTTTGCCATAACCGGCAATACAAGCCTCAACCCATTGTCCGTAATGACCATCAGCACCACCTTCAACACGAGCAAATTTTTGTGCTACCTTGATGTTTTCATTTCTGCTTAAAGGAAGTAAACGTGGATTGGCACCATAAGTACTAGCCATCATTTTACCTTTTGTCCCAACAAACAATGTCCCATTTCCGCCATCACCAAATGTATCGTTTGCCGCCAGTTCCTCAGGACGCTCAGGCTGTATACCGCCATCCATCCAGTGTACCGTAATGTCACCATTTGTTTTATTGGTTTTAGGGAATTTTAAGGTCACGTGGCTTGATGGTGGACAGCTGTCAGGGAAGTACCCTCTTTTAAACTCATCTACATATACAGAACCCACACTTGCCTGCACTTCAGTAGCATATTTTAAATTTAAAACACTGAAAGGTGCTTCCAGGAGGTGACAGCCCATATCTCCAAGAGCTCCGGTTCCATAATCCCACCAGCCACGCCAGTTGAAAGGAACAAGTTTTTCTACGTAATTCCTATAAGGAGCAGTGCCTAACCATAAATCCCAATCAAGATCAGCAGGTACTGAAGCTGCGTTGGCCGACCATGGAATACCTTGCGGCCATACCGGTCTGTCGGTCCATGCATAAATGGTATGCACATCGCCAATTAAATCGGCATCGTACCATTCTCTCATCAATCTGGGGCCATCATTTGATGCACCTTGATTACCCATTTGTGTTACCACTTTATACTTTTCGGCCGCTGCAGTTAATGCACGGGCTTCAAAAATATCGTGGGTTAAAGGTTTTTGAACATAGACATGCTTTCCCAGTTGCATAGCTGCAATAGCTTGTATGGCGTGATTATGATCCGGTGTAGAAATAGAAACCGCATCAAAATGCTTCGCTTCTTTGTCCAGCATTTCACGGTAATCTCTATAGTATTTCGCTTTAGGGAATGCCTTTACACTATTTGCAGCCCTGCTATCATGTACATCACAAAGGAATCCAATATCAGCCTTCCCGCTTTTGTAGAAGTTAGCAATATCCGATTGACCCTTACCACCGGCACCTATACTGGCAATAGTAAGTTTGTCACTAGGTGCCAAAAAACCTCTTCCGCCCAGAACATGGCGCGGCACAATCATAAATGCAGAGGCTGCAATAGCTGTTGTTTTTAGAAAGCTACGTCTGGATGAAGCCTCCTGGTTTTTTTTTGCGTGGTTCATTTTTGTGTGGTTCTTGTTGAGGGTGTTATTTTTTGAGCGATAAAATGTAGCTAACCATTTTTTTCGCATCGTCTTTACTTAAAGCCGAGTGTGGAGTCATTGGAATCTCTCCCCATACTCCTTTACCTCCCGCAATAATTTTATCTGCCAGGTGATTTACATTTTCATCATTTAAAGGGTATTTTGCTGCGATATCTACGTAAGCAGGACCAATTACTTTCTGTACTTTATTGTGGCAACCAATACAGTCTGATTTAGCAATTAGTTTTTCTCCTTCCCCCTTAGGCGCGGTAGTTTCAGCTTTGGCAGTCGTCTCAGTAGGTGTTGCCGGAGTTTCAGTTGTAGTAGCAGAACTTGTAGTTGAAGAGCGCTCTTCAGGACTTGAACATGAAGCCATTGCCAATACAAAGCAGCCCAGTATAAATAGTGTTTTTTTCATTTTATTGTTTTATTGATTCAGACCTAAAATCCTATTGTTGAAATCATCATCCCCACCAGAGGAAGCAAAATCATCAAAAGCTCTGTCTGTTACTTTAATAATATTTTTTTTAATAAACTCAGCACCTTCTTTGGCGCCAACCTGAGCATCTTTTATACAGCATTCCCATTCCATTACTGCCCAACCTGTATAATCGTATTGAGCCAATTTACTGAAAATGGTCTTGAAATCTACCTGTCCATCTCCAGGCGAACGGTACCTTCCGGCACGGTTAGCCCAACTTTGATAACCGCCAAAAGCACCTTGCCTACCTGTAGGATTAAACTCTGAGTCTTTGACATGGAAAGCTTTAATACGCTCATGATAAAAGTCGATATATTGGATATAATCCAGTTGTTGCAATACAAAATGCGAAGGATCATATAGCAGACAGGCGCGGGGATGGTGGTTTACCTTCTCCAGGAACATCTCGTAAGTGATACCATCAAACAAATCTTCTCCTGGGTGTATTTCATAACAAACGTCTACACCACAAGCATCAAATTCATTAAGAATGGGCATCCATCTTTTTGCCAGTTCTGTAAAGCCGGCATCTACCAAACCTTCAGGACGCTGCGGCCATGGGTGGAACATGTGCCATAATAAGGAACCGCTAAAAGTAGCATGTGCATTTAAGCCCAGGTTTTGCGAGGCTTTTGCCCCATACTTCAATTGTTGTACAGCCCATTCTGTTCGGGCTTTTGGGTTGTTTTTATAAGCATCTGGTGCAAAGGCATCAAACGCAAGGTCATATGCAGGGTTTACCGCTACTAACTGTCCTTGTAAATGAGTCGATAATTCAGTAATCTCCAATCCGTAAGACTTCACTTTTCCTTTTAGCTCGTCGGCATAAGTTTTACTCTCTGCTGCTTTCTGTAAATCGATGAAACGTGCATCCAGCGTAGGCATTTGTATACCTTTAAATCCAAGGCCTGCCGCCCATTCACAAATGGCGTCCAGAGAATTGAATGGGGCCTCATTTCCAATAAACTGGGCTAAAAAAACTCCTGGTCCTTTAATCGTTGTCATGGTGTATTATATTTTAAAATCAAACCATTTCTGATCCGACTGGCTTGAAGCCACTGTGTTTTCAATAAAAGCCATTCCTCTGACGCCATCTTCCACATTGGGGAAGTCGAGCATCACTGCTGTTGGTGTGCCACCTTGTAGTTTTGTCCTCAAGGTTAGTGCGAAGTTTCTGTAGATGTTAGCAAAAGCCTCAAGGTAACCTTCAGGATGGCCTCCCGGTACACGAGTGTTGTGTTTAGCAACATCAGCCAAATATGCCTGTCCGGCACGGTATACTTGTGCTGGCTGGTCTAACCATTTAATAATTAAAGTATTCGGTTCCATTTGGTGCCATTCCAAACCACCTTTTTCTCCGTATACTTTAATTTTTAAGGCATTCTCTTCACCGGCAGCAATTTGTGAGGCCACTAAAACTCCGTTTGCACCATTGTCAAATTTAAGCAGCACATTGCCATCATCATCCAGCCCTCTTCCAGGTACCACAATGTTGAGGTCTGCACAAAGTTTAGTAATCTTCAATCCGGAAATGTATTCAGCCAATTGAGCGGCATGAGTGCCTATATCGCCCATACAACCACTTTTCCCGCTTTTAGCAGGGTCGGTACGCCATGCTGCACCAGCATTGCCTTCACGCTCGGTGAGTGTACTCAACCATCCCTGAGGATATTCAACCATGATCTTTCTGATGGCACCCAGCTGACCAGCAGCAACCATCTGTCTGGCCTGTTTTACCATCGGGTAGCCCGAGTAAGTGTGGGTTAAGCATAAAGTTAATCCTGTTTCCTTAACTTTTTGTTGTAACAGTTTAGCCTCATCGAGTGATAAAGTAATAGGCTTTTCAATCACCACATTAAAGCCATGGTCAAGCGCCATCATTGCAGGTGCAAAATGGGCAAAGTTAGGCGTCACAATCGTAATAAAATCTATCCGTTTATCCGCAGGCAATTTACTCTCCTGCGTGATCATCTCTTCATAATTTGAGTAAGTCCTGTCGTCAGGAAGGAACAACATTTTGCCGGATTCCTTAGCTACTTCAGGATTTACACTCAATGCACCGCAGCAGAATTCGACCTGCCCGTCAATATTTGCAGCTATTCGATGAACGGCGCCGATAAAAGCATCTTTACCGCCACCAATCATACCCATTCTAAGTTTTCTATTTTCCATTAAAGGTTACCTTTTTTTAGTTCACTAACCGCAAAGTCGCAGGCTCTGGCAGTTAGTGCCATATAAGTTAATGATGGGTTCTGACATGCGGCCGAGCCCATGCATGATCCATCGGTTACAAAAACATTTTTAACTTCATGCATCTGGTTCCATTTATTCAAAACTGATGTTTTAGGATCATGGCCCATGCGTGCTGTTCCCATCTCATGGATGGCCATACCCGGAGCAGAACCATTGTCAAATGTTTTAATATCCTTGGCACCGGCTGCCTCTAACATTTCAGCCGCGTCATTCATCATGTCAACACGCATTTTTCGCTCATTATCTTTAAACTCACAATCAATGGCCAATACAGGTTGTCCCCATTTGTCTTTCTTGCTTTTATCGATAAATACTTTGTTTTCAAAGTAAGGAAGTGATTCTCCAAATCCGCCAAGTCCCATTGTCCAGGCACCTGGAACAGTCATTTGATCTTTAAAATCACCACCAAATGCCAATTCCGCAACATCAGCATGCCAGTTACCACGACTTCCGCCTCCCTGGTAACCAAAGCCCCTTACGTAGTCACGTTTATCATTACCCATGTTCCTGTAGCGCGGAATATAAATGCCGTTTGCTCTTTTTCCATAGGTATATTTATCATCGAAGCCCTCTATTCTGCCATTCGCTCCACAACGGAAATGATGATCCATTAAGTTGTGTCCAAGTTGACCACTCCCATTACCTAGCCCGTTAGGGAATTCATCAGAAGTAGAATTTAATAAAACGAAAGTTGTGCCCAGTGTTGATCCGTTTACGAATACAATCTTTGCAAAGTACTCAGTAGTTTCCATGGTTTCCGAATCAATAACCACTACACCTTTAGCTTTTTGACTCTCCTTATCATAAATGATAGAGTTTACCAATGAAAATGGGCGCAAGGTTAAGTTACCTGTGGCTACTGCCGCTGGTAGGGTAGACGATTGTGTGCTAAAATAAGCACCAAAAGGACAGCCTCTGCTACAAAGGTTACGATATTGACATTTACCACGCCCGCCGTGCTCAACAGTTAAGTTAGCTGTGCGGCCAATGGTCATAATCCTTGATTTGTTCCATTTGGCTTCAATACGTTTCTTAACCTCCTTTTCCACACAATTCATTTCCATAGGAGGGAGAAATTGACCATCGGGACAAGCAGGCCAGTTTTCGGCCTGACCGCTAATACCTGCAAATTTCTCTACATAATCATACCAGGGGGCAATATCTTTATATCTGATTGGCCAGTCTACACCATGACCATCCTTTAAGTTATCCTCAAAGTTCAGATCGCTGAAACGATAACTTTGTCTCCCCCACATTAATGATTTACCCCCAACATGGAATCCGCGATACCAGTCAAAACGCTTAACTTCTGTATAAGGGCATTCCAGGTCATTTACCCAAAAGCTTTCATTAAATTCGGTATAAGGGTAATCTCTTTTTTGTACCGGATGGGTGTCTTTTTGCGCTTCGGTTAATTTGCCTCTATGTTCAAACTCCCACGGTTTTTTCATGGCCGTGGTATAATCTTTTATATGTTCAATGTTTCTGCCTCTTTCCAGCAATAAAACTTTTAAACCTTTTTCAGTTAATTCTTTTGCTGCCCAACCTCCGCTAATTCCAGATCCTACAACAATTGCATCATAAGTGTTCTGCGCTGTTGCTTTAACATTTAAATTGCTCATTATTTATTTTTATATAAAAAGGTTTACGACCAAACTTTCTGACCGGGTTTTAATGGTACATTACCATCATATCGGCCCGGAATTTCAACAAATGCATAAGCCTGAGTGGCTCCAACTTCTGAAGTGAAATAACCCAATAGGGTAAGATCTCTGATGATAGAAAAGAAACGTGGCTCCATTTTAGGCTTATCTTTTGGAAGGATAGATGTTGTTTCTGGTGCCTTCTGTTGGTCTATTTTTTCCTTTTCTGCTTTTGTGGCGGCAACAGTTACATCCCTCAGTTTACCCAATAATTCCTGGCGTTGAGGTACCGTTAATTCCATGAAGGATTTTTTATATTCATCCTTAGCTTGCTTTTCCAGATCTTCAAGGCCTTTTGTAAAAGCCTTTTGTGCATCGTCCGGATAACAATCCTTGATCATCATCGTAATGAATGGTCCAACACCCGCTGCTTTTGCGCCCGGAGAACTGGTTGTAGGAATAATAATGTCTGCGACCTCCGTAACCAGCTTTTGCTGATCTGCAGTAAATAAGCTGCTATTTGCCTTAGTGGATGTTGAATTGCAACCTTCCAGAAATACGCCAATTGTAGTTGCTGATAACGCGCCCCCCATTAAAAAGGCAACGTTTCTCACCGCTTCTCTTCTGTTCATATTTGGTTGATATTGTGTGTTTAAATTGCGTTTTGTTTTGTAATAATAAGCAAAATAAAATAGTTAGTGTTATAAATACACCATAAAGTAAATATATAATGTTTTTGTTACTAAATCAATTTTTTAACAATTACATTAATTGTTGTAAATCAAAAAATAAATCCACAGCACCATGTAAATAATCGGCTATAAATTTTGGTTGCTACGAACATTTTTGAATAGGTTTGTTCATTTATTTACCTTTGTCAAAATCCATAAATTATTTATGAGTGAGAAAATATTAGTATTAGGTTCTAATGGCCAGATCGGCACAGAACTAGTTACTGCCCTACGTAAAACCTATAGTGAAGATAATGTAGTAGCCTGTGATATCCGCAGACCTGATTATGACATCAAAAATTCAGGACCTTTTGAGTTTGTAAACGTGCTTGAAAAGGATACTTTAAACAACATCTTTCAAAAATATAAGCCTACACAGGTATACCTGTTAGCGGCGTTGTTATCGGCCACGGGCGAGCAAAATCCAAAGCTGGCCTGGGACTTAAATATGAATGGTTTATTAAATATTTTAGACCTGGCCATTACCTATAAAACGGCAAAGGTTTATTGGCCTAGTTCTATTGCAGTATTTGGACCAAATTCGCCTAAAGATCTTACGCCACAGTTTTGTGTGATGGATCCAAATACAGTTTATGGAGTAAGTAAGCTTGCCGGCGAGCGCTGGTGCGAATACTACTTTAATAAGTATGGCCTGGATGTACGCAGCATCCGTTATCCGGGACTGATTAGCTGGAAAGCTGCTCCAGGTGGTGGTACAACCGATTATGCTATCCACATATTCCATGATGCGTTGATGAAAGGGAGTTATGCTTCTTTTTTAAATGCAGCAACAGAATTACCGATGATGTATATGGACGATGCAATAAGGGGAACTATTGAATTAATGGACGCAGAGGCCAGTAAGATTTCTATCCGGTCCAGTTATAATTTTACAGGTGTAAGCTTTACACCTGAGATCCTTGCAGCTGAAATCAGGAAACATATTCCGGAATTTACCTTAACTTACACCGATAATGACCCACGTCAGCAAATTGCAAATAGCTGGCCAAGGTCTATAGATGATAGTTATGCGGCTAAAGACTGGGGTTGGAAACCAGAATTTGATTTGGCTAAGCTGACAACAGATATGTTAAAGAATTTAAAGAAATAAACTCGGACTGAGGACCGATAAAAAGTAAAACAAGAAAATGGGAAGAGCATTTGAATTTAGAAAAGAAAGAAAATTTAAACGTTGGGCCAAAATGGCCGTACAGTTTACCAGGATAGGTAAAGAGATTGTAATGGCTGTAAAGGACGGAGGTTCGACTCCTGAAACCAACTCACGCTTGCGTACGGCTATCCAGAATGCTAAGGCAGTAAATATGCCTAAGGATAGGGTAGATGCTGCGATTAAACGTGCTTCGAATAAAGATGAGAATGGATACGATGAGTATGTATATGAAGGTTATGCTATGCATGGTGTAGCTGTGCTTATTGAAACCGCTACAGACAATACCAATAGAACTGTTGCCAATGTACGTAGCTATTTCAATAAAACTGGTGGTACTTTAGGTAAAACAGGCTCATTAGATTTTATCTTTAACCGCAAATCTATTTTTAGATTTTTACCAGGAGAGAGAGATTTAGAAGAATTGGAGTTTGAATTGATTGACGCTGGTTTGGAAGAATTGTATCTGGAGGCAGATGAAGAAGGAAATGATATTGCTGTAGTGCAAACAGCATTTGAAGATTTCGGAAAAATGCAAAAAGCATTGGAAGATCTTGGTGTAGAAATGAAAAGTGCTAAACTGGAACGCATCGCTTTATCACATACTCCTGTAACTGAAGAACAGGCGGCTGATGTGTTTAAATTAATTGATAAACTGGAAGAGGACGATGACGTTCAGGCCGTTTATCACAATATGGCAGATTAAATAGTTCTTAAACTATTTATAATTAGAAAGTAACCCCAAGCTGGAACTCCGCTTTTGCAGAGTTCCAGCTTGGGGTTTTATGGAGTGTACAAGAAATTGAGGCCTTTTTAAAGTCTTTATTGTTTCAAAGCAAATCGCTCTTCCATTACATCTCTCGAGTTGCCACCAATATAGATTTTAAAATCTCCGGGCTCAGCTATAAATTTTAAAGCTGTATTAAAAAACTTTAAATCCTCTTCAGTGATTTTAAAGCTCACTGTCTTACTTTCTCCTGGCTTTAAACTTATTTTTTGAAAGCCTTTCAGCTCTTTAACCGGACGAGTAGAACTACCTACAAGATCCCGAATGTATAATTGCACTACTTCTTTACCTTCGACAGTTCCTGTATTTTTTACCTCAATACTAGCTGTAATGGATTCTCCAGCTTTAAGACTGTTTTTGTTTAGTTTTAAATTGCTGTAAGCAAAAGTAGTGTAGCTCAAACCATAACCGAAAGGATAAAGCGGATCATTGCTCACATCGAGGTAATTGGAACGGAATTTACTAAACCATTTGCCTTCTGCTAATGGTCTGCCTGTGTTTTTGTGTGCATAATATAAGGGAACCTGACCTACATTTTGAGGAAAGGTTGCAGTCAGTTTACCCGATGGGTTTACTGCGCCAAACAAGACGTCAGGAATCGCATTCGCTGCTTCGGTACCGCCAAACCAAACATTTAAAATGGCCGGGATATTTTCGTTTTCCCATTTCAAAGCCAATGGCCTGCCGGTAAACAAAACCAGTACTACTGGTTTACCTGTTTTAAGTAAAGCTTGTAATAAACGTTTTTGTACATCAGGAATTTCTATACTCGTTCTGCTGGATGCTTCGCCACTCATCTCCGAGCTTTCGCCTAATGCAGTAACTACTACATCGGCTTGCTGAGCTAGTTTTACCGCTTCAGCAATTATTTCAGCTTCCGGACGATTATCACGCGGGATATTACGACCAAACATGGTCGCTCTATCCTGATATTGAGCATCGGAAACCAAATTAGAACCTAAGCTATACAAGATTTTAACCTCAGTGCCCGCCGCGGCTTGCATTCCCTGTAAAAGCGATTGGGTATTGGCCAGATCACTGTTTACGCTCCAGGTGCCAGGCATATTGGCACCAGTATTGGCCAATGGGCCTATTAAAGCAATAGTACCTGTTTTTTTCAAAGGCAGAATTTGTTGATTATTTTTTAAGAGCACAAAAGATTCAGTTGCAGCCTTCCGGGCAAAGGCAAGATGCTCCGGTGTCAGAATTTCCGTTTTAGCTCTTTCCTCGTTGCAATAGCGAAAAGGATCATCAAATAAGCCGAGCTTGTATTTGGCTTCTAAAATGAGGCGACAAGCATTGTCAATTTTTTCCGGTTTTACTTTGCCCTGTTGTACGGATTTTTTAAGTGTCGTTAAAAAGCCTTCGCCAACCATATCCATATCTACACCTGCATTTAAGGACAAAGCCGAAACAGTTTGAAGGTCACCCAAACCGTGATCCATCAATTCGTTTACGGCTGTATAATCAGTAACAACAAAGCCTTTAAACCCCCACTGTTTGCGCAATAGGTCCGTCATCAGCCATTTGTTAGCCGTTGCCGGAACACCATTGATGTCATTAAATGAAGTCATGATACTGCCTGCGCCTGCATCAAGGGCAGCTTTGTAAGGAGGTAAATATTCATTGTACATGCGATCCAAACTCATATCTGTTGTATTGTAGTCCCTTCCCGCCTCTGCTGCGCCATATAAAGCAAAATGTTTTACACAAGCCATCATGGTGTTATATTTAGAAAGATCATCGCCCTGGTAACCTTTAACCATTGCTTTTGCAATTTGTGAACCCAAAAAAGTATCTTCTCCCGAGCCCTCAGAGATGCGGCCCCAACGGGGGTCTCTCGAAATATCTACCATAGGTGAAAAAGTCCAGTTCAAACCATCGGCAGTTGCTTCAATGGCAGCAATGCGGGCTGTTTTTTCTATTAAAGCCATATCCCAGGTGCAGGAAAGTGCAAGTGGGATAGGGAATGTGGTTTTATAACCATGAATCACATCCTGACCAAATATAATCGGTATTTTAAGCCTGGTCTGCTGAACTGCAATTTCCTGTGCCTTACGGATGCGGGCAGGAGTAGTTAAGCTAAAAATGCCGCCCACCTGTCCTTTTTTTATCTTGCTTTCTACATCTGTACTTATAGCAGATCCGGTGGTAGCTTCGCCCCCGGTAAGTAAATTCAGCTGTCCTATTTTTTCATCCAATGTCATTTTTGACATTAAGGTACTGATATAGGTATCCATCTTTGGATGGGGTGTTGGGGTTACTTTTTTCTGTGCAAATAGGATAACCGGGCAGCAAAAAAGAAGTAGGGTATATAGGTAGGGTATTCTCATAATAAATAATCTTTTATTTCTTTATAGTTGGGAGTTCTGGTAGGGCAGGGCTAGTAAAACCTAAACGCATTAGCCCATTTATTGCTGGGGTACTTTTCATAAAGAGATTCCATAACAAACCTGTTCGGTAATTTTCAATCATGACAATAATCGGTCCTTGATCAATAGCCAGATGTGATTTTGCATACCAGTTCTTTTCTTCACTAAATGCATCAGCAAAACCATATTCTGTCCAAAGCTGATCACCAAGGTCAAAATAAAAATGCTTTAAAGCCTGCATGGAATACTCTGGGGTATAAGGGAAGGATGATAAAGCAGCTGTTGGGCTAATCACACTGAGGTCATTTGTGGGTGAATGTGCAGAATAGCCATCCCAACTGTCACTAGCGGTTAGTCCCCAGCTATTGGCATTGTAACCTTTATATTTTTTAGGATTGTCGATGCAATAAGCCCTGTTAATTAAGGTATGGTTTTTATTCTGCTCCCAATAATCTGCATATTGGTCTTTTAACCCCCTTGGATCTAGTCCGGTAAAAGAATAATGAGCAAAGAATAATGGTCCACCAAACTCCATACCTAGAGGGAGGTTAATATTATAGTAATTTTTATGGTTTAAAAAGTGTTTTGACGCTGTCCATCCATCATAATAAGCGCTTGACTTTATGGGATAGCTTTGAGAACCTGCCGCAAGGATATAAGTGATCAGACATTCATTATAACCTTTAATCTGGTGATTCATGGCCCAGCCATGGTTTGGACTCCAGTGCCAGTACAATACGTCTTGATTGTGCGTAAACCAATTCCATTCAATAGCATTCCACATTTCGCTTATTTTGCTTCTGATGTTTTTTTCTACAGGATTATCTGCAATATAGTATTCTCTGGCTGTTAATAGTCCTTGAAAAAGAAAAGAGGTCTCGACAATGTCGGCTCCATCGTCTTTTAAGCTAAAACGAATAGTTTTGCCTGTGCTACCATTTAACCAGTGTGGAAAAGCGCCATGGTACATGTCGGCTTCTTTATGTAAAAAATCAACTATTTTTTGTGTTCTTAATGCAGCCTGTTCGCGAGAGATAAATTTTCGTTCGGCGGCGACGATGATCGCCATTACTCCAAAACCCGTTCCCCCTGTTGTTACCACTTCATTGCCATAATTATAAGCTATGTTGCTTCTTTCGCGGGCCATACCGCTTATAGGGTGTCCGAAATCCCAAAAATAACGGAAGGTTTGTTTTTGTACCAGATCTAACAGCTGTTCATCTGTCAGGTTTTTTTGGATTTTCATTTCAGGCTTTATGCCCTCGTTTTTGTTGGATGTTGTTTTTACCTGAGCTGAGGATTCGCTTGCTAATAAGGTAAAGGCCATTAAGATGTACAGGTAAAATGAGGTTCGTTTCATGTTAAAAGTTATAATTTATAAATTGGGACTGGTAAATCCTAGTTTCAATAATCCTGATTTCACTTCAGGAGCACTCATAAATAAGTTCCAAAGTAATTTACTCCGGTGGTTTTCAATCATTACAATGATCGGCCCCTGATCAATAGCCAGCGTTTGGGTGTCAAACCATTTATCTTGTAAAGAGAATGCATCTACAAAACCGTAATCTTTAAACAGTTTGTCGCCCAATTTGTAATAAAAGAATTTGAGTGCTTGCATGGATTCTGTAGGCGTGTAAGGGA
The DNA here is from genome assembly GCA_029202485.1 of Candidatus Pedobacter colombiensis. Classification (NCBI taxonomy): domain Bacteria; kingdom Pseudomonadati; phylum Bacteroidota; class Sphingobacteriia; order Sphingobacteriales; family Sphingobacteriaceae; genus Pedobacter; species Candidatus Pedobacter colombiensis. The sequence goes on along the minus strand of CP119313.1, from coordinate 4,366,527 downwards.
ATGAAGATAGTGCTGCCGTTGGTGCAATTACACCAAGATCATTATTCGGAGAACTTGCTGAATATCCGGTAGGGGTATCGCTGGCGGTTAATCCCCAGCAATTCTCACTATAACCTGCATAATTTTTAGGATTGGCCTTACAGTAATTGTAATTGATGAGGGTATGAGCGCGATTTTGAGTTTCGTAATTGGCATAGCTATCCGTTAATCCAAGAGGATTAATGCCCAAAAAGGAATAATGTGAGAAGAATAATGGGCCTCCATTCGCAGAACCCAAAGGAAGTGGGATGCCAAAATAGCTACTGCCATTTTTAATAGCATCATTTTTTGCCCAACCACTATCGTACACTGTTTTTGGAATGCTGTGTGTAGAAGAGGCGGCGGCCATAATATAGGTAATTAAGCCTTCATTCCAGCCCCGGAGTGGAAGGTTCATTTCCCATGCATAATTAGGGCTCCAGTGCCAATACAATACATCACCATTGTCTTTACGGTGCCAATCCCATTCCACACTATTATAAATGGTCGTAATGTCGTTTCTTAAAGTGGTTTCGGCTGCATCTGTACCCGTAAAGTATTGTCTTGCTGTAATTAATCCCTGAATCAAAAAAGATGTTTCTACCAGGTCGCCACCGTTGTCTTTAGTGCTAAAGGGCTGTACTACGCCTGTATTGCCATCTAGCCAATGAGGATATACTCCATGAAACCGCTGTGCTTTGTTTTTTAAAAAGTCTACTATTTTTTGCATACGAGCGAGACCCTCTGCACGGGTTATAAAGTTGCGGTGAATGCCTGTAACCAGTGCCATAATACCAAATCCTGAGCCTCCGATAGTAACGGTATTACCAGAAGTGCTGCGTTCACGGGCCAATCCACTGATTGGATGTCCAAAGTCGTAGAAGTATTTAAAGGTTTGTTTTTGAATTAAGGTAAGTAATTCATCATCAGTAATACGTGGAAATTTATCGGTATTGTTAAGCCCTGTACTTAAATTAATCTTAACTGGGTTAATCAGTTTGCCTCCCTTTGCAGATTTTATGCCTTCATTTATTTCTATGCTATAATTTTCAAAGGAAGACAAATCGTTGGGCGATGTAACGGTTAGCGTTTTATCTCCTTCTGATAAAAGGGTTGTTACAGTAGTTAAGGATCCTGTGCTATTACTGAGTTTAATACCAGTGGTTATGGTAGCTGGATTGATAGGCTCGGTAAATGTAAACCTGAGGATGGGATTTACACCTGTATGATAAGTTAAAGTGCCATTATAGATGCCATCTACGGTAAAAGAGAGCGAAGTGTCGGTTGAACCGCTAGTATCGGTATTGCTTTTTTTGCAGCTGCTATGCAGCAAGAGGATTAAGGCAATGGTGTAATATAATGACTTTTTAAGATGTATCATGAAAGGTGATTTGAATTAAGGGGAGAACAGGAAAATTCCTATCCCCCCCCAAGGGATTATTTTTTAGCCAGTCCTAAATTATAAATGGCTTTAATGTGTGCATCGGTTAGTGAGATATTCCAGATTTTCAACTCATCAATCCTTCCGGTCATTGGGGCAAAACTGACATCTGTATTTACTGACTTGCCTGGAATTACATTGTAGTTTCCACCTATAATGATTTCACTTGGTTCGTAGGATTTGAAAAGGTTGGTACCAACACCTCTGCTTGGAAATGCACCCACTTTTATACCGTTGGCCCAGATGTTGAACATCCCCGTAGTACTTTCGTAGGTGAGAAGTAGGTGTGTCCATTTGTCTGCGCCAATTTTTGGTGTCAGATAAGGAAAGTAGGTTGGTACACCGGGTGCATCACGTAGCGTGTTTACATTGTCCTGCATCCCGCCACTTATAGCCGTAAAAGTTGGATTTATTTTTAACTCATCCGTGTTTGTTGCAGGAAAACTTTGGGTGTTTAAAATAAAGTTTAAGCTTCCATTAAAAATTCCGGGTCTTGCCAGTTGAAAGATCATGGTTTTTTTGGATCCGTTATTGAGAATTTGAACCCATGTGCTAATCGTGAAATTTTGAAATACATCTGTTTTTAATTTTGGCAGTTGAACAGGATAATACAGGTATCCGGCAGTTAAGTTTAAGGCTTTGCCTCTAACACCTGCATCCACAAAAGAGTCACCCGCAGTTGTGGATGGTGCAGTACCACTTATCTTTTCATTTTTTGTGCCATCAAAATCCCAGTAGGCAACTAAATTATCAGGCGCAACTTCATCAGAAGTTTTGTACCCGTCAATGGTGCCGGCATATTTTCCCGGATCAGCATCAGGTAGGTTATTTGGGTTTCCGTCTTTTTTACATGCGGAAAACAGGATTGCAAACATGGCCAGACAAGGGATGCAATAGATATAATATGGTTTTGAAAACTTCATATGAGTACGTGTTTAATTAATAACCAAAATTTTGTGTAAGTACACCTTTACTGATGTCTATCTGAGCTTGTGGAATAGGTAATAATTCGTGTTTCCCGGTTACAAAGCTTTTGCCTGCATTTTGTAGTACCTGTCCGGCAATGCCCCAGCGTACCAGATCAAAAAAGCGGTCATGCTCCATAGCCAGTTCTATTCTTCTTTCCTTGCGGATGGCTTCGCGCAATAAGGGCTGATCAGTTGTTGTTATATTAGGTAAAACATTATCAGCAGGAAGAGTGCCTCTCCTGGCTCTTTCCCTAACTGAATTTAAGGCTGCAAGGGCTGCAGTAGTATTGGCTGGCCCGCCTACTTCATTAGCTGCTTCAGCATACATCAATAGCACATCTGCATAGCGCAGAATCCGGATGTTCATCCAATAGCTAAAGTTATCTAATATAGCGTTTCTGACAGCTGGATTGCTATGCACTTTTTGGTTATAACGAGGGTTTGGTAATCCGAGCGGAACAGCCTCACCGTATACCGAAGTACCACCGGAGTACAATATGGTTCTGTCTTTTCGTGGGTCTTTTGGTTCATAAGCTGCTTCAAGCAGTGTCGACGGGGTATTAAAGCCCCAACCCAGGTTCCAGATGCCTGTCCCCCTTACACCCTGTATACTTGCAAACTGGCTTCCGTAGGCTCTTTTCTCCTGAAGGGTGGCAAGCGCCTGAAGCTCGAATACAGATTCTTTACTATTCTCACCGTCCTCACCAAAAATCCTGGTATAGGAGGTCGTCAGGTCATACTGGTTAGAACCGATAACTAAATTTGCTGCGGCCATAGCCATAGCCCATTTCTGTTGGGTAAGGTATACTTTTGCTAATATACCATTGGCAGCGCCACTTGTTGCTCTACCTGGAAACTTTGTAGGATCCCAGTTTGGAGGTAAATTGGCACCGGCAAACTGAAGATCAGTTTCAATTAGTCCATAAATTACTGCAGATGCACTTTGGGGAATGTTTGTTTGTGCGGTCGGGTCGGCAAATATTTTGTCAACTAAAGGTATTCTGCCAAATAAGCGAACCAACATAAAATAGGAATATCCCCGTAAAAACTTAGCCTCTGCTTCTGCGGAGATTTTCGCTTGTGGCGGAGTTCCCGGATCCTGATCATTTGCTATTTTATCTAAAGCGATATTGGCTTTGTTGATTACGTTGTAATAGCCCTTCCATAAATCATTTACAAGACCGTTAGAAGGAATAATGGTAAAGTTATCCATTTCAGCTGAGGTAGGCCCGTCTGTTGGGGTACTCCCTTTATCAGCATCATCACTTCTGATGCCAGTAGCTGCAATAAAACCACTGCCTGAGGCATCATAGTTCTTGAGTAGATCATAGCCTGCAAATAATTCGGCATCAAATGGTCCGGAACCTTTTGGGTAAGGGTATGTGCCGGTTGTATATTCACCTTGTGGTTTACGATCGAGAAAGCTTTTTTTACAGCTTGTGATGAGTGAAATTGCGGTTATACTAAAAAGAAGTATAATGCAGATTTTTTTATTAAATGTTTTCATCGTTTGAATTATATAAATGATTCAATTAAAATGTTGCATTGATACCAAAAGTGTATACTGCAGGTATTGGGTATACGCCATTATCTGCACCACCACCAATTATGTTATTGATGGGTACCTCGGGGGTATATCCCGTTGTTTTGCTCCAGGTATGTAGATTCTGACCGCTAACATATAACCTCAGGTTTTTTATACCGGCTTTTAAAAGTGTATTAGGCTTAAAGGAATAACCGAGCTGTGCGGTACGAATGCGGAAATAATCACCCGGTTCCAGGTAGTAAGAACTCATTAGGTAATTGTTGCCCCTTGCTTTTTGCAAAATAGGTTCAACATTACTGGTACCTGGGCCCGTCCATGCATTTAAACGGTTTGTCTCAAAATTTAAATCAGCAAATGTTGCTACCCTACGTTGCGTATAAACATAGTTGCCTGCCACACCCTGGCCTTGTAGTACCAAATCAAACCCCTTATAACCGAACGTAAAACTCATTCCATAGCTCCAGTCCGGAAATGGAGAGCCTAAATTTTCTCTGTCTGCCGGTGTGATTACGCCATCACCATTTAGATCCGCATAGGCAATATCGCCGGGTAGGGAATTCGCCATACGTGGCATCCGGTCAAGATCAGCGGTTGATTGGTAAATACCCACCTGTCTGTAACCATAAAAGTGCCCGATAGATTGGCCTGTAATTGTTCTGTTTACAGTGCCGTTTCCAAATATGCTGTAGTCTATGGTATTCCCAATAGATTCAACCTTGTTTTTATTGTAACTAAAGTTTGGCGTAATGTTATAGGTAAACTGATCGCCTATTTTGTCGTTCCAGCCTAGTGCTACTTCAATTCCTTTATTGCTGATTGTGCCAAGATTTGTACGATATTTATAAGAACCACTTGAGCTGAGCAGCGTAAGCTCAGAAATGATGTCATGACTTTTCCTGTCATACAGGTTGATTTCAGCATTGAAACGGTTGTTTAAAGCTCTTAAATCTATACCCAGATCAACTCCTCGTACGACTTCCCACTTTAGGTTTGGATCTGGAATATAAGCAGGTGCTTTACCCGGGTAGATATAATCACCAAATACCCCGGATCCGGAAGTGTTTAGCACCGGGAGGTAAATGTTTTTCTCAATACCTTGTGCATTTCCTACAGTTCCCCAGGAACCGCGGAGTTTTAAAAAGTCAATACCTTTCAGGTTTTTAAAAAAATCTTCTTCAGAAATTACCCAGCCTAAGCCAACGCCACCAAAGTTACCCCACCTATTTTGCGGGGCAAGCCTCGAAAGCCCGTCACGCCTGTAGGTTGCATTTAACAGGTATTTATCTTTAAAAGCATAGTTTACACGAGCGAAATAGCCTAGTGCAGATTTCTCATCACCTCTTCCATCTACGTTGCTTGGATTACTGCTTTCTGCAATTCCAATGTACCAGAAGGATGGATCATTGGGGATGTTTAGCCCAATATCAGTTCTACTACCCGAAAGCGTGGTGTTGCTGGTGAAAATAGAAGTAAAACCAGCCATGGCAGTAAGCCTGTGTGTTTTGTTAAAGGTTGTGTCATAAGTAAGGGTATGATCTTGCTGGAATTTTCTGAATTCATCTGCACCTTGTCTTACTGACGTTCTTGCTAGCGGATTGTTAAACCTTTCGGTTGGAGCAGCTCCTTCGCCTAAATTAATAACTGTAAAGGGTAAGGGAGTGTAGCCTCTATTGTTGTTAAAGCCCAGGTCTGTGTAGAACTGAGATCTCCATTTAAATTGCTTTAAAAATTTAACTTCGGCAAACAGGCTACCCACTACTCTGTAACCTTTATTAATGCTGGTTTTATCATTCTGATAAATTCTTGCTACCGGATTTCCTACCTGTGCCCGCTGAAAAGAAGGCATGGAATAATAGGCTGTTTCACTCTCGTGGATACCCACAATAGGAGCGGCCCATAAAGCGTTATTCAAGTCGCCACTTGATGCGTCTAATATCCAGTGTGTCCCGGTAAAATCTGCACCTACTTTAATATTGTTGTTTACCCTGATTTCTTCATTTATGCGGGCAACAAATCTCTGGTACTTTCCAAATTTTATTACGCCTTCCTGTGTATTGTAACCCAGGTTGATTAATGTAGTAGATTTTTCGCCATTATTTGAAATGCTAAGGTTATTGTTGCCTTGAAAGGCTGATTGAAGAATTTCTTTTTGCCAATCGGTATCTGCGGTGTAATTGGTGTAGTCGAACGGTGCAGCACCTGAATTGGCCAGGAGGTTATCGTATAGTTTTCTAAATTGTGCGGCATTGGTCACGTCGATTGTCTTGGTGACTTTTTGTATGCCAGCAGAACTTTGAAGATTTATGGTTGTTTTGCCCATGGCTGCCCTTTTGGTGGTAATTACAATCACCCCGTTAGCAGCCTGTAGGCCAAAAATGGCAATAGAAGAAGGATCACGTAATACTTCCATTGTTTCTATATCGGCAGGGTTTATATAGTCGATATTGCTTTGATGTACGCCATCCACTACATAAAGGGGAGCTGCACCATCACCAGAGGAATTGTTTACACTGTTTACCCCTCTGATCCTTACCGTTGGCGATTCACCAGGTCGACCGCTATTTACGACGGTTAGACCTGCAACTTTTCCCTGTAAGGAGGATAATGGATTGTTGTTGGGCATTCTGGATACTTCATCACCTTTAACCTGTGTGATTGAGCCTGTCAGGTCCCGTTTTCTTTGAGTGCCATAGCCAACTACCACTACATCTTCCAAATCCTGTGAGGAAGCGGAAAGGCTTAGGTTTATAGTAGTTTGATTGTTTACGGCTATCTCTCTAGTGATATAGCCTACATAAGTGTACACCAGCGTGGCATTTGCTGCTGTACTAATGGTGTATTTCCCCGTTGCATCTGTTTGCACAGCGGTAGTGGTTCCTTTTACCTGTACGCTTACACCGGGCAGTGTGGTTTTATCTGCGCCATCGGTTACTGTACCTTTTACAGTAATGTTTTGTGCCATTGCTACATTGGTAAAAAGAAAACAGAGAAAAGTTAAAACAGAAAGTTTTGTAAAGATTCGTTTCATACTATTTGGTTGTTTAATTGTTATCTAAATTTCTGTTACTGCAGGCGCTAATACAAGAAAATGGCCTCTACATTAATACATCATATCTGAAATGAGGACTATCTCAAAAGGGCTTTTTGAGTCTGTATTTGACTTAAAATAAGCATTTTCTTAACTTCACATCAAAATTTTGGACTACAGTGGGTATGCTTTTGGAGACCAAAATAATTGGGTTAGAAAAGAACTGATGAGAGGTAATGATGTAGTGTTAAAGCTCTATCAGGAACTCAACCAGGTTCTTGTCATGAGGTACATTGAGCTTTTTTCGTAACCTGTATCGTCTGATTTCTACCCCTCTTAATGAAATGTTTAGTAAGGATGCCATTTCTTTACTACTCATATTCATGCGCAGGTATGCACATAGCTTTAGGTCATTGGGTACAAGATCAGGGTGATTTACTTTGAGTTTTTTAAAGAAACTTTCATGTGCCTCATTGAAGCTACTTTCAAACAGATTCCAGTCGCGTTCATCATTCATACCTTCATCTATCACTTTCTGGAGTTTTCTAAGCTGATCTTCACCAAGCGTTTTACCATGGCTGTCTTTTAGTTTCAGCATCTCCTGACTCAGTTTTTGAAGTAACTCGTTTTTATAGACGAGACTCATGGCCGAGTTGGCCAGTTCGCGGTTTTTACTTGCAAGTTCTGCTTGAAGTTTCTCTGTTTGCAACTTAACGATTTGCTGCTCTGTAGCCTCTGCTTCTTTTTTAAGGAAAGCTTCTTTTTCGGCCTGGAGTTTAGCGGAAATGACTTGCTGATCTTTTTTTAGCTTTTGCTCATACAGGCGTTTAAAAGCAATGAGCAACAAAATACCCAGTATAAAATATATTGCGATGGCCCAATTGCTGGCATAAAAGGGTGGTAGTATAGTGAATTCAAATTGAGTGACCTTGCTCATTGCCCCTTCGCTGGTCATAGCTCTTACTTTAAAAATATAGGTTCCGCGGCCAAGGTTGGTGAAATCTTTTTGTGAAGCTGTACTCCAGTCTGACCATTGCCTGGAATATCCATCAAGGTAATACTGGAATTTAACTTTTGTTTGTTTATAATAGGGTAGAGCAAAAGAGATCCTGATGTTGTTGCGACCAAATGGAATTTCTATTTCAGTATCGCTGTTGCCAAATTCGCTAATGGTATGAAAGGTATCTGTGATGTCTTCAGTTTTTCTAATCAATACAGCAGGCAGACGGGTATTTGCTGCACTATCCAGGACATTATCACTAGCATTATAAATTACAAAGCCATCGTCCATACTCATCAGATAAATCTTATCGCTTATTTTACTGATGTTCTCGTAGTATTGTACCATTCGTCCATCCAGTATGCTGAAGGTACTCGAATCTACCTGAACTTTGCCAGGTTCCAGTAAATGTATTAACCCCATCTTACCATGATTAATGAACCAGTATTTTTTTTCACCGGCATTAATGATCTTGTTAGAATTGGCAAAACTTCCCAGCTCTTTATTTAAGGTAGTATACTTGGTAAAGTGGTCGCTAATCTCATCATAGGTTAGAAAGCCTTCGTCGGATGAAAAGATAAGTCTGTTTTGTAGTTGGAAGACGTTAATATTGTAGTTGCTGGGCAACCCATTCTTTGCATCGTAACTTTTAATCGATGTAACTTTTTTAAGGTCGGCACTCAGGCTGAGTTTGTAAATACCTTTGTAGGCATGACTTACCCATAGTTCGCCTTTGGCATCCTGCTCAACATATCTGGATGGCTCACCAAAGTTTTCTATCTTATGGTAAAACTTCCATTGCCCGGTAGCATCTTTTTTAAATAGTACGAGTCCATTGTAAGTCCCCTGGATCAGATAGTCGGGATTAGCGCTTAACTTTTTAATGGTCCAACCTCCTTTTATGGTTGATATGTTTTCCAGTTTATTACCTGTTACTTTAAAAGTGCCGTCGTTGTGACCACAAAATAGCTGATCATCTATAACAGTAAGATCCCAAACCTGACCTTGGGAGTTGGGAATCAGTTTAAAGTCAAAAGAATTGAATAGGTTACCTGTACCCGATGTCCATGGGCTATAAAACAAACCCTGGTTGGTACCCAGATAGATGTTGTTCTTGTAAATCAGGCTGGAATAAACCGTGCCGAATTGCCCGGTTTTATCAAAATAGAAGTATAATGGCGAATTTAATTCTATACGATCTATACCATTGTCGAGCCCAGCCCATAAATTTTGATCCTGATCAGCATACAGACTTAAAACGGTGTTGTTTTGCAGGCCGCTTGATTTATTGATTCGCTGAACAATATTCCCGCTTTCATCTATAATGATCAGGCCATTTAATATGGTGCCGAAGGCAAAATAACGATCCAGAATACGGGTGCCGTTATTGAGTTGATAGGTTTTTAGAAAATCATTGGCAGCCGTGCTTAGGGGGCTGAAATGATCACCATTGTAAACAAACAGCCCTTGTTTGCTGGTACCTATCAGCAGACTGCCATTCTTAAATGGTAGAATTGACAATACATCTTTGGGAAATATGGTGCTGCTATTTTTTAAAGCGATTAGTTTAGTGCCAACAAGTTCAAACAACCCATTCCCTATCACCTCTACATAAAATTTCTGATCTACTTTATGAAGGAATAGTAGAGATCGTTGAGCCGTAACTACATTTATCTTTTTGTTCTCGTAAATGTAAATGGCCGAAAAGGATTGAAATATTACTTTTTTTCCTGTAGTATATATTTTCCAAATCTCGTCCTTAATACTATGTTGTTTAGGAATCAGGCTGATTAAGGAAGTATAGGTTAAATGCTTGTTTTTGTTAGACCAGTATCCAAACTCGCCAAAGCTGCCTGTATAAATTATGCCTGCCGTATCTGTAGCTACTGAGCGTACAATTTGGCGGTTGGGCATTTTATACTGCTGCCAGTATTTGCCATCGAAACTGAGCAGACCTTGTGCATTTCCAAAATACATAATGCCATACTTATCTTTGGCTATAGACCAGTTTTGGTTGCCAGATAAGTAAACGGATTTGGGGTAATTTTGCACATAAGGAACACCAATACTTTTTACATTATCTGCTATTACATAAAAGGGTAAGTATAGAACAAGATAAAGTAAAAAGTATTTTAGGTGCCTTCGTTTCATGAAGAGCTAAGATAGTTATTTCGCTGCTACGTTTACAGGCTGAGGTACTTTTACATAATATCCTGTTCCATCGTATTTGCGTTTACGAGGGTTTGTGGTACAGGCTGCTGAACAACACCCTTGCAATTCATCTCCGCATTCATCACATTGTGTAACATGCTCATTGCACTCCGGATTGGCACAGTTGATCATTTTAGGTGTTGTTTTGCCACAGTTATAGCATTTAGATACTATGGTTGGGTTCACAGAGTTGACATCAACAGCAATACGGTTGTCGAACACGTAGCACTTGCCTTCAAAATCTTCTCCACCGGCCTCTTTTCCGTACTTAATGATACCTCCATGAAGCTGGTATACATCATTAAATCCATGATGGAGCAGTAATGCAGATGCTTTTTCGCATTTGATGCCACCAGTACAATAGGTTAGTACTTTTTTGTCTTTGTATTGGGCAAGCTCATTTATTTTTTCGGGGAAATCCCTGAAATTTTCTATATCGAGTGTTACAGCATTTTTAAATCTGCCAAGATTGTGCTCGTAATTTGAACGGACATCAAGGATGATTACATCTTCCTGATCAATCATTTTCTGAAACTCAGCAGGCTCCAGATGTTTACCGGTTTGCTTATTCGGATCGATGATATTTGGGTCTCTTAAACCGGAGTGAACGATTTCTGATTTATAACGGCAATGCATTTTAATGAAAGAAGGTTCTTCCACATCATCGATTTTGAAGTCAGTTTTTGCAAAACGCTCGTCTGCTTTGATAGCTTCCATATAGGCTTCGCAGGCTTCTTTTGTCCCTGAAACGGTACCGTTTAAGCCCTCATCGGCTACGATAATCCGGCCAACAAGACCTAGTGATTTACAGAATTTAAGGTGATCGTCGGCAAATTGTTGCGCCTCAGCTATAGGACTATAGCAATAGTAAAGTAATGTCTGGAATTTTTTCATAATTCATTGATACCGGTGCAAATGGCGTTTAATGCTTTTGCAAAAGTATAAAAATTTCAGTTCTCTTCCAATACTGGGACCTTCTGCACCGAAGGAGTGCAAAAGGTCCGAGGACTTGTCTGAGAAGGTAATTCTTCGTTTCAAGAAGATGGGAGAGGTAGTTTTATTGGGTGCTAATTTTGCGAATTCGGCCTGAACCATCTCTGGTAAAATAGATATTGCCTGCAGCATCAACCGCTAAATAGGCTGGTAATCCGAATACAGCAGTTCCAATTGGTCCATCAACATCGACCCCAGTGCCATTACTACGAGCAAATGTACTTACCACCCCTGCCGGAGTAATTTTTCGAATGCTATTGTTTCCATTGTCTGCAACGAATAGGTTTCCTGTTGCATCAATTGCGATGCCTGTCATTAATCTTCCAAAGCGGGCTGCAGAGCCTATACCATCAACATCTCCTTGCACACCGGCCATTCCAGCCACTGTAGTGACAACTCCTGTAGGAGTGATTTTGCGAATGAGATTATTGCCTGCATCTACCACAAATACATTGCCTGCTGCATCAACCGCTATGCCGTCGGGGCCCATGAATCTTGCATCTGTTCCTGTTCCATCGGCATAGCCGGAACCTGCACCACCATTGGCGGTACTTCCCGCAAATGTAGTGAGTACTCCCGCAGTGCTATATTTAAGAATGCGCTCGTTTGACCTTATCGTCATATATACATTACCCGCAGCATCTACAGCAACACCTAATGGAGCACTGGGTTCTGAATAGCCATTGCCTACAAGTGTTGTAGTTATTCCTGTTGGGGTAATTTTTCGGATGCGGTTGTTCAGATGATCGGATACATATGCATTTCCACCGGCGTCAAGGGCTATACCATATGGTCTGTAAAATTTTGCCACAGTTCCAATTCCATCAGCAAAACCATCCGTTTGATTTCCTGATAATGTGGTTACAACTCCTGCTTGGGTAATTTTTCGGATGCGATTGTTAGAATAGTCTGCCACATACACATTGCCTGCTGCATCTACAGCTATGCCTCGTGGGCCGCCAAATTGTGCCGCCATACCTGTACCATCAACAACGCCGAATTCGCTACTGCCAGCGAGTGTAGAAACGATTAAAGCTTTTGGAACGGCCGCTGGTGTTGTGGTGACTGTTGAACTGTTGTTGGCCGGATTTGGGTCATTCTCTATACCAGTTATTGTCGCAACATTGACATAAACACCGGTGGCATTTACTTTAGCTACAATTGTTAAGGTAGCAGTTGCTCCATTTGCTAGTCCAAAGCCACTCCAAATACCGGAGGAATAGGTGCCAGTTGTTGCAGTAGCCGAGACAAATGTATAGCCAGTAGGTAATGCATCGTTTACGTTAACGCCTGTTGTGGCGGCGGGGCCATCGTTGCCTGCAATAAGTGTAAAGGTAACATTAGTGCCTATTATTGGCGTAAGATTATCAACCGACATGCTGATTTTCCGATCGGAATTCAGTTCCGGAACAATTATTTTATTTTTTTTACAGCTTGATACAATGAGCATTAATGCCATTATAGCTTGTAAAAGAGTGATGCGGTTTTTCATGATATGGGATTTAAGGTGAGGTAGAGTGGGGCGCATAAAGTGGCAAAACTATAGCAAAATTGATATTTAATGGCAGCGTTTAATAGTAAAAAAACGACATCTTTTAGGAGGTTAAACGAGTTATACCTAATAGAGGGAGGGATTACAGGTTAAAGTGCAAAATTTGTAGCTGCAAAATCGCCGGGGTTGATACCTAAAAAGCGTTGAAAGCTTTTAATGAGATGCATTTGATCATAGTAATTAAAATCATAGGCCAGGGCAGTCCAGTTTTTATCAGGGAAGTTGATTTTATCATGCAGCAAATTTTCAAAACGGACCATATTGCAATACAGCTTAGGAGTTGTGCCGACTTCTTTTACGAAATTTCGTTCCAGTTGTCTAGCTGACAAACAGATCTTAGCTAAGAAACCAGCAATATTAGCGGGGGCTTTATTTTTAAATATGAGGTCGGTCATTTGATCTATTGCTATGGATGGATAAATTTTATGCTGCCCCAGCATGAGTTGTAAGTAAGGTTCAATAATGTAGATGCATTCATTGATGTTTTTACAAGCCATCAGTTGTTCCGTTATCTCTTGAAAAAGAGCTGGTTTTATCAATTGTCCGTCAATAGCCTGATTACAAAATAGGTTTGCAGGCATACCCATTAAACGATATAACCCGGAAGGTTTAAATTTGATGGTGAAAGAAACAAAGCGACCATTAATGGCAATCTGGTACATTTTATGTGTACGGGGGCCACGTATGGTACAGCGGGCAAATGGTATTACTTTCTTTGACTTGTAATCGATGGTTTCAAAACTGTCTCCTAAAAAAAAATCAATGGAGCCGGTAACGCGAAGTGGCATTGACTTAACAATTGGCTGAGACCTAAACACCATTAATGTTCTGAATACATATTCAGATATAAAAGGCTGAAGTGATTTAGCAGGAGCTACTTTTTTTACAACTGATGCAGGCGTATTCATACATAGACACTTATCTTTCTACCTAAAGATAAGTATTTTATCTGATAATTGTACGGGATTCTGTAATACTATTGTGTAGGGGTTAATGGAATTCTAAAGGTCCCATTTGTTACCTGAATGGTTTTGTTACTGTTCGTGGAACTACCTGTAAAAGTAAAGGTCCCTTCCAATGCCGAATCGTCTATTCTTGTAATGACGATTTCGCCTTTTCTTCCACCCCAGATACCAACATCATCATGAGTCATCAGGTCAGCTGCCCTTTTGTCTGAAAAAGCGAAACGTTTACCGGGGGCTAACCCTCTGGTCCATATGTAAAACCCAATTGATTCACCATCTTTTTCACCTTGTATTCTTTTGGAATCACTCTTGTCATCGGGTAGCATAGCGCTTGCCGTCCATTCTTTACCATCTATGTTAGCACTCATCCAATATCCATTTTTAGAAGTAGGGATGAAGCCAGGACTATTGGCTTTCATGGTAGACTGTATATCACTCATTAGTTTTTTAGCATCACTTTGTTGTTTATTCTGGCAGGAACATAGTATAGATATGGCTGCAAGGAGAAAGATTAGAGGTTTCATGGCGGATGTTTTAATTTGAATAGACAAACTTCATGATAATTGATCCTGAATGAATAGTAAAAAAACGACATTCTAATGTGGAGGGGGACGGTTATATTGTAACAAATTAAGTGTAGGCTGCCTTTATACTACTTAATTTGTGTTGGATAATTACTAAGTTTGTGTCAGTAATCAATTAGAACTGTATACTAACTAACTTTTAAACATAAAATGACTAAAATTTCAATGAAGCCATTGTGGTTATCAGCTGCGCTATTGCTTGGAACTACCGTTGGCTTTGCACAAGACAATCTTGTTAATTCGCTTAAAAATAACCAAAGTGCTAACAGTACAAGCAGTTTTACTTTTACTCCGGTAGTAAATGCTGAAGCAACATCAGTAAAGAATCAAAAATCATCAGGTACATGCTGGAGCTATAGTACCAATTCATTCCTTGAATCTGAGATGATCCGTATGGGTAAGAAACCGGTTGATTTGGCCGATTTGTTTACTGCCCGTAATGCTTATATCGAAAAAGGCATCAACTATGTACGTATGCATGGTGCACTGACTTTAGGCGATGGTGGTGCTTGTCATGATGTAATCAATATGTTTGCTAAATATGGTGCTTTACCTCAGGAGGCTTATAATGGTAACGATTATGGAAGTCCGGGTTCTTCAGATAGAATGAACAAACTAACAGAAGCCATTTTAAAGAAAGCAGTTGAAGGTAAATTCGATCCAACATGGAAAGCAAGATACATTGCAACTATAGATTCTTGTATGGGTGCTGTTCCTGAGAAATTCACTTATGAAGGAAAAGAGTATACTCCTAAAACTTTCGCTAAAGAGGTGGTTGGAATTAACCCTGCTGATTATGTGGAGCTTTCATCATTCACTACTAGTCCTTACTATGAGAAAACTGTATTAATGGTGCCTGATAACTGGTCATTTGATCAGGTTTATAATGTGCAGATGAACGATATCACTACCATTATTGACAATGCATTGAAAAAAGGATTTACTGTTGCATGGGCTACTGATGTAAGTGAAAAAGGCTTTAGCTGGAAAAACGGTGTGGCTTATGTGCCTGCAAAAGATTTTGAAAACATGAGCAATGACGAAAAAAAAGCCATGTTTAATGGTCCAAAACCTGAGAAAGAAATTACTGTAGAGATGCGTCAGGCAGCTTTTGATGACTATGAGACTACTGATGATCACGGAATGCAAATTACCGGTATAGCGAAAGATCAAACTGGTAAAGAATATTATATCGTTAAAAACTCTTGGGGTGCAAGTAACGATTACAAAGGATACTTATATGTAACTAAAAACTTTGTAAAATATAAAACTACTGCCTTCTTGTTGAACAAGAATGGAATTCCATCTGATTTACGCAAAAAAATGGCGATTAAATAAGATCTGGTTTTAAACTAAAAATGGGATATATCGTCGTGGTATATCCCATTTTTTGTGGATTAAAAACCATATGAGAGGCGGAACCCATGCTGTATTTCTTTGTTGCCATTGTAGGCAAAACCATAAACGGCTCTGAATATTAACCGCTGAAAGCCGAAATAGAATTCCGTGTAATCTCTTTTCATAGGCTGGCTCAAATAGCTGGCACCAATTAACTCTTCCAATTTTAATTTCCGTAATAATGGAACCTTGTTGGTAAACAAGCCAGAAAAGTTATGCTCAAAGTGGGCCTCTATGTATTCCTGATTGGTGCTGAATAGATAAAAATCAAGGAAAAGGAATTTTCTTAATTCAGGTAAGGAAAATAGGGAATTGTTGCCCCTGAAGTGCTTGTATTCAGGATAATAGATTTGACTGTTATTTAGGAATTTTCCTGCTTCAAGAACAATTGATGAATACCCCCATAGCCCACAATTGATTTTCTCTTTCGCGACCTCCAATGAAAGGATATCATAATCAACATCACTATTTAATAAGCCTTTTATGCCCTTTCTATACAAAAGCTCAATTGTAGGATATTTAGAAGGTTGGTAAAAACGGCCTTCTGGACGGGTAATGTATCGTTGTCCTATAGTGTACTTGAGGGAGGCTTTTAAAGCTAAAGCGCTGTAGGTAGGAAATAATGGCGTTTCTACTAATGGCGTAAAGGGATTGTTTGAGGTGAATTGTTCCCCTTTAAAGTCATCGAATTTAAAATAGGTGGTATTGACGAGGTTGGTGTTGCGGGAGTAATCTACACTAAGATTTGCCAGAAGCCCATTGGTAAGTTCCCCGGCAGTTTTAATGTTCGCAAATTCTTTTTTATAAAACTTGGAGTAATTGGTCTCAAAAAACAAGGAGTTAATGGAGTTGCTATATAGACTCATAGAACCATAGTTGTTGAGGTCAAATATGCCTGATCCTGCGCTGATACTGATATTTGCCCTTTTTATAGGGTTGTATCGGTAGTTCGCTGTTAGGTTTCCGGTAAATGTTTTATTTGAAATGCCATACCTGACTTCAGCCCGGATACTATAATTACGTTTGTCTTCGAGCGCTTTTGTAAAAACGACTGCGGGTTTGAAAGTGAGGCCTTCAACTGTGTTGTAAAATATGGAATTATAAAGTGGTTCGAAAGTGTAGTGCTCTTTTTTACGATATTTGGTAATGGTGTATCCGAATGCGATGAGTGAAAATGGGCCTATTTTATTGTTGACTTTTTCCACAGAGTCGAGGTAACGATTTGAGCTCTTTATGGCAGCAATGCTGTCTTTTCTGACATAATTCCTACTTTCTTCCGGAGTAAGTGGAATGGGACGGTTGTTTAACCAGAATAGGGAGTCTTTCTTGTTAACCGACTTATTGATCTTCAAAATCTCACCATTGAAATAGTGTTTAGGGAAGTTGGGCTTTAGGTTATAGTTACTGTAAACCCCGATATAGTAGCCGTCAAACTTAAAACCCAATATGTTTCCGCTAAATTGAAAGTTAATATTTGAAGGCATATAAGTATTGCCTGTTTTCAAAAACTGCTGGGAAATGTTAAGGGTGTCAAGGAGGTTGATGCCTGTGTTTTTTGTGAGATAAACATCGGCGTTGACCAAATGCCAGGTATCATCTTTAATATAAATTATTCCTCTAAATACCGGGTCGTGAGCCCTGCGTGGAATGAGTTCGATTTTGTTGATCAGGGCTCCATTTTCCATACTTACACCTAATAGCTTATAATGATAGTAGAGTAAGGCATTGTCGGAAATTGGAGATACAAAACCTCGGGTACTCAATTTGCTTTCCAGTAAGAGGTTGTCATAGAAATTGATGATCAGGTCGGAGGCTTTATTAAAGCTAAAAGCATTGTTCTTCCCCGCAGTTTTTGAAGAAATCATTTCTTCATGAATTTGATCAGGACGTTGATAAGCAAAAGTGGACGTAGATTCGGAAAGGTATAAAATACCTCTTCTATTCGTATCCAAATCCAGTATCCTTTGTACATCCCTTCCAAATATCTTTTTTGGAGCGCCACTCAGTTTTTGTAAACCCTTAATGTAAACATCGCAGGTGTAGGCCTTTACCTCATTAAGGTGCTTCTTTCTTGCTTTTATAGCTTGTCTGATCACTTCGTAAGCAGGGTCTTCGGCGTTTGCATTGATAGTAACACTGGAAAGTGTGTAAGCCTCGGGGCTAAGGACTATATTTTGCAAAAGATCAGCATTGATTGTTAATTCTTTTTCTACGACCTTATAACCAATTGCCTTGTATATGATAGTATAAGTACCCGGATCAATCGTAAAGGCGTATTGTCCATCGATGTTTGCAGCAGTTCCCTTTGTCGTGTTTTTGATGAATACAGAGGCAAAAGACACGGCATTACCCTCAGGATCAAGAATGCTGCCGCTGAGTTTAAATTGCTGTGCAGAACTGCTAAGTAAGCTTAGAAAAAGAGAGAATGTCAAAAAAAAATACTTCATCAATGGGGTTTAAATCATTATTCCTAGACTAAAAATAGTAGCAATGATTAGTGGTTTAACTGCTTGTTTTGAATAATCAAATATGATTATAATTTACAACGCTTACCAGTGTGCTTTGTTTTAATTTGTTAATGGGCAACTTTTTAATCTTAAGGATTTCCTCAGACTTCTTCCGAAGAAATGAAAAAACGTACTTATCTTTGAAAATTATCCAATAAGTTCAATTGTATTTACTGATATAACAACAAAGGTATTACAGATTAAGGTTTATATATTAAAATTCTATGTTTTTTCACGTTGTGGCTTTTTGTCGTATTGCAGTTCATCTCATTAGTTTTAACCCCTTACACCTTTTTTCTTTGCAGTTTTCCAGTAAATTATTATCTGGTGGCAGCTTGTTGATACTCCTGTTTTCAATGCCTTCTTTTGGTCAAACCACTATTAAAGGTTTGGTTAAGGATAAACATACCAAACAACCTATTCCAGCTGTTACCATTTCATTTTCAGGTGCTAGTGGCGGAACAGTTTCCGATAAAGACGGAAATTTCCACATTCATACAAGTAAAACAATAAAAGGACTTAGTTTCTCTGCTATAGGTTATAAGAAACTCCATTATTCATTGTCAGCGAAAGAAGTTCCTTCCATAAATATTGAACTGGAGGAAAGTAGCAACAATCTTGATGGGGTAAGTATTGTTGCGTCTAAAAAAACAAAATATCACAATAAGAATAATGAAGCCGTTGATTTGATTCGAAATGTAATTGCCAATAGAGATAAAAACCGAAATAAGCAGGATAGTACTGTGGTTTTTAATCAGTACGAAAAATTAAACATGTCTCTGAATATGGGAGTTGCAGAGATTTCAACGTCTTCTTTTTTGCGAAAATTTCCATTTTTGCTTAAAACCGCCGATACAGTTAGAATTCCAGGAAGAGCATTAATCCCATTGTTTATGCGCGAAAGGCTATCTATGTGCCAGGAAACTAAAGATCATTTAAATGATAAGTCTTTGGTACTGGACGAAAAGCAATCCAGAATTGATCAGGGATTTGATGAGGATGGAATTGATGAATACCTAAACCGGGTCTATCAACATGTAGATATTTATGACCATGATATTGCCCTTGGAAGTCAACGTTTTCTAAGTCCGATTTCGTCCTTAGCTCCTGAATTTTATAAGTATTTCATTACAGACACAATTAAAAATGTAAAGCCTTATGTTGTGCGCCTCGCATTTAGTCCGAGAAATAAACAGGATCAGCTTTTTATGGGTGAAATGCTAATTCCTCTTGATGGCAATTATGCGGTAAGCAGTGCAACATTTTATCTGAATAAAGCTATTAATCTCAACTGGGTAAATGATTTTCAGGCCAGCGTTGAGTATACAAGAGATAAAAAGGGGCAATATTATATTACTAAAAGTACTACCGCTATGGATTTGGGGTTGTTTAAGGGGAAGCACAGTATTTTTGGTGTGCGAACACTCGCAACTTCCAATTATAGAATTGGTAATGAGGGGGTAGTTTTTCCTTCTGCTAAGGAACTCTCTGTAAGAAAGAAAAGTTTGGATACTTTTAAACGCCCACTGGCATTGTCTGCTCTGGAGTTAAATGCTTATAAAAATATTGATAGCCTGAAAGAATCGCCAAAGTTCAAGCGATTTATGGGGATTTCTGCTTTGGTAATTACCGGTTTTCACAAGACCGGGCCTATTGATATTGGGCCGGTAACCTCTTTTTATAGCTTTAACAATGTTGAGGGAACCAGACTACGTCTAAGTGGAAGAACAAATGAAGATTTTAGCGATAAAGTGGTATTGGATGCGGGAGTCGCTTATGGTACTAAAGATAAAGAGTGGAAGCATTCTGTAGGGGTTATTTATTCCTTTAAACCCGAAGGTGTGCTTAGGTTTCCAATAAATTCGATTGCAATAAGGAGTAGTTATGAAACCCAAATTCCGGGACAGGACTTTAGTTTCCTGGAAGAGGATAATTTCTTGCTTTCATTTAAAAGAGGGGTTGATGATAAACGTTTATACAATCGGAAATGGTCAGGAGAATACCTCCGGGAAATGGAAAATCACCTGTCTTATCGGGTCGGCTTTCGTAATCAGGAATTTACTCCAGCTGGTGGATTGATCTTTCAACCGGCTTCAGGAGCTCCACTTGTACATCGTCTTCAGGTATCTGAATTTACCTCTGAACTTAGATGGGCCCCTAAAGAGCAATTTTACCAGGGAAAACGCTTTCGTCGTCCTATAAAGAATGGATATCCGGTTTTTACATTTAGAGCTTCGGCCGCATTCAAGGATTTTTTAAATGGAGACTATACCTACCAAAATCTATTATTGAATGTCTTTAAAAGGGTATATGTGGCTCCTTTTGGTTATTCTGATGTGATTGTTGAAGGTGGAATGATATTGGGTAAAGTCCCGTTCCCGCTCTTAGATATTCATAAGGCCAATCAAACCTATGCCTATCAGATTCAATCCTATAATTTAATGAACTTTATGGAGTTTATGAGCGATAGATATGCCAGTATCAATATTGATCATTCTCTCAATGGCTTAATCTTAAACAAAGTGCCGCTGATTAAAAAGCTAAAACTTCGTGAAGTGTTCTCCGCGAAGGTACTTTACGGTGGGATTTCACCAAAAAACAGACCCGAAAATGATCCTGATCTTTATCGTTTTGCTACAGATAAGGATGGTGTTCAGACTTCATTTGGATTGGACAAAACTCCTTATGTCGAGGGTAGTGTAGGCCTTTCAAATATTTTCAAGTTGCTGCGGGTTGACTATGTTAGGCGCTTTACTTATCTTTATCAACCACATGTTTCTAAATGGGGAATCAGGGCAAGGATACACGTAGATTTCTAAATATACCTGATTTTGGTTACCACCCGAACAGGGGAATTGCATAACTTTGGCAGTATAACACTTATTATTATGTATAAAACATTACAGCCGGTTCTTCAGCAGGAACTAGATCAAATAGAAAAAGATGGTTTATTTAAACGTGAGCGTATCATTATTACGCCGCAGGGTGCTGATATAAAGATAAGTACAGGGCAGGAAGTCGTTAACTTTTGTGCAAATAATTACCTTGGCCTATCCTCTGATCCACGTGTTATTGATGCAGCTAAAAAAGCAATCGATAAATATGGTTATGGAATGTCATCCGTTCGCTTTATTTGTGGTACTCAGGATGTACATAAAGAACTGGAAGAAAAGATCTCTAAATTTTTAGGTACAGAAGATACCATTTTATATGCTGCTGCATTTGATGCAAATGGAGGTGTTTTTGAGCCTTTATTTAACGATCAGGATGCAATTATATCCGATGAATTGAACCATGCTTCAATTATTGATGGCGTTCGTTTGTGTAAAGCAAAACGTTTTAGGTATAAAAATGCAGATATGGTTGATCTGGAGCAACAATTGATTGCTGCTAAAGATTGTAGACACCGAATTATTGTTACGGATGGCGCATTTTCTATGGATGGAGTAGTGGCTCCATTAGATCAAATCTGTGACCTTGCCGATAAATACGAGGCATTAGTGATGATCGATGAGTCGCACTGTACCGGGTTTATCGGAAAAACAGGCCGTGGGACGCATGAGTATTTTAATGTAATGGACCGTGTTGACATTATAACCGGTACCTTGGGTAAGGCCCTTGGTGGTGCTTCAGGTGGTTTTACATCCGGTAAAAAAGAAATTATTGATATGTTACGTCAGCGTTCTCGTCCATATTTATTCTCCAACACATTGGCTCCAGCTATCGCTGGTGCTTCAGTGGCAGTATTGGATTTGCTAAGTGAAACGACAGATTTAAGAGATAAACTGGAATCTAACACCAGGTATTTCCGCGAAAAAATGACTGATGCAGGTTTTGATATTAAACCAGGTGTGCATCCTATTGTACCCGTGATGTTGTATGATGCTAAACTGGCACAGGAATTTGCTGCAAAGATGTTGGAAGAAGGGATTTATGTGATTGGTTTTTACTATCCTGTAGTTGGACAAGGTAAAGCAAGAATCCGCGTTCAGCTATCTGCTGCGCACGAGTTACATCATTTAGATAAAGCAATTGCTGCATTTACGAAGGTAGGTAAAGCATTGGGTGTGATATAAATTGTAAGACCGGGTTCATTTTCCCGCTTGTAACATCTTACAAGTTGATTTTGGACCCGGTGTTTATAAAAATATTATAGAAATTGCTGTATATTTGACCCCATGTTACAAGATAAGATAACACAATACACCGAGGAAATTAATGCTTTTTCTACGGATAATGCTGATGAATTAGAACAATTCCGCATAAAATTCCTGGGTACCAAAGGAATCATCAAAGATATTTTTGATGAGTTTAAAGCTGTTTCACCTGAAGAGAAAAGAACTCTGGGTAAGGTTTTAAATGAGTTTAAGCAATTGGCAGAGGCCAAATATCAAACGCTTAAAGATCAGACAGAGGTAGCTGATACTTCAAAAGAGTCAGGTATGGACTTAACGCTTCCTGGTGAAGGGTTTGAAGTTGGTTCCCGCCATCCTTTGGCTTTGGTACGAAGAGAGATCATTGAGATTTTTAATAAACTTGGTTTTGTGGTTGCCGAGGGGCCGGAAATTGAAGATGACTGGCATAACTTCTCTGCATTGAATTTTCCTGAAGAACATCCGGCACGTGATATGCAGGATACCTTCTTCATTAAAAAAGGTGGAGAAAAAGGTGATATCGCATTGCGTACACATACATCCTCCGTACAAGTGAGAATGATGGAGTCTGGGAAACCACCGTTCAGAGCAATTATGCCGGGACGTGTATACCGGAATGAAGCAATTTCTGCAAGGGCACATTGCTTTTTTCACCAGGTAGAGGGTTTGTATGTGGATGAAAATGTATCTTTTGCAGACTTAAAGCAAACCTTATTTTATTTTGTGCAGGAGTTGTATGGCGAAGGTACAAAAGTGCGTTTCCGCCCATCTTATTTTCCATTTACAGAGCCATCTGCAGAAATGGACATTTCTTGTACAATATGTAAAGGTGCTGGTTGTCAGATGTGCAAATACAGTGGTTGGGTAGAGATTTTAGGTTGTGGTATGGTTGATCCAAACGTTTTGGAAAACTGTAACATCGACAGCAAGAAATATAGCGGATTTGCATTTGGAATGGGAATTGAGCGTATTGCAAATTTAAAATTTGAAATAAAAGATTTGCGTTTGTTCTCTGAGAATGATGCAAGATTTTTAAAACAATATAAAACTTCATTGATATAATGAGGAGCATTCCCGGTATACTATTGTTAGCTTTGGTATTGACCGGATGTGGTAAACAAAGTCTGGTGATTCCTAATGTACCGGTTAATCTTAGTTTTCCCTTAAGTGATCCAAGATTGATTAGGTTAAGTAGTCCTGGTGGAGCCGTTGCTTTCGATAATTATGGCGTTGCAGGTATTGTGATATACCGGACGCTTAATGGAGGGTATGTGGCTTATGATAGGTGCAGTACAGTTAATCCTGAAAAAAAATGTGCTGTAACGTTAGATGAACCAAGTTTTACGGTTACAGACAAATGCTCGGGAGCGAAATATCTTTTGGAAGACGGAAGTCCGGCAAAAGCACCAGCAGAGTTGTCACTGAAAAAGTATAATACAGTTATAGCAGGAATTACATTACACGTAACCAATTAATGGAACCAGAGAAAATAAAAGAGAGCATAGTTAGAGCTGCTAAGGAGTTATTTAGAAAATACGGTTATCATAAAACAAGTGTTAATGAAATAGCAAGAAAAGCGCGTATAGCCAAAGCTACGATATATAAGTATTTTGAGAGCAAGGAGCAGATTCTGGATGCCATTTTAATGGATTATCTGGATTTAAACCTGCACGAAATATTAAAAAATAAAGCTCAGTTTGCTGATGAGGAAGAGCATCTAAAAGCTCTGGTGATGAAAACCTGTAGATTAACTTATACTGTTTGTAATGAGTTTATTGGATGGGATTTTGTGCGGGAGAATGCCAATTCTCAGGAGTTTTTAAAGCATTTGTCTGATCAGTTAGAATCGCTATTGCTATCTGCTTATCTTGAGCTTGACCATTTTAAAAATCATCCATCCCGCAGGGAGGGACTTGCATTTTTATTGAAAGCCAGTAAAAATATAGTATTTTCTTTTGCCTTTACTTCTGTTAGCGATTCTGATGTCCGCAAAAACTTTGTTAGTTTTCAGAAAGAACTTCTTCCCTTTTTAGTTAAAGCAGCTTTGTAAACGACGTTATGCGTTATTCCTTTCTATAGCAGGCATTCCAAAATGTCCGTGGGATAGCTGTATGTCTGAAAAAAAACCTGTAAATTTGCGGCATAATGAGTAGAAATAGAAAAGCCGGAACGATAACCATCATTCCTAATTTAAGTATTATTGATATTGCCGAAGAGGGTAAAGGGGTTGGCAAGGCCGATGAGCTGGTTGTTTTTGTAGAAAAAGCTGTGCCAGGCGATGTTGCGGATGTTCGTATTGTAAAAAAGAAGAAAAATTTAGCAGAAGCGGTAATTGAGACCCTTCATCAAAAATCTGAATTAAGAACAGATCCCTTTTGTCAGTATTTTGGTACCTGTGGTGGCTGTAAATGGCAGCATATGGAGTACGATGCTCAGTTAAGGTTTAAATATAAAAATGTAGAAGCTGCATTGCAGCGTCTGGCAAAAATAGATACTACCGGCATGGAACCAATTCTAGGTTCAGCCGAAAATAAATACTACAGGAATAAACTGGAGTTTACCTTTTCCAATAAACGTTGGTTAAATAAAGAAGATATGGCCGAAAGGCCGGAAGGCGTGGATGTAACTAGTCCTAATCCAGATTTGGAAATGAATGCGTTAGGTTTTCATGTTCCGCTTCGTTTTGATAAAATAATTGATGTTCAGCATTGTTATTTACAGGCTGAGCCTTCTAATGATATTAGAAACGAGGTTAGGTATTATGCTTTAAAGACTGGCCTTACTTTTTATGACCTGCGCAATCATGAAGGTAATCTGAGAAATCTGATTATCCGCACCTCTTCAACCGGTGAAGTTATGGTAGTGGTTGTATTTGCTTATGCAGAACAGGAGCAAATAGATGGCTTGATGGAACATTTAAAAAGCAATTTTCCAGAGATTACATCCCTTTTATATATTATAAATCAGAAGAAAAACGATACCATCTTTGATCAGGAGGTTATTACTTATGCTGGCAGAGACCATATTTTTGAAGATATGGACGGTTTAAAGTTTAAAATCGGTGCAAAATCTTTTTATCAGACCAATTCTGTCCAGGCGCATGAACTATATAAGATCACTAAAGAATTTGCAGGATTTTCCGGTAATGAGTTGGTTTACGACCTTTACACAGGTGCCGGTACGATTGCTAATTTTGTAGCAGGTAGCGTAAAGCAGGTTGTTGGAATTGAATATGTACCAACAGCTATTGAGGATGCAAAGTTTAATTCTGAACTAAACGGAATTGATAACACAATTTTCTATGCAGGTGATATGAAAGATATCCTGACGAGGGAATTTATTGCTGATCATGGTAAACCTGATGTGGTAATTACAGATCCACCAAGGGCGGGAATGCACGCTGATGTGGTAGCAAGATTATTGGAGATGGAAGCAGAGAAAATTGTTTATGTAAGCTGTAATGCTGCTACACAAGCACGCGATTTGAGCCTGCTTAAGGAAAAATATGAAGTTGTGCGGATTAAGCCTGTTGATATGTTCCCACATACGCAACATGTAGAGAACGTAGTATTGTTGAAATTTAGAGGGGAATAAGTCTAAACGATTTTTAAAGATGGATATTGAAGAATTAATGCCACAACAGCCTGAAGGAGGCAAAGATGAGCAGAAGAAAAGTCCGCTTGTAAGTCTGGAAAAAGATCTTGACTTATATGCTGATGCTTTGAAGGAAGTAGCTATAGAAATTATTGTTGAAGGGATTTCTGCTAATCCCATTTTTGTTGCCCATCAACATACCGTAAGCATAGGGGAGGTGATTTTGGACAGGAAGGAATTGAGTACGGAATGGACTATACAAGCCTCAACTTTTGAGGAGTTTGTGGAAAAGGGCATCATTACACCCGAAAAAAAGGCTTTGTTTTTGAGAAGTTATAAAAAACCAGAGGATTTTATGTGCGTATTTGTGATCGTGCCAGAAGGAGCTAATTTTATATTCTATCCTTATAAAACCAAAGGTTAACGGTTTGGCTTACAAAAGAAATCCCTATCCGGGCAAACATGGATAGGGACGACTAAAAAACTACCAATTAGACAAAGCTGAAGCGGAAAGGTTTCATGGTTTAGAAAATATTTTTAAATATTTGAATATGAACCTTAAAATCGTTCTTTTTGTAGCATAAAATAAGGCAAAAAATGGCAGGATCTCAATTACTCATTCTTGATAAAAAGCAGATACAACAGAAAATAAACCGAATTGCTTATCAGATATTGGAAGATAACCTTACGGAAAAGGAAATTGTGCTGGCGGGCATCTGGGATAGAGGCTATAAACTGGCGTTGAGATTGAAAAAGGTATTATCAAAAATCTCTGATTTGAAGATTACCATGCTAAAGATTGAGTTGGACAGGCAAAACAGTAAGTTGGTTGCCAATACAGATCTGGAGGAAACGCATTGGAAAAATAAGGTCATCATTCTTGTTGATGATGTATTGAATAGCGGGAAAACTCTTGCCTATGGCTTAGGCGTGTTTCTAAATACACCACATAAAAAAATCAGGACCGTAGTGTTGGTAGATAGGAGTCATAAAATATTTCCTATAGCCACTGATTTTGTAGGCTTGAAAATGGCAACCGTCCTGAAGGAACATGTTGATGTGATTATGGATGTTGAGGGTGAGGAAGATCGGGTTTATTTAAGTTAATTACTTTTAGAAACAGGAGATGCAGTATGATATTATTTGTGTATGCAGTCCTGGTCTTTCTTGTACTGAGGTTTTGCGTTACTTTATTTAATTTTTTGTCCAACCCAAAACTTGGGTATTACGGTAAGCATTTTTCGGAAAAGGTTTCGATCATTGTTTTAACTTCAACAGCTAGGCATGATGTGGAAAATCTGCTTGCATCGATCGATGAGCAGGATTATGAACATACTGAAGTATTTGTTCAGCATCGCGAAAGCATCACTACATTGATCAATCGGACAACAGGGAAATATCTTTTGTTTTTATCATCGGGCACTACAGTACATTACGGTTTAATCAATAACCTAATATGCCGAATGAAAGTATTTAACCTGGCCGCTTTGAGTTTAATCCCTACATATAGGGCTTCAGGGCTTATAGGTAAGTGCATTTATCCATTAAATGATTTCTTGTTATTGAATCTCCTTCCGTTACGCTTGGTTAGATTAAGTGGGCTGCCTGCATTTACTGCGGGGAGTAATGATTGTTTGTTTTTTGATGCTACAGTATATAAACAGCATAAATGGCATGAAAAATTGCAAATAAAAGTATTAGAAGCCACAGAGATTATAAAGTTGGTAAAGCAACAACAGCTAAAAGCGGAAGTTTTATTGGCCAATAAGTTCGTATATAATACTGTTGATATAAAAGATATAACGAGCTTTTCCATGCGGTTATTGATGAATTTTGCAAATAGCAATTTGGTAGCACTGATCTACTTAATGCTGGTTATAGTTGGACCTGTTGTTGTATCTCTTGATTTTAACCCGGCACTTGCAATTCTGCCGGTTGGATTGATCTTTTTATCAAGGGTGATGATCGCTTTTTTGACTGCTCAGAATCCTTTAGTGCAGGTATTGTTACATCCATTGCAGATGATCTTGTTATTCGGGTTGATACTGAAAGGGATTTGGGGACGTATTGTAGTGTCAATTAAACTTAAGAAATAGCAAAATCAAACAGATTTTGCGTAATTTTGTATAATCTCAAAAAAACTATATTCATGAAATACAATTTAGCTGTAACTATAGATAAGGCATCAGGCTTTTGCTTCGGAGTAGTTTATGCTATTGATATGGCTGAAGATATATTGGACAATGAAGATTACCTTTATTGCCTTGGAGATATTGTTCACAATGACGAAGAGGTGAAACGGTTAACGGATAAGGGACTTCGTATTATAGATCATGAGCAGTTACAGCATTTACATAAAGAAAAGGTATTGATTCGTGCGCATGGAGAGGCACCTTCCACTTATGAGCTTGCATTGAAAAATGAACTGACATTGATTGACGCTTCTTGTCCGGTTGTATTGAAACTGCAGAACAGAATCAAAAATTCGTATGATGATGATGAACAAATCCTGATATTCGGGAAGCATGGTCATGCGGAAGTGATCGGTTTACAAGGTCAAACCGACGGTAAAGCGATTGTTTTTCAGGATATTGCAGAGTTGGATAAGGTAGAGCTTCCTGCTAAGTTTACCTTATACAGTCAAACGACAAAGAGCACCGATAAATTTTATGCAATTAAGGACGAGCTGATTGGTCGTGGGTATGATGTTAAAGCAAATGATACCATTTGCAGGCAAGTATCCA
This sequence comes from Candidatus Pedobacter colombiensis, assembly GCA_029202485.1. Lineage (NCBI taxonomy): Bacteria > Pseudomonadati > Bacteroidota > Sphingobacteriia > Sphingobacteriales > Sphingobacteriaceae > Pedobacter > Candidatus Pedobacter colombiensis. The sequence goes on along the minus strand of CP119313.1, from coordinate 4,337,824 downwards.
ACCGTTATGGTGATCTGGAGAAATTTGTTGCAAACTTTGATAAAATCTTATTTGTATCCGGTAAAAAGTCTTCCAATGGGAAGGTTTTGTACGATGTATGCAAAAAATATAACGACAATTCGTATTTCATATCTAATGTTTCGGAAATTGATATGAGTTGGTTCGCTACTAATGATAAAGTAGGGATATGCGGAGCAACATCAACGCCAATGTGGCTTATGGAAGAGGTGAAAGCCTTTCTCCTTCATCATTAAAAAGTAATTATTCCTTTTCGGGTAAATGATAAAACGGAAAAACAGTTTGAATAGTTAATTTTGGGGAATAATTATGGGAAAAAAGGGTGTACTATTAGTGAATTTAGGAACTCCGGATAGTCCGGAAGTTGGTGATGTGCGTAAATATCTGGATCAGTTTCTGATGGATGAACGCGTGATCGATGTGAATGCTTTTAACCGCACTTTACTGGTTAAAGGTATCATTGTTCCTTTTCGCAGCCCGAAAACCTCAAAGCTTTACAAAGAGATCTGGGATGAAAATGGCTCACCCTTATTGTATTTCAGTAAGATACAAGCCGCTTTAGTACAGGAACAACTTGGGGAAGAATACCATGTAGAGCTTGCCATGCGCTATCAAAATCCTTCAATCTTGTCTGCTTTGGAAAAGATGAAGGCCGGCCTTGTTGAAAGCATTAAAGTAATTCCGTTGTTTCCTCAATATGCATCGGCCAGCAGCGGTTCTGTAATCCAGCTGGTGATGGAGTTGGTGAGCAAGTGGGCCACGATACCCCCTGTAAGTTTTGTAAGCTCTTTTCATGATAATGAATTGATGCTGGAAACCTTTGCTGAGAATGCGAGGAAGTATAAGCCTGAAACCTTTGATCATGTTTTGTTTAGTTTTCATGGCTTACCGGAGCGTCAATTGTTAAAATGTGACCATACCGGGAAACATTGTTTGAAAAAGGACAATTGCTGTGATACCCTTAATGATACCAATAAGTTTTGCTATTCTGCCCAGGGACATGATACGGCAAGATTGATCGCACAAAAACTTAATATTGCCAAAGAAGATTATACGGTTTGTTTCCAGTCGCGTTTAGGAAAAGAACCGTGGGTTCAGCCCTATACGACTGACGTGCTCAAAAAACTTGCAGCGGAAGGTAAGAAGAGACTGCTGGTTTTTAGCCCTGCTTTTGTCGCCGATTGCCTGGAAACCCTTTATGAAATTACGGTTGAATACCACGAAGAGTTTAAGGCGCTTGGTGGAGAGCATGTACAGCTTGTTGAAAGCTTAAATGATAATCCAAAGTTTATTAGGGCGCTGGTTGAAATGGCTAAGTCTTAAAATATTTGCTTAAGTATTGTAGAATCTGATCAGTAGATCCCGTTTTTGAGGTTACATATTGCTTTGCAATATCACCCTGATGTTGAGAAGCTGTTAACGCTGCAAAGGCAGATTTAAGCTCATTAATATTATTAATGCTTTTTGCAGCCCCTAGCGTTATCAGGTCTTTTGCTTCCTGGAACTTATCATATTTTGGCCCAAAAATAACAGGTATGCCAAATGCAGCCGCTTCCAATGTATTGTGGATACCAGCGCCGAAGCCACCACCAATATAGGCAACCTTGCCATAAGCATAAAGTGCAGATAACATTCCTATATTATCAATAATCAATATTTGATGCTCAGTACTTGTTTCATCAGTGGCAAATGTCGAATATTTGATAGCCTGAGGAAACAAGCCTTCTATTTCATTAATGTGATGCACACCAATCTCGTGGGGTGCAATGATAAATTTCCATTCAGGATTTGAAGTACATAACAATGCAATCAATCGTTCATCTTCCGGCCAGGTACTCCCCGCAATAAGAACAGGTGCATTTCCACAAAATTTTTCAATTATGGTTAGTTTCTTAGGTATGGCAGCATTTTCGGCTACCCTGTCAAATCTGGTGTCGCCGCTCAGCGTAGCATTTTGAATGTTTATCGTTTTTAGCAATTGAATGCTTTCTTCGTTCTGTACAAAGAAATGGCTCACATAAGTGAGGATTTTTCGATGAAAGGAGCCATAAACCTTAAAAAAGATCTGGTTAGGCCTGAAAATGCCTGAAATAATTAATAAGGGGATGTTTTTGCTATGCAGTTCTTTAAAGTAATAATACCAATACTCATATTTGGTAAAAATGGCAAGTTCGGGATTAAAAGCTTCAATTAATCGTTTGGCATTTGAGGCGGTGTCTAGTGGCAAATAAAAAACACCTTCCGCTAGTGTATAGTTCTTCCTGATTTCATACCCTGAAGGAGAGAAAAAGGTGACAATTATTTTTTTTAAGGGGTATTGTTCTTTTAATTTCTCCAATACCGGTCGCCCTTGCTCAAATTCTCCTAAAGAAGCAAAGTGAAACCAGATATGTGGTGTAGTGGCATCTATTTTTTTCTCAATTCTGGCGAAAATATTTTGTCTTCCTTTGATGAAAAATGAAGCTTTGGTATTAAAAGGAGAAAGTATCCTGATTATTAAGCTATAAAGTTGAATTGCAATGTTGTAAAGCCAAAGCATTTTGTGTGTTTATTTATTATCTTAGCCGAAGATACTTTAATATAATTAAAACAGGATTAATATATGAAAATAGCCGTTATCGGGACAGGATATGTGGGGTTAGTAACAGGTACATGTTTATCAGAAACAGGGAATAATGTAATTTGTGTAGATATTAACGAAGCCAAAGTGCGACAAATGCAGGCTGGCGAAGTTCCGATATACGAACCGGGTTTAGATGTTTTGTTTCACAGAAATATTGCTCAAGGTCGGTTAACATTTACTACTGATCTCGCTCATGCGGTTAAAGACGCCCAGATTATATTTATGGCATTGCCAACCCCTCCGGGAGAAGATGGTTCTGCAGATTTGTCTTACATTTTAGGCGCTGCTAAAGACATTTCAAAACTGGTTACCAATTATAAAGTTATCGTAAACAAATCAACAGTTCCGGTGGGAACGGCTGACAAAGTTCAGGCTGTTTTTGCTGAAAATACTGATGTGGAAATAGATGTAGTTTCTAATCCTGAGTTTTTGCGTGAAGGTGTTGCTGTCGAGGATTTTATGAAGCCTGATAGAGTAGTGATAGGAACTAGAAGCGACAGGGCACAAAAACTGATGTTAGAATTGTATGGTCCTTATGTTAGACAGGGAAATCCAATCTTATTTATGGATGAGCGCTCATCGGAGTTAACAAAGTATGCTGCCAATTCCTTTTTGGCAACCAAAATTACCTTTATGAATGAGGTGGCTAATCTTTGTGAAATTGTTGGTGCAGATGTAGATGCTGTTCGTAAAGGAATTGGTTCTGATGCACGGATCGGAAAGCGCTTTTTGTTCCCGGGAATAGGTTACGGAGGTAGTTGTTTCCCTAAAGATGTACAGGCGCTGTCAAAATCGGCAGACGAGCACGATTATGATTTCCAGTTGTTGAAATCTGTAATGCAGGTAAATGAAAAACAAAAAACCATATTGGTTGATAAGCTTTTAAAGTATTACAAAAATGATTTGAAAGGTAAACATTTCGCATTATGGGGATTGGCGTTTAAACCTGAAACCGATGATATTCGTGAAGCACCTGCTTTGTATATTATTGATGAATTGATTAAACGTGGAGCAACTGTTACTGCATTTGACCCTGAGGGGATGAGTAATGTGAAGGCAATTTTGGGTGATAAAATAGCTTATGCAGAAACTCAATACGATGCATTGCTCCATGCAGATGCCTTATTGATTGCCACAGAATGGTCTGTATTCAGAAATCCGGACTTTGAATTGATGGAAGCAAGCCTGAGCAATAAAGTTATTTTTGACGGACGTAACTTATATGATCTGGACAAAATGATTGAACTAGGATATTATTATAACAGTGTTGGCCGTAAGCTTATAAATTAATGAAACGTAAAAGAGTTTTAATAACCGGTGCTGCCGGCTTTTTAGGTTCGCATCTGTGCGATAGGTTTATCAAAGAAGGTTACCATGTTATAGGAATGGATAACCTCATCACTGGTGATCTGCAAAATATTCAACATCTGTTTGGATTGGAAAATTTTGAATTCGCTCATCATGATGTTTCCAAATATGTATACGTATCTGGTGAACTGGACTATATACTTCACTTTGCCTCTCCGGCAAGTCCAATAGATTATTTGAAAATCCCTATCCAGACTTTAAAAGTAGGATCATTAGGAACCCATAATCTCCTTGGCCTCGCAAAAAGCAAAAAAGCAAGAATGCTGATTGCTTCTACATCAGAAGTTTATGGTGATCCGAATGTAAACCCGCAACCTGAAGAGTACTGGGGAAATGTAAATCCAGTTGGACCAAGAGGTGTTTATGATGAAGCAAAACGTTTTCAGGAAGCAATGACAATGGCTTACCATACTTTCCATGGTTTGGAAACCAGGATTGTAAGGATATTTAATACCTATGGGCCAAGAATGCGCTTGAACGACGGAAGGGTATTACCTGCCTTTATTGGTCAGGCCTTACGTGGTGAAGACCTTACCGTATTTGGTGATGGTTCTCAGACGCGTTCATTCTGTTATGTAGATGATTTGGTTGAGGGAATTTACAGGTTGTTGTTAAGTGATTATGCTTTACCGGTTAACATTGGTAATCCTGATGAGATCACTATCAAACAATTCGGAGAGGAAATTATCAAGCTTACCGGAACGCACCAGAAGCTGGTATTTAAGGATTTACCTGTTGATGATCCAAAACAAAGGCGCCCGGATATTACTAAAGCAAGAACTATTCTCGGCTGGGAGCCGAAAGTAAGTAGGGCGGAAGGTTTGAAAATTACTTACGAGTATTTTAAATCGCTGCCAGAAGAAGCTTTAATCAATAATGACCATAAAGATTTTACAGGATATAACCGTTAATTAAGAAATGTCTAAAATATTAGTAACCGGAGGAACCGGTTTTATTGGCTCGCATACTGTAGTAGAACTACATAATGCAGGCTATGAGGTTATTATTGTGGATGATTTTTCTAATTCAAATCCTAAAATACTTCAGCAAATAGAAGCAATTACAGGAAGCAGACCTGAATTTGTGCAGTTGGATTTATGCGATGAGCCTAAAGTAAAGGACTTTGTTTTACAACACAGCGATATTACCGGAGTAATTCATTTTGCAGCATTTAAAGCTGTTGGTGAGTCCGTTCAACAGCCGCTAAAATATTACAGAAATAATTTTTATTCGCTGATCAATTTGATCAATGCATTTAACAGCAAGATAAATCTGGTATTTTCTTCTTCCTGCACAGTTTATGGACAACCTGATGTTTTGCCGGTAACTGAAGATGCGCCGACAAAAAAAGCAGAATCTCCTTACGGAAATACCAAACAAATTGCAGAAGAAATTTTGCAGGAAACCTGTGCGGTGACTCCTCAACTTAAAGTAACATCTCTGCGCTATTTTAATCCAGTAGGAGCACATCATAGTGCTTTAATTGGCGAATTGCCAATTGGTGTTCCTCAAAATCTTGTGCCTTTTATTACACAATCTGCAATAGGTAAGCGTGGGCCAATTACTGTGTATGGTAATGATTATGATACCCCTGACGGTAGCGCTATCAGAGACTATATTCACGTAGTGGATTTGGCAAAGGCTCATGTTGCTGCAATTAAACGGTTGGAAAGCAATAAAGCCAAGACCAATTATGAGGTGTTTAACCTTGGAACAGGTAAAGGTTCTTCAGTGTTGCAGATCATTGATGCATTCGAATCTTCAACTGGGGTAAAATTAAATTATGCAATTGGACCAAGAAGAGAAGGTGATATTGAAAAGGTTTGGGGTGATGTCACAAAATCAACCAGAGATCTGGGCTGGAAAGCGGAATTGGACTTGAATGAGATGATGTCATCAGCCTGGAAATGGGAAAAATACTTACAGGATAATCCCTTTTAGATGCTGTTAAGTGAGCACAAGGAGCTGAAACTAGAGATAAAATCTCTTCCTGAAAAGGAAAAGGATAAGCTGTTGCTCAGGCTGATTGCTAAGGATAAGGTTTTAACCGAGCATCTTCATTTTAAATTACTGGAAGATGAGGAAGATCTTGTACGCCGGCAGCAGCACTTATTGCATAGCATTGATGAAGGTATTGCAGATTTAATGACTGCTAGAAAGTTGAACTCAAAGGATACCTTGCTTAAAATGCGAAAATTAAACGGGAGTATTAACCATCATTTTAAAGTGACAAAGGATTTGAACAGCGAAATGGAACTCCGGATTCACTTGTTAAACCAAATCCCTGTTGAATTTGATGAAAGCGTTTTTTCTTCCCTTTATAAATTTAATGAGAAGCTGACCGTTTATTTTGTAAAAACAACAATTTCAGTTTTAAATAAATATGATAAAATGCATGAGGATTTACAATTTGACCTTAAAGCATCTTTGAATATTTTATTAAATAAAATATATAACAATAAAACGGCAGCAATTGCAAAAACACTGGGCTTGCCAACAGAATTGTAGTAATAACTTATAGAAAGTAACATTATATATAGATGAAAAAAATATTAGTAACAGGTGGTGCAGGTTTTATCGGATCTCATGTGGTACGAAGATTTGTAAACAATTATCCTCAATATGAAATTGTAAATCTTGATAAATTAACCTATGCGGGTAACCTGGCTAATCTTACTGATGTAGAAAATAAACCTAATTATAGATTTATTAAAGCCGACATTACCAATGCAGTAGAGATCAATAACCTGTTTCAGAAAGAGCAATTCGATGCAGTGATCCATTTGGCCGCTGAATCTCATGTAGATAGATCAATCGCAGACCCTACAGCATTTGTAATGACGAATGTTATTGGTACTGTAAATTTACTGAACGCTGCCCGGGAGTATTGGAAAGAGGATTATTCAGGTAAACGTTTTTATCATGTTTCTACCGATGAGGTTTATGGTGCATTAGGCGATACAGGAATGTTTACTGAAACAACTGCTTACGACCCGCATAGTCCATATTCAGCATCCAAAGCTTCATCTGATCATTTTGTTAGGGCATATCATGATACTTATGGTTTGAATGTAGTGATTTCTAATTGTTCCAATAATTATGGTTCTCACCACTTTCCGGAGAAGTTAATTCCGTTAGCCATTAACAATATCAAAAATGGTCAGCCTGTACCTGTTTATGGAAAAGGGGAGAACGTGCGCGATTGGCTTTGGGTAGAGGATCATGCAAGAGCTATTGATGTGATTTTTCACCAGGCTAAAACAGGCGAAACATATAATATTGGGGGACATAATGAATGGAAGAACATTGACTTAATCCATTTGTTATGCAAGATTATGGACAAAAAGTTAAATCGTGAAGCAGGTACATCAGCTAAGCTGATCACTTTTGTAACCGATAGGGCAGGGCATGATCTGCGTTATGCAATAGATTCTGCCAAGCTGCAGGAAAACCTGAACTGGGTGCCAAGCTTACAATTTGAGGAAGGATTAGAAAGAACAGTAGATTGGTATCTTGAAAATGAAGAATGGCTAAACAATGTTACTTCAGGAAACTATCAAGCCTATTATGATACGCAATACCACGGAAGATAATTAAGCAAGTTATTCATATCTTAAAGCCTCTACTGGATCCAGTTTAGAGGCTTTTTTTGCAGGGTAATACCCTGAAATTATACCTACCAGAACACATACTGCAAAGCCTCCAAAAATCCACTCCCATGGAATAATGAATGATCCCCCCATGCCCAGAGAGATCAGATTTCCCAGGGCTATACCTAGAAATATCCCAAAAGCTCCTCCCATCAGACAGATGATAACGGCTTCTATTAGAAATTGTTTCCGTATCACTGCGGGGTTTGCACCAATGGCTTTGCGGATGCCAATTTCCCGGGTTCTTTCTGTTACAGAAACCAACATAATGTTCATTAGGCCAATTGAAGCGCCCATTAATGTAATAATACCAATGGCTATACCTCCCCAAACAATATATCGCAAGTTTTCAAATAGTGTTTGCGCCATAGCATCGCTTTTGGTGATTTCGAAATTGTTAGCATCTGCAACTCTGATTTTTCTGATATTTCTAAATACGGCGGTCGCCTCTCCAATCACATTATCCATAATATCATTGTTTGGAACAATAACGGTTATGGTATAGGAAGGGTTTGAAGTAGAGTTAATCAGTTTTGCTTTTAACAGCGGAACATATACAGCACGATCACCACTAAAGCCCATGCTCTGACCTTTGGAAACGAGTACTCCAACTACTTTTAACCGGCTATTACCTACGTTAATAATCTTATCCAAAGGGTCTTGTTTTTTAAATAATTTTTCACTGACCTCACTTCCAATAATACAGATGTTAGTTCCGGACTGAGTTTCTGCTAAATTGAAATTTCTACCCAACGCCAGTTCAAGGCCTTGCGAACCCAGGCCATTCTCATCTACGCCCTGTATGCTGATGTTCGGATTTGTTTTTTCCGTGCCATATTTAACCGTAGCACCTCTGGTTGCAACAACACTTATGGCTACTTTGGCAGGTGTATTTAATTTTTCTTTAAAGGCTAAAGCATCCTCATACCGGATGGATTTAAACGGTTTTTGTCTTTGCCGGGAACCTCCAATCCTGATGCCTGTACCACGGTTCCTGATATTAAAGGAATTTGCACCCATACTGGAAAAAGCTTCTGTCATGCTCTTTTTAACCGCATCAAGTGTAGTTAAAATGCCCACCAGGGCAGATAGACCAATTGCAATGATCAATGCTGTAAGCATGGTGCGCAACCGGTTGCCGGTGATGGATTGCAGGGCTAATTTTACGTTCTCAGTATAGGTCATTACAGGCAGATAAATTTAGGTGCTAAAATAAAAGTCCTGTTGTTAAGACAACAGGACTTACTATAATGTTACAAATGATAAGTTCATTTATACTGAAAAACTGGTTCCACAACCACAAGTACTAGCTGCATTCGGATTGCTAAAAGTGAAACCTCTTGAATTTAAACCATCTTGCCAGTCAACCTGCATGCCCATCAGGTACATTTGATGCGCTTTATGCATAAAAACCTTAATGCCGTCAATAATAAATTCCTGATCACCATCTTTTTTCTGATCAAAACCCAAAACATAATTCATTCCAGAACAGCCACCACCTTCAACACCAACACGTAAGCCAAAATCATCGGCAATTTCTTGTTGGTCTTTTAGTTTAAGAAGCTCTTTGACAGCTGTTACTGTAAAGGTTACAGGGGCAAATGCGGTATCTACTGTATTACTCATGTTATTTATCAACCGTTAAAAATCTATTAATAGAGCAAATATAAATCAAAATGTACATTTTTGTCGGGACTACCACTAATTATTACGGTATTTAAACAAAATAAAATGGACTTGCAGAAAATTATAACCGAAGCAGCAGTATTGGTAATAGGAGGTGTGGCTACGGTTTCGGCTGGATATTATTTAATAAAGGACGACATTAGTACTTATTTTAGATTGAGATTTTCCGATCAGAAAAAGGAGAAGGAGAGCCCTTTATTATCGCTACGTTTACAGGCCTATGAGCGTTTAACTATTTTTATAGAACGGATAAACCCCGCTAATCTTTTTATCAGACTGCATCAACAAGGTATAACACTTACTGAGCTTCAGGCAGCTGTATTAAACGAAATCAAATCAGAATACCAGCATAACATTACCCAACAATTGTACATCAGTACGCCAACCTGGGATGTGGTAAAAAAGCTTAAAGATGATACCATAGCCATGGTGAACAATGGAGCGAAAAGTTTGCCCGCAGATGCTACAGGCGTTGATTTGAGCAGGAAGGTTTTACAACACATGGCGGGGATTGAAAACAATCCTTATGATTTGACGTTGGATTTGATTAAGAAAGATATTCATCAGTTGTTTTAGTTATGAGCAATAAAAAATTTACTACCACATCCGGTATAGAAATAAAAGAAGTCTACACCAAAACAAGTGCTCCGCTTGAGGCGCCAGGTGAGTTCCCATATACAAGAGGTATCCAAAAAGATATGTATCGTGGCCGGCTATGGACTATGCGGCAATATGCCGGCTTCTCCACTGCTGAAGAATCAAATAAACGCTATCACTACTTGCTAAAGCAGGGAACTATGGGGCTTTCGGTAGCCTTCGATCTGCCTACCCAAATTGGTTACGATTCGGATCATGAAATGGCAGAAGGAGAGGTTGGGAAAGTTGGTGTAGCTATTGACTCATTAAAGGATATTGAAATATTGTTTGATGGGATCGAACTTCAGAAGATTACTACTTCAATGACAATTAATGCTACTGCCTCCATTTTACTAGCGATGTATATTGCATTGGCTAAAAAACAAGGTGCTGATATCAAACAAATTTCCGGTACAATACAAAATGATATTTTAAAGGAATATGCAGCAAGGGGTACATATATCTATCCGCCTAAACCTTCAATGCGGATTATTACCGATATTTTTGAATATTGCAGTAAAGAGGTGCCTAAGTGGAACACGATTTCTATTTCAGGTTATCATATACGAGAGGCCGGATCCACAGCTGTACAGGAGCTAGCCTTTACCCTGGCAAATGGAAAAGCTTATTTAAATGCGGCCCTTGAAAAGGGCTTGGATATCAATGTTTTTGCCAAGCGTTTATCCTTCTTCTTTAACTGCCATAATAATTTCTTTGAGGAGATCGCAAAGTTCCGTGCAGCAAGAAGAATGTGGGCGAAAATTACAAAAGAACTTGGCGCTACAGACGAAAAGGCACAGATGCTCCGGTTCCATACGCAAACGGGTGGGTCGACATTAACCGCACAACAACCGCTTAATAATGTGATAAGAGTTACCAATCAGGCAATGGCAGCGGTGTTGGGTGGGACTCAATCTCTGCATACCAATGGCTATGATGAGGCACTTTCTTTACCTACAGAAGCAGCTGCAAAAATTGCTTTACGAACACAACAGGTTATTGCCTTCGAAAGTGGGGTGACGGACACGGTTGATCCTTTGGCCGGTTCTTATTTTGTGGAAGCACTTACTGATGAAATTGAAGCTGCCGCTCATTTATACATTGATAAGATTGATGCTATGGGCGGATCAGTTAATGCAATCGAAAATGGTTACATTCAAAATGAAATTGCTGACGCTGCTTATCAATACCAAGTAGAAGTTGAACAGGGCAGCAGGATCATTGTCGGAGTAAATAAATTTATCCAGGAAAAGGAAAGTATAAATGATGTATTTACGATTGATGAATCCATCAGGACGATCCAAACAGAAAAGTTAAATAAACTTAAAGCTGCACGGGATAATAAAGCGGTAGAAAAAGCACTGAAAGACCTGGCAAATGCAGCTAAAAGCACCGATAATCTAATGCCATTTATTCTGGCGGCGGTTGAGGCTTATGCCACACTTGGAGAAGTTGCAGATGTAATGCGTAATGTTTTCGGAGAATACTGATTCTCATGTTAATAAATAGTTATCCACATAAAAAATTGAGGTTAACTATGATATGATATTGCTTTATAAGTACTTACCAAATAAATGAAAATTAAGTTTTTTTTGTTGATAATTTTTTGAATATTCGATCTCACGAACGAGCTCACCTGATATGCTCTTATCGTCAGTATAAACCAAGAAACTATAAGTATGACAATGGAAAAAACTTGTACCCAAGTATGGAAGGACTGTCTCCAAATCATAAAAGATAATATTCCGACCCAAAGTTTTAAAACCTGGTTCGAACCAATATCTGCACTGAAGTTGGATGGTAAAGTTTTGACGATACAAGTGCCAAGTTTATTCTTTTACGAATGGTTAGAAGAACACTATGTTGGTCTGCTTAGAAAAACTGTTAAAAAGCAGTTGGGTGAAGAAGGCAGACTGGAGTATAATATCGTTGTAGATAAGTCTTCCAATAGCGGATCTCCTTACACGACCAACATGCCGAGTAATGGAAATGGTGCTGAAGCTAAAAAGCAATCTATGCCTATTCCTGTCTCGATAAATAAAGACATTAAAAATCCTTTCATTATACCTGGCTTAAAAAAACTGAATGTAGATCCTCAGCTGAATTCCAATTATACTTTTGAAAATTATATAGAAGGAGATTGTAATCGTCTGGCGCGCTCTGCAGGGTATGCAGTAGCCGCAAAACCAGGAGGTACATCATTTAATCCTTTGATGATTTATGGAGGTGTAGGCTTGGGTAAAACGCATCTTGCTCAGGCTATAGGTAATGAGATTAAGCATAATATGCCCGATAAGCTGGTGATTTATGTTTCCTGCGAGAAGTTTTGCCAGCAGTTTGTTGACTCATTAAAGAATAACACCATCAACGATTTTGTTAATTTTTACCAGGCAATGGATGTGATCATTATGGATGATGTGCACAACTTTGCAGGTAAAGAGAAAACACAGGATATATTTTTCCATATTTTCAATCACTTACATCAATCTGGCAAGCAGGTCATTCTATCTTCTGATAAAGCGCCAAAGGATTTGGCAGGTTTAGAAGAGCGATTATTGAGTAGGTTTAAATGGGGGCTTTCTGCAGATTTGCAGGTGCCAGATCTGGAGACCAGAATTGCTATTCTTCGCAAGAAGATGTATGCCGATGGAATTGAGCTACCGGCAGAAGTAGTAGAATATGTTGCTCATAATATAGATAACAATGTTCGTGAGCTCGAAGGAGCTATGGTATCCTTACTGGCACAATCAACGTTAAACAAAAAAGACATAGACCTTGCATTGGCCAAGCAGATGTTAAAGAATTTTATCAAAAATACTTCAAAAGAGATTTCTATGGAGTATATACAGAAGTTGGTATGTGAATATTTTGAGGTACCTGTGGATATGGTTAAATCTCAAACACGTAAGCGGGAAATTGTACAGGCACGTCAGATTTCAATGTACCTATCCAAAAGCCATACCAAGTCATCCCTAAAAACAATTGGTGCTTTTTTTGGTGGAAGGGACCACTCGACAGTAATCTATGCCTGCCAAACGGTAGAAGATCTTATAGATACTGATAAAAAATTTAAAGGTTACGTGCATGATATCCAGAAGAAATTAAAAATGAGCTAGTCCTGCTCATTATACCAAAAAAGGCTTGTAAGCAAAACTTACAAGCCTTTTTTGGTATAAAATGGTTGTTTAATTTTCTTCCAGTTTCATCAATCCATAAAATAGAGCCGCACAATGTAGGGCCTGATCTATTTTATTGGTAGCAAGTAGCTGTTTGATCTCTGCAATGGTATATTCTTCTACATTTAGGATCTCATGTTCATCTAAATGTTGCTCATGAGTTTTTGTACCGCCCTTTAATAGGTAAGTGTAAGTTACATTATTTGCAGTAGCCGGATTAGGATGAAGCGTTGCAATCAGTTCTGCGCTTTTAAAAGAATAGCCGGTCTCTTCGAGTAACTCTCTTCTAATGGCATATTCAGGTAACTCATCACCATCAATCACTCCACCTGGTATTTCCAGCGAAATAATATCAGCCGCGTGACGGTACTGACGTACCATGATTAGTTTGTTGTCTTCAGTAAGCGCAATTGCATTTACCCAGTTCGGATATTCCAGTACATAATAATCGTCCTTTATACTTCCGTCTTGCAATTTGCAGGTATCCACCCTAAGTGTTGCCCATTTTTCTTTCACCAGGTATTTTGATGAAAGCTTTTTCCATTTCAATATCTCCATTTAAAGTCTAAATTACCAGCTTCCGCTGCTGCCTCCGCCACCAAAACTACCACCGCCGAAGCCACCAAAACCTCCGCCGCCACCGCTGCTTCCTCCGCCCCAGCCGCCACCACCGCCGGAACCTCTTCCGCCGCCTAGCAACATGCTCCAGAAAAGGGCATCAGCAACACCACGTCCACCGATAACCTGGCCTCCGCCACCGCTTCCACCGCCTCTTCTCAACATGACGATGACTATTACGACAATAATAATGACGATAAGAATTCCGGATCCACCACGACCTTCTTTCGCAGCTTTAGGTTTGTCATTCTTATATTCGCCCTTCGTATAAGCAATAATGGCATTTGTTCCTGCATCCAGCCCCTTGTAATAATCGCCTTCTTTAAAATAAGGTTTGATGTCGTTGTCGATGATCCGCCTGGTGTACATATCCGGCAATACACCTTCAACACCATATCCGGTTTGTATAGCAATCTTTCTGTCGCCCAGTGCCACAACAATCATTACACCATTGTCTTTACCTTTGGTACCGACACCCCATTTTCTACCCAGTTGAAACGCATAATCATTGATGTCGTATTCACCAACAGATTTTAGTACAGCAATAGCAACCTGTATAGATGTCGAATCATCAAAAGTAACTAGTTTTCGTTCTAGTTGCTGTATTTGGTCTGCCGAAAGTGTTCCTGTATAATCATTAACCAGCGTGTTGGGTTTTGCAGGGAAATCCTGAGCAAAACCTGTTGCAGAAAGAATGATCAGTAATAAGGCTACGAGTGATTTTTTCATCGCCTAATGTTTTTTGTATTGATCCATAAAAATAATATCATTTGGCAGTTCGTTGATGTCATCTCCCTCAAAAGGGAAGTATAAAGCCAATTTCTCTCCTGCCAGCATAATGCCGGCTATAATTCCCTGTACAATATTGCCGCCTGAAAAATGAGCTTTCATTGCTGTTTGCGTAGTCTCCCAAAAATCAGGAGGTACAACCTTGTGAATGCCGCTATCACCAATTACTGCAAATTTATGGTCTTCATAAGCAAGATAGATCAACACCCCATTATGTTTAGCTGTTTTATCCATGCCTAGCTTTGAAAAATAGCTGGTAGCTTTTTCAAAAGCACTGCCGCTGCAATGTTTATCTACGGCTATTCTTATTTCGCCAGAAGTAGCTTTTTCAGCCTCTGAAATTGCATTTGCAATAAGCTCCTGGTCTTGTTCTGTAAATATGCCCATGATAGGATTACTTGATATGAATAAGGGTAATGCATGTTTTGATAATTAAACAGGCATTACCCCTTAAAAGTTGATACTTTATATTAGAATTCTACTTTTGGTGCTTTTTCAGCTCCAGCTTCAGCTTTGAAACCGGCTTTCTCTTTAAAGCCGAACATGCCTGCGGTAAGATTAGTAGGGAAAGATCTTATTTTTGTGTTATATGTCTGTACCGATTCATTAAAATCTTTACGCGCAACAGCGATTCTGTTCTCTGTGCCAGCCAACTCGGCAGAAACATCTTTAAATTGTTCTGTAGCCTTTAATTGAGGATAATTTTCTGTAACCATTAATAAGCGGCTTAAAGCCTGACTAACCTGGCCTTGTGCAGCCTGGAATTTCTCGATATTTTCTGGTGTTAATTTGTTTGGGTCAATAGTAACTTGAGTAGCTTTTGCTCTGGCCTCAGTTACCTGAGTTAAGGTTGACTGCTCAAATTTTGCGGCACCTTTAACGGTGTTCACCAAATTAGGGATTAAATCCGAACGGCGTTGATACTGGGTTTCCACTTGATTCCATTTTGCTTTTACATCTTCATCAAGTTTAACCATACTATTGTAACCGCATCCACTCATGGTTACAACCAAGGCTAAGAGGCCTACTATTGTCAATACTGTTCTTTTCATTTTCTTTCGTTTTTTTTTGATTTTAGTTGTTGCAAGCCTAAAAAGGCTTCTCGTTAATAAGCGTTAATTTACACATTAGAACTCAATTTCCGTACCTTTGTTACAGTTCGGGATAAAAACCTGACAACAATTATGCAAAAAGACATTGAAATCACCATGGCTCCAGAGGAAATGGAGTCGGAAACTATACTTAAAAATAAACTCTCAACTACCTTAAAAATAGATGTAATACGCATTAAAGGATACAAGATCCTGAAGCGTTCTATTGATGCCCGATCAAGAAAAGTAATTTATCGGTTACAGGTAAGCGTATTTATCGACGAGATGCCATTGGCAGATGTTTTTACGATAAACTATCAAAATGTCAGTAATGCTAAACCTGTAATTATTGTAGGAGCAGGGCCCGCTGGATTGTTTGCTGCGCTGCAGTGTATAGAAAATGGCCTTAAACCTATTGTTTTAGAGCGTGGTAAGGATGTAAAACAACGAAGAAGAGATCTTGCCGCGATTAACAAAGAAGGGATAGTAAACACCGAATCTAACTATTGCTACGGTGAAGGGGGGGCAGGAACCTATTCCGATGGGAAGCTTTATACGAGATCCAATAAGCGTGGTGACATCAATAAAGTATTACAAACTTTTGTGCAGCATGGTGCAACAGACGATATTTTAATTGATGCCCGACCACATATCGGTACCAATAAGCTACCTCAGATTATAACCGCAATCAGGGAAACCATATTGAATGCAGGTGGCGAAGTACGTTTTGATCAGAAAGTGACCGATATTCAGGTCGATTTTGGAAAAGTTAAAGGTGTAGTGATTAATGGCGATCATAGCTTGTCGGCGGATGCAGTCATTTTAGCTACCGGTCATTCGGCACGCGATATTTACGAATTGTTGCATGATAAAGGTATTCTTATAGAAGCAAAACCTTTTGCTTTAGGGGTAAGAATTGAGCATCCACAAGCTATTGTTGATGCAGCCCAATACCATTGTGATGTTCGAAGTGAATTTTTGCCACCTGCTTATTACAGTTTGGTAGAGCAGGTCGGTAGCAGAGGGGTATTTTCTTTTTGCATGTGCCCGGGGGGGATTATAGCGCCTTGTGCTACCTATGAAAATGAAATCGTAGTAAATGGATGGTCACCCTCTAAAAGGAATAACCCATATGCAAATTCTGGAACTGTGGTCCAAATCACATTGGAAGATGTAAAAGGTAATGACCCTTTAAGAATGATGCATTTTCAAGCGGAAATAGAACGGAGGGCTTTTCAATTGGGTGGCGGTAATCTGGTTGCCCCTGCGCAACGGATGGTCGACTTTGTCGAGGGGAGAGTTTCTAACGATTTGCCTAAAAATTCTTATCTGCCCGGAACAAAGAGTGTAACACTTAAAGATACGCTTCCTGATTTTGTGGCTTCGAGCTTAAAAAGTGCATTGCCAGTTTTTGGGAGAAAGATGAAAGGGTATTATACCAATGAAGCTATTCTTGTAGGTGTAGAAAGTCGAAGCTCATCCCCGGTACGCATTCCGAGGGATAGGGAAACGTTTCAACATCCGCAGGTTTCAGGGTTATTTCCTTGTGCAGAAGGGGCTGGCTATGCCGGTGGGATTGTTTCTGCCGCTATTGACGGGGTAAACTGCGCCAATGCGGTTTTAAAGGTGATCTAACTCAAACAGATTTTAATGGCCATTGTTATAAAGAAGGAGTAGAGTTGTATTGTCTTAAAATAGTAGATGTAATTGTGAAACCATAAAACCAAAATAGTGAAGAAGACTTTAATTATAGGTGCAAGCCCAAATCCTGAACGCTATGCTTATCGTGCAGCCCATATGCTTACTGCTAAAGGTCATGATATTGTTAATGTAGGAATAAAGAAAGGGGAGGTTGCTGGTGTTGAAATTGAAAAGCCGGGCGTCATCCATCATGATATTGATACTGTAACCTTATATATAGGTCCGCATTTACAAGATCAGTACTACGATTACATATTACAAACGAAGCCTAAAAGGGTTGTTTTTAATCCTGGAACGGAAAATGTTGAATTGGAAAGCTTGTTAGTGGCTAATGAGATTGAGCCTGTAGAGGCTTGTACGTTGGTATTACTGTCTACTGGGCAGTATTGATCTTTTGTTTTAATAGCGTTATTTAGCGTAATTATAGAATTTAATTATAGATAGCCCTTATGATAGTAATATTGTAAGGGCTTTTTTTGTGGGGTAAGAAATTCGGAGGCTTAGTGCAATTATTAAGTTATCCCTATAACTAGGGACAAGACATAGAATCTATACAAGGATAAGACAACGTTCTACATAATACTACTTGACTAGATGAGTGTCAATATGCGCTTAGTGTAAATCCGCAGTGAGTCCGCCATGAGTCCGCGGTGAGTCCGCCTTTTTACTGGAAAAAGGCGGACTCACCGCGCTCTAATTGCATAAGGAAGGCGGAGTTACTGTGAGCTTAGGTTGGGCTCTTTACCTATGGTTGATTATGGTAGGGTTTAATACTACAAGGTCGATCAGTCGCATCTTACAGGTACTTTAGGCCTACCTTGTAGGTGTTGACACCTATAATGTACCTATGAGGTACCTAGAAGGTGCCTAGGATGTACCTATTAGTCTTAAGCCATACAAATCATGTCACCAGGCATAGCTATATAGCTATACCGGCAATAACTCATGCTCCCCGAGCCCATATACTACTGTGTATATCTGCTCGTGTTGTCATTCTACGTCCTTGATGTTGCCTTAAAAAACGCTATGTAGTTTTTCTGGTTGTGTTGTAGGTAGTTAGAGAATAAAGCGTGATAATATTTGCTATAGGTTTGTAAAACGGCATAATTTTCCTACTTTTGCAACCCGCTTCGGAGGAATGGAAACAGTGAGAAGGATAAAGAAGAAGGTTGATTTGAGGAGCTGAAAGTAGAGATTGGTATTTCTTTAACGTTGTTTAAAAGCAATGAAAAAATAAAAGAAAAAAAGTTTTAATAAAAAGCTTGACAATACTAAAAAGATTTCTACCTTTGCAATCCCAAACAGAACGGGAGTTTTCAAACGGAGTTTGATAACGAAATAAAAAAGATTGAAACGTTGAAGATTTGAAACTGAAACCAGGAACATTAAGACCAGGACGAAACAGAGAATAGGAAACGAAGAAATATAAAGAAGACCCGCGAGGCGATTCGAGAAGTTCATTAAAGAGATGTCATTTATAAAGCGTAGCGAGGTAAGATAGTACGATTTCAAAGTACATGAAACCGAAGCTATTTTTTCAAGTCAGAATCTAACTAGACAATATATAATTAGAATAAGACTATTGTTAATACAAGTTAAGAATGGTCAGTGTTCAAACAAAACATTTTACAATGGAGAGTTTGATCCTGGCTCAGGATGAACGCTAGCGGCAGGCCTAATACATGCAAGTCGAACGAGATTAAGGAGCTTGCTCCTTATGAAAGTGGCGCACGGGTGCGTAACGCGTATGCAACCTACCTTAATCAGGGGGATAGCCCGAAGAAATTCGGATTAACACCGCATAAAATCACAGCACAGCATTGTGTAATGATCAAATATTTATAGGATTAAGATGGGCATGCGTGTCATTAGCTAGTTGGCGGGGTAACGGCCCACCAAGGCGACGATGACTAGGGGATCTGAGAGGATGGCCCCCCACACTGGTACTGAGACACGGACCAGACTCCTACGGGAGGCAGCAGTAAGGAATATTGGTCAATGGAGGGAACTCTGAACCAGCCATGCCGCGTGCAGGAAGACAGCCCTCTGGGTCGTAAACTGCTTTTATTCGGGAATAAACCTTATTACGTGTAATAAGCTGAATGTACCGAAGGAATAAGGATCGGCTAACTCCGTGCCAGCAGCCGCGGTAATACGGAGGATCCAAGCGTTATCCGGATTTATTGGGTTTAAAGGGTGCGTAGGCGGCTTATTAAGTCAGGGGTGAAAGACGGTGGCTCAACCATCGCAGTGCCCTTGATACTGATGAGCTTGAATACACTAGAGGTAGGCGGAATGTGACAAGTAGCGGTGAAATGCATAGATATGTCACAGAACACCGATTGCGAAGGCAGCTTACTATGGTGTGATTGACGCTGAGGCACGAAAGCGTGGGGATCAAACAGGATTAGATACCCTGGTAGTCCACGCCCTAAACGATGAATACTCGCTGTTAGCGATATACAGTTAGCGGCTAAGCGAAAGCGTTAAGTATTCCACCTGGGGAGTACGCCCGCAAGGGTGAAACTCAAAGGAATTGACGGGGGCCCGCACAAGCGGAGGAGCATGTGGTTTAATTCGATGATACGCGAGGAACCTTACCCGGGCTTGAAAGTTAGTGAATCATTTAGAGATAGATGAGTGAGCAATCACACGAAACTAGGTGCTGCATGGCTGTCGTCAGCTCGTGCCGTGAGGTGTTGGGTTAAGTCCCGCAACGAGCGCAACCCCTATGTTTAGTTGCCAGCACGTTAAGGTGGGGACTCTAAACAGACTGCCTGTGCAAACAGAGAGGAAGGAGGGGACGACGTCAAGTCATCATGGCCCTTACGTCCGGGGCTACACACGTGCTACAATGGATGGTACAGAGGGCAGCAAGCTGGTAACAGCAAGCGAATCTCAAAAAGCCATTCACAGTTCGGATAGAGGTCTGCAACTCGACCTCTTGAAGTTGGATTCGCTAGTAATCGCGTATCAGCAATGACGCGGTGAATACGTTCCCGGGCCTTGTACACACCGCCCGTCAAGCCATGGAAGTTGGGGGTACCTAAAGTATGTAACCGCAAGGAGCGTCCTAGGGTAAAACCGATAACTGGGGCTAAGTCGTAACAAGGTAGCCGTACCGGAAGGTGCGGCTGGAATACCTCCTTTCTGGAGTAGTTTTGACTACTCGCTACGCTGAATGATATAAATGACGATAAGATCTCAAAAAAGAAAAACCCATAGGATGAAGCATCGTTTAGTGCTCCATACTGCAGTATAGACATCTAGTCCCGTAGCTCAGTTTGGTTAGAGCACTACACTGATAATGTAGGGGTCAGCAGTTCAAATCTGCTCGGGACTACATAAGATTGAATCTTAATGGGGGATTAGCTCAGCTGGCTAGAGCGCCTGCCTTGCACGCAGGAGGTCAACGGTTCGACTCCGTTATTCTCCACCATCACCGGTGCCTAATACAAAAGGCACGTAAATAGGAAACCAACCCAAAAGGAAAGTGACCCGGGATAGAAAAGTTCTTTGACATATTGGAAGAAGTTAAAAAAGAAGAGCAAACAACAATAGAGACGTTGTTTGATTGGAACAGATTATTAATTGGATAAAAGATGAAAGATCCAGGAATAAAGACTTCGGTTTTTATCCTTCATTCTTGCTCTTTGATCCTTGATCTGAAGAAGGTCAAATGACAATCAAAAAAGCATTTCCATATGCGCAAAAGGGTATGGAGAGAAGAAAGTAATTAAGAGCACACAGGGGATGCCTTGGCTCTCAGAGGCGATGAAAGACGTGATAAGCTGCGATAAGCTTCGGGGATTAGCAAATATGAATTGATCCGGAGATTTCTGAATGGGGAAACCTGGCTAGTTGAAGACTAGTCGTATATAATACGCAAACCTGCCGAACTGAAACATCTAAGTAAGCAGAGGAAGAGAAAATAATAATGATTTCCTGAGTAGTGGCGAGCGAAAGGGAAAGAGCCCAAACCAGTAATGTTACGGCATGACTGGGGTTGTAGGACTACGATATGATTATAATGCAATGAAGTGGAACAGGATGGGAAGCCTGGCAATATAGAGTGAAAGCCTCGTACACGTAAGTACCATTAGTCTAGTAGTATCCTGAGTACCGCGAGGTCGGAGACGCCTTGTGGGAATCAGCCGGCACCATCCGGTAAGGCTAAATACTCCTGAGAGACCGATAGTGAACCAGTACCGTGAGGGAAAGGTGAAAAGAACCCCGAACAGGGGAGTGAAATAGAACCTGAAACTGTGTGCTTACAAGCGGTCGGAGCGTCCAGGTGGCGTGACGGCGTGCCTTTTGCATAATGAGCCTACGAGTTACTCTTCTCTGGCAAGGTTAAGTGTTTCAGACACGGATCCGAAGCGAAAGCGAGTCTGAATAGGGCGTATAGTCAGGGGAGGTAGACGCGAAACCTTGTGATCTACCCATGGACAGGTTGAAGGTGCGGTAACACGTACTGGAGGACCGAACCGATAAACGTTGAAAAGTTTCCGGATGATCTGTGGGTAGGGGTGAAAGGCTAATCAAACTGGGAAATAGCTCGTACTCCCCGAAATGTTTTTAGGAACAGCGTCGTGGTAGAGTTAAATAGAGGTAGAGCTACTGATTGGGTGCGGGGGAGTCAAATCCTACCAAATCCAGACAAACTCCGAATGCTATTTAATATACACGGCAGTGAGGCGCGGGGTGCTAAGGTCACGCGCCGAGAGGGAAAGAACCCAGACCATCAGCTAAGGTCCCCAAGTTACAGTTAAGTTGAACTAACGAGGTCCGATTGCATAGACAGCTAGGATGTTGGCTTGGAAGCAGCCATTCATTTAAAGAGTGCGTAACAGCTCACTAGTCGAGCGATCGGGCATGGATAATAAACGGGCATAAAATTGTACACCGAAGCTATGGGTAATATTAATATTACGGTAGGGGAGCATTCCAGCGGCAGCGAAGGTATGACGTAAGTTTTGCTGGAGCTTCTGGAAAAGCAAATGTAGGCATAAGTAACGATAAGGCAGGCGAGAAACCTGCCCGCCGAAAGGATAAGGTTTCCTGATCAACGCTAATCGGATCAGGGTTAGTCGGGGCCTAAGGAGAACCCGAAGGGGATATTCGATGGACAACGGATTAATATTTCCGTACTTTTTATAACTGCGATGTGGGGACGGAGTAGTGACACTGCCGCGATCTGACGGAATAGATCGTTGAAGGCTGTAGGTAATGGACTGGTAGGCAAATCCGCCGGTCTAGCTGAAGGCTGATAGTACCGCAAACCTTCGGGGGCGTGGATAGTGCAGGTAATCAGACTTCCAAGAAAAACCGCTAAGCTTCAGGTTATAAAAACCCGTACCGCAAACCGACACAGGTATCCGGGAAGAGAATTCTAAGGCGCTCGAGTGAATCATGGCTAAGGAACTCGGCAAAATGGCCCTGTAACTTCGGGAGAAGGGGCGCTGGTAGCAATATCAGCCGCAGTGAAAAGGCCCAGGCGACTGTTTAACAAAAACACATGGCTTTGCAAAATCGAAAGATGAAGTATAAGGCCTGACACCTGCCCGGTGCTGGAAGGTTAAGAGGGGATGTCATCAGCAATGAGAAGCATTGAATCGAAGCCCCAGTAAACGGCGGCCGTAACTATAACGGTCCTAAGGTAGCGAAATTCCTTGTCGGGTAAGTTCCGACCTGCACGAATGGTGTAACGATCTGGGCGCTGTCTCAGCCATGAGCTCGGTGAAATTGTGGTCCCGGTGAAGACGCCGGGTACCCGCAACGGGACGGAAAGACCCCATGCACCTTCACTACAATTTAACATTGACATTGGATACAGGATGTGTAGGATAGGTGGGAGACTATGAAGCGGCATCGCCAGGTGTTGTGGAGTCAACGTTGAAATACCACCCTTTCTGTATTCGGTGTCTAACTTGGCTCAGCTAAGGACATTGTTTGATGGGTAGTTTGACTGGGGTGGTCGCCTCCAAAAAGGTAACGGAGGCTTTCAAAGGTAAGCTCAATACGCTTGGTAACCGTATGAGGAGTGCAATAGCATAAGCTTGCTTGACTGTGAGGCAAACAAGCCGAGCAGGGTCGAAAGACGGATATAGTGATCCGGTGGTTCTGCATGGAAGGGCCATCGCTCAAAGGATAAAAGGTACGCTGGGGATAACAGGCTGATCTCCCCCAAGAGCTCATATCGACGGGGAGGTTTGGCACCTCGATGTCGGCTCGTCACATCCTGGGGCTGGAGAAGGTCCCAAGGGTTCGGCTGTTCGCCGATTAAAGTGGCACGCGAGCTGGGTTCAGAACGTCGCGAGACAGTTCGGTCCCTATCTGTTGTGGGCGTAGGAATTTTGAGTGGGGCTGACCTTAGTACGAGAGGACCGGGTTGGACTAGCCTCTAGTGAATCTGTTGTTCCGCCAGGGGCATTGCAGAGTAGCTACGCTGGGAATAGATAAGCGCTGAAAGCATCTAAGTGCGAAACTAGCCACGAGATGAGAATTCCATATAGGACCGTAGCAGACTACTACGTTGATAGGTTACAGATGTAAAGGTTGTGAGATCAAAGTCGAGTAATACTAATCATCCGAAGCTTTCAAGAGCAGAACACTGTTGTTTGTTCTTCAAAACTTAACTTCTTTCAATAATATGTCATTTGTTTAGTGAAAATAATCGAAAGATATATAACTAGATATTTAAAAATATTTAGGTGCCTATATCGGTGGTGTCCACCTCTTCCCATTCCGAACAGAGAAGTTAAGCCCACCAGAGCCGATGGTACTGCGGTAACACGTGGGAGAGTAGGTCGGTGCCAAATCTTAAAAGAAAGCCTTCAGGAAACTGAAAGGCTTTTCTTGTTTATAAGGTTTTGTTAATTCATATATAGGTAATCGTCAGGGCGTGTTCCATTTTCATACCTTACCAATTTCCCTTCTTTAAAAAAGAAAAATTTATAACCAGTACCTACATACATGGTTCGGTAAATTGTCCTCCCACCTTCATTTGCTGAAACAAAATCTGGTTTGTTTTTTTCTTTGAATTCAGTTTCTGACATGCCCATTGTAAATTTGGCTTCATGGCCATACATTGCTCTGCAGCTTAGCAATGTTATTGCCAAGCCTGCTAATAAAATTAACTTTTTCATTTGTGTATTTATTTGTGTGTATTGAAATTACTCAATAATTATGCCTTTAAACACATGAAAAATGATTAAAATATTTTAGCTGACGAAACTTTTTTGTTACCATAAATATAGATTTCAAAAAGGCGCGGCCTTTAAAGAAATAAGCACATAAAAAGCCACTACTATTGAGTGGCTTAAATTTTTATTTCATTTTAGACCTTGACAATAGCGGTTCTGTTAATGCTATACCAGGTTATTGATAGAGGCATATTGTAATAACATGATCGTTTTTCCGTCTTTGATTTCTCCCATTCTGATCATGTCAATCGCTTTTTCAAAAGGAAGTTCCAAAACTTCTATGTGCTCATTTTCCTCTTTTAGACCACCGCCTTCATTAACCTTCATTTCATTTGAATACTCGGCTACAAAGAAGTAGACTAGTTCAGTTACTGAACCTGGAGACATATAGGCTTCAAATATTTTTTCCACTGTACTTATTCTAAATCCTGTTTCTTCTTCAGTTTCCTTTTTGATACAATCCTCTGGATTGTCTTTGTCGAGTAAACCAGCGCAGCATTCAATTAGGTAACCGGTTTCATTGCCATTAACAAAAGTAGGCATCCTGAATTGTCGAGTGAGCACAATAGTTTTTTGTATTTTGTTATAAAGCAATATCGTCGCACCATTTCCCCTGTCGTATGCTTCTCGTTCCTGTATTGATTTTACACCATCAGTTCCTGTTATTTCAAAGCTTATTTTTCTTAAGGTGTACCAGTTGTCTGAAAGAATTTCTGTATTTGTTATGTTTACGCTATTCATATTAAATTGTCTGTAATTTTAAGCCAAAGTAAGGTGTTGACTGAATTTTTTGATGGAGTAAGAAAGTATGATATTTGTATAATAAAACTATGGATGTGGAAACAAAAGATCAGTTGAATTATAAACGTATTGCAAAGGCCATAGATTATATCAAGGAGAATTTTTAATGCAGCCTCGTCTGGATCAGATTGCAGAGCAGGTTCATTTAATTCATTTCATTTTCAAAGGCTTTTTAGCTGCGATGAATAGGGTAGGAAGAGCTTAAGATAAGAGATTTGAATGATGATATTTTATTTTTTTTTGACTGAAAAATAGTAAGTTATGATTTAATAGGAGATATAAGTGCATTTAAGTTTGTGGGGGCGTATAATTTTCCTACTTTTGCATCCCGCTTCGGAGGAAGGGAAACAGTGAGAAGGATAAAGAAGAAGGTTGATTTGAGGAGCTGAAAGTAGAGATTGGTATTTCTTTTAGAGCGTTTAAAAGCCTCGGAAAATAAAAGAAAAAAACTTTAACAAAAAGTTTGACAATGCTAAAAAGATTTCTACCTTTGCAATCCCAAACAGAACGGGAGTTACCAAACGGAGTTTGATAGCGAAATAAAAAAGATTGAAACGTTGAGGATTCGAAACTGAAACCAGGAACATTAAGACCAGGACCAAACAGAGAATAGGAAACGAAGAAATATAAAGATGACCCGCGAGGCGAATCGAGAAGTTCATTAAAGAGATGTCATTTATAAAGCGTAGCGAGGTAAGATAGTACGATTTCAAAGTACATGAGACCGAAGCTATTTTTTCAAGTCAGAATCTAACTAGACAATATATAATTAGAATAAGACTATTATTAATACAAGTTAAGAATGGTCAGTGTTCAAACAAAACATTTTACAATGGAGAGTTTGATCCTGGCTCAGGATGAACGCTAGCGGCAGGCCTAATACATGCAAGTCGAACGAGATTAAGGAGCTTGCTCCTTATGAAAGTGGCGCACGGGTGCGTAACGCGTATGCAACCTACCTTAATCAGGGGGATAGCCCGAAGAAATTCGGATTAACACCGCATAAAATCACAGCACAGCATTGTGTAATGATCAAATATTTATAGGATTAAGATGGGCATGCGTGTCATTAGCTAGTTGGCGGGGTAACGGCCCACCAAGGCGACGATGACTAGGGGATCTGAGAGGATGGCCCCCCACACTGGTACTGAGACACGGACCAGACTCCTACGGGAGGCAGCAGTAAGGAATATTGGTCAATGGAGGGAACTCTGAACCAGCCATGCCGCGTGCAGGAAGACAGCCCTCTGGGTCGTAAACTGCTTTTATTCGGGAATAAACCTTATTACGTGTAATAAGCTGAATGTACCGAAGGAATAAGGATCGGCTAACTCCGTGCCAGCAGCCGCGGTAATACGGAGGATCCAAGCGTTATCCGGATTTATTGGGTTTAAAGGGTGCGTAGGCGGCTTATTAAGTCAGGGGTGAAAGACGGTGGCTCAACCATCGCAGTGCCCTTGATACTGATGAGCTTGAATACACTAGAGGTAGGCGGAATGTGACAAGTAGCGGTGAAATGCATAGATATGTCACAGAACACCGATTGCGAAGGCAGCTTACTATGGTGTGATTGACGCTGAGGCACGAAAGCGTGGGGATCAAACAGGATTAGATACCCTGGTAGTCCACGCCCTAAACGATGAATACTCGCTGTTAGCGATATACAGTTAGCGGCTAAGCGAAAGCGTTAAGTATTCCACCTGGGGAGTACGCCCGCAAGGGTGAAACTCAAAGGAATTGACGGGGGCCCGCACAAGCGGAGGAGCATGTGGTTTAATTCGATGATACGCGAGGAACCTTACCCGGGCTTGAAAGTTAGTGAATCATTTAGAGATAGATGAGTGAGCAATCACACGAAACTAGGTGCTGCATGGCTGTCGTCAGCTCGTGCCGTGAGGTGTTGGGTTAAGTCCCGCAACGAGCGCAACCCCTATGTTTAGTTGCCAGCACGTTAAGGTGGGGACTCTAAACAGACTGCCTGTGCAAACAGAGAGGAAGGAGGGGACGACGTCAAGTCATCATGGCCCTTACGTCCGGGGCTACACACGTGCTACAATGGATGGTACAGAGGGCAGCAAGCTGGCAACAGCAAGCGAATCTCAAAAAGCCATTCACAGTTCGGATAGAGGTCTGCAACTCGACCTCTTGAAGTTGGATTCGCTAGTAATCGCGTATCAGCAATGACGCGGTGAATACGTTCCCGGGCCTTGTACACACCGCCCGTCAAGCCATGGAAGTTGGGGGTACCTAAAGTATGTAACCGCAAGGAGCGTCCTAGGGTAAAACCGATAACTGGGGCTAAGTCGTAACAAGGTAGCCGTACCGGAAGGTGCGGCTGGAATACCTCCTTTCTGGAGTAGTTTTGACTACTCGCTATGCTAAATGATATAAATGACGATAAGATCTCAAAAAAGAAAAACCCATAGGATGAAGCATCGTTTAGTGCTCCATACTGAAGAAAGGGGACATGAGTAGGCAAGAAGATTTGTGAAATGAGAAATCAGTACTCATAAACCTTACTTACGAATATCTAGTCCCGTAGCTCAGTTTGGTTAGAGCACTACACTGATAATGTAGGGGTCAGCAGTTCAAATCTGCTCGGGACTACATTAAGATTAATCTTAAGGGGGATTAGCTCAGCTGGCTAGAGCGCCTGCCTTGCACGCAGGAGGTCAACGGTTCGACTCCGTTATTCTCCACCATCACCGGTGCCTAATACAAAAGGCACATAAATAGGAAACCAACCCAAAAGGAAAGTGACCCGGGATAGAAAAGTTCTTTGACATATTGGAAGAAGTTAAAAAAGAAGAGCAAACAACAATAGAGACGTTGTTTGATTGGAAGAATACTGAGCGCAAGCAATTGCATTCAGTAAACTGAAGGTTTAACAACAATCAAAAAAGCATTTCCATATGCGCAAAAGGGTATGGAGAGAAGAAAGTAATTAAGAGCACACAGGGGATGCCTTGGCTCTCAGAGGCGATGAAAGACGTGATAAGCTGCGATAAGCTTCGGGGATTAGCAAATATGAATTGATCCGGAGATTTCTGAATGGGGAAACCTAGCTAGTTGAAGACTAGTTGTACAATGTACGCAAACCTGCCGAACTGAAACATCTAAGTAAGCAGAGGAAGAGAAAATAATAATGATTTCCTGAGTAGTGGCGAGCGAAAGGGAAAGAGCCCAAACCAGTAATGTTACGGCATGACTGGGGTTGTAGGACTACGATATGATTATAATGCAATGAAGTGGAACAGGATGGGAAGCCTGGCAATATAGAGTGATAGCCTCGTACACGTAAGTACCATTAGTCTAGTAGCATCCTGAGTACCGCGAGGTCGGAGACGCCTTGTGGGAATCAGCCGGCACCATCCGGTAAGGCTAAATACTCCTGAGAGACCGATAGTGAACCAGTACCGTGAGGGAAAGGTGAAAAGAACCCCGAACAGGGGAGTGAAATAGAACCTGAAACTGTGTGCTTACAAGCGGTCGGAGCGTCCAGGTGGCGTGACGGCGTGCCTTTTGCATAATGAGCCTACGAGTTACTCTTCTCTGGCAAGGTTAAGTGTTTCAGACACGGATCCGAAGCGAAAGCGAGTCTGAATAGGGCGTATAGTCAGGGGAGGTAGACGCGAAACCTTGTGATCTACCCATGGACAGGTTGAAGGTGCGGTAACACGTACTGGAGGACCGAACCGATAAACGTTGAAAAGTTTCCGGATGATCTGTGGGTAGGGGTGAAAGGCTAATCAAACTGGGAAATAGCTCGTACTCCCCGAAATGTTTTTAGGAACAGCGTCGTGGTGAAGTTAAATAGAGGTAGAGCTACTGATTGGGTGCGGGGGAGTCAAATCCTACCAAATCCAGACAAACTCCGAATGCTATTTAATATACACGGCAGTGAGGCGCGGGGTGCTAAGGTCACGCGCCGAGAGGGAAAGAACCCAGACCATCAGCTAAGGTCCCCAAGTTACAGTTAAGTTGAACTAACGAGGTCCGATTGCATAGACAGCTAGGATGTTGGCTTGGAAGCAGCCATTCATTTAAAGAGTGCGTAACAGCTCACTAGTCGAGCGATCGGGCATGGATAATAAACGGGCATAAAATTGTACACCGAAGCTATGGGTAATATTAATATTACGGTAGGGGAGCATTCCAGCGGCAGCGAAGGTATGACGTAAGTTGTGTTGGAGCTTCTGGAAAAGCAAATGTAGGCATAAGTAACGATAAGGCAGGCGAGAAACCTGCCCGCCGAAAGGATAAGGTTTCCTGATCAACGCTAATCGGATCAGGGTTAGTCGGGGCCTAAGGAGAACCCGAAGGGGATATTCGATGGACAACGGATTAATATTTCCGTACTTTTTATAACTGCGATGTGGGGACGGAGTAGTGACACTGCCGCGATCTGACGGAATAGATCGTTGAAGGCTGTAGGTAATGGACTGGTAGGCAAATCCGCCGGTCTAGCTGAAGGCTGATAGTACCGCAAACCTTCGGGGGCGTGGATAGTGCAGGTAATCAGACTTCCAAGAAAAACCGCTAAGCTTCAGGTTATAAAAACCCGTACCGCAAACCGACACAGGTATCCGGGAAGAGAATTCTAAGGCGCTCGAGTGAATCATGGCTAAGGAACTCGGCAAAATGGCCCTGTAACTTCGGGAGAAGGGGCGCTGGTAGCAATATCAGCCGCAGTGAAAAGGCCCAGGCGACTGTTTAACAAAAACACATGGCTTTGCAAAATCGAAAGATGAAGTATAAGGCCTGACACCTGCCCGGTGCTGGAAGGTTAAGAGGGGATGTCATCAGCAATGAGAAGCATTGAATCGAAGCCCCAGTAAACGGCGGCCGTAACTATAACGGTCCTAAGGTAGCGAAATTCCTTGTCGGGTAAGTTCCGACCTGCACGAATGGTGTAACGATCTGGGCGCTGTCTCAGCCATGAGCTCGGTGAAATTGTGGTCCCGGTGAAGACGCCGGGTACCCGCAACGGGACGGAAAGACCCCATGCACCTTCACTACAATTTAACATTGACATTGGATACAGGATGTGTAGGATAGGTGGGAGACTATGAAGCGGCATCGCTAGGTGTTGTGGAGTCAACGTTGAAATACCACCCTTTCTGTATTCGGTGTCTAACTTGGCTCAGCTAAGGACATTGTTTGATGGGTAGTTTGACTGGGGTGGTCGCCTCCAAAAAGGTAACGGAGGCTTTCAAAGGTAAGCTCAATACGCTTGGTAACCGTATGAGGAGTGCAATAGCATAAGCTTGCTTGACTGTGAGGCAAACAAGCCGAGCAGGGTCGAAAGACGGATATAGTGATCCGGTGGTTCTGCATGGAAGGGCCATCGCTCAAAGGATAAAAGGTACGCTGGGGATAACAGGCTGATCTCCCCCAAGAGCTCATATCGACGGGGAGGTTTGGCACCTCGATGTCGGCTCGTCACATCCTGGGGCTGGAGAAGGTCCCAAGGGTTCGGCTGTTCGCCGATTAAAGTGGCACGCGAGCTGGGTTCAGAACGTCGCGAGACAGTTCGGTCCCTATCTGTTGTGGGCGTAGGAATTTTGAGTGGGGCTGACCTTAGTACGAGAGGACCGGGTTGGACTAGCCTCTAGTGAATCTGTTGTTCCGCCAGGGGCATTGCAGAGTAGCTACGCTGGGAATAGATAAGCGCTGAAAGCATCTAAGTGCGAAACTAGCCACGAGATGAGAATTCCATATAGGACCGTAGCAGACTACTACGTTGATAGGTTACAGATGTAAAGGTTGTGAGATCAAAGTCGAGTAATACTAATCATCCGAAGCTTTCAAGAGCAGAACACTGTTGTTTGTTCTTCAAAACTTAACTTCTTTCAATAATATGTCATTTGTTTAGTGAAAATAATCGAAAGATATATAGCTAGATACTTAAAAATATTTAGGTGCCTATATCGGTGGTGTCCACCTCTTCCCATTCCGAACAGAGAAGTTAAGCCCACCAGAGCCGATGGTACTGCGGTAACACGTGGGAGAGTAGGTCGGTGCCAAATCTTAAAAGAAAGCCTTCAGGAAACTGAAAGGCTTTTCTTGTTTATAACCCATTCTAACCTTCATAGATTATAGAGTTTTCTTCTCTTTGGGCCTTGTGTCTCTTTTACTTTTTTGGGAAGTTATTTAGTGTTAAAAAATGCTAAATATATGCCCTAAAAGTAATAAAACCGTATTATTGTATTTTACCTTAATTCATACATATCCAGCAATGAAACTAAAACATTCATTATATTTCGCAATTTGCTTTTTCGTTAGTACAGCTGCTTTTGCACAAAGTAAAGATGTTAAGCTCCCTCCAAATTGGCAGAATTTAGATTTAGTGCAAGATGGTTATTTCGGTATAAGTACTGAAAAGGCTTACAATGAGCTGTTGCAGCATAAAAAGCCTAAAGAGAATATAATTGTAGCTGTTATAGATGGTGGTGTTGAAACAGATCATGAAGATTTAAAGAATGTCATATGGACAAATAAGAAAAAAAAATCGGGAAATGGGATTGATGATGATCGGAACGGATATGTTGATGATATACATGGCTGGAATTTTATAGGGTCGAAAAAGGGAAACCTTGCCTATGATAATTTAGAATTGGTTAGAATTTATCGGGCGTTACAGCCTAAGTACAAGTCGACGATTAAATCTACTGTGCTGGATAGTACGGAAAAGGAAGAATTCGCACTTTATACAAAGGTTACTGCTGAGTTTGGAAAAAAATATGACGATGCTCATCAGGCTTTTGCTGTTATTTCTATTATAAACAAAATGCTTGACTCTGTTGGACAAATTAATCATAAAACTATTCCTTCATTAGAAGATATGGAACGTTACAAAGCTGATAGTGAAGAAGAGGAGCAGTGTAAAAAGATCATTCGCAGGGGAGCAAAAGAGAGTGGGTCAATGGAGAAGTTTCATAAGGAAATGAAAGATGCTTATAAGCAATATGATGTCATGTTGAGGTATAATCTAAATCCTAAATATGATCAGCGTGCTGAGTTGGTTGGAGATGATTATTCTAATGCGAGTGAGCGCTTTTATGGTAATAATGATGTTAAGGGGCCAAATGCGGAGCATGGAACGCACGTGTCTGGTATAATCGGTGCAGAGCGAAATAATGGGATAGGTATAAACGGTGTTGCAGATCATGTTCGTATCATGTGTATTAGGGTGGTACCAGATGGCGATGAGCGGGATAAGGATGTAGCAAATGGTATTAGGTATGCAGTGGATAATGGTGCGCGCGTGATTAACATGAGTTTTGGTAAGGGCTTTAAGTGGGCTAAGGATGTAGTGGACGAAGCGGTAAAGTATGCTGAAGAAAAGGGGGTTTTATTGGTACATGCGGCAGGTAATGATAATCAGAATAATGATATTGTAGATAATTATCCAACTAAGTATTATGATAGTCCAGAGGCTGCTGCATATAAAAAAGCACATAAGAAGGCTGAAATTAAGCCCATGGCATTTAGGCCTGGTCAAAATCAAATGCAAGGGAACAATTTGGGGAGAAATTATCCGGTTACACCTTTAAAACCCGTTTTGGATACAGTCAAGTTTAATTTGCCACATGCCAGCAACTGGATCGAAGTAGGTGCCAGTGCTTATAAGAATGACGCAACTCTGAAGGCTTCTTTTTCTAATTATGGTAAATATACCGTGGACGTATTCGCCCCGGGATTTATGATAAGGTCGACTGTTCCTGGATCTAAATATGAAGAATTTGATGGAACAAGTATGGCTGCTCCTGTTGTTTCTGGTTTGGCAGCTTTGATCTTAAGTTATTATCCAGAGCTTAAGCCTTATGAGGTAAGAGACATCATTATGAAATCAGTAGTCAAGGTGGAACAGAAGGTAAAACGTGAGAATGAGAAAGGGGAAACTGAACGTGTTAGTTTTAAGGAGCTATGCGTTAGTGGTGGGATTGTAAATGCGTACCAGGCATTAAAATTGGCTGAAACTTATAGAACTAAATAACTTGCTTTATGAAACATTTTTTGTGTCATTTTAGCTTGGAAAGCTGTGTTTTGGACCATTGCCTTATACCTTCTTCATAACTACTAGGTTTAAAATTAAATGCTTTTTCAAATTTTGAGGAGTCTAAATTATAGTCGTGGTCATATTGATAATACATCTCCACTGTTCCTGCAACGACTTTTTTAAATAAGCCAACCATTTGCAGCATCAATTTATTCACTGTAATGAAATTGCCCTTAGCACCAAAAATATCCGCTGCCAGTGCGATCATCTCCTGACCGCTTATTGGTGAGGCCGTTGGCAGGTGCCAGATCTGATTCCCTGACTCTTCATGCTGACCCAACAAATACATTGCTTTTCCGGTGTCAGGGATATAAGTGAAATTGTGGAGTTTCTTAGGGTTACCAATCCATTGCGCAGTTTGATGTTTGGCAAATTTATCCAGCACCATGCTGTCCAGGAAACTATTCATAGAATCGGTACCATAAAAATCAGCAGCCCTGGCAATAGTAGCCTGGATATTACCCGATTTCACTTCTTCCATCAGCTGGGTAGCAATTTTCGCCCTGACCTCACCCTTTACACTCACTGGATGGTAAGGGGTACTCTCCAACATAGGACCATTGACCAATCCATACATATATACGTTATCAAAAAATAGCAGTCTGGCCTGTGTTTCCTTTGCCACATTTATTAAGTTCTGCATGATGACTGGCCATTGTTGCTTCCAGATCTCTTTATCATAGACTAGTCCTGCACACATATAGATAACTGTTGATCCTTTCACAGCATCCAATACTTCCGAATAGTTCAACAAATCTGCCTTTCTCCAGGTCATCCGGGTATCGGTAGTCTTTACTGGTCTTCTGCTAACCAATCGTACTTCTTGATTATGGTTTAACAATTCACGTGTTAGCGCATTTGCTGATGGCCCGCCGGCTCCTAATATGGTATGCATAGTTTTTGATTATGATTTACGTCAAAGGTAAGTGACTGTAACTGTTCAAAACGTTAACAAAAGATAAGCATTTCAGCTGGCAACAGCTCTTCCTAAAGTTCTTTTACGGATTCTTGAAAGGGAAACCGGGGTAATGCCAAGAAAATTGGCTATGTAATGTTGAGGAATACGCAATAATAAGTCGGCCTGATTTTCAAGCATAGTTAAGTAACGTTCTTCAGGGCTTTGCACAATGAAAGCTGCAATCCGATCTTCATAACAGCAGATATAGTATTCGGCTACTAACCTGCCGAACTGTTCCATCTTAAAGGCAAGCTTAGGATGAACGAATAGCCGCTGCATATCTTCGTAAGCAATCAAAATCAATTCCGTATCCTCCATGGCCTGGATACAGGTGAGGCTTGGCTCTTGTTTGAGGTAACTTTTATAAGAACTTACAAATTCATTCTCAAAGCAAAAATATCCTGTAATCTCTACTCCATTCTTTACATGGTAAAATCTTAAAGAACCCTTAATCACGAAACCTACATGCTTGCAAACTTTACCATGAACTACAAAGTGATCTTTCTTTTTAACACTTGAAACTGTTAAATAAGGAATTAGTTCGATCCACTCTGCATCAGAAAGCGTAACGAATTTTGCAAATCCTTCCCTAAATGCCTGCAATGTTGTTTTAGAAATCATTTGATTTTTCATGATTAACCCTAATTCTAGCTATATAAAAGTAGAGAAAAATAAACGGGATCGTAGAAGAAAACAACAGAATGGTATTAGCTATCTGTTTTCTGATAGACTCTTACATAATCAATTTCCATTGTTGCAGGAAAGACAAGGTCATCGATTCCCTTTTGCCCACCCCAAAAGCCACCTACAGCCACATTCAAGAGTAAAAATTGAGGGGCATTAAATGGCCATTCTTTGGTTGTTAAATGTTCGTTCCGGGTAATGAAGTAACTGACTCCGTCTAACATAAAATCTATTTTCTCAGGCGTCCATTCAATGGCATAAGTATGAAATTGGGTGTATGGACTGGCGATATAGATGCCCTTGGTTTTTTGGGTCCCCTTGATATGATTATACGAAGCGGTATGGATGCTGCTAAAAAGGCTGTCTTTGTTAAAACCTACATGCTCCATGATATCAATTTCGCCACAGGCAGGCCAGCCAGCTGTACTTATATTTTTCCCCAGCATCCAGATGGCGGGCCAGGTACCACGCCCCGCAGGAAGTTTTGCCCTGATTTCAATTTTTCCATACGTAAATTCGGCTTTATTTTTTGTGGTCAGCCTTGCAGAGGTGTATTGCCTATTTCCTTTGGCCTGTTTTCGGGCTGTAATTTTTAAAATACCGTTTTCTACTTTAGCATTTGAGGTGTCTTTTTCCGTATAAAACTGTAGTTCATTATTACCCCAGCCACCGCCACCGATATCAAAATTCCATTTGCTGCTATCGGGTAACCCTTTGTAATTGAATTCGTCGCTCCACACTAACTTGTAACGCTTTGCACCTGATTTTCTTTTAAGACTATCCAGTATTATTCCAGGTTTATTGGTATGAACAGCACCTTTATTAACGACACTGCCAAGACCTAAACCCATTATGACTAAGAAACTACCAACTAAGCGCATAAGAGATAAATTAATATGATGTACACTCTATTATATAAATAATGGGATTCAGTTAAAATACTCTTTAGAAGACAAGCTTTTGTTGCCCTCTAAAGAGATCTAATATAGAATTAATAACCTGGATTTTGTTTTAAAACACCATTTGAAAGAATCACCTGAGTTGGTGGAATGGGTAAATGACCACGTTTCGAATCATCCCAATCCATGGCATAACCATTTGCAGGGGTATTGGCGCCGGCAGTAAATACGACAGGTCCATTAGTGGTCAGGGTGCCGTTGTAATATGGGCCGATTAAACTGGACTCATTGATTTTCTGCTTCGCATAGGGTAAGCCATATCTCAACAGATCCCAATAACGGATACCTTCTCCTGCGAGTTCCACTCTGCGCTCATGACGGATATTGTCTATTGTTGCGGTTCTGTCTGGCATACCAGCACGTTTTCTTACTCGCTTCAAATAGGCATCAGCTTTGGTTTGATCAACACCTATATAAAGCTCGGCTGCCATTAATAAAACATCTGAAAAACGGATCACATGGATGTTTTGTCCCCAGTTAATGGAATTTAAACCTGAAGGGCTAAGGTACTCGGTAGTCGTATTGTATTTGTTGTTAAAATAACCTGTATGCTGCCAGCCTTTGATTAAGCCTGGTGCATCTGCAGCCGATTTTAAAACTAAGATGGTCGCGTCTCTTCTTGGATCTACATTTGGTGCTGTTTCGAATTCCTGATATAAAGATTCTGTGGGTACGGCATTGCTAAACCCTGCAGTATAGGGGATGCCGTTAACGCCCCTCGGACCAAAATACAAGACATTGTAGTTTCCCTGTGCTCTGTACTGATCGCTGGTACTGCCAGACATATAGGCTAAATTGCTACAATCTACTTCCCAAACCGACTCAATGCTCATTTCATTGTTTTTTCTCCAAACATCTGAATAGGATTGAATGAGGTCAAAACCACCAATGCTGATGATCTCATCCAGATAACTGCGTATTTTTACGGCATCAATTGTGTTGCCTGCAGCATTCAATTCTGTTCCATAGACACCTTTTCCATAGAGGTATACACGGGCCAAAAGTGCCGATGCCGACCAGTATGTGGCATGTCCATTGTTGGCTTTCATGGATTTTTTAGGAAGGTAAACCATGGCTTCAGTTAGGTCTTTCGCAATCTGGTTGAGTACAGCTTGTGGAGCTGCTTGTGGCTGGTTGTACTGATCTGGCGTTTGCTGCTCAATAATTAGCGGCACATTTTCAAACCATTTGAAGAGGTCAAAATAGAAATGTGCCCTCAGAAATTTAGCTTCTGCAGTACTTACATTTTTAAAATCTGCACTGGTCTGTACCCTGTCTACATTGGCTAAATAGGTGTTTGCTCTGGCGATTCCCTGGAAATAAATGCTCCATACACTACCATAGGTACCATCATTGGCATTGAATGGTGCCGCTGCTGTAGCTCTAAAACTGTCGATGCCTTTTACACCAACGGCATCTGATGAACTTCCTCCTCCGGCATAGGCATCATCTGATGCAGCTTCGGCCCAACCCATTAATGGGGTATGCCCTTGATTGATATTGCCCCATTGCAACACATGGTATACACCGGCCAGGGCCTGGTTGGCTTGTAATTCTGTTTTGAAAAAATTGCTTTCCTCAATTTGTGAAGGGGGAGAAACCTCCAGAAACGACTTTTTACAGCCTATGGTTAGGCTGAGTAGTATTGAAAATGCAATACCGGCTATGTTTTTATCAATTGATTTCATAAAAAAATTCTTATACATGAACGATCTATAATTTGGCGATGATTCCGAAACGGAAAGTTCTGGATTGTGGATAAACTCCTCTATCAATACCCAATGACAGTGGACTGGTGGCTCCGAGTTCTGGATCAAATCCGGTATATTTTGTAATGGTAAAGGCATTGTCGACTGCCGCAAATACCCTAACATTGCTCAGTTTGATATTGCTGATTAGGTTTTTAGGTAAAGAGTAGCCCAACTGTATGTTTTTCACACGTACAAAACTTCCATTTTCCAATAAAAGATCAGATACGGTTGCATAGTTTTTGTTTGGATCTGTACTGATGAATCTTGGGAATTTAGCATTAGGATTGTCTGGTGTCCAGGAATCCAGCATAGTTGCCGGAAGATTGGAAACGGTTTTATCAAAACGGTAATTCCCGTTGAAAACTTTTTGACCAAACATTCCAATTGTAAATACACTAAAATCGAAGTTTTTATAGTCTAAATTGATCGTGAAACCCGTAATGTATTTCGGGTTAGGATCGCCAATATTGGTGCGGTCTAAGTCATTGATCACGCCATCGTTATTGATGTCGATAAATTTCAAATCACCCGGTTTTGCATTGGGCTGGATCTTTTTCACCACACCGGTATTTGGATCGGTAAAGGTATAGGCATCTACTTCAGCCTGGCTTTGGAAAATTCCACCAGTTTTTACACCCCAGAAATAACCGATAGGTTCTCCTACGGCCATACGGGTAATGCTACCTAAACTGATATAGGCCGCACCAGGGATCGCTTGTGCCGTATTGTTGATTTTAGTGACTTTGTTTACGTTATGTGAGACGTTGAAAGACAGGTTAATGCCGAAATCTTTGCCGATTTTATCACTGTAGTTAATGCCCAGCTCAATACCTTTATTCTGAACATTTCCCCCATTGATATAGGGTGCAGAATAACCTACACTAGCCAAAATGTTTGGTCGGATTAACAGATCTTTGGTTGTTTTTACATAATAATCAGTGGTTAGGGACAGTTTGTTTTTGAATAAGTTGAGGTCTAGTCCGAAGTCTGTCTGCTCACTGGTTTCCCATTTCAAATTCGGATTTGCTATGGCACCTAAAGAAGCACCGCTGGCCAGATATTCTACACCATTATTGAGGAAGGTATAGCCATTGTCATTTGTAATGATAGTAGAAGCCCATGGGAAAGAACTGCCCAGGTTTTCATTTCCATTTTGACCCCATGA
The DNA here is from genome assembly GCA_029202485.1 of Candidatus Pedobacter colombiensis. Lineage (NCBI taxonomy): Bacteria > Pseudomonadati > Bacteroidota > Sphingobacteriia > Sphingobacteriales > Sphingobacteriaceae > Pedobacter > Candidatus Pedobacter colombiensis. The sequence continues at coordinate 4,298,883 of CP119313.1, read as the reverse complement.
AGCGCGAATTTTCAGGAAGGAAACTGCGGATGGTTTAAAGAAATCTTCTTTGGAGATGATCCAGGCACCTGAAACGGATGGGAAGGTAGCATATGGATGATTGCGGCCAAAGCGTGAAGAGCCATCTCTGCGGATAACTCCTGAAACCAGGTATTTGTCATCATAGTTGTAAGCCAACCTTCCAAAATAGGAAGCCAGGGTTCTGGTGTCTGCACCGCCATTGTTTTTGCTGGAAGCGATATCCGTGGCTACATCAATATAGGCTAGACTTGGATCGATAGGTGATGGGTCATTTCTTGATCCACCCAGGTTTTGGTAAGTATATTTATAGGCGGATTGTCCTGCAAGAACCTGAATATTGTGCTTGCCGAAGTCATGTGCATAGCTCAACACATTTTCCGTTTGCCAGGTATAATCTCTGGAGAAATTTGTACTTACACTAGAATAGTTTTGCCCTGAGGTTGGCAATAAATAATAAGGTGGTGTATAACTATTACTGTTATAATTGCCGAGATCCATACCAAAGGTACTGCGGAATTTAAGTCCTTTCCATAGGTTGATTTCTGCGTACGCATTGCCAAGCAGTTTATCGATTTTGTTTTTACCATTGATAATGGCCAATTGTGCCAGTGGATTGGGAAAAGTTGCTTGTGGTGAAATGCCATATACCTGTGTGCCATTTTTTACGGCATTAACGTTATAGGCAGCTAGTTTAGCAGGATCTGTTTCATAAAGCGGGGTTAGCGGATCGATATTTACGGCATTACCTAATACTTGTCCACCCTGATCTCCATTGTCGAAGATTGCACTGCGCTCGCTGTGGATGTAATTGATATTGGTTCCGATTTTTAAGAAATCCGTGATTTTCTGATCCACATTTAAGCGAAAGGTATATCTTTTGAAGTCGGAATTATCACCACCGATGACACCTTGTTGATTGAAATAGGAGAATTCGGCCAGATAAGTCCCTTTATCACCTCCGCCTGATGCGGTGACCTGATGATTGAATATCGGGGCATTTTTACGAAAAAGGGCATCCTGCCAATTGGTTCCAATACCATAAGAATCTGGATTTGGATAGGGAACCGGGTTAGTTGGGTTTGCATTTTGTGCACCTACATTCATCATGGTGGCATATTGTGTGGCGTTCAGTACGGGTAGCTTACGCCAGGTATTTTGTACCCCATAATAACCATCATAACTAAGGGTAGGCTGACCGGCTTTACCTGTTTTGGTGGTGATTAAAATTACACCATTGGCACCTCTGGCACCATATATGGCAGCTGAAGCGGCATCTTTTAACACGTCCATACGCTCAATGTCTCCTGGGTTCAGGTATTCAATGTTGCTCACTGGAAAACCATCTACAATGAATAATGGATCCGGGTTGTTATTGGTCCCTGTTCCACGAATGCGGATCATAGGCTTATCACCCGGTTGCCCGTTTTGATTCAAGACCAAAACACCTGGTGCATTTCCCTGAAGGGCTTGCTCCACACGGGTAATGGATAGTTTTTCTATGGTTTTGGATGTTACACTGGATACTGCAGTGGATAGGTTCTGTTTTTTCTGCGTTCCATAACCTACTACAACCACATCATTTAGGTTACTTGCCAGAACGTAGAGTTTAATAGTTAGGTTTGGGGCAGCTTTAAGCTCCTGGCTGGTATAACCAATATAGGAAATAATCAAAACTGCATTTTCCTCTATGTTTTTTAGGGTAAAGGCACCATTGGAATCGGTAATAACGATCGTGTTTGTTCCTTTGACCCTTACGGTTGCTCCAGGCAAACTTTCGCCCCTGTCGTCCACCACATTTCCACTGATATTCATTGTCTTAATGTTGGAGACTGGAGTAGGAGATACCTGTTCTTCTTTGAGTTTAAATACAACGATTTTGTCGGTAATGAAAAAGGTAATGAAATGGCTATCGAAGCAGGCTTTAAGGGCATCTTCAATACTGACATTACTTACGCTTACTGTAATTGGGGCGGCCCGACGGATCAGTTGGGTATCACCCAGAAAATCATACCCACTTTGCGCTCTAATTTTATTGAGAATAGAGGAAAGAGATGCATTTTTTTCATGAAGGGTAATTTTTTGTCCGAAGCCTGCAGCACTGACTTGCAGTAAACATGTGGTTAGGATAATCATCGTTAGCCTCATAATTCGAAGGATTGATTTAGGTAGATAAGCTTGTTGCCTTGACCTAATGAGATGGTAAAATTTCATACATTTGATTGTTTGGTTTTTGCCTTAGCCTCCTTTTAGCGTTAAGCTGAGGTGGGTTATTGCAGATGAATTGATTTTTTGTTGGAAGAACAGAATTGATTTGACCAGGCATTCGGATCGGGGTACTCGTAATACTCCGGTCCTTTTTTTGCCCGACAGGCTTTCGCTTAAGTTGGATCTCTCATGGGCATATGTGGTTTTATTCGTTAAATTGGCTTATAAAACGGTGATTTGGTTTCCTTCTACTTTGAAATGTACTTTTCCCGTAGCTTCTAAAGCGCGGATAACAGCGATTAAATTTTTAGAACGGGACACCACACCGGTAAATAAGACCTCTGCGGGTTGATGTTGGTAAGTGACTTTTACGTTGTACCATTTGGAGATTTTACGCATAATGCTATTCAGGTCTTCTCCATCAAACATAAAATTTCCATTTTTCCAGGCCATGGTGCGTTCCAGATCTGCGAGTTGGATTTGTAAACTATTACTGCCAAGAATGGATTGCTGACCAGGTTGAAGAATGCAGGTTTTGCGTATTAATGAATTCACTTTAACGGATCCTTCTAGTAGTGTAGTTTTTATTGTCTGTTCATCTGTATAGCTGTTTACATTAAAATGGGTGCCCAAAACTTCTATGTTTTGTTTGATGGTGACGACTTTAAATGGTTTGGACTTGTCTTTGGACACTTCAAAATAACCTTCGCCACTTAATTCTACGCGACGTTCATTTGTGGCAAATTGCACTGGGTATTTTAAAGAGGAGGCTGCATTGAGCCATACTTTAGTCCCATCAGGGAGGGTAATCTGATATTGACCGCCATTGGGTGTTTCAATGGTATTGGTCATGTTGGAATGGTTACCCTTGCTGGACGTGGCTTCATAAACCAGCTGTCCTTCTTGTTTGTTGGTGATGAGGATACCGGCCTGACTGGCCAAATTCCCTATTTTAGCATTGCTAAGGTTTATTTTTTCTCCATTGGCCAGGGTGAGGGTTGCATTGTTTCCACCGGGCTGAATTTCTTCTATGATTTGTTTTTTTGCAAGTGTTGTCGGAGGGATGGGCTTTTGTTTGAGGCTAAAATAGAGCCCAATACTAAAGATCAAAAATAAGGATGCAGCGGCAATCCAAAGAGGTTTTAGTTTTTGAACCTTAGATTTTTCTTTTTGATGGATACTTTGGTGGATCCGGTTACGCAAACGGGTTTCAATTTGGCGGTGCAGGTCTTTTGTTTCTGAGGAGATTTCTATTTCTGTATCATCGAAAGCATAATACCAATCCTGGACCATGGCTTTTTCCTGTGGTGTAGCTTTTCCTTCAAGGTAATTATGGATGGCTTTGATTATTTGTTCTGATGCTTGCATTTAGTGTCCCTTTTAGAGTAAGTGTTCTAACGGGGGGCTAGCACCTATGTGGTTTTAAGATTTTTTATAGAAAAGTAAAAAAGAGCAGGAGATGGATGTTTTTCATCACGATCCGGAGTCGACCTAATGCTTTATTGAGTTGATTTTCAACAGTACTTGTGGATAGGTTTAACTTGCCGGCAATTTCCTTGATGGAGAGGTGTTCTTCCCGGCTGTATTTAAAAATGATTTTGCATTTTTCTGGTAGCTGGTTGATTTCTTCCTGGATCAATTGCATGATGTTTTTGAAATGCAAGCTGTCTTCGAGGTTAATATTGTCTGTTTCGTCGCTGCTTTCCATGGATTGGCTGTATGTCAGGCGACGTTGTTCTTTCCGGATCTTCTGTAAGATCATGTACTTGGTCGCGGTAGCCAGGTAGGCACTGAGGTTGGAGATTTCTACTTTTTCCCGGTTGTTCCAGAAGGAGACCATAACATCATGTACAATATCTTCTGCGGCCTGTATATTCTTTAGACGGTTGTAGGCGATACCAAATAAGCGCTTCCAATGCCGGTTATACAATTCGGTAAAGGCAATTTTATTGTCCGATTTTAATAATACAGTTAATTCTTCATCAGAATATGAGGAGTAATTCTCCATGAATAAGTGGTTGATATTTGGTTGGTAATAAATTTATCAATAATTTTCTGTATTTCTATTTTTATACCATCGTCAATATTCCAGGCATTACAAAGATGAGGTTACCATTTTATTGGAAGGTTATTCTGGGATTACGATTCTGTTAAAAAATCTAAACCTCCATTTATCAAGCACGCTAGAGTCTATCTCTTTTATCTATCAATATAGATGTCATTTGGTCAGGATTGTCCAGAAAGCCCTTGTACAATTGGTAGATGTCCGTCTCTTTGTATGTTACTTTATGTATTCCATCAGGTGTCATCTGGTAGATTGTCGCATCTGGATAGGCAAGTATAATCGGTGAATGAGTGGCAATAATGAATTGAGAGCGCTTATTGATCAATTTGTCCATTTGAGCAAGCATAGCCATTTGACGCGTGATCGAGAGCGCAGACTCTGGCTCGTCCAAAATATACAGTCCCGAACCTCCAAACCGATTCATAAACAGTGCCCAAAACGATTCGCCATGCGATTGCTCGTGCAAAGATTTACCACCGTAGGAACTGATGATAGAGGCACCTCCCCCTGGCTCTTTATCCAGCTCGTCTATTTGGGAAGCGACATTGTAAAAGCTTTCTCCTCTTAAAAAGAAACCATCTTTCATTCTATGAATTCCTTTGCTGAATTTCAAATATCGGTGCAAATCAGAATGTGTAGACTGGGTAGCAAAATTGAAATTTTTACTCCCTCCTTCCGCGTTAAAGCCTAAACCTATTGCAATCGCTTCCAATAAGGTCGACTTCCCCATTCCATTTTCACCAATCAAATATGTTACTTTCGGATGAAAGTTTAGCTTCTTAAATTTCTTTATACTGGGAATATTAAAAGGATACCCATTGGAAAGGACACTTTGCGAGTCTAATTGAACCGTATTGATATATCCGTTAAAATCCATTCGCATCTAGTATTTAGCATGTTAAGATACAGCCGTCGATTAGTATTAGCAAATGTAAAATGTTTTTCACTCCGTTAATTATGTATAAACAGCTATTGTAACCCGACTCGCCATTGTTAATAAGCAAATAGCTGTCTCATCTGTGTCTCAACTACTGAAAAGCTTTAATTGTGGATAATGTTGAAAGCGCGTTAACACCCATTTAAACGTAAAAAGCTCACTGAAAAGTGAGCTTTTTTCTAGTAGAGTCGAGCTGCAATATGTCGAACTTTTATGAGCATTGTGAGGCTATAGTAAATTTTGAGATTCTAGTTAATAATTGAGTTGAAGGACAATATAGAAAGAAGAAAGTTTGACAATTAGCCCTTTTTTATGTCAATAAATCTTAGTTAAGGAGCTCAGCGAGTTTCTTCTCTAGGGCACTGCCTCTGAGGTTATGGGCTATGATCTTACCATTCGAATCCACTAAATAATTCACGGGAATTTGTTTGATGTTTAAACTTGTGCCCAGGCGTTTTCCCACATCATTTGTATTAACGAACGAATCCATCTTAAGTGCGGCGACCATACCTTTCCAACGTCCGAGATCATCTTGATGGTCAAGTGATACCGTCATCACCTCAAATCCCTTTTCTTTATACATTTTTTTTGCCTCGATCAAGTTGGGCATCTCTGAAATACATGGGATACAATAGGTCGACCAAAACTCAATGAGTGTATACTTATGCTGTGTAATCACATCCTTGCTTTGCACCAAACTCTCCTTTGTATCCGGCACGGTAAAATTATACATGTTTGCATTTAATGGTAGTTTAGGTGGATATTTATATTTTACGAAGCTAATTTTCTCTTCTTTTTTGATTTTTTCATCCATTTTTTTTCCCGCGTTGCTAGCCCTAATGTTGGAATCCAGTCCCTCAAAAATGCGCCTTGCATCTTTTATAGATACGCTTGAGGTAGTTACAAGACCTCGGAAATGATCAAGGGAAACCGGAGAGCTTGGATTAGCTTTTATCATACTTAAGTAGGCACTATCTGTCCGGCTGAAACTGCGAAATTTATAGTAGGTTTGTAGTTCCTCTATCTTAGCAGAACTCAGCCCCTCTACACTTTGTGTTGCCTGCTGTTGAATAACCTTTACCAAGCTGTCGTACTCTTTTTGGAAGTAAGTTTTTTGTTCCTGAAAAGCGTTAGCCAATCGGTTCATAGCTCCGCCGTTTATCTCGTACTTTAACGTGCCCGAATGAAATTTGACCTCGACTTCGGGATCTAGATATATCAGTTTGGAAATACCCTCATCGCCACGCTCCAACGAATCTTGATTGGAACACAGTACGTAATAGGCAGGTGTCATTTCTGCATTGCTTTCAGGATACATGCCTGTAAACTTGAAAGATCCATCCTTAATTGGAACTTTTCCAATAGTTTTATGATTCCGGTCATATATTATTGCATTTTTGACAACATTTTTACCTTCGATTGTTCCCCGGATCGTAAAACTGAATTGTTGCTTTTGAAGTTGTCCTGAAGCTTTCGGTTTGATCAAACTGCCCACAATTAGGGCACCGATGAGTACTGTGGTGTACGAACTTATTGTCATGAAGCGAATATTTGGTTAGTTGAATATAGAACTAAATAATTAGTTTTCAAAATGATTTGTGTTTTTTGGAAGCAATTACAACCTTAACTAAACACAGACTAGCGAGATCCATAGATGCACTGATTTTGAAGAATTATCCAAATTAATTCTGGGATATATAGGGCTTTCACCTTGCCAGTTTTCAAAGAGGATAAGTAAAGGAGGAGGCGTCTTTTTTTTGTGGATATAAAAAAAGGAAACAATCTGTATAGGTTGTTTCCTTAAGTAGAATCGAGCTGCAATATGTCGAATTTTTATGACCATTGTGAGGCTATTTTGAATTTTGAGAAAGTTTGATAGAACAAGAAGTGTTTATTTCTTTTAAGATATAACTAAAATAAATGTTAAAACGAAAAACTATGTAGGTAGATTCGTTTGAAACTCAATTTACTGTTAGCTTTATTCTTTTAAAACTGACATGGGCATAACTACTATAATCTTACTAAGTCTTTTTGTTTTTCGACTGATTTTTAAACTGACCGGCAATTCGAACCGCTACGATTCAACTCCTTTGCATTATGAAAGACCGGCAACTGAAGAAAAAGAAATCATTCCGGGTAATCCATTTTACACAAATGCGCCAGAACATTGGGGAACCATTACCGATGAGTTTCTAAGTTCAAACAGGGCGTTTTCTCTGAGTTACGACCATAAAAAAGATGATGCCGTAATTAAACGTCGTAGTTGGATGGTGAATTCTTTGACGCTAATGGGCAAGATTAATAAGCAACTGGAAAAGAAAAATAACCAAAAAGTCCATACATCTTATAGCGATGCACTTTTAGACTATAGCGAAGCATACGCAACTTCATGCTGTATTGAAAAACTTTTTAAAAAAGGAACGATCAGCATCGCTGGAATTGCAGTAGATAACTATAAACGTTATGCCGTTATTCTATTTGATACGCCAACCCCGATGAAATATATTGATGAACTACGCATCTATTTTCTGGAAGATGGCTATGAGGGTTTGATCTATTTCGCTGTAGATGATCCAAACCAGGTTACCAAAAGTGTGACTCTAAAGTTTGAGAATTTTAATAAAAATTGCTTCTCCGTAGATCATGCAAAACAAGGTCATAATAATTGGGAATATGACAGCTATGCGATGTGGTGGGCTAGCGAGAAGGAAAGCAACTTTAGCTCAGCTATTATCAAAGATGATATACGTTTGTCCCTTGATCTATTGAATTTTCATAATTCTTATGCACTTGGCATATTGAGTTTTGCCTTTGGGTTAAAGAACAACAACAATAGGACAAGTCTTCCAGACTATGATGAAGTGGTGATAATGGGCCCGGAAGGAGTGCAGATTATTATTACGCTATCCAGGCAGTATGGTATTAATTTTCATTTTCCAGTGTTGCCAAAATTTGAAAGTTACCGAAACAAATTTATGAAAGTCTATGTGAACTTTTGTTACGATATCAGGGTGCAGATTTTAGAACATGATTTGCCCAATGATGATTTTGATACCACTTCTACTTTAGCGTGGTATCAGCACCTGTTAGATGCAAGTACAAGCAGTGATAAAGATATTCAGGTAATTGGGCGTTTAACCAAGACCGAAAAGTTTTTGTTGAACTAAACCGAAAGTATATGGGTGATACCACAGTACCTTAAAATTTCAGGCTAGAATTTTTTGAAAAAATATTTTTTGAAATTGGGTTTATATGTGAGCCAAAAAGTCAAATTCCATAACGGAAACATAGCCTTAGTTTAAAAAGCAGGTACCACGCTCTTATGAGCATGAGGGTGGGGGATACCAGCAGGAGGGCTTAAAGAATGTTTAATCCTGAGTTTAGTATTTCATTTTCAGGAGGATTTTGTTTAGTAGGTGACATCTTGCGGAATAACTTTATATATTTTTAATATCAATGGTAAATATATGAAAGGTGCAGTAAAGTTAGATTATCTAAAATGGGGCTTTGACAACATAACACTAGAAGTTAGCATAAAAGGTGCACAATAACCTTAGTTATAATCAGGGGTAGTGGTAAAATAATTTTCAATTGGAAATTCTAATAATGATCCAGCATAGAGTAAGGTTCTCTTATTGCTCTCTGTCGATCCCCAAGAGTATTTAGTTTTAATTTTTGTATCTATTGTTATTACATTGAAATGGTCGATGTTTTTAACATAAGGTTTTAACCTCTTTGCAAATTCTTGAGCAAAGGCTAATTCATTTTTATCAATTTTTGGGTTGAGTATATTTATCTGAAAATCTATTCTTTTTCCATAAGCCGCACTTTGAACCCTGTTTTTGATGAGATCAATGCTTATACCAGAAAACGAAACTTTTTCAAATTGAAACTCTTTATGCAAATTTTTTATAACTTCTTGTTCAGGTATATTGAATATAACTTTTTCCTTAGTATAAGGATTTTCAATGTGGCAACTAGCTATGAATAATATTAAGGCAAGTACAATCTTTAGGGAATATTTGGTTGAGATCATTTTTAGAACCTTTGGTTAATACAATATAATTGAATTAATGTTTACAAGGGCTACATGGTAGCCTTAAATATTAAAATTTATAAATTATATAATTTTTCTATCCTTACGTAGTAGAGAGAGACTTTTTCCACTATATATGTAGAGGATTGTACCCCCTCATCATTTTTCTTATTGTAATCATGCTTTAAATACGTTTAAATATCGATTATAATACTAGTACCTATCTATAGTATGAATAATATAAGAAAAGCATTTAATACTCGAAGGTTCTTTCAAAAATGTATTATATTATGTGTAGACGTAGCAATAGTAGCATAAACGGCATCAATGACTTTTACTAGTCCTTCTGGTGTCGATAGAAACTTGACTGGTTTGAGGAAATAATATAATGCTGTTTCTATTTGATTTTATTCGCTATAAGTTGCACCCCATCCAGTCCGAACTTTGTTCAGTATTATGTTTGTTGGAATTGGGTTTAACTGTGGTTCATCAAACATGGTATTTGCTGATGATTCAATTATCTCATCGTATTCCTCTATTGGTTTAATCATAATTTAGAGTTTACTATATAGTAGGTTCGCTTTCAGTTGCCAGAGTTTCTCTCTTATCTTGTAAAGATATTAACAATTGTGATTCAGGCAAAAGACATAGGAATAGTGGGGGCGGCTTTGGCGCACGCGCCAACAGATGCGCCAAATAAGGGTACATTTAATGGCATTTTAGCTCTTTATTGTGCGATGAATTTATTATATTTGAGTGAGCAAAACGCTAGTTGTATTATTCTATAAGGTGTTGAATATCAGTTTTTTTTAAACGCAAAAAGCTCACTGAAAAGTGAGCTTTCTTTCGGTAGAGTCGAGCTGCAATATGTCGAACTTTTATGACCATTGTGAGGCTATTGTGAATTTTGAGAAAGTGGTAAATAATAAGGTTGAAGGTCAATATCGAAGAAAGGAACAATGATGCGCCAAAATCCTCTTAAACCCCAAGTTACTCAGATTTATACTGACTTAAATAGCCTTAAAATCGGCCAAATAATCGGTTTTAGGCATGAAAAGTGACCATTTTGGAGCGTAATTGGAGATTTCGCTGAAAGGAATGTGTTTTGAAATGCTTTCTAGCAGGAGGTCATGATTTATAACTGAGGAAATCAGTAAAGGTAACTAAGATAGACTTTCCAACAGGTAAAACAAAAAGACCGGGACTGATGCTAGCAATCCTGGTCATATCTTTATGAATGGTTTTATGGAATACTTATAAGAAAATCATCATGAGTAACTAAAACTTACTTAATGAAAAGAAACCTACTTGCCATTCTCCTAACTTTTATCACTTTAGCCGGATCCGCACAACATTTAATCAAAGGAAAAGTAATCGACGAGGACAATCAGCCCGTAATTTCTGCCAACATCCTTCTGCAGAAAAAGTCAGAAAAATCCATTGTACAAACCAGCATCACAGATAGCATTGGTATCTTCCTGCTGAATCCAAAGCAAACCTTACAACATCAACTGGTCATTAGTGCCATAGGCTTTGAATCTACGTTTGTAGATTTACCTGATGCCCTTCATCAGGATACCATTTTGCTCGTCAGGTTAGCGAGACAGCGCAAGCAATTAAAGGAGGTCAATATTTATATTAAGGCGCCACTCATCGTCCGTAAAACAGACCGGATTTTATTCAATGTAGAAAATAGCCTGTCTGCCATTGGCGGAGATGGGATTGATGCATTGAGCAAGGCACCCGGCGTTCGCGTCAATGATAATGGTGTCAATATCGTCGGAAAGAACAGCATTAAAATCATGGTAAATGATAAACTGATTCAGCTTTCGGGTGTTGATCTGATCAACTATGTGAAGTCCATCCCCTCTGGCAATATCAAAAGAATTGAAATCATCACCAATCCTTCGGCACGTTATGAAGCAGACGGAAACTCAGGCCTGATCAATATTGTATTAAAGCAGAATGGCGAACAGGGCTTCAACGGCATGATAAATACTGGTGGTATTATAGCCAGCAGATACACCGCCGGCCTAACAGGGATCTTCAATTATAACCAGGGTAAGCTTCACCTCAGCAGTAACCTGAGTGGTGTTTATTTGAAAATAGAATCTAAGTCTTTTTCTGCTTTTTCTAGCCCAAAAAGCTTATGGGAGCGGCAGCTGGATGAGCTAACAACTGGAAAGGGTGGAAGAGGAGATATCAGGGTGGATTATGATTTAACCGCAAACACAACAATAGGCGTAAAATACATGGAGGGGGCACGTCATTACACGATTGATTCGAAGGAGAATGGCGCATTCTACGCCACAGGTCGGCTTTTAGATTCCACATTAGTGCTTACTGGCAAAGATAAATTGAAGTATACGCTGAGAAACTTTGAATTCTATCTGGATCATAAAATTGATACCTCAGGAAAAAAGATAGAATTTACTTCCAATTATTTTAAATACGGAACCATTGATAACAATCATTTCCAAAGTAAGAGTTATATGCCTGAGCTGGAATTGTTAAATAATTACCAGCCTGTTGGTTTAGCTCAGGATGAACGCTTTGACATCTTTTCCAGCAAATTAGACCTCAGCTTACCCTATAAATTCGCCAGTCTGGAGTTGGGGGCCAAAATCTCCAATATCAAAAGTAAAAACGACCTGGTCTATGAGCCTAGCTCTGGTGCGATTGTGCGCAACAATAACCTATTCGAATATAAAGAAAACACACAGTCGCTGTATGCAACGGCAGATAAGAATTTCAACAAATGGAGCATGAAATTGGGTTTAAGAATGGAGATGACCCAGACTACCGGACGTTCCTCGCTGCAAACATCCGCGCAAAAAAACGATTATGTCCAGTTGTTTCCTACTTTTTATCTGAAGCATAGCCCGAATGAAAACAATGTTTTTTCCTTTACTTACGGCAGAAGAATTAACCGGCCAGATTACAGCCTGTTGAATCCAGCCAGGCTTTATAGCACCGTTAACGTCTACGAGGAAGGAAATCCGTTCCTGAAACCATCCTTTAGCAATAATTTCGAGTTAAATTACAATTATAAAGATTGGTTGAGTACTTCTGTTTACTCCAATTTTGTTTCTAATGGATTTAGCACCCTTGACTTTTTCGACCCGCAAAGTAACATTCAATCCCGTGTACAACGGAATTATGCAAATTCAGTAACCACCGGCCTGAGTGAAACACTGACCATCAATAAAATAAGCTGGTGGGAAAACAACAATCAGTTGAATATTTATATGGAAAGGTCTAAATCAAACGGGGCAATTGCAGAAGGAACGTTAAAACAATGGAGCGGCTATGTCTCTACGAATAATACTTTTACCCTCAACACAAAGAAAACGTTAATGGCGAATGTTACACTTTGGTATCAGTTCCCTGAACTAGCTAACCGATTGATCAGTTCGGCTTATTATGCAACTGATTTAAGTTTAAGAGCGATGTTTATGGACAGAAAATTAACTTTTTCGCTCAATTCATCTGATATTTTTAAAACCAGTCAGCGGAAATATAAGGGCATTGTCAATGGTGTGCATCAGTTCAATACAGCATATAAAGATAATAGAAAAACAATGATCAGCATTCTTTACCGTTTTGGAAACAGCAAAGGAAATAAAGTGTCAAGAAATACCGATAATACAGAAACCAACCGGATCAAGCAGGGAATTTAATTGTTGGAGATAAAATTAACGCAAGAAGCTGGTCAATTTCAATAATTGACCAGCTTCTTGCTAAGTTTAGCCTGCTTCGGAGCTTATCTGTCGCAGTTACAATTGTCCCTTTCATCAAAGTGTGTCCCGTCCTGAATTTAGTTGTCGTTTTTGGTGAGAAGGGGTCAAAGCTTTCTGGTTTTTCCGCTTACTCGCTCTTCTGCGATTTTGGATACCCAGTACAATCCTTTTTCGTTAGATAATTGAAATTAAATAGTTAACTCTATGAAATCAGCTTATCTATATGTTCGCGTTAGTACCAACGAACAAAAAAGGAAGGGCTATTCACTGCCCGAACAGGAAGACCGGTTGCTGAAATATTGCGAAACCGGCAATGTAAATTAAATATATTGAACAATCACGATTCATGCAAAACTGTTAGAAGTGGTATTCTAGCTTTGGCGCATGCGCCAAACTCTAACATACGGTTCTATTTTTTTAGAAGTTATGTTATGTATGGGGCTTCTCGCTGGTGGTAAATTTAAAAAATATTTGTTGATATTGGCAATTGTATTCCATATATTAATAATTTTTTATCAGGGTATATTCTCATTCTTTTTTGCAATTACTGGGGGACTGATTATATACCTCTATCCATTTTATAAACCTATTACATTAAAATTATTCCATGAAAAAGTCTTTAAACCTCATATTTCTCATTAGTCCCTCTATAATCCTTTGTTATGTAGTGATTTATGTTTATTATTACCAACAATTACCTGAAGTAATTGTTGGTCATCGTGATCTCACAGGGAAAATAGATGGTTACACAGAAAAATCTTTTATTTGGATACCTATACTTTTTAATATCGTTATCGTTTCTGCTATTAGATATCTTATAGGTAAACCTATGATGTTGAACTATCCTGTAGAGATTAATGATAATAATCGAGATTCAGCATACGGGAAAATGCAAATATTTCTTTCTATTAGCGCTATAATAGTATCGGCTTCGTTTTCTCTTATTATATTCGATGCAATAGGCTTACTAAATTCTACTAATGCGTTATATTTTGTATTATATTTTTTTGTTAGTGTCGTCGGACTTCCGTTATTTATAGCGCAGACTAAGTTGTAATGATACCTCTATCTCTCAGGTCATTTAAACTAATATTAAAAGGTATGTCATGTTCAAATCTTTTATTAGTTATTCGTAGATCTATAATTCAAGTAATCTATATCCCTTTATATTAAAAGGAAAATTAGATAAGTTTTATGGTTCTTGTTAAGAAATTATGTATAGATTTTAAAAATATCTTCTAATGTTTTCTTACCTTGTTGACAATCAGACATAAATTTCTCAAAGAATGGAAGTCATCTGCCTGCAAGACAGCGCCCTTTACGCGCTTGTCGAAGAAGTTGTCGCGCGTTTAAAGAACGAGCATAAAGAAACCAAAGAAGATAAATGAGTCTCCGATGTCGAAGCAATGGAATGCTTAAACATTAAATCGAAATCCACCCTGCAAAGCTATCGCGACGAGGGTAAAATCCGTTTCAGCCAGCCGAGTAAAAAGGTCATTCTATGCTTAAAGTTTTCTTCCCCCAACAATTCCGCTTGATCCTGGCATATCAAAAAAAGATATTTTTTAATATGAAAAGGGTTATTCTAAATTCCTTTTAACAAAGGAAGCCCATCTTTCGATGAGCTTTTACCTAGTAGAGTCGAGCTGCAATATGTCGAACTTTTATGACCATTGTGAGGCTATTGTGAATTTTGAGAAAGTGGTAAATAATAAGCTTGAAGGTCAATATCGAAGAAAGGAATAAGCTCTCCAGTTTATACTCCTTTACCTACGCTTACTGCTTTTTGATAACTTTTGATCAATGTCAGATGAGGAGGCATGACCTTCCATTTCTTTGAAATGATGGTGGGTTCGGGACTGATGTTGGCAATCCTGGTCATATCTTTATGAAAGGTTTTATGAAATACGTATAAGAAAATAATCATGAGTAAAACTAAAACTTACTTAATGAAAAGAAACCTACTTGTCATTCTCCTAACTTTATCACTTTAGCCGGATCCGCACAACATTTAATCAAGGAAAAGTAATCGACGAGGACAATCAGCCCGTAATTTCTGCCCCACAATCACGGTCTATTTTTACAACTTATACTTCTTTTTCATTATTGGCTGTAATAATAAATTTGATTGTTAGTTGATATGACAATAAGTGATGCTTTCAAAATTTTCATGGACAAATTGGCACGAATTTCTTTAAAAATAAGAAGGAAAAGAGGAAATATAGCGTTGGCACGATTATGCAGTTGCATAATTGATTGATAACCAATTAATATAGTCAAGGTGGTAATTAGGTGTGGATAGTATAGGCTATATATAAAATTAAACCAAATTATTCCAAGTATGGCAAAAAATGTTACTCAAGCTTTTAACGACTTCTTAACTAATACAGTAAGGTTAGATACCGACCGCTCTGATTTAGCTAAAAGCAGCAAAAATTACCTTCAGGGTCAAATATTGAATTTCCCTGATGATGATACATTCCCTAAACTCCACGCAGATGGGGTTATTGATTATGGCTCCTTTTCGAGGAAAACCAAAATTCGGCCCTTAGATGATATTGATATGATGATCATTATGCACGGCCAGAGTGGTACTTATAAAGAATTGTATGGAAGGATCGAAATTTCGGTTCATCCTGACGCTAAAACTTTGGTGAACCTTTGTAATGCGGATACTTATATTCTCAACTCCAGAAAAGTAATTGAAAAATTTAAAACGAGCTTGGGTAATATTTCAAAATATGGAAATGCAGATATCAAGCGAAATATGGAAGCAGCAACGCTTAAGCTGACCTCATATGAGTGGATATTTGATATTGTACCTTGCTTTATTTCTACACCTGATGATACAGGAAAAAATTTTTACTTGATCCCGGATGGAAGTGGTAATTGGAAAAAATCAGATCCCAGATTCGACAAGTTGAGACTTACTACAACAAATGGATCACAATTAGTGTCCGTCATAGACATAATCAGAATTTTCAAGTATTGGACAGGCAGGGCAACAATGCCAACCATCAAGTCTTATTATCTTGAAAATTTAATACTTAATTACTACCGTTCCGGGGCAACAAGCGAAGTGTATGTTGAAAATGAGATACCAAAAGTTCTGGCTTATATTTATCATAATATTCATAACAGCTTAAATGATCCAAAGGGCTATCAAGGTGATATTAACCATCTCACATTTGATGAACGGGAGAAGATTAAGAATAAGGCTGCTTCCGATTATCACATAGCCATTGCAGCCAGGGAACTTGAAAAAGATAATAAAATGGAGGCATCAATCAATAAGTGGCGCGAAATATTTGGTGATTATTTCCCTAAATATATATAATATGGAGACAATTTTTACAAGACAAAATCAAGAAAAAAACATCAATAGGCTGGCGGCTCAAAAACAGCTTTACCTTGAAGCAAAAAAAGCTTTTATATTTATGGTCATTCTTGCTGTACCATTGACGGCTCTGATTGCTTTTATAAAAATTGGACTGGCTATTTTTGGAATAGATATAACGGCTTTTGTTAATATCTATTCTATTAGTATTGTTTTTTCGGAACTCTTATTAGTAAATGTTGTAGTTAACGCCTATAAAGCGGATGCGGCTAAAATTCAGGAGCAATTCGATTGCGATGTTTATAGCTTAGATTGGCATCGGATTGTTGTGGGTAAGAAGCCAAAACAAGAGCTTGTTAATAAGTTCTCGTCGAAATTTAAAAAATCAGGTGGTGATCTAAGTAAACTGTATGACTGGTATCCAACGGAATTAGCATTAAAAGATCATCTTACAGCTGTGTTTTTATGCCAAAAAACCAATCTCAATTACGACACAGCGATAAGAACTCATTTTAAAAAATTGGTCTATAAAATTGGTATCAGTGTTTTTGTAGTTATATTAATTTCAGCGTTGTTTTTCAATTATAGCCTATGGGATTTTATTGTGAAATTGTTTATGAGTTGTTTGCCTGTGTTTACAGTGGGTGCTAAAATTATTATAGATCAAAACAAGGCAATAACAAATGCGCAAACTTTATCTGATGCCATAGAAAACGTTATAGAAAGTGGTGAAATAACTTTGCAGCATATTAGGAGTGTTCAGGACAAAATCTATGCTAGCCGAAAAGATTCGGGATTAATACCTGAAAAACTTTACAATAAAATTAGGCAACGGTTGGAAGATGAGATGCATGATAACGCTGCAAAATATTAAGATACTATGTATGCTTCGAATTGCATAGAGGAATGCTAATAGGCGGATGAAATTTTAAGTCGCTCAAAAATTTCTAGCTGACTATAGTATCTATATTCTAAAAACATAAACATAGAAGGGTAAACCTAGCTTACTAATACAATTAATTATTATTTGATATATATGGTGCATTTTCACGTAGATGGGATTCCGAGTGAATTCCTTAGATTTATTAAAGAAAAAAGTAAATTGAATTTTCACTTCCAAGAAGGTGACAATTTGATCTACGACATCAGTTTTGATACTGAAGATGACATTGATAAGTTATGCAAGTGGCTTTTAGCGGAAGGTAAAAATAAGATTAAAGTCAGCCCAGTGCCTGTTGGCAATTCAGTAAAAGTGGGAAATGTGTATCTGGTGAACAATCCGGATTTTAAAATAGTTAGTTCTGTTTACCTAAAATTAATCCCAAACTATAAAGCCCATTACATAGAAAACTTAAGGCCTGACAGATTTATCAAATTCAAAAATCTAAAAGAGCTTGAAGCAGAATTAAGTGGGGTTAATTCCATAAATGCAAAACTTGATCAAGGATATCTAGTTTTTACCATAGATGAACAAGAAGTTATTGTTAACATTACGCCAGACAAAATTTTGACGGTAAGGATCACAACGGTACTTAATTCCTTACCCCATTATTCTGAATCCTTCACCGTGCAATTGCCGAAGCAATTTACAAATTCATTGGTCATTCAGTTTTTAAAAAACTATTTGAGCAACACTAAGTTTCGCTTTACAGAAATTAAAAAGCATTTAGATTCTTTTTCTGTCGTCATGATCCAAGAGCGTGATGATCTCGAAGAAGAAAACAATGCATAAACTAGGTATTGACCAAGCGCTTAATGCCCGTTAGGGCCGCCCGAGATTTTAGCCGATGCCAGCGGCACGGCAATGGGGGGCAATCTGTTTACCAATGGGGGCGGTTTTTCTCCGCACTTATTGGTAAACTCGATTCATCAGCATTTACAATTCGAACTGATTAATACACTTTTTACTGGAGAAATTCACTATGATGGATGGCATTATCGAACTGATAAACTAAATGAAGTATTTGAATGGATCTATCGGAAAAATAAAGAATTATGGGTGCAAAAAAGAGTCGAGCGGAAATATGTCGAACCTTTACGAGCATTGCGAAGCAATAGTGAATTTTGAGGATTTAGTTAATAGTCGAGTTGAAGGACAATATCGAAAGAAGAAATGATTTTCTCAATAGATAGGCAGAGAGTATGTATCCCTTTTGCTATGCCTTTAGATGTTGAGTACTTGAATATGCCAGAATTCTTTTGGTAGAAAACTTCGATTAGGTAAAGATTTAAGGCATAATAAAATGTCTGTTAAGATATTTATTAAAATAAATTTTGTACTGTCAGGAATATATATTAATATTGTATCATAGTTCTTTGAAAGAGTTTTTTAAAACTAATGTAATTGATTCAAATCGTAAAGTGTAGCAATACACAACCTATTTTAGGTCTTTGGGTGAGCATGACTTTTCACAACACAACCCGACACCGAACGAGTCCACTCGTGAAGTTGTTCTCAGGAGTGTTGTCGTCAGCCTTTAAGCGAAGCAATAAGTGAACTTTATCTGCCTTTTAACTAGTGTTGAAGTCAGTCTTTAAGTGAACCTCTAGCTGAACCTTTATCTGGCTTTTGACTGGTGAAATTGACTGAAACTAAACTGAATTAACTTGTGACAACTGGTATAATCTGTAGTGAAATCATCTCTGTTTTTGATAAGGAAGCAGGATTCTGTAGGAGTGAGTAACGATCAACGTTTGTGAATTTAATTACAGCATAATTGAAAAAAGGAAGGCAATAGTGCCTTTAATTAAATTCAAGATTATGCAAAAACATAGCTTAAAAAACAACGATGAGCTTATACAAGGTATAAGAACCATCCTTTCAAATGACCGTTGTTCGTTCTCAGATGAAGAACAAGTTCTTTTAAATGATTGTATTGACAAACTAGAAGAGTCCAAAACAGAGCCAAATCCTCATGTTCAGAAACTCACGTTTGTTAAAGTATTAGAGATCCTCTTACGGATATTTACTTTTATCGATCATGTTAAGGACTTATTTTAATCTGGCACTCCTACTTTTATCAAAATATGTTTTATGGACATTGGAAGCACAATTAAACGACTAAGAATAAAAAAAGGGTTTAAGCAGAATGAATTTGCTGATAAATGCGATCTTACCCAGGCTTATCTCTCCAAGATAGAGAGTAACCAAAAAGAACCAGCACTATCTGTTTTAAAAACAATAGCAAGTGCATTACAAATTCCACTACCGGTACTATTTTTCCATTCGTTAACCGAAGAGGACGTTGATCCTAAAAAACGGGACTCATTTAAGATCATCTTACCTTCAATACAAGGAATGATTGAAAGCTTTTTTTAGACAATATGCTGGATATAAATAAACTATGCCGAATTTTACTGATATCACAAAAGGAATTAAACCATCTTTTAGAGAATATCGATAAATATTATTACTTGATTAGTAATCCTAAGTTGGATAAGGCGGGCATTCCTCTGATAGGTAAAAACGGTAAACCAAGAACTAGGGATTTATATCCCAGCGTAAAACTTCTCAAAGATGTTCAAAAGCGGATCTACAATAACCTGTTAAAAAAGATCAAGCTACCTGATTATGCCTTTGGTGGAATTGCCAAAAGAGACAATATTTTAAATGCTAAAATGCATCAGGGGAATAAGTTCTTTTTTAATACGGACTTAAGGAATTTCTATCCCGGCATTACCCACAATCAGGTTTTTGATATGTTTATGAAGAGAAAATTTTCTCCTACAATTTCCAGCATACTCACCAAACTGACGACTTACAAAGGCAGCCTCCCACAAGGAACTCCAACATCTCCTTACCTGGCAAATCTTGCCTTTTATAGTGCAGGTAATGAAATTGATATTTTAACAAGGGAACATGGACTTATTTTTACAACTTTCGTAGACGACATCACCATTTCGTCAAAAACAAATTTTCAACATCTGATCAATGAAGTCATGGCTATTATCATTTCTAAAGGATTTAAGATCAGTCACAACAAGACCTTTTATCAAACGAAGCATCCTAAAGTCACAAATATTATTGTTAAGAACAATGGTCTTTATTTAGCAGAGAGTTACAAAAAGAAGATTGATGCGTTTGAGGATAAAGAAACCCCTGAAGCAAAAGGCACGATCAATTATTATAAACGGGTACATAAGATTAGCAAGACCAAATCCGTAAAATTAAAAGAGAAGGTCTTTCAAAAGCTCTAAGCACCATATATCCTAATAGCTTTTGCCAAATTGCAGGGCGTACATTATATCCTATTTGTCGATTACAATTTTATGATCCATTTAGACATCTAAAACAATACTATCAAAATTACAGCCTAGTTGATCTAGTTCGTCTTTATGTTCAGTATGTCATCAGTTTTACCCAATTTCATTTTAAGCTCCGATTGTCGGATCTTGAGTCTTGTAAAATGATATTTAGTTCCACTACAGATTTCTTTCGCACGAATACTGGTCAAGGCCGAAAGGTCACTATCGATATAAGCCTGGTCTTCATATACCTCTGGTCTGAGCTTGTAGTGAGCTTTACTATTTTCTTCATGCATGTAGATAAAGCCGACAGACTCAGCAAGCTTTCTGGATGCGTTATAATTCTCTTTTGTCAGCAAACCGCTATTAACAGTGGTGCATTGAAAATCCCTGTTGTCCTGGAAATGGTGTGTCGGAATATCTAGTACAAAGAAACTCGTTGAAAAAGAAGTTGAGTAAGCCAGTTGGCTTATTCCGCTGTGAAATTTACTTTTGTCATCATCCAGTTTTATTGAGAACTATATTAAAGGGAATATACCAAAAACACTAATTTCAGCATACAAGCAGGCCGATTTGTTTTCCACAATTGACCTTCAAGTATAACAGTGAAACTGCAAGGTATATAAGAATCCAACACTGATAATAAAAAAAAGCGAGTATAGAGACTTGAATGCTAAAGAAATTAGTAGTTTGCCGGCCAAATTGTTTCTGTCATGATAAATTCTGCTAATAAATCTCTAACTTCACCATCAGACGTTAATCTGGCTCCTCGGTTTATTAACTCAATTACACGCTCTAACAAGACAGGCCGTATGAAGAATAAAGTAAATGTAAACAATAATAGCATTGATTCTGCTGGTATAACGAAGGACTATATGGATGCTGTTGCAGAATTAATCTGGAACGGGTTTGATGCCAGTGCATCCATAATAGATATCAAGTTCAATTCAAATGAGATAGACCATATCAATGAATTGAATATCGTTGATAACGGAACTGGAATCAACCTCGCCGAATTGACAGATACTTTTGGTTCTTTTCTGGACTCGGTAAAAAGGGGGTCTTTTCAAAGGTCCTCTTATATTCGTGGCAAAAAAGGAAAAGGCCGTTTTTCATTTATAGCTTTTGCGAATACCGCAGTCTGGTCAACAGTTTTTCTAGATATGGAGTCTGAAAAATGCTTGGCTTACGACGTGACTATCCATGCAAACGATAAGGATCATTATAATGATGATAATAAAAGAATAGCTGAAACCAGTCAAACAGGAACTTGGTTGAAGTTGTCCGATTTACATGGTGTAACGGCTTATTCATTTCAATGCGATGAGTTTATTAATTTTTTGAAATATGAATTTGGCTGGTTTTTATTGCTCAATAGTAAAAATAACTTCATTCTCAGTATTAACGGAGTCCCACTTAAATACGATGATATTCTAGGGGATCATGAAGTTTCAGACCGGATAATTTCTGATGCTAAAATAGTTGATCATAAATTTACGATCACTTATGTACGCTGGAATGAAAAAATTGGGGACAAATTCTATTATTATTTTTTAAACGGGGAAAAGAAAGAAAAGTTCAAACAGCTTACTTCATTTAACAATAATGCAATTAACTTTTTTCATAGCATCTATATTGAGTCTGATTTCTTTGATGACTTTACTTTTTCTGACAGTGAAGAGTCTGAACCACTATTTGGCAATACCCCAAATAATCCCGTTTTCAAAACTTTAGTTAAGGAATTACAACAAATTATCAATTTAAAACAAAAAGAATTTGTACGGATCAATGGAGCTAACGAACTCATATCAAAATACGAGAGAAATGGTGTTTTTCCGAAGTTTAAGAACAATAAATATGAACAGGAAAAACGAAAGGACCTCGTTGAAGTTGTCAGAGAAATCTATTGCATTCAGCCTAAGATATTTAAAGGACTTAACGAAACCCAGGAAAAGACCAGCATCGGGTTCATCAATCTTTTGCTAGATACAGATGAGCGTGAAAATATATTATCCATACTTGAGGGAATAGTCAATATCTCCAGTGAAGAACGAGAAAATCTATCGGTTTTGCTTAAAAAAACAGGATTTGCACACATTACCAGGACTATTAATCTTATTGAGAATAGGTTTAAGACAGTAGAACTTTTAAAGACACTTGTATTTGATCTTAAACATTTCTCTAACGAAAGAGATCATATCCAACATGCAATTGCTGATAACTATTGGCTTTTTGGAGAACAATTCCACTTAGTGACAGCAAATGAAGGGTTTGAGAAATTATTATCAAACTATCTCCACCTAGTTGATGGCTTAACTAAGCCTCCAAAGGTTAAAATTCAGGATGAGGAAAAAAACCGTAGACCTGATTTGTTTATGTGCCGTCAGAGAAGTGTTCCTGATCCAAATAACCATGATGACGATATAGAGGAAAATATTATGGTGGAATTGAAGCGTCCTACAGTTACCATAGGTAAGGAGCAGCTTAGGCAGATCGAAGATTATATGGATTTTATTACACGTCTGGATCAGTTTAATTCACAAACGAGAAAATGGAAGTTCTTCGTGGTGAGCAACAAAGTAGATGAATATATTGAGAAACAATATGATGAATTCAAGGGTAAAGGTAAACGTTATCTGGTAAAATCATGGGGAAACTTGGAAGTTTTTGCTATGACATGGGATGATGTTTTTAGAAACTTCATAGTCAAACACAAATATTTACTAGATAAGCTCGATTTTGATCAAAAGGCACTTCATGAAGAGCTTAATTTAAAAGGAATTAAACTGGATGTATCCGGAGCTCAACTAATTACGAATACTGTAAGAATCCGAGCATTACAGAATAATTAAATGTAAAAGCCGTTGTAAATCCAATTTGGATTTCCTGCTCGTGCAAGCTCCTTAATTTCTTGGTAAGCCTTGCGTAATCTTATACCTGCGGCTTTGTTTCCTTTTTCGTGGAATTCCGTTGAATTTGGCTGGTCCCAGTTTTGATGGTAATTGGAAATTGTATGTCTAAGTAAATATTTAGAAATCCATTTTAGTCACCATGGACTACTTTCAATAACTAAGCGATGTTTAAATATATTGAAACCCAAAATTGGGGGAGGTCCACCTTCGCCGAAATACACACTATATCCAACATAATAGCATTCTGATTTCCTGAAAAAAATGCAGAACTTATATTAAGATTTATATAATGTTCATATGAAATCAGCTTATCTATACGTCCGTGTAAGCACCGACGAACAAAAAAGGAAGGGCTATTCCCTGCCCGAACAGGAGGATCGATTATTCAAGTATTGTGAATCCAACAATATACATGTTAAAGGAGTTTACAGGGAAGACTTTTCGGCAAAGAACTTCAACCGGCCCGAATGGAAACAACTTGTATTGGCCGTCAAAAAAGAACGTACCAAAGAAGAAAAGAATATCTTATTCATCAAGTGGGATAGGTTCAGTCGTAACATACAATATGCCTACGAGATGATCGGTATATTACGGAAGTACAATACCAAGGCAATGGCCATCGATCAGCCTGTCGATCTCGATATTCCGGAGAGTTCGGTAATGCTTGCCGTCTACCTTTCCGTCCCGGAAGCGGAAAATACCAGGCGTGCCCTTAATACTGCAAATGGAATGCGTAGAGCTCGGCAGATGGGGCGACATCCGAACAAGGCCCCAATGGGATTTGTAAACCTTACTGGGATTGACGGGAAAAAGTTTATCGCACCAAAGCAGCCCGAAGCGAGTGTTGTCAGATGGATTTTTCTTCAGCTAGCAAAAAATATCTATAGGATGACGGACGTTAGAAAGATGGCTGTTGATAAAGGCTTCCTCTGCTCGCCTTCAAATTTTTCCAAGCTTATCCGTAACCCTGTTTATTGTGGTCTGATTCCCGTAACATTGAATGCCGAAGAAAAGCAGATGGTAAAGGGCAACCATGAGGCTTTAATTTCTGTGTCGACTTTTTATCAGGTGCAGAGTATCATAAATTCAAAAAGAAGGATTTCAAGTAGAACGGAAGAGCTAAAGGCAATATTTTTTCTGACAGGTTTTTTGATATGTCCCCTTTGTGGTAGAAGGATTTGCGGAAGTTTTTCGAAAGGATCGAAAAACAAGTATCCATATTATCATTGCAGGGGACGATGTAGGACTAGGATGAATGCAGTTCTCCTCAATTATAATTATGAGCGCAAACTACAGCAGCTTGTGCTTTCCGATAATGCTATCCAACTTCTCGATCTTATTCTAGATGATGCTAATCTAATCACGAATAGGACGGAATACCTGAACGAAAGAGCAGAACTTTTGAGACAGCTTGCGAGACAGCAGTCAGCGCTTTCCAAAGCTCGGAAATTGTTCATAGAAGATATATTGAAGTTTGATGATTATAGTGAATTCAAAAAGGAATATCTGCTAAATTCTGCCTGTCTCAAAAAAGAACTGGGTGATAATATTGATAAGCTGAAAAGTATTGATATGCAACGTCAATTACAGCACAGAACCTTGATAGACGTTTTTGGCGGATACGCCACTCTGGATACCGCCGATAAAAAACACCTTGCCAAGCTTCTCCCGCCAACCAAGGTTAACTTCCAAACTGGCGAACTTTCCTTGGAACTGAACGGGGCATTGTCAAAAATATTGATGTTGAACAAAAATGGCCAATTATGGAAATGAACTTTATAGAAAGAACGATTTCAGTTAAACGGGCAATTTCCATTTTGGCCAAGAGCGGCATTGAGGTTGACGAAAAAGAAGCTGATGTTATCTTGGATTTTCTTTATCTGATAGCAAAGAATTACATAAAGAACGAAGAAGTGGGAAACACTCATAACCCGAAGGAGAAGTCAAACTCGCTAAAAACGACGTAGATATGTTCTTAAAGCAATTTTTTAGACTCTTTTGGATAAAAGTCTAGGAGGTTTTTTAGCGATTGTCGAACACAATTTGGCCGGATGATAACAGTTTGGGCCACAGGATTTTATTGGCATAAAAAAAGGAAACAACCTATGTAGGTTGTTTCCTTAAGTAGCGGGGAGCAGAATCGAACTGCCGACCTCAGGGTTATGAATCCTGCGCTCTAACCATCTGAGCTACCCCGCCGGGCTTTTATTCAGTAAAAAACCGTTGTGATTTTCTAAAGAGTTGCAAATATAGAATAATTTACTTTTCTTTAGAAATAAATGTTAAAAATTGTCTAAAAAATTCAGAAAGTAAGTGTTTAACGATGTCAGAAAAGAAAAAATTTACCCTAGAATATGAATTGAGATCGTCTCCACGTATTTTATTTAGCTTTATTAGCGAGCCAAATGGCCTATCTCAATGGTTTGCGGATGATGTAGTTTTCCGTGATCAAACATATACTTTCACGTGGGATGATGAAATACAGAAGGCGAAATTGCTTAGTGTTAAGGAAAACAAGCTTGTTAAATTTAAATGGATTGATGACGACCCACATTGCTATTTTGAAATGGAAATTGTCCAGGATGAATTAACCAATGATGTTGCTCTTGCGATAACAGATTTTGCAACTGATGATACCCTGGCTGAGCGTACATTAATTTGGGATAATCAGATAAACTACCTGCATAGTGTATTAGGTGCTTAATTTTTCGATGGCTTTGCCTACATTTGTATATTGAAAAAGATTCATTTACTACTTGTCAAAGCATTTATAAAGCCATTCTTCGTCACTTTTTTTATAGTGATGTTTATTCTGTTGATGCTTTTTTTGTTTAAGTACGTTGACGACTTGATCGGGAAAGGATTTGAATGGTATGTCATACTTGAGCTGATGTATTACGCATCTGCAGCCAATGTTTCCATGGCGCTTCCGCTTTCCATTCTGCTATCGTCCATTATGACATTCGGCACTTTAGGTGAGAATTATGAACTGGTAGCGATTAAATCTGCAGGTATCTCTTTGCAGAAGGCGATGATGCCTTTGTTAGTGCTGATTATTTTTCTCGCTATCAGCTCCTTTATTTTTTCTGATTATATGTTGCCCAAAGCAAATTTAAAGTTTGGCTCTTTGTTGTGGGACATTAGGAATAAAAAGCTATCTTTTTTAATTAAGGAGGGGGTATTTAATAATAGTATTCCTGGTTATTCTATTAGGGTCGACAAAAAGAATGATGACGGGCAGCTGCATAATATCATGATTTACGATCATACCGGGAATAATGGAATAGCAAAAATCATTATTGCCAAAGATGGAATGATGTCTAAAGATGAAGATCATTTAGTATTGAAGCTTCGCGATGGTGTAAGGTATGAAGAGTCGAGCGGAAAAAGCTCTTCCTATAATCCAAGGCAAGAGTTAACAAGAATGCGTTTTAAGGAAACAGACCAAAAGTTTGACATCTCCAGTTTTAAAATGAATAGAACGGATGAGGAAGGCTTTAGAGGTAATACTCAAATGCTAAACTTAAAAGGACTAACCAAAAAGAAAGATTCTTTATCTCGTGAATTGGACAGTCTTAACAAGTTTGCTGCTTTGAATCTCAGTAGCTATTATAAGCAGAATAACTATACAAAAGGGTATACAAAAGTAATTGGTAAAGCAAAGACAATAACACAGCCGGTGCTAAATACAGTTCCCAAGAATCAGAAATTGTCGGTTATTCAAGGGGCATTAGATCAAGCTAATTCTGTGATGCAAACCACATCGACCAGAATTGCCGATCATGCAGATAGAATAAGAAATATTATTAAGGTGGAGAATGAATATCAAAAGAAATTTACACTTGCTTTCTCCTGTCTACTATTGTTCTTTATCGGTGCTCCTTTGGGGGCTATTATAAGGAAGGGGGGGCTTGGGTTACCTGTTGTAGTTGCCATCGTATTTTTCCTCATTTATCACATCATAGCCACTGTTGCTGAGAAATCTGCGACCCAAGGTTCCCTAACTCCATTTTTTGGTATGTGGATGGCTATTATTGTTTTATCACCTTTGGGGGCTTTCCTTACCTATAAGGCTACAGTTGATTCAGCCTTGTTTGATATCAATTATTTCAAACAGATAGCCGTTAAGTTCTTTAATAGATTTAAAAAGAAAGCACCTTCAAAAGCAGCTTAATGGAGATATCAATCCTCCAACCGACTATTCATTACTTATTTATGATATTTTATGGCGTGAAATTGTGATTGAAGGTTGTAACTTTGCAATGTAAATTAATAGATTCTCAAATCAATTTAGGATTTGGGAATTGATATACTTATAGAATGGAAATTAAACTCGATGCAATAGAAGATGCTATTGCGGATATAAAAGCAGGAAAAGTTATTATCGTTGTAGATGATGAGGACAGAGAAAACGAAGGCGATTTCTTAACTGCAGCTGAGAATGCTACCCCGGAAGTTATCAATTTTATGGCTACTTATGGTAGAGGTCTGATTTGTGCTCCATTAACGGAACAAAGATGCGACGAACTTGGCTTAGAGCCTATGGTAGGGAAAAATACTGCTGCTTATGAAACGAATTTTACGGTTTCTGTAGATTTACTTGGCTACGGTTGTACAACAGGTATTTCGGCATCAGACAGATCTAAAACTATTCTTGCATTAATCAATCCTAATATTGACCCTGCTGAACTTGGAAAACCGGGACACATATTCCCATTAAGATCTAAAGATGGGGGTGTACTGAGACGCTCAGGTCACACTGAAGCTGCCGTAGATTTAGCCCGTTTAGCTGGAATGGAACCCGCAGGTGTGCTTGTGGAAATCTTGAAAGATGATGGTGAAATGGCAAGGCTTCCGGATTTGATTAAAATTGCGGAGAGACACCAACTAAGAATCATCTCTATTAAAGATCTTATTGCTTACCGATTAAGTAAAGAAACCTTAATCAAGGAGGAGGTTACGATTAGCTTACCTACTCAATGGGGTGATTTTAATATGACTGCCTATACACAGTTAGATAACAATGCTACACATTTGGCTATCAGCAAAGGAAAATGGTCTCCAGATGAGCCAGTACTGGCAAGGGTTCATAGCTCTTGTGTAACCGGCGATATATTCGGATCATGCCGCTGCGATTGTGGCCCGCAACTTCACAAAGCTTTAGAAATGATTGATAAAGAAGGTAAGGGAGTGGTTGTTTACATGAATCAGGAGGGCCGTGGAATAGGCTTAATCAATAAACTACGTTCATATAATCTACAAGATGCTGGTTTTGATACTGTAGAGGCTAATATAAAATTAGGCTTTAAAGGTGACGAGCGGGATTATGGGGTAGGCGCACAAATACTAAGAGCCCAGGGTATAACTAAGATGCGATTGATGTCTAACAACCCAACAAAAAGAGCTGGTTTGATTGGATATGGCTTAGAGATCGTAGAGAATATTCCAATTGAAATTCAAAGTAACGTTCACAATGAGCAATACTTAAAAACGAAACGTGATAAGATGGGACATCAAATCATGAAAGGCTAAGGATTTATTTCTTTTTTTGCTTTTTTTGATCATTTATGATAGCCTCTTTATTTGCAGGCTGCTGGACAGCGGAAGGTTTTTTCTCATCTTCCGCTGTCTTTTTTTGGGCTTCTAATTTCTTCTTCTTTTCCTCTCGTCGGATTTTTCCGGTAATCTTTTGAAGAAACTCCTTGAAACTATCAAACTGTTGGGTATAAATTAAACCCAAAGAAGTCACATTTGTATTTTGACTCTGGATCGTATTAAAAATACTCAGTTGAGTTGGAGGTTTGTTTGCCAGTTTACCCACTAAGGTCCCATCCTTTTTAATTAGTGCAAGAACCTCGACCTCACCACCTACATAATTGCCATTGAAACCAATAGGTGAAAGATCACTGTTGGTACTCCTCTTGTCTACAATTCCCGCATTTAAAACTATTCTGTTTTCAAAAAAGCGGAAGGATGCATTCGCCTCACTTAGAGAGCGAATGTTAATGTCAACAAAATCAAGATTTAAAGAAGAAAGTACGTTGTTAAATTGATTAAACAATAGCTCTGTTGCAGTACTTGTTACGCCTGATGTGAGCTGTTTCCCAAGATCTTCTTTTCCTGTTCCCGGTGCAAAGCTGCGTCTGATGATTAAACTTAAAGCCTGTAAATTCCTGTTGTTGTCATCATTAAAATAACTCTGCATTTCCTCTTTAATTGCAGGGTTTGAGGGGAAAAACACATCAAGCTTAATATCTGGTCTTAATAATAAACCGGTCAGTCCCATTTCAACCTCGACAGGGATTCTTTCATTGGTGTTGGTGCCCTCTCTATTGGCCGCAGAATATAAGTCCGTTGTGTTCGCTCTAAGCGAGTATATGGCTTTTAAGTTGATTTGCGCAGTATTGGGGTTACCAGTCCATCTAATGGTACCTCCCTGCCTGATACTAAATTTTTTGTTGATGACCTCCTGAGCTGTAAAATCAAAACTACCGGATTCAATAATATAGTCGCCCGACATTTCAAAGTCACCCAAACTATTAATTTTAAGCGCAAGGTTTTTAGAATTCCCCTTGCCACTCAGATTGCCTAGTGAAGTAAAGATGTTTGCAGTACTATTTGCGTCTACATCAAGTTTTAAGCTCATGGTTAATCCTTCAAAACTTGTTTGTTTTTTTACATAGGTAGCTGTGTCCTTGCTTACAAAAGTGATGAAATCTTTACTTGAAACGGTTTCAGAACTATTTAAAGGTAAGTTGAAGACTGTCCCTTTTTCAGTTTTTGCATCAATATCAATATACAATAGGTTTGTAGGCCCCTTAAATTTAAATGTTCCGGTTGCGTAAGCCTGACCGAAATAAAGTGAATTGTCTTTTTCAGTTGTATTTAACGCCATAAAATTAGTGGCATTTACATTTACATCAAGTCCGGGGTTGTTGATATCATTTAAATCTACCGTACCATTTGCTATCGCTTTATTGCCATTTACATCTAATAGTTTAAGGCCATCAAGCTCAATAACACTATTGTTTACCGCTACAACATCCGTTATCGTATATCTTGTTTTGAGGTAGTTGATTGTCATTGCTGTCTTATCCAAAGAAAGTGAGCCTTTAATAGCCGGCTTTTCAAAAGAGCCATTTACTGTTAAATCGGCAGAAACATAGCCTTTTAAATCTGAGACTAGATGCTTAACAAATGGGCTTAAGATAGCCAGTTCAGTTTTGTCAAGTTTTACCCCCAGGTCTATTTCTTTCTTTTCGAGATCCAGTTTACCTATAGCCCTTAGTGTTTCTCTATCGGCGGCAACAATATTGGTAAATATGTTCGCTACATTTCTGGACTTATCGTACGAAGAGGTATCAGTTAGACTACCTATATAAGTGTCATTAAAAACCAGGGAGTCTATTTTTATGTTGTCGTGTATTTCGGGAGATTTAAGGATATTAGCTAAAGTAGTTTCCCCATTCACATTTCCACTAATTTTAAGGCCAAGTGTCTTTACAAAAGGATTTAAGGTTGTTAAACTAAAATCTTTGAAGCCTACAAGCAGCAAATCTTTGGGGTTACTTGAAAGTATACCATCCAGGGTAATATATTGCTTCCCATTGTTGAGATCGAAATTCTGGATCTCAGTTTTTCCATCTTGAAAGCTTATATTTACTTTTTCCTGAATCTTCCATTCTTCATTATTCACTTTTAAAATTGAGGGCAGGATGCTTACACGAGCAGTAGTATCATTAGCAAATTCAATCAAACCATTCAAATCCAGCTGATTTACATCATCTTCATTAGAAAGCTTAACGTTTAAGGATAAACTATCATTTCTTAAAATGTTAGAGATGTTTACATTTTTGATATATAAACTATCATTCAAATCAACCCTGTCAGAAGTAACAATCGCCTGAAGTTGATTTGTACTCGTATTTTCATCAATGATGAGATTGTTGACAACTACCCCCTTATATTTTAATTTTTTTATAAAACCATTAAGTGTTGCCGTGTTATTTGGAGAATCGAAATTTCCTACAAAAATAGCCTGATCTTCTATCTGGAGTCCTGGAACAAGCAATTCTGCTACCGGTTCAAATCTTTTTATGTTTAAATTGAACTGAAAAATCTGATCCATGAATTTGACAATATCAGCTTTAAGGGATGGTATGTATTTTTTTGCTAAGGTTTTGTAATAGGAAGGAAGGGTATTTAAATCGTACTGACCTTTGATACTGGCATCAAGTATATCCGATTTTACGGTTAAGCTTCGTTCTTTCCCTATACCACTCGCTTGTAATTCAATGGAATCGACATTATAAATTCCCTTTACATTATCCAGTTTTATCTGCTGCAGGCGGAGGTTTCCTTGAATATTGTCCAGGTTGCTTCCGGAAAAGTTAGTGCTGAATATAGCATCGATTTTCAATGAATCCTTATATAATTTAAGCGCCCTGAGCCTGGCATTTTTTATGTTAGCTTTAAAGTTAAATACCGGCAGCTTTGGATTTAGGTTAACCCCACCATCAAAAACAAGTTGAATATTCTTGTCATTAATTTTTAAGCTTCCATCAAAGAATTTCTTGTCAAAAGTTCCATCAATTTCGACGTTTCTATATCGATAATCGTTAAAATCAATATAGTCTATATCTCCATTTAGTTTTTCTGATAAACTATTGATCTCTGTTCCCCGACCTTTAACATATAATGAAGCAGTGAGTCGACCCAGCGTTTTTTCATTAATTAAGCCCCCTAAATTGAAATCATAAGTCTTAACATTACCGGTATAGGAAGGGATCCCCTTTTTATCGATTTTCATATTCACATCCGACACCACCCGACCTAATCTGGTTTTAAATTCTCCATAGGCAATGAAGTCATTTTGAAAACCGGTAAAGGACCCATTGAAATTAATGTTTCCAAATTTATCTATTATTTGGGGGATCACTTTTGTTTTCTTGCCAGTTACATCCGTTACAATTTCTTCAAGGTCGGCTTTATTTGTTCCAGCCATATCAACCTTCATGTCCATAAAAGTCTCATTGAGAGAGGGCAGACCTTTTAGTGTAAAATCACCTTTTATGTAAGTCGCTTTGCCTGCCTTAACAGTTAGTTTTTTTGCTCTAAGATAATTGACAAGACCGGTAATCTGGCCATCAATGTCGATGTCAAGGTTCATGGGATCAAGTTCAGAAGCAAAGTAAGCAACATCGCGTGAGGAAACATGGCTATCAACAAAGTTAGCTTTCATCTTTACCTTGTTGATATAATCATTAAAATCTTCAAATTTCTTGAAGCTCATTTGAAAATAATCAGTCAGGCGGGTTCTGTTTGTAACCAGCATCAGATTTTTTAATTCAATGCTATTGGTATCGATGGTCGTAAATGCAGTTAAGTTTTTAAGATAAAAACCACTTTTTTCTTTAAAAGTTAAGTCCTTGATATGGGTTTGTAGAATATGGTCTTTGGTATTGAACCCTTCAAAAATACCATTTAAATTACTCAGGGCAACATCATCAAAGTTTACCTCCTTCATAATGGTATCCCTCCTGTAGTTCTTATACTTGAAACTAAAATTATTAAATATTACTCTTTCTAAGGAAAGCTGGAATGGTTTTTTCTTTTTAACTGTTGGAGGGCCGGATTCGAAGTAGTCTATGATAAAATCGAGGTTGGTTGATCTATCCTTATACGATTTTAAAAAAAATGACCCTTTGTTGATCTGAACCGTATTAATTGCTATTATCCGTTGTTTTAATGAGAACTGATTAAGATTTACCAGGAATTTTGGCGTGTTTAATATGGTATCCTTTTGACGGTCAAGCACCAGTAAATCCTCGATCACTACCGAACTAAAGGGTTTTATGTATATGCTACTTAATGATACTGTGGTGTTTAATTCTTTTGAAAGGTAAGCTGCAGCTTTTTTCGCGACATACGTTTGCACCGGTTTAAACTGGAAGGCAAAAATCACGATCGCAACTAGTAATATTACTGATGCAACAAGCCAAAGAAGTATTTGTAATAGTTTTTTAATAGTTTTGTAGCTTAATTATAAATAACCGTGTCTGTAATACTTGCGATAGAATCTTCTTGCGATGAAACCTCAGTTGCCATTTGTAACAACGGCAAAATTACTGCCAATGTTATTGCAAACCAAACAATTCATGAAAATTATGGTGGTGTAATACCCGAGCTTGCCTCAAGAGTACATCAGCAGAATATTGTTCCGGTTATTCAACAAGCATTAACTGATGCTAAAGTTAGTAAAAAGGAGCTTAGTGCAGTTGCTTTCACTAGAGGGCCAGGGTTGTTAGGATCATTGTTGGTTGGGGTATCATTCGCGAAATCTTTTGCATTGGCACTTGATTTACCTTTAGTAGCTGTAAATCATATGCACGCGCATATTCTGGCTCACTTTATTGATGATCCAAAACCTAAATTTCCTTTTCTTTGTCTTACTGTTTCGGGTGGGCATACCCAGATTGTTCTGGTCAAAGATTATTTTGATATGGAAATTGTTGGGGAGACTTTAGATGATGCTGCGGGCGAAGCATTTGATAAAACTGCTAAGATATTGAGTTTACCTTATCCAGGTGGACCATTAATAGATAAACACGCAAAAATAGGAAACCCAAAAGCTTTTAAATTCCCTGAACCTCAAATCAAAGGCCTGAATTATAGTTTTAGTGGTTTAAAAACCTCAATATTATATTTTATCAGAGCCCAGGAAAAGGAGAATCCTAATTTTATTGCCGATCATTTGAATGATATTTGTGCATCTGTTCAAGATAGTATTGTACATATTTTGCTGAATAAACTGAAGAAGGCTGCATTACAATACGGGGTAAAGGAAATTGCGATTGCTGGTGGTGTTTCTGCTAATAGTGGTTTAAGACTGGCTTTGCAAAGTATGGCCGATCAATTGAGCTGGAATGTTTATATTCCGGCATTTGAGTATTGTACGGATAATGCGGCAATGATTGCAATAGCAGGGTATTATAAGTATCTAAATGGGGATTTTGTTGGGCAAGATGTTGCTCCGCTCTCAAGAATGGAGTTTTAAATTTAAATAAAGAATTATGAATGCTGCTAGCTATATATTTTTCGGATTGTTGCTAATCCCACTAATTGTTTTCCTGGGTTGGCTCATTAAAAAGGACAAGGAAAGGAACTATATAGGAATACTTGTACTAATTGGTATGGCCCTAATCGCTTTGTTTGCTATTATTAAATATGATAGTAAGTTTATGGAAACTGGTGAGGGATCGAGAATTAAGACACAGGCTCCTAGTTATAAATAACATAAAATGGCCGATAGTATTCACTATCGGCCATTTTATGTTATTTGCCTTAATTAAATATTAAGCCAATTCTTCTAGTCTTTCTCCGGTAACTTCAGTACGTATTTTTGCTTCGATCTCTTCAGATAGCTCCGGGTTATCCAATAGCAATTGTTTAACTGCATCTCTACCTTGTCCAAGTTTAGTATCTCCATAAGAGAACCAGGATCCTGCCTTTTTGATGATGTTAAAATCGACACCAAGATCAATGATCTCACCTGTTTTAGAAATACCTTCACCAAACATGATGTCAAATTCTGCAACACGGAAAGGAGGGGCAACTTTATTTTTAACAATTTTTACTTTTACTCTATTTCCTGCTACTTCGTCCGAATCTTTGATTTGAGATGTTCTGCGGATATCTAAACGAACAGATGCATAAAACTTAAGGGCATTACCACCGGTTGTAGTTTCAGGGTTACCAAACATTACACCAATTTTTTCGCGCAATTGATTGATAAAAATACAGCAGCATCCCGTTTTAGCTATTGTTCCGGTAAGTTTACGTAAGGCTTGCGACATTAAGCGGGCATGTAAGCCCATTTTAGAATCACCCATTTCACCTTCAATCTCTGCTTTTGGTACCAAAGCAGCAACAGAGTCAATTACAATTACATCGATAGCACCAGAACGGATCAGGTTATCAGCAATTTCTAAAGCCTGCTCGCCATTGTCAGGTTGTGATATCAATAGATTATCTACGTCAACACCTAGTTTTTTTGCATAACTTTTATCAAAAGCATGTTCCGCGTCAATAAATGCAGCCATTCCACCTTTTCTCTGTGCTTCAGCAATAACGTGTGTAGCCAAAGTTGTTTTACCCGATGATTCAGGTCCGTATATTTCGATAACTCTGCCTTTTGGGATTCCACCAATGCCTAATGCAATATCTAAACTGATAGATCCGGTAGATATAGATTCAATAGGTTCTACCGGATTGTCTCCTAATTTCATCACTGTACCCTTACCATATGATTTTTCTAACTTATCTAAAGTAAGTTGTAGCGCTTTTAGTTTGTCTGCGTTTATGCTCATGTTTTTATAATTCTTTAAGTAAGACAGACATTTAATGTATAGACATAAATGTTAAATCTGTATGCTAATTATATTAGCAAATATAATGTAATTTAATTTTAATTATGCAAGTAATGTTTAAATTAT
Source organism: Candidatus Pedobacter colombiensis (assembly GCA_029202485.1). Taxonomy (NCBI): domain Bacteria; kingdom Pseudomonadati; phylum Bacteroidota; class Sphingobacteriia; order Sphingobacteriales; family Sphingobacteriaceae; genus Pedobacter; species Candidatus Pedobacter colombiensis. The sequence continues at coordinate 4,262,891 of CP119313.1, read as the reverse complement.
TTTGTGAGGTCCTCCGGATCACTAAATATTTTAGTTATTTTTTTATTTTTTTGGAAATATTTACAGAAATGTGTGATCTCGCAAATGCTACACTTGGGCGTTCTGGCTACACAAACATATCTTCCGTGTAAGATTAGCCAATGGTGTGCTATATGAATGGTATGCTCAGGTAAATTTTTAACGAGATCTTTTTCTACTGCCAATGGTGTTTTGCCAGCCGTTAAGCCAATTCTGTTAGCAACCCTAAAAACATGGGTGTCGACCGCCATTGCCGGGGCATTATAAATCACGGAAGCAATTACATTAGCTGTTTTCCTTCCTACACCTGGCATTTTCTGCAATTGTTTTACATCTGAAGGCACCTCGTTGTTAAATTCATTTAATAGCATATTTGCCATTCCAACTAAATGTTTTGCCTTATTATTGGGATAGCTTACACTTCTGATGTAATCAAACACAATATCAGGAGTTGTTTCGGCCAGTGCTTTTGCATTTGGAAAACGCTGAAATAAAGCAGGAGTAACCTGATTAATCCTTTTGTCGGTACATTGTGCAGATAAAATAACTGCGACCAATAATTGGAAAGGATTATTATAATGTAATTCTGTCTCAGCATTTGGCTGGCGAGCAGAAAAATGGGACACAAAAAGCTGATATCTTTCTTTTTTGAGCATAGGCAAACTTAGATAAAAAACGGGCATAAAAAAAGCTGCCGGTTTCGCGGCAGCTTAAGATCATTTTAAATTACTTTGTTCTCGAATAAGCCAGAATCTTAGAAATGGATTCTTCTGAAGGTTCTTTTTTAAGCATATCCAGTTGAGATTTAATGTTTTCGTAAAACACCATGTCTAACCCTTCAACTTTATCAGTATTTTCCTGATTGTGTTGCGTGTGATCTAAGTTGTTAATTGAAGTAAAAGTTTTCATCATAAGCAGTAGCGCGTATTTAGTTTTAATGAAAAACGTTTATCTCCTTTATTTATTTTCAGCTAATCCTCAATGAATTGTAATATATTCTTTACAATTGGCGATATGCCCTCAAAACACACGATTTTGAACAAAAAAATCAAGAAATTTCTTTCACTTTCATCATCTTACGAAGATTGTTTAATGCATAGCGCATACGTCCTAAAGCTGTATTAATGCTTACATCAGTAAGATCTGCAATATCCTTAAAGCTTAGATCGGCATAATGACGCATAATCAAAACTTCTTTTTGATCATCAGGCAATAAATGGATCATTGCCCTTAAATCAATATGAGTTTGCTCTCTCAACATTTTATCCTCGGCGTTCTCTTCATGAAATTGAAGTAGGTTAAAAACATCCGTTCCATCAGCACTTGTAATTACAGGGGCTCTTTTTTCGCGCCTGAAATAATCTATAACCAGGTTATGCGCAATACGCATCACCCAAGGCAAGAACTTGCCTTCTTCATTATAACGACCGGACCGTAATGTGTTAATAACCTTAATAAACGCATCTTGAAATATATCTTCGGCCAGATACTGATCTTTAACCAATAAATATATAGATGTATAGATTTTTGTTTTATGCCTTTTTAAAAGTTCTTCCAAAACGGTTTCATCACCGTTAAGGTATAACTTAACCAATTCCTGGTCATTTGTTTGTTGTAGTTTCATAGGAGTCCCTTACTAAAATCCCTTGCTTCTTTGTTTCACTTAATCCCTTACTTTCTTGCTAAAAAAATACTTTAGTAGACGTTTTATTCTATATGAGTTCTCCTATTGGTTTGTTAGTTAGTGGTTTGATTTCTGGCTTAATATTTCAAAAGAAGCATTTTTTTATTACAAAACCATATAAAAAGTGTTAAAAAAAAATAAAAGTGGATGGATAGCCTTATTTTTGCACTTACTGAAAAAACCAAAATTCTGTTATTTGGGTTATATTAGCAGTATTCTAGCAAGAAATCAATGAATAAGGAAATCAATAAAGATCCACATAAAAATATAATCATAAAGGGTGCCAGAGTTCATAATCTTAAAAATATAGATGTAGCCATACCTAAAAATAAGCTTGTTGTGATTACAGGAATGTCGGGTTCCGGTAAGTCATCGCTGGCCTTTGATACCTTATATGCCGAAGGGCAACGCCGCTATGTAGAAAGCTTATCCTCTTATGCCCGCCAGTTTATGGGACGTATGAATAAGCCTGATGTTGATTACATTAAAGGAATTGCGCCGGCAATAGCGATTGAGCAAAAGGTAATCACTTCAAATCCACGCTCTACGGTGGGTACTTCAACAGAGATCTATGATTATCTAAAATTACTTTTTTCCAGAATAGGGAAGACCTATTCGCCGGTGTCAGGGGAAATAGTGAAAAGAGACACGGTAACTACTGTTGTTGATTTTATTTCCGCTTTAGGCGAGGAAAGCGTAGTGACCATATTTTGTCCATTATTTCCACACAATAACAGATCCTTAAAGGAGGAGCTAGCAGTGCTTTTGCAGAAAGGTTTCTTAAGAGTCTCTTACAAAGAAAAGATCCACAAAATTGAGGATATTCTGGAAGATAAAGATTTTGAGGATTTCGAGCTCATAGATGAGCATACTGTTAATATATTGATTGATAGGATTGTTGTTCATGCTGACGATGAAACGCTAAGCCGTATTGCAGATTCTGTGCAAACCGCTTTTTTCGAAGGTAAAGGCGATTGTTATGTGGACTATGAAGGTAAACTCAGCCATTTTTGCGATAGATTTGAGCTTGATGGTATTCGTTTTGAAGAACCCACACCTAATTTTTTCAGTTTTAACAATCCCTATGGGGCATGTAAAAGGTGCGAAGGTTACGGAAACGTGATTGGTATAGACGAAGATCTGGTTATTCCTGATAAGAGTAAAAGTGTATACGATAATGCAATTGCACCCTGGAGAGGGGAAAAGATGCGTGAGTGGCTCAATAGGCTGATTAAAAGCGCAGATAAGTTTAATTTCCCTATCCATAGACCATACAGTGAATTAACGGACAAAGAACAGCAGTTAATCTGGACTGGGAATAAGTACTTTGGGGGATTGGACGATTTCTTTAAGGAGCTGGAAGAGCAAACGTTTAAAATTCAATACCGTGTGATGCTTTCCAGATACCGGGGCAAAACCAACTGTCCGGATTGTAAAGGCTCCAGATTGCGCAAAGATGCTTCTTATGTTAAAATAGCTGATAAATCTATCATTGATGTGGTATTGATGCCACTGGCAAGCATATTGGATTTTTTTGAAAACCTGAACCTCTCAGAAACGGATCAGAAAATTTCAAAGCGATTACTAGCCGAAATTGTAAACAGGGTGCTATACTTAAACAATGTCGGATTGGGATATTTAACCTTAAATAGACTTTCAAATACGCTTTCGGGTGGAGAATCACAACGTATCAATCTGGCTACCTCACTAGGAAGCAGCCTGGTCGGCTCTATTTATGTACTGGACGAGCCAAGTATAGGTTTACATCCGAGGGATACCAATAAGCTGATAGGCGTATTGGAATCGCTCAGAAATGTGGGTAACACAGTTCTGGTTGTGGAGCATGAAGAAGAAATGATGAAAGCGGCCGATCATATTATAGATATTGGTCCGGAAGCCGGAACGCATGGAGGTAACCTGGTATTTAGCGGAACCTATGAGGAGATCATTAAAGATAAAAATAGCTTAACCGGGCGTTACCTTTCCGGCGAAGAGAAAATTGCAGTTCCCACAAGGCGAAGAAACTGGAAAGATCATGTTCTGATTAAAGGGGCAAGAGAGAATAACCTTAAAAATATAGATGTAAAAATTCCTTTAGGTGTATTTACAGTTGTTAGTGGGGTTTCAGGATCTGGTAAAACGAGTTTAATCAAAAAGATTTTTTATCCTGCTTTACAAAAGGCAATTGGTAATTATTCGGGAGAGCAAACTGGCGCATACGACGGTATATTTGGTAATTATGAATTGGTAAGCCAGGTAGAGATGGTAGATCAGAACCCGATAGGGCGCTCATCAAGGTCAAATCCTGTTACTTACGTCAAAGCATGGGACGATGTTCGTGCATTATTCTCTGCCTTACCGGCTTCAAAAGCGGCTGGATTAAAGCCGGCGGCTTTCTCTTTTAATGTGGAAGGTGGTCGCTGCGATGTTTGCCAGGGAGAAGGAGAGGTGAAAATAGAAATGCAGTTTATGGCTGATATTTACCTGCCTTGTGAAACCTGCGGTGGCCGTAGATTTAAGCAACAGGTTTTAGACATCACCTACCAGGATAAAAATGTAGCAGACATATTAGATCTTACCATCGAAGAAGCGGTAGCATTCTTTAGTAATGAGCCTAAAATATTACAGAAACTACAACCGTTAGTTGATGTAGGCTTAGGGTATGTGCATTTGGGCCAGTCATCCAATACTTTATCTGGTGGAGAGGCGCAGCGTATTAAGCTGGCATCTTTCCTGATCAAAGGAAATAATGCGAATAAAACCATGTTCATTTTTGATGAACCTACAACGGGACTGCATTTTCATGACATCAAAAAGTTATTGATTGCGTTAAATACCTTAATAGAACAAGGCAACTCCATATTGGTGATTGAACATAATATGGACATGATAAAGTCTGCAGATTGGGTAATAGATATTGGGCCTGAAGGGGGAGATAAAGGTGGAAATGTTGTTTTTGAAGGAACTCCGGAAGATCTTTTAGGTGTAAGCGCATCATATACTGCAACGTACCTAAAAGAGCACATGAAGTCTGTATGAGTTTAATCCGTCTTAAAAAAACACTGAAATCCTTGTATCTTCGTCCATGATTTTTTTAACACTCTTTCTGGGTATCGTTTTAAATATGCTGGGATATATTCCCCCGGGGAACATTAACCTGACGGTAGTTCAGATCACAATTACCAGAGGCATCAGACAGGCCTTATATTTTATAGGGGCATTCTCTACTGTAGAAATCCTTTTCACCTTTGGTGTGATGCGCTTTGTACAATGGCTTTCCAGTGAAATTAATCTCGGAAATACCATCGACGTAGTGATGGTATTCATGTTTGGTATTTTGGGAGTTTTAACCTGGAGGTCGAGAAAAGAGATGCCTAAGGAAGATTATTCCAAGAAGGACAGTATTAGGTATGGTTTATTGCTAGGGGTGATTAATCCAATGCAAATCCCTTATTGGCTATTTGTGGGTACTTATCTCATCTCTCACGAATGGATTGATATTGGTTATCTTTCGCTGTCTGTCTTTAGTGTGGGATCGGGGATAGGTGCAGCATTGGCATTGTATGGATTTGCGCGATTTGCACAATACATACAAGAGAAATTTACCTTAAGTAGCTATATCGTTAATAAGAGTATTGCACTGTTATTTTTTGCCTTGTCGGCCTATCATATTTGCAAAATCACCTATATCCATCTTATTAAGTAATAAAGCTGCCAGAAAAAAAAAGTCAGGATTCCCGTGCTTTTCTTTTCTGGCAAAACTCATTGCTATTTCAATAGTTCAGGAACTTTTTTGTTGTTCCCTACTATCCAAACAATATCTTCATTCTCAAATATCATATTAGAATCAGGGTTCAGTATGCGTTCACCCTTACGCTCTATACCTACCACTAATCCTTGCGTAGTTTCTCTAATTCCCGAACTGCGTATACTTTGTCCGTAAATTGGTGAATTGGCATTGATGACAATCTTTTGTAAGGTCATGTCTTTTTTAGGGAAGCTTGCTTCCTCTGCACTTTCATCCACACTACCTTCAAAAAGTTCCTGGATCATGGCCAGCTGATTATCAGTTCCAATTACCAATACCTTGTCATTTGGGTATAGCCTTTCATCTCTTCCCGGAGTAGGAATCATAATTTTACCACGTTCTATCAGAGCGATGTTTACCCCATATTTTTCCCGGATGGATAGCTCCATCAAGGTTTGTCCAACTAGCTTAGATTCGGGCGCTACTACCAATTCAGCAAGGTGGGTATCCCAAGGCAAAATTTCAGGTTGAGCATTTTGGGCTTCACGTGCATTTAAGTTCAAAAAAAAGCGGCTTTCCAGACGGTTGTAAAAGCTCTGCAGTTTCCTCGAAAAGATAATCATCCCCGAAACAATCAATGCCAGCGCAATGGTAATGGCCAGCCAGGTACTGTAAAATTGGAAGATCAGGAAACCAACAAAGAAAACAGCCAGCGCAATACGCAAAACTTCTAATGCTATAAGTGGGCCCCTCGTATATTTCTTATTGAGCCATAAATGTGAATAAGCCTTTCTTTCGATCCTTCTGATGGCCAAGGCCCATAAAAAAGGTGTCATGATAATTAAAGTGAGCACTAAACTAATCACCATCCCATAGTTGCCATTGATGATATTGCCCGTAATAAAAGGTTGCAGATACTTTGAGCCTAAAACGGCAATGGAAATTAGAATTACAGAGTGGATGATGGTGTTAAAGGTATATGACTTAAGCAGCACTTTCCAATCGCTCAGTGTAGTAATACCCGCCGTACTGGAACTATATCTATTTAAGCCTTCTACCCATCTCTTTGGTAGGTTGCGCTCTAAAAAGAAATAAAAAGGCTCAGAGGCCTTAATTAAATATGGAGTAGTAAAGGTTGTAATTGCTGATACCGCAACTGCAATTGGGTAAAGGAAGTCGCTGGTTACTTTTAACGTTACACCAAGGGTTGCTATAATGAACGAAAATTCACCAATTTGCGCTAAACTTAAACCCGTTTGTACCGACGTTTTAAGCGGCTGTCCGGAAATCAGAGCACCGAAGCCAGAACTTAAAAACTTACCCAGAATAGTTGCAAATGTAATGACCAAAATAGGCACTGCATAGTCCACCAAAATACTTGGGTCTATTAGCATACCCACCGAAACAAAAAATATTGCAGCAAACAGGTCTTTAACAGATTTGGTTAAATGCTCAATGCGCTCTGCCTGTGTTGTTTCTGCCAGGATGGAACCCATGATAAATGCACCCAGAGCAGGAGAGAACCCGACTTTAACTGCCAATAATACCATAATCAAGCATAAAGCGATTGATACAACCAGCATGGTCTCATCATTCATCAGCTTTTTAGTGGCTTTTAAAAAAGTAGGGACTAAGAATATACCTCCAATAAACCATAAAATGAGGAAGAAGCAGAGCTTTAAAATAGAAACCAGCATCTCTGCACCTGCAAACTGTTGACTCACTGCGAGGGTAGAAAGTAGCACCAACAATAAAATGGCTACCAGATCCTCTACAATCAATACGCCAAACACCAAACCTGCAAACTTCTTATGTTTTACCCCAAGCTCTTCAAATGCCCTTATAATGATGGTTGTGGAAGAAACAGAGAGGATACCTCCTAAAAATATGCTGTCCATTGTAGCCCAGCCCATAGCCTTACCGGCTACAAAACCAATGAGCAGCATAAACACCACCTCCACAATGGCGGTAATAGAAGCCGATCCGCCAACTTTTACGAGTTTCTTGAAACTAAATTCAAGTCCTAAGCTAAACAGTAAAAAGATCACACCAATCTCTGCCCAGATATGGATGCTTTCATTATCAGTAACAGTGGGTATAAAATCTATATGTGGACCAACCAGTAGTCCGGCCAAAATATAGCCCAAAACCAATGGTTGTTTAATCTTTTTAAATAGAAGTGTAGTTATTCCTGCGGCAGCAAGTATTAAGCCTAAATCAGTAATTAATACTGGTAAATGTATCATATAAACGTATATTTTTATTGCGGTATTCCTATTATGTTAAAAAGTGTTTAGCATAATTTTTTTACCAAAAAACATGTTTGGGGTACAAATAATTAATTATAAATGAATAACAACCGTGTAAAAATGAATTATAAATCTTAACAGTTAAAACCTGGTATTGTTTAAAATAGCCCAAAATCTGGAAAGACAAAGGATAATCGAACCCTGATTTTTTTAACGTAGAATGAATGAAAGGGGCATCTTCAAAAAGATTTTTTTTAAATGAGGACGAATGCTTTTTACTTAGGTTATAATGATAGGCACTTGTTGCTGGTCTTTTCTGCCCGGCCCTGTTTTTTGTGGTGCTGCATTCTTTTCCCGAAGCATACTGCAGGGAGATTAGCTGTACAAAAACAAGTATTACTGCGCTAAAAAGACACCTCATTGCCGTAAATATAGCAAAAAAGTGCATTTATTGCTAATAAAAATGGCATGGAATTCGGATTAAGACAATGCGTTGAAATAAGCTAAAGTAGCTTCTTTATCTTTTTGCAATTGTAGCTTTAAGGCTTCTAATCCGGTAAATTTAACATCCTCCCTTAAAAACTTAAGAAAGGTCATTGTGATATCCTGTCCATAAATTTCCTGATTGAAATCGAATATGTTTACTTCAATATTCCGTGTCATGCCATTGATGGTTGGTCTTTGACCAATGTAGGCCATGCCTTTAAAAGTTTGTCCGGCCATATCAACGGTTACCGCATAAATGCCATCAGAAGGAATCAATTTATAGGTTTCTTCAATAAAAATATTGGCGGTAGGAAAACCTATTGTCCTGCCAATTTTATCACCTTTAATTACTCTTCCATGTAAAGAAAAGTGATAACCCAGATAATTAGCCGCAAGTGCTACCTTACCACTTAAAAGGGCATTACGTATTTTAGTGGAGCTTACCGCAACATCATTAATATCTTGTTCAGGTATAACCTCAATTTTATAACCATAGGTTTTGGCTTCAGCTTCCAGCTCAGGCATTCCACCAGCTCTGTCCTTGCCAAAACGATGGTCGTAGCCTACAATCAGGTGTTTAATGCCAATGGTATCTACCAGAATGTTTTTAATGTATTCAGCAGGGCTCAGATTCGAGAAATCACGTGTAAATGGGGTAATGATTAAATGATCTACACCTAAGCCAGCCAGTATCCGTGCTTTTTCATCAATAGTATTGATCATTTTTAAATCCTGATTCTCAGGATCTATAATTAGCCTTGGGTGCGGAAAAAAGGTAAGGATTACACTTTCACCACCGGTAGCTTTAGCAAGTTCACACAGTCTTTTAATAATTTTCTGATGACCATAGTGCACACCATCAAAAGTGCCAATGGTAACTACTGCATTGTTTAATCTTTTAAACTCAGAAAAGTGATTGTATATCTTCATAAAATTAATGTAAGGCCGGGCGTTTTACCACTCCTCCTTTTATATCAGCAATTTGCTGTTGTATGACGAATGCATCAGGGTCAATTTGCCTGATGGCAGTTTGCAGTTTACCCATTTCCAGCTTAGTGACAACAGTATATAAAATGTCTATATCCTTTTTTACACCATAGCCACCCTCACCTTTATAAATGGTTACACCCCGTTTCATTTGGTTAATGATGAATTTTTTAATTTGTACATTTTTCTCCGAAATTACGGTGACTCCGGTATACTGTTCAATTCCGTTTACAATATAATCTACCGTATTGGAAGCAGACAGGTAAGTTAGAATTGCATAAAGTGCAGTATCAATACTTAGTAATATAGCTGCGAAAGAGAAGATGACAATGTTTAGGATCAGAATGATGTTACCTACCGTAAGCGTGCTTTTTTTACTGATGTACAGGGCAAGGACCTCCGTTCCATCAATCACACAGCCACCTCGCATGGCTAAGCCAATCCCTCCCCCTAAAAATAGCCCTCCAAAAAAGGCAATCAATAAAGGATCGTGTGTAATGGATTTAAAAGGAGCTACAATCAACATAATAGCCAATATTGATATGGCAACAGATGTTTTAATGGCAAAAACTTTACCAATTTGCCTGTATCCCAAAACAACAAAAGGAATGTTAATGATTACAATCAGGTAGGAAAGCTTAAGGCCAGTTACATTGCTGATCAATAGTGATATACCCGTTACTCCACCATCAATAAAACCACTTGGGAGCAGGAAACTTTTCAATCCAAAGCAAGCCGAAACAATGCCACATGCAATTAAAAACATGTTTTTCACAAAGTTCAGTTTTTTCGGTTTTGCTTGCCCCCGCATAATTATGCTCTTTGACCTCTAAGATAGTCAACAAGATCCTTTACTTCGTAAGCATTTTCCAATAAAAAGTTGCCACTTCTGGTACGCACCAGTTTAGATAGGTATGCTCCATTGTTTAACTGCTTGCCAAAATCAGAAATCAGCGACCGGATATAAGTTCCTTTACTGCATACAATTCTAAAATCAACTTCAGGTAAATCAATTCTGGTGATTTCAAAAGCCGTAACGGTAACATTGCGCAAGCGCAATTCTGTTTCTTCTCCCCTACGGGCCTTTACATATAAACGTTCGCCATTTACCTTTACCGCAGAATGTGCCGGTGGGTATTGTTGAATATCACCTATAAAAGGTGCTGTAGCAGCATAAATAGCCTCTTCAGTAAGATTATCCAAAGGAAACTCCTGATCTACCACTGTTTCCATATCAAAAGATGGAGTAGTGGCGCCAAGCACCATTGTGCCTGTATATTCTTTTTCCTCTGCCTGGAAGGTATCTATCTGCTTTGTTAGCTTTCCGGTGCAAATGATAAGTAGTCCGGTAGCTAAGGGGTCTAAAGTACCTGCATGGCCTACTTTTAATTTCAAGGGCTTTAAGGAATTTCTTATTTTTCCCACCACATCAAAACTAGTCCACTGATAAGGCTTATTGATGAGCAGGAGCTCACCTTCAGCAAAATTAAAATCCCGAAATTCGATCATTAAAGTTGTATAATATTCTGATAATACAGAACTAAAAATATTAAGCCAAAAACGATTCTGTACCAACCGAATAGCTTAAATCCATACTTTTGTACGTAACCAATAAAAAATTTGATAGCCAGTAAGGCAATCACAAAAGCAACCACATTACCTACGCCTAAAAGCACTAGATTGTGCTTGTCTTTTAAGATTTCTGGTGTTTCTTTATAGGCTTTGAATAATTTTAATGCCGTAGCGCCAACCATTGTTGGTACTGCAAGGAAAAAAGAAAATTCAGCTGCAACAGATCTGGTTAGTTTTTGTTGCATCCCGCCAATAATACTGGCTGCACTTCTGCTGGTACCAGGCACCATAGCCAAACATTGCCAAAAGCCAATAATGAATGCACTTTTATTAGTGATCTCTGGTTCTGATTCTACGGTTGGTTTATTAAATACTTTGTCGATAAAAAGCAGGACAATACCGCCCAACACCAGCATTACCGCAACAATAACAGGGCTTTCCAGCAGGATGTCAATCTTTTTTTGCAGCAGTAGTCCTAAAACCGCGGCTGGCAAACAGGCAATGACCAATTTAAGGTAAAACTTCCAGTGATTTAAAGGGAAAAATCTTTTCCAGTAAAAAACAACAACTGAAAGAATAGCGCCCAGTTGCACAGCAACTTCAAAGAGTTTCACAAAAGGATCTTTGGTAATTCCCATTACAGAAGAAGCAATGATCATGTGGCCAGTTGAAGATACTGGTAAAAATTCCGTTATTCCTTCAATTATGGCCAGAATAAGGGTCTGCAAATAATTCATCAGGTAGCCTTATTTTTTTAAAATGGCATAAATACCAAAACCAAAACCAAACAATACCACCATTGGGGCTAGTAAGGTTTTTCTGAAGTCATAAATATCAGTAGTTCCTATCATCAGGATAAAACCAACTGTAACGATTGCAATGCTGATCAGTAACAACTGATAGTTTTTTTTAGTGAAAACAAGTTCACTTTTGTTGCCCTGATTTGCAGGAGCTGATTTTTTCTCTGTCATTATCTGTAAAGGTCGTAAATTTTTAAATTTAAATATTTGCTCACCGCAAATGAGGTGCTGATGGCTGTGATGAAAATGCCTATGCCAACCAGACTTGCCAATACAATTCCAAACTCAGTATAGTTCCTTAAAATAATCATTTCAGGAATCTCCTTTTGAGCATAGAACAATATGCCAAGTAGGATTAAAATCGCTATAAAAGCAGCAATTAAACCGTGTAAGGCCGCAATTAAAATAAAGGGCTTACGTATAAAGTTTCTGGTTGCACCAACCAACTGCATACTTTTAATCAAAAAGCGTTGCGAATAAATAGCAAGTCTGATGGTGTTGTTAATTAAAGCGACAGAAATAATTAACAATATAGCTGCAAAGCCCAAAATAATTAAACCGATGGTATTGATGTTCTTATTTACCATGTCAATTAATGAACTTTGGTAAATTACTTCTTTCACAATTGGATTTTTGCCGATACTCGCTTTCAGCGCATCAATACTTTTATTATTTGCGTAATCAGCTTTTAAATAAACATCAATGGTGGAAAGTAGTGGGTTATAGCCCAGGAAGTTTACGAAATCTTCACCCAAATCATTGGTTAAGTTTCTGGCCGCCATTTCTTTATTTACATACACCGTACTTTTAATGGCTGGATTTGCATTCAGTTCTTTCTGAAATTGCAAAACTGCAGTCTCCTTAGCGCCTTCATCTACAATAATGTTCAGGACAATATTTTCTTTTACGTAGTTAGAAAGGTTCTTTGCGTGTACTAATATCAATCCTAGCATTCCCAGCATCAATAAAACAAGGGCAATACTGAATATTGTAGAAATATATATGGTTTTCGTCTTCTTAGAAGCATCGCTCACTTCAAATTCTTCCATGTAATTGTTTTTATGTTCTGCGAAAATAAAAAATATAAGCAACTAATGTACAAAGCTACAACGTAATTTCATCAGAATATATTTTCTTTTCTCTTTATAGCTCCTCGTTTAAAGAACTTCAGATCAATGATTGTTGAAGGTATATCTAACAATAATTGCAAGAAAAACTGTATTTGTGTAACATTTTTGTACCAAAAGAATATTTTATACGTTATAATCAGAACAAATACTTATTGAAAACCTTAAAAATCACTCCCTAATGAAAAAACAAATTACTTTCGCAATTGGCTTATTATTGATTTTTGCAAGCTTAACGAGCTGCAAGAAGAATGAAACAGCAACACTTAAAGGCAAGATAGTGGGTAGGTGGCAAGTCGCCAAAATCGAAACCACTGTTTCAGGTTTGGCTACAGTCACATATACTGGTGTAGCTGCAGATTACTTTGATTTTCGTAACAATGATGCCAATGAGGTGGTGGTGGCTTTTAACGGCACTACCTATACAGGGATTTATTATGTGCTGATAAACGATCATCTTAATATCACCTACAATGGTAAAACACGCTCTGCGCAGGTGACTACTATTACGGCCAATAAACTCGAATTTACCGCAAGTGTTGATGGAGCTTCGCCACAAACAACCGAAAAATATTATCTGACCAGATAACAGATTTTACAGATTGAAACCTGTGGGCTGTTTGGGATATTTCCGGCAGCCCTTTTTTGTCAATTTTAAAATCCTTTATATTTGTCCTAAGCCTGAGTCTTAAAATCATCCTCAGGCATAGCATGATTAAGCAACCTAAACCAGTATTCGCTCCCGGAAATATTTTAAAATGGATTGGCTTGATCCTGATCGTAGCTTTTGCTGCGGGAACATTATCTGCATTTTTTTTAACGGCTTTAAATCTTGTTACCACTTTCAGAGATCAACATACCTGGGTTTTATATTTATTGCCTTTCGCCGGTTTTGTGATTGGCCTTTTGTACCATCATAAAGGAAAAGAGGTAGAACGTGGCAATAATCTTGTATTTGATACGGTGCACAACCCTAAAGATATTATTCCATTTAAAATGGTACCCCTGGTTCTTACAGGAACTCTTGTTACACATCTGTTTGGTGGGTCTGCAGGCAGGGAAGGCACTGCTTTACAAATGGCAGGAGCCACAGCCGATCAACTGCATAAGCCTTTTAAATTGAATGCCCAGGATCGGGGAATATTGCTCATTGCCGGTTTAAGCGCAGGTTTTGCCTCTGTTTTTGGGACTCCTTTGGCCGGGATAGTTTTTGGAATGGAAGTGTTGTTACTGGCTAAAATCCCGCTTAAAGCTATATTACCGACAATAGCGACTGCTTTTATTGGAGCCTATGTTACCGAATTATGGGGAGTTGGACATACGCACTATCAAATCAGCAGTATTGAGCCGCTCTCTTTGAGGTCTGTCATTTATAGCGGATTGGCTGGAGTGGCATTTGGGGTAGCCGCAATTTTGTTTGTAAGACTAACCGATGGCTTATCACATTTATTTAAAAAAATTACTTATGCACCCTTACGACCATTTATAGGGGGTATTATTGTCGCATTATTGTTTTTAATACCGGGTACCTACAAGTATGCCGGACTAGGTATTTCGACTATTTTAGAGTCATTTAATACGGCATCACAAACTCAGGATTTTGCGCTTAAAATTCTATTTACGGCGATTACGCTTGGTGCAGGTTTTAAAGGAGGAGAGGTTACTCCACTTTTTTTTATTGGGGCAACTTTAGGCAGTATGTTGTCTTTGTTTCTTCCACTGCCAGTCGGTTTACTGGCCGGAATGGGTTTTGTTGCGGTCTTTGCCGGTGCTGCCAAAACACCTCTGGCTTGTTGCATCATGGCCATCGAGCTGTTTGGTATTTCGTGTGGCATTTATGTAACCATAGCTTGCCTCGTTTCTTATTTTATTTCGGGCAGGCATAGTATTTATAATGCACGGGAAAATAAAGATCCGCGTCACTTCATATTTGGTAAAATCAAGTATTCCTATTTTAGCAAAACTTAACATAAAGGCTATTTTATAAAAGCGTTTCGCTAGCAACCTTTATTTCTTTATTTTCGCGCTATAAAAGGAATAGCATTAATGGATTACCAATTTAAAGAAATAGAGCAAAAGTGGCAAAAATTCTGGGCTCAGAATCAAACGTTTAAAGCAGAAAAGGATTCTGCTAAACCTAAATTTTATGTGCTCGACATGTTTCCATATCCTTCAGGGGCTGGATTACACGTTGGTCACCCGCTTGGCTATATTGCTTCAGATATATTTTCGAGGTATAAGAGACTAAAGGGCTTTAATGTGTTGCACCCAATGGGATACGATTCTTTCGGCTTACCGGCAGAGCAATATGCTATCCAAACAGGACAACATCCGGCCTTAACCACAGAGGCCAATATCAATACCTACCGTAAGCAGTTGGATGGAATCGGCTTCTCCTTTGATTGGAGCAGAGAAGTTCGTACCAGCGACCCTGAATACTATAAATGGACACAGTGGATCTTTATGCAGTTGTTTAATTCATGGTATAACCTTGAAACCGACCGTGCAGAAGACATCACCACATTGCTTGAAAAATTCAATGCATCAGGTAGTGCAGATGTTAAAGCCGTTTGTGATGAAGACGTAAAAAGCTTTATGCCGAGCGATTGGGCCACTATGACTTATGAAGAAAAACAGGAAGAGCTTTTAAAATATCGATTAACTTATCTAAAAGAAAGCACCGTAAACTGGTGTGCTGCTTTAGGTACCGTACTTGCCAATGATGAAGTAAAGGACGGTTTCTCTGAGCGTGGAGGTCACCCCGTTGAGCAGAAAAAAATGATGCAATGGAGTATGCGTATCTCTGCTTATGCAGAACGCCTATTGCAAGGTTTAAATACGATCGATTGGCCGGAACCTGTGAAAGAGATGCAGCGCAACTGGATCGGTAAAAGTATTGGGGCAAGTGTAAGATTTACAATCGAGCAATCTGAAGAGCTTAAATCTCAGATCCCGGCACTTAAAACCGATTATATTGAAGTTTTTACCACACGTGTAGATACCATATTTGGCGTTTCTTATCTGGTACTTGCACCGGAACATGAGTTGGTTGCTCAGCTAACTACCGCAGCACAGCAAAATGATATCAACAACTATATTGCCCAAACCAAGAAAAAATCAGAGCTTGATCGTATGGCTGATACCAAAACGGTATCCGGTGCCTTTACAGGAAGCTATGTGATTAATCCGGTGAGTGGCGAGCGTATTCAGCTTTGGATTGCCGACTATGTATTGGCCGGTTATGGTACAGGTGCCGTAATGGGCGTACCAAGTGGCGATCAACGCGATTGGTTGTTTGCTCGTCATTTTAACTTACCTGTTGTTCAAATTCTTGATGCGCAGCAAGATATAGAGAATCAGGCTGATGCAACAAAAGAAGGAAAATATATCAATTCAGGCTTCATTAACGGAATGAACTATACTGAGGCGATTGCAACTTTAAATGCATGGTTGGAAGAAAAAGAAGTTGGTAAGGCAAAGATCAATTACCGGATGCGTGATGCTATTTTTGGGCGCCAACGTTATTGGGGAGAGCCAATTCCTGTATATTTTAAAGATAGCTTGCCTTATTTGATCAAAGAGGAAGAACTGCCTTTAATGCTGCCAGAAATTGATAAGTATTTGCCAACTGAAACTGGTGAGCCACCATTGGGTAGGGCCGAAGGCTGGAAATATGAAGATCAATACGAATACGAATTGAGTACCATGCCAGGATGGGCAGGTTCAAGCTGGTACTGGTATCGCTATATGGATGCAAAAAATGATTCAGATTTTGCATCAAAAGAAGCCATCGCATATTGGAAGGATGTGGATTTGTATATTGGTGGTGCAGAACACGCAACAGGTCACCTTTTGTACAGCCGTTTCTGGAACAAATTCCTGAAAGATTTAGGTTATGTACTGGAAGAAGAGCCTTTCAAAAAACTGATCAATCAGGGTATGATTCAAGGGAGAAGTAATTTCGTATACCGTGTAATTGATGAAGAAGGAAGGGGCACCAATACCTTAGTTTCTCACGGGTTAAGAAAAGACTACAAAACTTCGGCATTGCATGTTGATGTTAATATTGTAGATAACGAGATTTTAGATATCGAGAAATTTAAGCTGTTCAGACCAGAGTTTGCCAATGCTGAGTTTATTCTTGAAAACGGTAAATACATCTGTGGTGTGGAGGTTGAAAAGATGTCTAAATCTAAATTCAATGTAGTAAATCCCGACGTACTTATAGAAAGCTATGGTGCTGATACTTTAAGGATGTACGAAATGTTTTTAGGCCCGTTAGAACAAAGTAAGCCCTGGAATACCAATGGTATTGAAGGTGTGTTTAAATTTTTGCGTAAGTTTTGGCGTTTGTTCCATAATGAAAACTGGACTTTCCATGTAAATGATTCTGTGCCTGCTAAAGCAGAGTTAAAAGCCTTACATAAGATCATTAAAAAAGTACAGGATGATGTGGAGCGTTTCTCGTTCAATACTTCTGTTTCAAGCTTTATGATTGCTGTAAATGAGTTAACAGATCTGAAATGTAAAAACCGTCAGGTATTGGAAGATCTTGTCATTGTTCTTTCTCCTTATGCTCCACACATTTGCGAAGAGCTTTGGGCACAATTAGGGCATGATGAAGGTAGCTTATCTTATACTCCTTATCCAACTTTTAATCCTGCATATCTGGTAGAGGATGAATTCAGCTACCCGGTTTCTGTAAATGGTAAAACACGGTTGAATTTAAATCTGAGCCTTACTTTAGAGGTTAAGGAGATTGAAGAAACCGTATTGGCTAATGAAGATGTACAGAAATACCTGGAAGGTAAGACTCCTAAGAAAGTGATTGTAGTGAAGGGAAGAATTGTGAATATTGTCATATAAGATTAGTCTCAAATAGTCTCATAAAAAAGCTTCTAATGAAAATTAGGAGCTTTTTTCATAATATTCCAGGCCGATTTCTCTTTCACATACTCCATTGTGCTATAGTTATCCTGCTGTATTTTTAATCTTTTATTTGTAATCGTCTTGTGTTTGCTATCTTATTCTCAACATATTCTTTACGGGTTATGTACAGGTTCTTTACGCTTTTAGCCGTAGCGAACCCGTAGCAAACCCGTATAGGAGTCGTAGCAAACCTGTAAAGAATATGGTGTGAAAACGTGACGGTATAGTTTTTTCAGGAATCGACAGCAGATGTTTTTGAGAAGTAAAAACTCTTCAATTTATAAGAATGGTTTATATTGGCTGATTTTCGAAAATATTTCCTATTATTGACGAGGGTATATAACATACACAACCTTTTAAGATGGTGACTGATGTCAAGGAGGATGAACAGTATTGGATGGATGGGTTCCGAAATGGGAATAACCAGGCATTAAGTCATTTCTTTGATTTGCATTATAAACCACTTAGTTATTTTGCTACCCGCCTTACTCAGGACGCAATGGAGGCAGAAGATATTGTAGCCAATTGCTTTGTAAAACTTTGGAAAAGGCATGAAGATTTTCAAACAGTTAACAATATAAAGGCTTTTCTATATATCAGCTGCCGGAATGCTTGTCTTGATCATCTGAAACAGTTAAAGCGTAAAACCACTGCCCAGGAAGAGTATTTTAAGCAACTTGAAGAAAGCGAAGAAACTATTTTATTCCAGATTATAGAGGCAGAGTTTTTACAATTACTAAATGCCGAGATTCAGTTACTTCCGGAGAAATGTGGCGAGATTTTTAAGCTCATTTATTTCGATGGTAAGAAAACAGATGAAATAGCTGCTGAATTAGACTTGTCTGTGAAAACTATACGGAATCATAAAGCCCGAGCGGTAGCTCTTCTCAAAACATCCTTCCTTAAAAAGGGCATGAAAGATGGATTGTACCTCGCTTTATTGCTCTTTTTACAAAATCGTTAAAAAAAGTAAAAAACATTTGGGCGTTTTGTAGGGCGCTGTCGTTTCCATATCAAACCTAAGCTAAAACCCCTAAACCTATTAAATCATATTTTGACCAAATGCTTGAAGAAGAATTTAATATTTCCTTATTAATTGCCCTGCATTTACGTGGACAGTTAAGTGAACAGGAACAAACTGATTTAACTGCATGGTTAGAGGCCTCAGCAACTAACCGGGCTTATTTTGATGAGCTTGTTGATGAACAGGCCATGCCAGCTAAGCTTGTAGCATTCAATAAAGTGGATAAAACTGCTATATGGAATAAAGCATTAAAGGGAATGAATGATGGCCCAGATCGGAAGCCTAAAGTATATCAGTTAAGGAGGTATGCTGCAATTGCAGCGGCCTTGTTAATGGTGTCTGCTATCGCTGTTTTTCTGTTTAGCAAGCACAGAGGTGCTACATTGATGGAAAATAATCTAGTGAATAGGGGAGTTGTTATACCAGGAGGAAATAAAGCTTACCTGACTTTGTCGGATGGAAAAACCATTAGCTTGACCGATGCCAGTAATGGTCAGCTTGCGGAACAAGCAGGTATTAGTATACAAAAAACTGCAGATGGAGAACTCGTCTATAAGGTCGCAAAAAAACAAACTGCAGTCGGTAAAATAAATACGGTTACTACCCCAAAGGGTGGGC
Source organism: Candidatus Pedobacter colombiensis (assembly GCA_029202485.1). Taxonomy (NCBI): domain Bacteria; kingdom Pseudomonadati; phylum Bacteroidota; class Sphingobacteriia; order Sphingobacteriales; family Sphingobacteriaceae; genus Pedobacter; species Candidatus Pedobacter colombiensis. The sequence continues at coordinate 4,243,649 of CP119313.1, read as the reverse complement.
AGTATCAGATTGTATTGCCGGATGGTACACGTGTATGGTTAAATGCCGCCTCCACCCTTAGTTTTCCTATTACTTTTACTGATCAGACCAATAGATTAGTTGAGCTGAAAGGTGAGGCCTATTTTGAAGTGTCTAAAAATAAAGCCAAGCCCTTTATTGTAAAATCTGATGAGCAACAGGTAGAAGTTTTGGGCACGCACTTTAACATTAATGCGTATCATGATGAGGAAAGCACTAAGACAACCTTGCTGGAGGGATCCGTAAAGGTTGCAGGCAAGGGAATGTTTGGAGATGAGGTGGTCCTGAAACCTAATGAGCAATCTATTCTTGTCGGTAATAAATTTAGCGTTATACCGGTTGACCCTGAGATGGCCATAGACTGGAAAAATGGTTACTTTTCCTTTAACAAGGAGAGTTTACCGGCTATTATGCGCAAAATATCCCGATGGTACGATGTGGAAATCGTTTATCAGGACAATTATACCGGAAATGATTTTACTGGAATTGTATCCAGAAAAAAACAGGTGACAGAAGTGCTTGATTTGTTGGAATTGACTGGCCTTGTGCACTTTAAAATAGAAGGAAGGAGGATTACTGTTATGCCATAAATTTTACGAGAAATTTAAAGGCTTAAAAGGAAGCCAGAAGCGGTCGTAACGCCTCTGGCCGGTGTAAGGGCCCCATTAAAAATTAGCTGGAAACCATAATAACTAAACCCAAACTATTCAAATGTATGAAATTATACGCTATAAATGGCGATAAGCAACGGACTTATGCTTTAAAAAAAATCCTGCGAATAATGAAACTGACCATTTTTTTATTGATAACCGGCTTACTTCAGGTAAGTGCGGCAGGTTATGGACAAAGGGTCTCTTTATCTTACAAAAATGCAAGTATTGAAGAGGTTCTGAGACAAATCAGGAAACAATCAGGTTACGATTTTTTATATAGTAACCAGGGACTAAAAGATGCCAAACCTATAACCATTAAAATAAACAATGCGACTATTGAGGAGGCGCTAATAGAGTGCTTCTCAGATCAGCCTTTTACCTATTCCATATCTGGTAAAAGTGTAGTCATCAAAAATAAACCTGCTATGGTACTGCTTGATCCCGTGCCTGTTAAAGGAAAGGTGACCAATGATAAAGGTGATTTTCTGCAGGGAGTAACTGTTACCGTGAAAGGCACTAAGATTAAAGTAATTACTAATGCCAATGGTGAATTTAACATCAATATGCCGGAAAAAAGTAGTATACTAATTTTTTCTTGTATCGGTTACGGAAACAAAGAAGTTGCTGCAATAACTGCCAGAAATATTACTGTGCAGCTGGATGTTGCAGCAGCCAAGTTGATTGAAGTACAAGTTGTAGGATACGGAGTAGTAGAAAAAAGAAGTAACACGGGTGCCGTGGCTACCACAAAACCTAATGTATTGGGTGCGCTGCCCAATAATCTGGATAATGCCTTAGTAGGCAGAATGGCAGGTGTGCAGGTCATGCCGTCCTCTGGTGTACCAGGATCGGCTTCAGCCATTACCATAAGGGGTGTTACCAGTATCAATGGTAAAGGAAACTCTCCATTGATTGTAATAGACGGGGTGCCCATGTATGGCGCCGATAAAGATGCAAATACTGTAAATTTTAGTGGACGTACTTATGGGACCGGATTTACCGGTAATGTAAACAATAGTCTGTCGCAAAACCAGCGCGAAACTTTTGAGCGTAATCCCCTTTCTTTAATCAATCCGGAAGATATTGAATCGGTTGAGGTATTAAAAGATGCCTTTGCAACTGCAATCTATGGATCGCGTGGCGCATCGGGGGTAATTCTTTTGGTTACCAAGCGCGGACACCTCAATATGCCACGCGCCGATGTACAGATTTCTGCTGGAGTAAACAGTCCTTTTGCAAAACATAAGCTAATGAATGGAGATCAGTATTCGGATTTCTATACCACCTATTTTGCACAACAAAATAAGGCTTTTGTCTTTCCTAAAGGGATCAATACCAATTGGATGGATGAGATTGAGCAAACTGGAAAAACTTATAATGCCACTTTCAACATCTCTAATGGGAATGAAAAAGGAAACTATTATATCAGCGGATCTTATGCCAATGAGTCGCCTTATATTGTAAACAATAAATATGAGCGTTACTCTGGAAGGGTAAACCTGAACCAGAATTTAAGTAAAGCACTCAGTGTAGGTACAAATTTAACTTTATCGACCAGCAAAAATGGAGCTTTAAATTCTGCTCTTTTATATGGTGATGCCGCTATAGCAGCCCCTAATAAACCGATCTATAATGAATTTGGTAACTACGTATGGGACAACTGGAAAAATACATTGGTGTCGAGCCTGGCTCGTGACAATAACCCCGTTGGTTATGCTGCAACAACCATCAACTATATTAGTGATAACAATGTTGTGGGTAATGTATTTGCGGAAGTCAAACTGTTTCCATGGGCAAAATTTAAATCGGAACTTGGTGTAGATTGGGAAACCAGTCGCGCATATAGCCGTTTTACAAGCAAACCCCGAACACTGGGCGGATTGGCCTCTGAAACCGAAAACTGGAGACGCAAATGGGTAGTTAACAATACCATTAACGTAAATAAGGCTTTTGAAAATCATACGTTGAATGGAGTAATCGGGCAAAGTTTTGAATCATCAATCGAAAATGCAGTAGCTGTAACCGCCAGTAATTTTCCAAACGATAAGGTGTTAAGTCTGAATACTGCAGGGACTAAAACCTTTGGCTCTGCATTGCAGCAGGAGTGGGCGCTCGTATCCTATTTTACACGACTCAATTATATGTATAAAGGACGTTATATGGCTGGTGTAACGTATCGCTTAGACGGTTCCTCAAAGTTTAGTGTCGATCGTCGGTATGTAGGCTTCCCGTCCTTTTCTGCTGGCTGGGATGTTAGTAGAGAGCAGTTTATGCAAAAAGTTACTTTTGTTGATCAGCTGAAGCTTCGTGGAAGTTTAGGCCTTTCGGGTTCGGATGGTGGATTGGGCTATTATGGAAATAAGGGTATTTATACCAATGTATCTGGAAATGGTACCTGGGCTGGCGATAATGCCATTGTTCCTTCAACGCCTAATAATCCCGACCTGAAATGGGAAACACGGACCAAGTATAATGTGGGTGCCGATATCATTTTGTTCAAATCAGCAGTGAACATTACCCTAGATTATTATAGCGAGCGGACCAAAAATGCCATACTTTCTTTTCCTATCCCAAATTATCTGGGCTTTATCAGCCAGTCGCAAAATGTTGGAGAGCTCTCTAATAAAGGGGTCGAGTTTAGCATCAGTACCACAAATATCGAAAAGGACGGTTTCAGATGGAACACGATGTTCAATATTACCCGGAATGTAAATAAGGTCGAAAAACTGTATGAAAAAAATGGACTTACCGATCCAATTGCTTTGGGTAAAAATCTGGAGGCAAGTACCGGACGTTTTTTAATCGAAGGTAAATCAGCAACAGCATTTTACCTGTACGAATGGGCTGGGGTAAATCCGGATAACGGAAATCCTTTATGGGTGGATAAGAATGGCAATAAAGCAGAAACCAACGTGCAGTTAGTTGCCAACGGCGGCGATAATAACCGTAGAATGATGGGCGATGCTGCACCTAAATTTTATGGAGGCCTGGACAATACCATTAGCTACAAAGGGATCGAATTTAATGCATTTTTCTCCTATGCTTACGGCAATAAAATGTTGAATGGTACCAAGGCATATTTATATGCCTACACCAGTAATGATGTCAACAACTTGTCGGTAGATATGTTGGACTATTGGAAAACGCCTGGTCAACAAACCAATATTCCGGCTTTGCTAAACAGAAGCAATTTCAATTATAATCCGACCACCAATTTGCCTACAACGGCGGCCGGAACCGACTATACTTTGGGCCGGAATACCTCAAGATTTCTGGAAGATGCATCCTATATCAAATTAAGATCGGCTACCATTGCTTATACCATAAAACCTGCATGGTCTAAAAAAGTGGGTGTTTCAAATCTGAAATTATATGTGCAGGCCGACAATGTTTTTGTGATCACGAAATACTCGGGGGTTGATCCGGAAGTGAGTGCTTTTGGCTCATCGGCGCTGCAAATGGGAAGAGATGAGTTTACCATGCCTACTTCCCGGAGCTTTAGATTGGGTATTAAAGTGGGTTTTTAACTATATAAACTGTACAACATGAAACGAATATATTTATATCAGCTGCTTGTGCTTGTTGTTTTAAGCATCACAGCATGTAATAAACAACTGGATCTAGCACCCGAGAATAATCTGGTTGAAGATCAGGTACTGGAAGATAAAGTTACCGCCGAGCGACTAGTGGCGGGAGGCTTTTACTCACAGTTTCTGGTAGAGCGGAATACACTGCCTGTTATTGATTTCAGCACGGGCATCACTACCCAGGCTACAAACAACTATTATACAGGGAGTATTGACGAAAACTTGTCGACCGTGAAAGATATTTGGGCCGGGCATTATGTGGTGATCAATATTGCGAATGTGATCATTAATAATTTACCTTCAAAGGCCAAGTTTGAAGTTGAAATTCAAAAAAGACTTATAGCCGAAGCTAAGTTTTTAAGGGCATTTAGTTATTTCCGACTGGCTATTTTGTATGGTGATAGGATTTTTGATGGTCCTTCGGCTGCAAATAATCCTTGTGTACCCCTGCGGTTGGAAGGCTTTGTCAGGTCTGGTGCCGAACAGATTATTCCAAGGGCAACCAATAAACAAATCATTGATAAGGTGCTAAAGGATCTGGAAGAAGCTATCCCAGATTTGCCGACAAATTATCCCGACGCTCCCAGCGGAACCCAGGATGTAAAGTTGCGCTCCAGAGCAGTTAAAGCGGTCGGTCGCGCCTTTTTGTCGAGGGTATATCTTTACTTAAACAATTATGACGGGGCCATCAGTAATGCCGACCTGGTGCTTGGTGATCCCAATTATGAGCTTGCCGCCAGTCCTGCAGTAGTATTCCCTAACAATTTGACTGTAAGTTCGGGCCCTTCAAATATCCCTTATAACAAGGAAGTGGTTTATGGCTACCCGGTAAGCTGGAACCTGTACTCTACAAGTTCTACAACACATAGTTATCAGTATAATTTTGATGCAACGTTTTTAAACACTTATATGGCAAATGATATGCGGAGCACAACCATGGTAAGGTCCGTAACCGTGTTGGGGGTAACCGGCCCGCGGAGCAATAAATATACCAGTCCTGGTCTGCTTGATAACGAGATGATCATCAGGTTGGCAGAGGTTGTTTTGACCAAAGCCGAGGCATTGGCCAGAAGAGATGGTGTTAATCAAACTTCAGTCGATCTGCTCAATAGCATTTACCAGCGTGCTTTTGTAGCCGGACAAAAACCGGTTCCCTATACCATGGCTTCATTTGCCACTAAAGATGCACTGGTTAGTCGCATTCTGCAAGAAAGACGATGGGAACTGGCTGCCGAAGGGCACGACCGTTTTGACAAGCTGCGGGCAGGGCTACCGGTAAATCCTGTTCTTCCTGCGGGCAAAAATACTTTCCCTATTCCACAAACAGAAATTAACATTACCAGCGGGGTTATTGTTCAAAATCCCGGATATCAGAAATAATTTACATTTAAAACGAAACCATTCATATGAAACGAAGACTAATCACATTAACGCTTAGTATTGGCGTTATGTTGAGCGCAACAGCACAAAATAGATCTATTAATTTTAAACACGAGGGCTCCTTTAATGAGCATCTTGCCACAGCAGCCAAAGAAAAGAAACTGTTGTTTTTTGATGCCTTTACTTCCTGGTGTGGCCCCTGCAAAACGCTGGCTAAAGATGTATTTACTGTAGATAGTGTAGCAGATTATTTTAATGCCAATTTTATCAATGTAGGTTACGATATGGAGAAAGGTGAAGGGATTGAACTGAAGAAACGTTTTGCTTCCGAGATCAATGCTTATCCAACATTGTTGTTTATTAACGGAAAAGGAGAGGTGGTACATAAAATAGTCGGAGCCCCTTCAGTAAAAGAGTTTATGGAGCTTTCTAAACTAGCACTTAACCCGGAGCACTCATTAAAAGGCCTCGAGAAAAAGTTTAATAACGGAGACCACTCGTTAAATACCATAACAGCTTATTTAAAAGCACTTGGTAATGCCTACGATGCAGAAAAAACCAAAGCCGTAGCTACCGCTTATTTTGATGCTATGCCTGTTGCCGAGTTGAATAAGCCGGAAATCTTTGAACTTATAAAAAGCTATTTGTATAATATAGATGCCAAAACTTTTAAGTACATTTTATCGAACCGTGCTGCCTTAGGAAAAGTGCATGGTGCCGAAAAAGTAGATGGCTTTTTGATCGGTAATCTGTCCAGAGAGGTAAATGGCTTAAGTTCGGCATATTATGGTAAAAAGCCTGTTGATACGGGTAAAGAAGCGTGGTTGGTTAAAAACCTGGAAAACTTTAAAAATGAACAGGCTGGGCAACTGCTGGTAAGAATGAGCCTGATCAGCAGCAGAAATAAAGGGGACTGGGCAGCTTTTAATCAGGCTATGATTAAGATGATTACAGATGTTGGACCGATTAAAGGAGCTAGTTCAAAAACTTCTACTATGCTCAATTTTACAAGGAAATTTACAGAAGCGGCACCGGCCGAACACCTTGCTGATGCACTGAACTGGGCCGACCTATTGTTAAAAACAGATGTCAATGTGCCTTCTGTGATCGACTTGTTGACTTTTAAGAAAGTGATATATAATAAAATGGGGAATGCTGAATTGGTTAAAGAAACAGATAATATGATTACCACTCAGAACAAAATTAAGGCCGACCTAGAAAAAAATGGAACCTCTTTTCCTGGTGCAATGCGCGGATTTATGTAAAACCTGCTGATTTAAATAATTTAAAAAAATGATTAAAAAAAGTTTAACATTGGTTGTTGCAGTCTTATTACTGGCAGGCAGCAGCTTTGGCCAGAAAGGAAAAACGGTAACTTTTACAGGGACTGTTAAGTTTCCAGATACCGAAAACAAATACCAGATTTACCTGGGTAAATACGAAGGCGAAGGGTTTAAAAAAGCTTTTAAGGCATTTGATAGTACTAAAGTAGATGCCAATAATAATTTCTCATTTAAAGTGCCGGCAGATAAGCCTGACTTTTATCAGGTACGGGTTTATTATTTCGACCGAATTGATTTCTGGGCCGATAAAGACAATATCCACGTAAACGTAAGGGGGATTGATACCGCAAAGATGAAAATCAAAAACCCACCATACATCTATATGGAAAACACATCTGCTGATAATGATCTGATCAATGATGTGAAGTTAATTGATTATCTGCATTATCAGAATCAGATTGCAGTAAGCCAGGAACAATATAAAGCAGGTCAGTCAAAGGACAGTTTGTGGATTAATTACATGAAAAATGGCTTTGATCGTATCAATAAGGATTTAGACATCCGTGTCAAATATACTATCAACAAATATAAAGATCAGCCAGCGGTATTGTATGCCCTAAATTACTTAAGCTGGAAAAGGGATAGTGAATTACTCATGTCTACATTGGATAACCTGACTAAGAAATACCCTAATTTACCACAAGCCAGAAATAAGAAAAAAGAGATTGAGGAGAATATGGCTCAAACGGCTAAAATTGCGAATGGTCAAAAAGCTCCGGATTTTGCTTACCCTGATATAAATGGTAAGAAATGGAGTCCTAAAGATTTTAAAGGAAAATACCTGATTGTAGATTTCTGGGCCTCATGGTGTGGCCCTTGTCGCCAGGAAATCCCTCACTTGAAAGAAGTGTACAAAAAGTACAAAGATAAAGGGTTAGATATCTTAGCTGTTTCTGTAGATGCGAAAGAAGCCGATTGGAAAAAGGCTATGGCAGAAGAGAAAATGGCCTGGACACAAATCAATGCCAAAGAGTCTAAACCTGTAATGGCTTCTTATTTGTTCAGTGGTATCCCTTACCTGGTTGTGGTTGATAAAGAAGGAAATATCATCGAAAAAAACCTTCGAGGAGAGACATTAGATAAGAAATTAAAGGAAATTTTTGGATTTTAATAACTTCGACGATTACAGTTGTTGTGATTTTATTTTATAATAAATGGCTGAATAACACGTTTTTAAAGAACTGGTTCGGCCATTTACTATTTGAAATGGTTCTGTGGATATGTTTTTCAAAGATTTTCATCAATTGAGATTCATTGCAATAATGCAGGAAGAAACCAGAAATTCTATATAAATTTATAGTAACAACAATATTATTAACTTATGTACAGCTCCTTACTGCTTCGGCAGGTATCACTGACCTTTTTGGTTATGTTAGCTGTCTGCCCAATTTACGCGCAAAAAGTTATTGCAAGTGCCTACCCCAAAGAGGTGGTATTTAAGGAATCTTCGATTAATTATCTCCCGGATAAGATTGTTGGTAAATGGATTAGTGAAAAGAAAAATCTCATTGTTGAAATCTATAAGTCAGGAATTGAATTTAAAGCGAAAGTTGTATGGTTTGATGATCAAGATGATTTGAGTAGTCCTATGGACAATCGAACCGACTTTCGAAATCCTGACCCCGCACTAAGAAGCCGGAAACTTCTAGGCATGGAAGTATTAAAACAACTTAAGTTTAAAGAAGAATCAAATAGTTGGGAAGATGGCATCATTTACGACTCGATAAATGGTAAGGAATGGAGTTCATGTGCTTTTTTTACAGATAGTGGCCACTTACGTGTAAAAGGCTACTGGAAACTTAAAATGCTCTGCAAAAGCATGGACTTTTTACCTTACAAGGGGCATATTAAATAAGCTCCAGATTTACTACATAATTGCAGCTTAAGTTAGTATTACAAAAATTAAATACTAATGAAGAAAGCGACAATTTTAATCGCCGGCCTAGCCGGCCTGACAATTTCGGCGAGTGCTCAAAAGCTTGCTGCATCTAATGTTCCCGGAGCTGTTAAAATGGCATTTGCTAAAGCTCATCCTGAAGTAAAAACTGTGACATGGGAAAAGGAAGAAAATGATTTTGAGGCTGGATTTAAATTAAAGGATCAGGAGGTATCCGAAATTTACTCCGCCTCAGGTAAGATGAGGGAATCGGAAGTTGAAATTAAAACTACTGAATTGCCTGCTCCAATTACATCTTATATTGCAGGCCATTATAAGAAGGCTAAAATAAAGGGAGCTGCTAAGATTACTAAAGCCGATGGGACGGTTGTCTATGAAGCGGTAATAAATGGCAAGGATCACTTGTTTGATGCAAAGGGTAATCCTGTTAAGTAGGCAAAGCTTTAAATATCCGGGATTAGCATTATGCTAATCCCGGAGTTTATATCTTAAATGCCGTATTCAAGTACTCTGAATGTTCCTGGTATTTTTGTTGGTCTTTTACCTTTTTCCGTTGCTGGTTTGAAATCTGCAACTGGCATAAAAATATGGTGACTAACTGGATCTAAGGTTATAGTTCTGGCACCTGAAACAGTCTTGATGTTTTCCAGAACTGTGAACTTGTTGGCATTGCTCTCTTTAACAATGGTTAATGTTCCGTCACCGTTTGAACTATAGGCTAGTTTTAAAGCGGGATCAAAAGCTATTCCATCACTTTCCTCTCCAATAGGTAATGCAGCTATTTTTTTGCCTGTTCCTGCATCAAGAATCAGCATTGTTTTATTGGAACATCCTACAAATAAACGGGAGGTGGTCCTATCTATTGCTAGTCCAGTTGGTTCTTCTCCACCCTCAAGATTGAAGGTGCCTGTAACTTTAAATGTGGTTGCGTCAAATCGCACCACCTGATTCTTGGTTTCGATGTTTACATAAATATTTCCTTTGCCGTCAGATACACCTGCTTCCGGTTTGCCGCCAAGAGCGACGGTAGCAATCACCTTATCTGTTTTTGGATCAATGACAGATGCATCTAGGCTACGTCCGTTGAATACAATTACTTTCTTTGAGAAATCATCGTAGATGATTGCATCTGGATTTTCACCAACTTTAACTCTTCCGGTTATTACATGGGTTAAAGTATTGAAAACGGTGCATTCACCACTTTTTCCATTACTGGTATAACCTTTATTTAAAACCGGAACAAGTGCAATACCATGTACCCTGGGCGTATTCAAAATAACTCCAACGGAGTCGCCGGTTTTTTTGTTGAGGATATTAACTTGTGTTCCATGAGCAACATAAAGATTATTAGATGCTGGATCTGCCAGAAGGTAATCCCATCCACCATCGCTACCTATTCGATAAGTGTGAAGTAGGTGAGTCCCTGTTGTAGTTTGTGCCTGTGTAGCCATAGCTGCTGAAAGACTCAACAAAACGGCTGTAATAGCTGCTTTCTTCTTCATGATTTTTCTTTTTATCAAATAGAATAAAACAGTCTGTAGAAATTCTGTAGCATTGTGTAACAATTTCTATCTTTCGGCTACTAATTTACGTATGAAAACCAAATTGAAATATTTCACTCTGCTCTTTGGGGCATTGATGCCATTTTTTGGCGCAAAAGCGCAATTTTCCCTTGGCGGGGGAACTCAACAACCAACTGTAACAGGGCGGATTACTGCAGTAATTCTTGACTCTTTGACTAAAAAACCGATAGATTATGCAACTATTTCTCTGCTTAAGGTAAAAGACAGCAAGTCCGTTAATGGTGCTGTAACGGATGATAAAGGAAAAGTAGTGCTTCAAAATGTGGCTCCCGATGATTATAAATTGTCAGTTGGTTTTATGGGGTATAAGACAAAAATGATACCCGTTAAAACCACAGCAGGGAAGCCCGATCAAAATATGGGAATAATTTACATTAGTCCTACAGCCGATAATTTAAAGGAAGTAGAAATTACCGGACAAAAAGCATTGGTCGAAAATAAGATTGATAAGCTGGTGTACAATGCAGAGCAAGATATCACAAATGCAGGTGGTGATGCTACCGATGTGATGCGTAAGGTGCCTATGCTTTCAGTCGATATAAATGGGAATGTTCAGCTCCGCGGCAGCTCGGTTAGGGTTTTGATTAACGGAAAGCCATCAGGAACGATGGCCAATAGTGTTGCTGATGCCTTGAAGATGATCCCTGCAGAGCAGATTAAAAGTGTGGAGGTGATCACCAGTCCATCTGCAAAATATGATGCTGAAGGTTCCGGTGGAATCATTAACATCATTACCAAGAAGAAAACGGCAGAAGGTATGAGTGGCAATGTGAGCGCAACTGCAGGTACGCGGTCAAATAATGGTACCTTTGGCTTGAATGTTAAAACAGGCCGCTTAGCAGTAAATGGAAGTTTAGGATTAAATCAGGCTTATCCACAAAACTCAAAAGTCGTTATTGCTAACACTTCTACGATTGATGGAGTAACCAATAATGTTTTACAGGACGGTTATTCTAAATGGTCGAGGGTGGGATATAATGGTAGCTTTGGTATGGATTATGATATCAATGGTTACAATAACATTAGTACTAACGTTAAAATGAATCGCTTTTCTAATGGCGGGCCGGGTAGTTCATTGATCACCAGGAATGGTGTTGTTTCGACGAATATAAGGGATATGGACATGAGCTTTAATAATCTGGATTGGAATGTGGATTATAGAAAAACCACTAAGCGGGAAGGTGAGGAGCTAAGCATTTCGGCACAGCTATCTGCCGGGCGTAATGGTAGCGACTTTAGCAATAGATTTATCAGTGCAGGCATCCCAGATGTCGAAGTTCTAGGACATAATACAGGTAAAAATAATGAGTACACTGTACAAAGTGATTATGTTTATCCCTTTAGTAAAACAACTGTTTTAGAGACAGGTATAAAGGGTATCTTCAGAAATATTAAAAGCGATTTTGACAAAGCTGAACAGGATTTTGATTATAACCAAAATGTGGCGGCGGCTTATGGTGTGTTTGGTTTTAAATTGACTAAAAAGATAACGGTTAAGGCAGGTTTAAGAGCTGAGTATACTAAAATAGACGGGTTGGCGGGTCATACTTTAGACTTTAATAACGACTACTTTAATCTATTTCCGAGTATGGTGATTTCAAAGACTTTAAAAGGAATGTCTACGCTTAAGCTAAGTTATAACCGCCGGGTACAACGCCCAAGCTTATCTTATTTAAATCCTTTTAGAAATGAAAGTGATGTGTTTAATCCAACTCAGGGTAATCCAAAGCTCGCTCCTGAATTGACAGATAATATAGAACTTGGCTATTCGACTTTTATTAAGGGCTCGGTCATCACAGCATCGGTGTTTTACAAAAATACTCAGGATGTGATTGAGAGTGCCATAGCGCCAATAGTGGAGAATGGGGTAAGTAAAAATTTGATCTCTTATATCAATGTTGGGACCAGCAGGTCTTATGGGGTTAATGTGTTCGGTTCTTATAATCCAAAACCTAAATGGACGTTAATGGCCAATTTGGGTTTAAATACTTATGATGTTAATAGCCCTCAATACCATGTGAATACGGGTACATTTTTAAACTATACTGCTTTTGCGCGTTCGGCTTATGCCTTGCCTAAAGGTTGGACTACTGAGTTGTGGGGAGTGATCAATGCACCAAAACGTACTTTTCAAGGTAAGACAGATATGATGTATTTTTATGGTGGAGCGGTGAAAAAAGAGATTTTAAAGCAGAAAGCAACCATTGGTTTGAATGTTTTGAACCCTTTTAACCGGGATTTGAATATTAAGACTCAAAATACTACTCCAAATTCAACGCAGAAAACTGATATTCATTATCCTTTGCGTTCTTTTGGTGTGAACTTTAGCTATAAGTTTGGTAAAATGAATTTTAATGCCAAAAAGAAGAAGGTAAATAATGACGATTTAAAGAAAGATGAACAGCAACAAGGTGGTGGTGCTGGTGGAGTTGGCGGATTGCAGGGGAATTAGCACACTATAATTTTTTACATAAAAAAACCGTCACAATCAATATTGTGACGGTTTTTTTTAATACTACTGGTAATTGATTTACAATGGTATCAATTTCATTGTATTGTTGGTATTAGAATAATATCCTTTTGCATAAGTAGCATCTGGGGCATTATATTTTAACTTACTAAACTTAAGACCGTCAATTTCATACTCTTTATAAAACTCAATACCTGTATCAGTTACTATAAAGGAGATGGTCATGCTCTTAGCGGTTACATTTAGATAACGGTTTGGCCTTACTGAACCATTTACCGTAGACGTTGTAGCCGTAGTTGCATATGTTGTACCATTTACCTCTATTTTAAAAGTTCTGAATGCATTGAACGTAGCTGCAGCTGCTTTATAATTCGCAACGATAGTTGGTAGTTGATTTACGTCTACTGATCTCATTTTCATGAGATTGGCGTATTTTCTGCCTTTTAATACAACAGAGTCTGGGCTGGCACTCATTACCAAAAATTCAAAATCACCTTTCATACCGCCATCTGCAGTACCAATACCTGTATAGTAACCAGGAAGTCCGAAATAGTGAATAACTGAATTATAAGTATCAAATGTTAAAATAGGACCTGCACCTGCATAAATCTTAAAAGTGCTGCTTTGTGCGGTTAAAGCATAATCGGCCTGTAAGGTTACATCTACAGCACTGGTAAAGTTAGGAAAAAGGTTAAACCCACCATATTCCTGGTTTGCACCCGGATAGTAGCTAAATACCCATGCTTGTTTTGCTTTTATTGCAGCATAAGTGTTATCAATGCTGGCATTTAGTCTTGCTGCGGGACTTTCATCGAATACTCTGTCTTGCTTTTTATCACAACCTGCAAATAAAAGAACAGATAATACAGCTAATAATAAATATTGTTTTTTCATAATTCTTTTAGATTAAGGTAGAGTTGTTTGATCAAATGTTGGCAAGCCGGCAGCTTTAGATTGAATATTTGCTCTTAAAAGATCCATGTCAATCCCAAACTCATTTTTCATGTAGGTTTTAACAATATCTGTTTTTGCAGCAATAATTGCGATGCCTGCCGGAGTGCTTCCTGTCGAGTTTAAGTAGGCAGTATATTCCGTTGCTGATAAGGTAACATAAAACGAATATAGCTCAGCAAAGTCTTCTGTATTCTCACTTGAAGCATAGGGAGAAATAAAACCAGCTGCAATTGCAGCGCCGTCAGTTAAATAGGTTGTATTCCATACATCACTTACATAACCGGTTCCGGAGATGGTGACAAAACTTGTCGGAAATGGCTTAGTTTGATTTAATATGTGCTGAAATTCGTGATGTATAACATGAAAGTAATACTTATTTAAATAACTGATACTGGTTGAATTTGCAGCCAAATTATTTAAATTATATAAATTAATTTTTTTACCGCCTTCAGCTGTTCCCAGCACTATAGTCCCATTACTTTTAATTGGCGATGAACCTATATAAGTTAAAAGTTTAGGAAAATAGGTTTTCATGAAAGTCTTACTTCCCGTAATATTATCATATGGTTGTAAACCCAGGTACAATAATAATTTTGTCAATCTAACAGAGCCATCGTAAGTTGCAGGCACTAAGTTATAGGTCAAATCAGTTTCTCTATCTACATATTTATAAAGTACATCGATATTGTAAGGGACGGTGTAATTATTATATATGTAATTGTCTAAAGCATTTTTTGGAAGTGTAGTGTCTACAAAAACACTTTTATCGCTTAGCTTTTCTTTTTTACATGATGTATAAATCAATGTGATAAAAAGCAAGTATATAAGGTTATATCTAATTTTCATATTATCTTGGATTAGGGGTTAAACCTGCTGCTATTACATCTTGAGGCAATTGAATGGCTCTTCTTTGATCTCTAACAGTTAAAGTATTGGTAGATACACTATTTATTACCGCTCCGGTTGTACTTCTTCTTGTGATCTCTATGCCGTATCTTTTCACGTCAAACCACCTTAAGCCGGCACTGTAAGTTTCAAGTCTTCTCATGTATAAAACCGCATGTAACATGTTCTCTTGTGTTCCAGCCTCTATCGTAAATTCAGGATTTAACTTTTTCTTAGGTGTAGGGGCAGTAGGAGTGAAGTATGCAAAAGAATTTGCCCAGGTATTGATATTTGCTTCGGTTAAAGTTGGTAAAGTGGTGGTCGTATAGGTGAAAGTACCCCAGTATTGCATATCAGCCAAAGCAGCAGTGTAATTTTTCAATTGAATATTTGCTTCTGCGCGTGTAAGTAAAGCTTCTTCGAATGTAAAAGGGGTAAATACACCATGAGCATAACCAGTACGAGCTACAGGGTCAGTGTATTCAAACTGATAGCTCAAGTGGGCAAAAAGTACCTTATTACTACTTGTTGAATAAGAGAACGCTTTAAGTCTGTAGCCAGTGGTTGTAAAAGTTCCAAATGGTCCTTTAGAGGTTATGGTTTCGTAATTTGAAACAGCTAAGCCGGGTACAAACCTCGATAAGGTAGTATAACCGCCGAAAAGTGTACCCATAGTAGAATATGCTGGTGTAATTAAAAAATTAGCTTTAATTAAACTGTTATTATATTCACGGGCCATATCCGAAAATGAAGCTGCATAAGTTGCAATTTTAGCATAATCTCTTACATAAGTTGTAGGTGTATTTGCAAAGGATGCCGAAGCATACTCTACTGCTTTTGTCCAATTGCCCATGTACAAATGAACTCTTGCGGCAAATGCATTAGCCGCTGATTTATTAAAGTGAAATTTGGCAACATTTGCATTTGCGTAAGATGCATCATTAATTAAAGGTATACCTGCTTCTAAATCTTGAAGGATATAATCGTATACCTCCTTTACCGTGTTTCTTGTATATTTTGGGTTTAGCTTATCTTCCGATTTAGTCATATAAGTTATACCTAAATCTGTGGCAGAATTGGCAGGCGAGTAATGTTGTGCAAATACGTTTACCAAAATAAAATGGCCATAAGCTCTTGCCACTAAGGCTTCACCTTTGGCTGCCGTCAAAGAGCTTGGGTTACCCAGTTCTTCAATAGCCGTAAGCGCTTGGTTTGCACTGGCAATTGCACTGTAACAAGAACTCCATATTTTTTCAACTCCATCATTTCCAGCTGTTTCAGTAATGTCTTCCCAGCCATACATTTGCTCAGTTTGACGATTACTTGTATAGTTTGGGCCATAATCATCAACATTATCTGAAGCTAATTCTGTAGTTACAACATAAGCATTGGTAGGATATGCCGAAACCAATAATCGGGATATTTTATCTGTATTGTTTAATTCGGCCCTGTTATCTGGTAACTCATCCAAGTACTTCTTGCAAGAAGAAAAACTAAATGATACAACTGCACAAAGCGCGATATATATAAATCTCTTTTTCATGATTAATTAATTTAAAGACCTAATCTTAGTGATAATGTATATTGTTTTGCTAAAGGGAGTGCAACACCGCCGGCATTAACAAATTCCGGGTCTTGTCCATTTAACTTTTTATCTGCATAAATCAACCACAGATTAGAAACGTTGAGTCTCAAACTTGCTGAAGCAACTTTTATGCGGGCTAAGAATGTTTTAGGCAATTGATAGGCTAATGAAATATCTTTTAATCGAATAAAATCACCTTTAGCTACCATAGCTGAAGAATAGTTATATGCATTATAAGCATAGCTATATTGACTATTGAGTTTGTTATACCTTCTATCTAGAATTACCGGAATTTTTGTAAAACGCTCATCACCAGGAACAGTCCATGCATCGAAATACTCTCTGGTTGTCGCATCTAAATCTGAATATTCTGTTTTAAATACAGGGTTTAGGCGTACCACATTACCAAATGAATAGGTAATATATGGCGTAAAGCTAAAACCTTTGTAGCTAAAAACGTTGCCAAAACCACCTGTAACTGTCGGGTCCGTTGGGCCTTCATATTTTAGGAAATCCAGGCTAGTTCTGTTTTGGAAGTTTATTCCTGTAACAGTTGTGCTCCCATCGGCGTTAGTGAATTGCGGTAAACCATCATTTCGCAATCCAACAAATGGGATGGAGAATAGTGATCTTACGGGATAATTTTGAAGTGCAAATCCATTACTGGTTATGAGATCAATAACTCTTTGTCTGTTTTGGAGGTTGGTAACTTTTGTTGTTGCGTGGGTATAGTTAAATGTCGATGTCCAGGAGAAATTAGAGTTTTTTATAACTGTTCCGGAAAGTGCAATTTCTAAACCACTGGTTTTCATATCGGCAACGTTTCCGTATTTATTAATCTGTCCACCTAAACCTTGTGTGACTATTGGGCCGATAAGGTCAAATTGCTTTCTTCTATAGTAGTTAATGTCACCATTTAACCTGTTTTTAAATAGGCCAAAATTCATACCTAAGTTTAGTTCGTACTGTTTTTCGTACGTTAAGTCAGCGTTTTCCAAATCACTAATTTGAAGACCTGTTTCATTATCCGATGTACTTGGTCTCCAAGGGTTATAACTCTGTATCACTACTACGGAGTTTGTTACAGTTGAAGGTCCGCGATCAGCCATTAAGCTATATGAAGTTCTAAATGTTAAGGTAGATATTGGTGTGCTTAGATTTTTAAAGAAATTTTCTTCACTTGCATTCCACAATCCTCCAACAGACCATGTAGGCATCCATCTTGCGGATGTGGTTTTGCCCAGTTTGTTCGATCCTTCGTACCTGCCTGTCACTTCCAAACTGTATTTTTGATCATAAGCATAAGCTGCCTTTCCAAAAAAAGCAATCTCTTTGCCTCTGGTGTTACCAACTGAATAGTATTGGCTATTCTCTTCCTGACCTCTTTTGAAAACGCGATAATCCACAAATGGAATTTCACCTAAACCATATTGTAGGCCCCAACCTCTAAACCAGTTGTTATTTCTTTCGATAGAATTTATGGAAGCACTTCCTTCAACATCTAAAACATGTTTTTCTGCAAATGTATTATGATATCTAGCATTGGCACGTAGGTCATTTACAAGGGCTCTATAATCTGTTCTGTTATAAATACCACCAGAAGGTAAAATTGATATAGGAACAGCATAAAGAACAGATGGATCTGTATACAAATAAGGGTTTGCATTACGTATAACTGTTGTAGGCATTGACCTATAAGCTAGAGCCTGGTTAGACTCATCTTTGATGTAATGTTGCTGTGATGTTTGTTGATATCTAACACTACCAAAAGCACTCACTTCTACGTTTTTAATTGCTTTCCAACTTAATTGTCCTTGAAACTTTACCTCCGCAACATTGATATCCATATAGTTGTTTTCCAACTCTGTTAAGATGTTAAATGGCGCATAATTTCTAGTATAACTTTCATTTGGATCAAGAGTTCTTGAAGTATTCAAAGCGTAAGCATAAGGATTGATGTCAAAATTTCTTTTAACTATTGCGGTTACTGAATTGGTAGTCTGACCTAGTGTACCTGGTGCTTTTTGAGTTCTGTAGCTTCCTGATGTAATGATGTTTAGTTTTAGCTTGTCAGAAATGTTGTATGTAGCATTTAAGTTAGCTGTATACCTTTTCATTTGAGATTGTTTTGCCCATCCCGGATCAGAAATGGCACTTACCGAAGCATAGTATTGAGATTTATCTGTACCAGAGGTAATACTTAACGAATGGTTCTGCATAATGTCATTGCTAAACAATTGGTCAAACCAATTGGTATTTCTGTACTCTGCCTCTCTTAAATAAGCATTACGGGCCTCTTCTGTGTTTAGTAATTGACCACTGTTAATTAATTGGTACATTTTACCATAAACACCACTTGAGGAAGCAGTTGATACTTCCGCCAAATTTAACCAGCCTCTTTGGAAAAGTTGCTGATAAACGCCCATCTGCTCCTGAGAGTTCATAATGTTAAATCCACTGTAAGAAGGAGTGGCCCTTACGGTAAGTTCGGAAACATAATTAAGCTGACTAAAGCCCGAGCGACCCTTTTTAGTTGTGATTACAATTACCCCCGCCTTAGCTCTGGCACCATATATTGATGTCGCAGAACCATCTTTTAAAACCTGGAAGGTTTCAATGTCATTTGCGTTTAGTCCGGCTACGGCAGAGCTGACTAAAGTAAGTGCATCACCGGTTGATAAATCATCTGCAGAAACATCGGCAACATCTTCTAAAATAGCACCATCCACAACCCATAAAGGTTTTGAACTGCCGTAAATAGAAGTTGCACCGCGTACTCTAATTTTAGGAGCTGTACCGAATGTTCCGGTCGTGTTTTGAACACTCACACCCGCAACCCGACCTTCCAGCATCCTACTAGGATCAGGTAAGCCTCCAAGTTCTGCATCTTTAACAGATATCTTTGTGGTGGCCCCAGTAAAGGTCTTTTTATCAACTGCACCGCCAATACCAGTCACAACTACTTCATTTAAGCTATTGTTGTCCTGCGCTAAGCTTACATTTACTATGTTTTTGTCAGTAGTAACAATTTCTTGTTTAGTGTAACCTAACATCGAGAAAATCAAAATGTCTCCATCGTTTACCCTGATAGAAAATTCTCCATTGCTATTTGTCGAAGTTGCTTTTGTTGTGCCTTTTATTTTAACACTAACTCCTGGCATAGGGAGTTTATCGTCAATGGCGATAACCCGACCGGTTATAACTCGATCTGGTTTGGTATTTGACTTTTCGGTTACTCTAACAATTATATTTTTATCTTCAATAGTAAACGAAAGCGGTTTATTTGAGAATATATCATTTAGTAAATCTGATAATTCTTCATTATTTACGTTTACATCAAGATTGGCTGAATGTTTTAAAACTTCATTATTGTATATGAAATCATAGCCTGTTTGATTGTTTATTTCCTTAAAAAGTGCTTTAAGCCCTATGTTTTTTTTGTTGATACTTACTTTTTGGGCAAAGCTTATTGCGCTTGCCTGAAAGGTAATCATCAAAATTATTATTCCTGTTAACTTCATAACCAAAAAAGCTTTTTTTGCGCCATTAAAGGTTGGCTCTTTATGAATAGTGGGATAAAAAAGAGCAATATAGCTCCTTAGTGAATGTGATAAATCATTCATATATTTGATTTGTTGGGTTTAGTTGTTAGTTAATTCACACGATTGATTATGGGTAACCCTACAGCCTGCCGCATAGCAGGAAATAAGCCTTTCCGGACTGCAATCTGGAAAGGTTATTTTAGTTAACCCCTGGCGTATTTTGAGTAGTTATTTTTCCATTTAGTTCCCTCCATTTATTTTCTTAATTGTAATTTGTTTGTTGTTTATTTCAAAATCTAAGCCGCCAGATTTTTTAAGTAAATCGAGTATTTTAGATATTTTATTATTTCTGGAGATCATGGCAGTGATGGAAATTGTAGGTTTATTGCCTTCATAAACTACATCAACATCATACCATCTTTTAATTTCCCGCATAACCTGATCAATAGGTGTATTGTCAAAAAGAAAATATCCATTTTTCCAACTCATTACATCATCTGTATCAACATTTCTAAGTGCAATACGATCTGAGCTACGGTTGAAAAGTGCTTGCTGACCAGGTTTAATGATTTGAGAGGTTTCTCCTAAATTTAACCTTATTGATCCTTCAGACAAAGTTACTTGAGTGTTTGGCTCATCATCATAATTCATAATGTTAAAATGCGTACCCAATACGCTGACTTCAGCACTACCAGTTTTCACTTTAAATGGCCTTTCGGGATCTTTAGATACTTCAAAGTAGACTTCTCCCGTAACCATTACATTCCGTTCATTTGTTTCAAATGCTGTTGGAAATGATATAGAAGAAGATGTATTTAGCCAAACCTCGGTGTTGTCTGGCAAAATGACCATATATTTTCCACCTGCAGGTGTTGAAATCGTATTGGTTGTTGGATGCGTTTTATTTGCGCTAACATCTGTTACATTATAAACGATTTGCCCATCTTTTGTTTTAGAAACAGAAATACCCGCTTCTTGAATCAGTTTACCATCAGCAGCATCGGTTAATGATATTTTAGTGCCATCTGCTAATGTTAAATAAGCTTTGTTATGGTTTGTTTCCTCCCCTCCAAAATGCTTTGTCTGGAGGTTTCCCTTATCTTTTACTTTGATATATTGGGTATAAGAAGTAATTCCAATCGAAAATAAAATGGTTATTGCAGCCGCATATTTGTAAATGGAAAAACTCTTTTTTGGAGATTCAAGATTGAGAATGTTATCTTCCAGGTTTGTGAAAATGTTTTGTTTAACGAAGTTTTCATCATTCATCAGGTCATTATCCCATACCTGATGCTTTTTAGATAATAAATGATAAGCTTGCTCAAATGCCCTCTTCTCAGATTCTGTAGCGGTTCCAAGTTCGTACTTACGTGCAAGTTCTCTAAATTCTTTATTTGTGATTGAGGCATTCATATAAGGTAAGTCTAATTAGCAGAGTCTTGCCCCCAAAAGAATTTTTACTTTTTTAAAAAAAAGGTAAAAACACAGTAATAAATAAAATATAATCGCCTAATGATATTTTTAAATGTCTTAAAGCTATTGTGATTTGATTTTCGACAGTTTTGGTGCTTATTCCCATTCTTTCGGCTATTTCTTTGTTGTTTAAGTGTTCTTTTCTACTTAAAATAAAAACTTGCTGACATCTTTCGGGTAAAGCCATAATGCCTTGATCTAAAAGGGATTTGATTTCTCGCTCTTCTAAAAGATCGCCTAAATGTACAGTGCCTGCTAGTTTTTCTAACTCTTGATCCTCAATAAAAACTTTTCGATTAGGTGCAGAATTTATAAAACTGATTACTTTATACTTTACGGCAGTAAATAAATAGGCTTTAAGTGATTTAATCTCTACATCATTTTTACGAATCCACAGCTGAAGAAAAATATCCTGAACAATATCTTCAGCTTGTTGTGTATCTTTTAAAACACTAAATGCAGATAAATAAAGCGATTTCCAATAAGTATCATAAATACTTTTTAGCACAAATTGATTGCCCTCCTTTAACAAAAGAAGAAGTTCAGTATCAGAAAAAGTTTTAGCCTTTGTGGAATTCATTGTGTAACAAATATGTGTATTTTAAGGCTTAATGGCAATAAGTCGTGAGCTATTTTTTAGCTTAACCAGCTTTAGTTAATTTTTTTTCAAAATTTTGCACTATTATTGCTTTTTTAAGGTTTTTAATATCATCAGGTTTAAAGCGTTAAGTGAAAAACCGCTGATGTTATTCTGTGTCAGAATCAATGACTGAGCATAAAGAAGAGGAACTACATTGGCATATTCTACAATCATCGATAAAGCGCTGCGCGAATAACTTCAGGAACGTACTGATTTAATCCAGCATAAAATCTTTCTTTTATGGTGTTTTATAATAAGGGTTGATCAATTAATTTTAAGGACTCCGTCTCATGATTAGTTCAGTTAAATAAATAAAAGTATATTTAAAAAACTTATACAATAAATTATAAGCTTACAACTCTATTAAAAAGACATTTATAAGCATCCTATTTATTTTTAAGAGCTTATAAAATTATTGATAATATAGATTTAGAATTATAATAAATTGTAGCTGAACATATGATAAAAAATACATTAATTACATCTTTTATTTTTGCAATAGCGCTGTTAATTTGGACTTCAAAAGACTTTTTTCATCCGTCTTTTGAAGAAATATCAAAAGCATCTTTTGAAGGACTTTTTTTTTGGCTATGGTCATATTTTTCTTCAAAAAATACTCAAAAAAAATCACATAAACAATAAGAACATATTTCATTTAATTGAAAGACAGCATTCAAGACTGCCATTGTTAATATATCCTAAACAAGTACGGGGCCTTCTAGTTCAATCATAACCAAATGAAATAGTAATTAATTAGTTTTTAGCTGAATTCTTAGGCTATTATTGCTTTCTCACCGTTTTCAATATCATCAGGTTTAAAGCATTCATTGAATATCCGCTGATGTTATTCTGTGTCATGACCAGAGATTGATCGTAAAGAATGGGAACTACATTCGCATATTCTACAATCATCCGATCCATTTTTTGATAAAGCAAATATCTCTTTTTGTTATCATTTTCGTAATAGCTTTGCTCAAATAGACGGTCAAAGTCATCATTAAAATAACCGGTATAGTTAGGGCCATTGGGTACTTTATTTTTGGAATAAAACATGGCCAGAAAATTCTCACCATCCGGGTAGTCGGCAATCCATGAACCTCTGAAAAAATTAACTCCATTTTTAGAGATGAGATCCCTTAAGCTAGCATTCGGGCTCACATCAACTTTTACATGAATGCCAATAGCATTGAGTTCCCCCTGAATAAATTCAATGAGGTCTTTGTAAGTTGTTGAAGTACTTAAGGTAAGCTGAGACATACCTTTTCCATCAGGGAAGCCAACTTCGGCAAGTAATTCGGCTGCTTTCTGTGGGTCATAATGATAACCTTTAACAGCTATACTATCGAAGCCAGGCATCCCGTTAGGAATAAAACCTGATGTGGCTGGCTTGCCAATGCTGTTTCTTAAATATTTAATCAGTTTAGGTTTGTCAATCGCGTAATTGATAGCTTGCCTCACCTTCTTAAATCTTAAAGGAGAGTTTTTGACAATTTCTTTTGAGGTGTCTACCAAAATGCCGACATACTCGGTACATAGATAAGGACCTTTTCTTAATTGAAATTTCCCTTTATACTTGCTGGTCATTTTGCCGCTCTTGGTCAGGATATCATCACGGTAACTGCCATCTACCTTGTCAAAATAGTCAAGATCTTTTTTAATGAAATTCATGAAAGCACTTTGCTTATCACTGATGAAGGTAACTTTTACAGCGTCGAGATAGGGGAGTTGCTGCTCTCCTTCTTTTTCCCAGTAATGCTCATTTTTTAACAAGACCAAAATTTCGTCTTCTTTCCAGTATTTAAATTTAAAAGGACCGGTGCCTATTGGGTGGCTTCTGAAATCTTTACCATAATGCTCAACAATTTCCCATGGTACTACGGAGCAGTATTGTGTGGTTAATAAGTTCATGAAGGCCGGAAAGGGTTTAATGAGTTTTACCTGAAAGGTGCTGTCATTGAGCGCGATGAAACTGTTTTTATCTTTTACCTTATCGCTAAAAATCCATCCTCCGGATGAGGCAACTTTTGGATCTATAAGTCGGTAAAAACTATATATAAAATCAGCTGCGACCACCTTTCTGCCTTTTCCATCAGGAAAAATAGGATCGTCATGGAAGTAAACATCGTTGCGTAGGTTGAAAGTATAGGTTAAGTGATCTTCGGAAATTTGCCATGTTTTTGCAATACAAGGCAGGGGAGCTAATGTGCTGTCAATCTGTACAAGTCCGTTAAAGATCTGATTGATCATCCAGATGGCATTTTGATTGCGGGCAAAAGCAGGATCAAGGGAAGTGACATTCTGGTCAAGGTTCATATTAAATACCTTTTTATCCGTATCGGTTGATTTTTGCTTACAGGACAGCAATGTTAAAATCAAGAGGGCATAAAAAATATTGTTTATCATATGGCGCATCAGTTCAGGAATAGTAATTTTGTACAAAGTAATAAATATATCGATATGTCTTTTTTAAATGCTGTTATAAATAAGGTTAAAGATGAAGCGCTGCGCGAACAACTTCAGGAACGTATAGATTTAATCCAGCATAAAATAAAGTTTATGGATAAAGTGCCAGTAGTCTGCCTGGATACAAACAACAAGCTAAATTATGCTTTAGAGGAAGTTATTTTAGCTGCCGGTGGAATATTTCACGATTTTCCAAATACAGCCAAAGTAGTTATCTATTTGGAAAGAGGGGTCTCTATGTTAGCGCTGATGGGTCTTGTTCTTCCATTATTGGATAACAGCTGGCCAGCCGTTGAGTACAATAGAGTTTATTTAATGGATGGACAGGATTTGGATATCGATGATGCCGAAGATCTGGTTGCAGCATTGGAGGATATCGCCGAAATGCTTTATCCTGGCTTCTTTGTGTTTGGGAATGAAGGGATAGATTGGTTGAGTTTTAAAACGCAATAAACTTATCCATTTGCTGACCTGTAAATTTTAAAGTGTCCTCTTTAAACAGGTTGTCATGCTCATCCAGTTCGGTTTTGATAGCTGATATGTGAATTCTTAAAGGCAGTACATTAAGATGTAAGTAGCTACAAACACCTCCGAAGTGGTCTATCCCTCTAATGTTTCCATATTTTCCGGAAGAGACACCTACCAGAGCGGCTTTCTTATCATAAAAACTTTCAGGGAAATTACAGGCGTCAATAAATGTTTTTAGTACACCAGGGAAGCTGCCGTTGTATTCGGGTATGATGAAAAGAAACTTACTGGTTGCCGCAATTAGCTTTTGGATGGGCTCAAATTGGGCACTTCTTTTTCCATAAAGATCAGACACAATGAGTGTTTCGGGAAGATCTTCCAGGTTAAAAAGATTGGTTTGTAACCCTTTTTCTGCCAATGTTTTCTGGTAATATTTTGCGACTTTTAATGTGTTACTTGCAGGTCTGTTTGTTCCTGATATGATGGTTACCATGCGTAAATTGTTGATAAGATGTGTAAAACACTTAATGCATTAATGCTAGTTTTGCCATTTAGTTTGTATCTTAGCTAATCGTTAAAATATGCCTAAAACATTACAAAAATAGCATTTTTTATAGATTTACTTCAATGTAAATTAAGCCTTAAGTAAATAATTGGTAATTATTAAAAAGATAAATGAGTAAAATTATTGCATTGGCAAATCAAAAGGGTGGTGTGGGTAAAACGACTTCATCTATAAACTTAGCCGCAAGTTTAGCCGTACTGGAATACAGGACTTTATTGGTCGACGCAGACCCTCAGGCCAACTCTACCTCTGGTATTGGTTTTGATCCAAGAAATATCAAAAACAGCATCTACGAATGTATCATCAATGATATTGAGCCGATGGATGCGATACAGAAAACGGAAACGCCAAATTTGGATCTGTTGCCAGCGCATATCGACCTTGTTGGTGCGGAGATCGAGATGATCAACCTCAATAACAGGGAGTATAAAATGAAAGCTGTAATGGAGAAAATTAAAGATCAGTACGATTTTATTATTGTAGACTGTTCTCCTTCATTAGGTTTAATTACGATTAACGCACTTACAGCAGCAGATTCGGTCATCATTCCTGTTCAATGTGAATATTTTGCATTGGAAGGTTTAGGTAAACTATTAAACACAATTAAAATCGTACAAAATCGTTTAAATCCTGAATTGGAAATTGAAGGTATTTTGCTGACGATGTATGATGTGCGTTTGCGTTTGTCGAATCAGGTGGTTGAAGAAGTGAAAACGCATTTTCAGGAACTTGTTTTTGAAACCATCATTCAAAGAAATACCCGCTTAAGTGAGGCCCCAAGCTACGGTGTGTCGGTAATTATGCACGATGCAAACTGTAAAGGGGCTATCAATTATCTGAACCTGGCACGTGAGATCGTTCGTAAAAACGGATTGGTTAAGGAAGTGCAGGATGTAAATACGGCAATTATATAATTATTTTTTAATGACATCTTTTCAGCGAAAAACAGGTTTAGGCAGAGGGTTAAGTGCGCTTTTGGATGATAGCGAATCCGTTAACCCGCCTAAAAGCGAGGTTAACCCGGTTAGTGAAACCAGATCGGAAAGCCACCAAAACAACAATGGCATTGGATTGATCAACATCAGTGATATAGAAACCAATCCGTATCAGCCACGTACCGAATTTGATCAGGTGGCTTTAAACGAGTTGGCTGAGTCTATTAGAGTGCAGGGGCTTATTCAGCCGATTACGGTTAGAAAACAAGACGGAAATCAATATCAGCTCATATCTGGTGAACGTAGGTTAAGGGCATCTAAACTTGCCGGACTTACTGAAATCCCGGCTTATGTACGTAGTGCCAATGATCAGCAGATGCTGGAAATGGCGCTTATAGAAAATATACAACGTGAAAACCTGAACGCTATTGAAGTAGCACTTAGTTTTCAGCGCATGCTGGATGAATGTAACCTAAAACAAGAACAGCTTGGCGAGCGTGTAGGTAAAAACCGTACTACGGTGACCAATTACCTGCGCCTGCTAAAATTGCCCCCGGTTATCCAGATTTCTATTCGCGATCAGAAAATATCCATGGGACATGCCCGTGCACTGATCAATGTAGAACAAGAAGAAAAGCAACTTTTTATCCATCAGGAGATTATTGACAAAGGACTTTCTGTTAGAAAGGTTGAAGAATTGGTAAGAAGCATCAACAGTGTTGAGGTAAAACCTAAATTTCAATTGAAATCGAAGGCGGTCCCTTTTGAATATCAAAAATTACAGAAAGACCTGGCCTCTAAATTTGCCACAAAAGTGAAATTAAAGGTAGGGGACAATGGTAAAGGAGCCATCGAAATTCCATTCATGTCTGATAATGATTTGAATCGGATTCTAGAGTTATTGGATTGGTAATGCACAAAGTTTTGCTGTTATCGGTCCTCTTGTTTTTTGCTGTTTTTGCAGCAAAGGCCCAGCAAAAACTGACCAATAAAAAGGATAGTACAGTATTGGAATCTAAACCCACTGATACTGTAAAACCTTATGTAAACCTGGGTAAAATTGCAGGAAGAAGAGCTGCCATCAGATCGGCGATTTTGCCGGGTTTGGGACAGATCAGAAACGGATTTAACTTTTACAGGGGGGTAAAAGTTGCCGCTATCTATACCGGGGCAACTTTGCTTACCATTTCCTATATGGATAATAGTAAGCAGTACAATATATTTGTTAATGAATTGGAGTATCGAGCGCAAAATGGAGGTAAATCTCCGGCAGGTAGCCTTTATGCAAACTCTCCAACAGATCGCTTGGTTTTAGCAAAAGACACTTACAGAAGAAATAAACAGGTTATCATTTTCTCTTATGTAGGCTTATATTTATTAAATATTGTGGAAGCTTATATTGATGCTCGCTTAGCAAATTTTGATGTGGGTGATGTCGGGGATGTAGCGCGGATAAAAGTTAGTCCCGATTTGATAAATTCAAATCAGATGTATGGCTTTAATGGTTTTGCGCCGGGAATGAAAATTGCAATTAGCTTTTAAATAGGTTAAATTAAAAAGAAATATAAATTAAATGAAGATAGCTTTACTTGGTTATGGAAAAATGGGGCAAATCATTGAAAGGTTTGCTTTAGAAAGAGGCCATGAAATCGTCCTGAAGATCAATATCGACAACACCGAAGATTTAACTACAGCTAATTTGTCTAAAGCTGATGTCGCCATAGACTTTAGTGCCCCCGATGCAGCCCTCGGTAATATCTATGCTTGTTTTGATGCAAACGTGCCGGTAGTGGTTGGTACAACTGGATGGTATGGTCAGCTACAAGAGGTGAAAAACGAATGTTTAAGCCGTAACAATACTTTACTTTATGGATCAAACTTCAGTATAGGTGTGAATCTCTTTTTTCATATTAACAAACTGATGGCAAAGCTTATGAATGATTTCCCCGCTTACGAAGTTCAGGTAGAAGAAATACACCATACACAGAAGTTAGATTCACCGAGTGGTACCGCTATGACGCTTGCCGAAGATATTATTGAGCGGATGGACAGAAAAACGGAGTGGGTGAATGAAGTGGTGGGTACGCCATTTGATGAGGTGATTAAGAAAGATCAATTGTTGATCGAATCCCACCGAATCGAAAATGTACCGGGAACCCATACTGTGCTATATAGCTCGGAGGTAGATGAGATTGAATTAAAACACACTGCACACAACCGTTCCGGATTTGCTCTCGGAGCAGTAGTTGCAGCAGAGTGGCTACAAAATAAACAAGGCTTTTATAATATAGCCGATATATTTAATTTTAAATAACAATATATGAGTTGGAAATTCTGGCAAAAAAGCAAAGACGATAAGCCAAAGAAGAAAAAAACCAGAACCCGTGAATGGGTAGATGCTATCGTTTTTGCAGTGGTTGCTGCAACAATTATAAGGGTATTCTTTATCGAGGCTTATACAATACCAACGGCTTCTATGGAAAGGTCTTTACTGGTAGGCGACTTTTTATTTGTTAGCAAGGTTAATTATGGTGCAAGAATACCTATGACACCAATAGCATTTCCTTTTGCTCATCATACTATGCCAATAACCGGTACTAAAGCTTATTGGGATGGAGTGCAATGGAAGTTCCATAGATTGCCAGGTTTATCCGATATTAAAAGGAATGATGTTGTGGTTTTTAATTATCCGCAAGGTGATACTGTAGCTTTAGAACAACAGGATGTTGACTATTATCAAATGGTAAGATCTGAAGGATGGGCTGCGATCAATAGCAGATATACCATTGTAAGCAGACCTGTAGATAAAAGGGAAAATTATATCAAACGTTGTATTGGTATAGCAGGTGATACCATAAGCATGTCAAATGGATTGGTAACTGTTAATGGAAAGCCTGAACCATTGAAAAATACGGGGCAGATCAGCTATGAGGTTGTGTTTAAAACTCCTGATGTGAATCCTTCAGTTTTTGAAGATTTAGGATTTAATATTTCTGATGATATCAGAAGTACTATGACTCCTAATGTGTATACATTTAACGGAACTGCAGAAATGATGGCCAAAGTGAAAAAATTGGACTTCGTGCAATCTGTAAAAGAATTTACGGCTCCTCCTCATGAACGGGAAGGTGATATTTTTCCGTTTGATCCGCACAGAGATTGGAATGTAGATAACTTTGGACCTATCATTATCCCTAAAAGGGGATGGACAGTTAAGTTGGATAGTGTTACCATGCCACTTTATGAAAGAAGCATTCGTATCTATGAAGGCAATAAGCTGGAGAAATCAGGTAGTGGCTGGTTAATAAACGGTAAACCTGCAGATAGCTATACTTTTAAAATGAATTATTACTGGATGATGGGTGATAACAGACATAGATCTGCTGATTCCCGCTATTGGGGCTTTGTGCCAGAAGATCATATTGTTGGAAAGGCTTTGTTTATATGGATGAGTTACGATACCAATGGTTCGTTCTTCCATAAAATCAGATGGAGTAGGTTATTAAGGGGTATCCATTAGGATAAACCAGCTATCCCTAATTTAAGGGCCAGTTCATTTAAGTCATTTACAACGGCATCTATTAAAGGGATGCCGTTTTTTTTGCGCTCATTTTCAAAGACATATTCAGGTTCACCCGGTATGATTACCTTATGCTCAGTGTCTATGGTTTTAGCACTTTTAAAACGTGAGATCCAGTTATCCAGATGGTCTTTGAAATCTTGTGCCGGACGGAAACCATCAACACGCATGGCACCAAAAAAGTGACCAATGCCTTCGCCTACGGGATCTGTTGGCGGCTCCAGAAAAGCAACAAAAGGAGGTACCCATGGTCCGTAATTAGCACCAGAGAGCACTGCAGATAATATATCAACTGTAGCCCCTAATCCATAACCTTTATGGCTCCCATGATCTTTATCACTTCCCAAAGGCAATAATGATCCGCCTTCTTTTAATTGATTTGGGTTTATAGAAATTTTTCCTTCCTTATCCTGTACCCATCCCTCTGGTATAGGTTGATTGGCCCTTTGCGCGATCTCTAATTTACCATTTGCTGCGGCAGCCGTTGCCATGTCTACCACTACCGGAGGATATTTGCCGGCAGGAAAAGCATAGCACATCGGATTTGTCCCTAATAATCTTTCATTGGCATAAGTAGGAGCTACCAGCGGACTTGCATTGGTCATACTGATCCCGATCATATCTTGTGCTACAGCCATTAGTGCATGATAGCCGGCTATTCCAAAATGATTCGAGTTTTTTACAGAAACCCAACCACTACCATAAGTTTGTGCTTTTTCTATTGCAATCTTCATGGCAAAAGGAGCTACCACCAGACCTAGCCCTCCATCACCGTCAACAGTAGCTGTAGTAGCGGTTTCATGGACTATTTTTACCACAGGCACCGGATTGATCCGTTTCTTTTCCCATAACCTCACATAGCCACTTAAACGGGCAACACCGTGAGAGTCAATACCCCTTAAATCCGAACATAACAAAACATCCGCGGCAAGTTTAGCATCTGCTTCCGGACAGCCCATAGTTAAAAAGACGTTTTCTGTAAAACGGCGTAGATTATTTTCGGTAAAAGTGTAAAATTTCATGGTAATCAGGCAAATAATATGGTGAACTGATGGTCCAGGGGTTTGAAACAGGCAATTAAAGAATCGATAAATTCGTCACCATAAAGCACATACATTGGCGCAATATTTAGTACCCTTTCCTGAAGTACTCCTGTTGGGAAAAGCTTCTCTTTTAAACTTTCAATTTGAGCTAAAGAGGTCTGATGTTTACGCTTCTCAGCCCTAAGCATTTTTGTCTCCAAACTGGAAATGAGTTTAAGTGCTTTTGTTTTAGCTGCATCAGCCGATTGAGAAAGTGTTTTGTCAATCTTGTAAGCATTTAATTTAATCTGATCAAAAACGGCGCTAATGGCACGTTCTTCATCATTTAAAGAAAGTTGAAGGTTTACATGCGAGCGTATCCAATCATTTTTTATAGTTTCAGTTTTTGCAAACAGGTTTTTATGACTGATGCCAAGAATCTGCATTCTTACTTCACTTCTGCTGTCAATGATCAATGCCGAATTACGTAACAACAACACTGGGAAATCAACCTTATAATGGTCAAAGTTCGATTTTAACTGTAGCCAGTAAGTCAGCTCGGCGCCGCCACCTATATAAGCCAGATTAGGTAAAATCACCTCCTGATAAACCGGGCGCATGACTACATTGGGGCTAAATCTTTCAGGGAAGCTACTGATTTCTGTTTGCAGCTCTTCTTTACTAAAGCTAATATCAGTGTGCATTACCTTATAACGTCCATCTTCGGCTACAATCCGTTCCCTCAATCGGTCTGTCATGTAAAAGAAGTTAATTTCTCTGGGGTTTACCTGTGGTTTATGGCCAAGTTCTTCCAGTTTTGCGTTGCTTTCAGAAATGAACTTAAAGCTATTTTGTTCAGTAATATCCTGGTATATAATTTCAGCGAATTGTTTTTTTAGTTGCGGATCATCTGCATCCATACAAACCAATCCGTATTCACCAAATAAGGCATCTACCAATTCCCGGGTAGCATCACTTAATTTAGTATTGTTGGTATAGGCTGCTTCAACCAACCGGGATAACATGAGCCCGTTTTTACCAATGCCTAAATACCCTTTATAAGCAGTAAGTGCTTCAATTATATCTTTAGTATTCAGTCGGCCTGTTGCGCCTGTAGCGTTTTTGTTCCAGGTCAGCATTTTGTCCTCAATTTTAACATGATTGATTTCTTCAAAATCATGATCTTCGGTAGCCATCCAGTAAACGGGAACAAAATTGTAATCTGGGAATTCCTGTTTCAATTCTCTGGCCAGGTTTATAGCGGTCACTATTTTATAAATAAAATAAAGTGGACCGGTAAAAATATTTAGCTGATGACCGGTTGTGATGGTAAAAGTCCGGCTATCTCCTAATCTTTTGATATGCTCGGTAACCATTGGCGTAGTTTTAACTGAAGCATATTGCTGCTGCAAAGTCTCTACCAATATGGTTCTGTCCCCATTGAAGTTACGATTTTTAATGGCTTCGCTGAAGCCATTAAAATCCGGATTATATTTATAAAAAGACTTTAACTGGTCTTTTCCGCTGATGTAATCCAATACAACGGCGGAAAAAGCATTCGTTTCCTGATAAGAGATGTATTTAGCCTGCATTGCTACGAATTTAAGTTAATAAACCATAATTCTTAATTTGCGGCTTTTATTTTACAATCTGTCCATATAGATCAAAGTCTTCGGCGCGGTCTATTTTTACTTGTACAAAACTGCCATTTGCGGCATAACCTGTACTGGCATCAATTAATACCTCGTTGTCAACTTCTGGTGAGTCAAATTCTGTACGACCAATAAAGAAGTCTCCCTCTTTTCTGTCTACCAGAACTTTATATGTCTTGCCAATTTTCTCTTGGTTAATGTCAAATGAAATGCCTTGTTGCAATTCCATAATTGCATCTACACGTTCTTGTTTTACTTCATCAGGTACATCATCTACAAGACTGTGTGCATGTGTTTTTTCTTCATGTGAATAAGTAAAACAGCCTAGCCTGTCGAAACGAGTTTCTTCAACCCAGTCCAACATCTCTTCAAAATCCTGCTGCGTTTCGCCCGGGTAACCACAAATTAAGGTTGTACGCATGGCAATACCAGGTACCTTATCTCTAATTTGGTTTACAATGTCAATGGTTTTTTGTTTAGTGATACCACGACGCATAGATTTCAACATATTGTCTGTGATGTGCTGCAAAGGCATATCCAGGTATTTACAGATATTCTCACGTTCGTTCATTGCGTCTAAGATTTCCATAGGGAAACCAGAAGGGTAGGCGTATTGAAGTCTGATCCATTCAATACCATTTACATCAGATAATCTGCGAAGTAATTCATCCAGATTACGCTTGCCGTAAATATCTAAACCGTAATAGGTAAGGTCTTGTGCAATGAGTATCAATTCTTTTGTACCGCCAGCTGCCAATATTTTGGCTTCATTTACCAATTCCTGCATATCGCGTGAAACGTGTTTACCACGCATTAATGGAATGGCACAGAAAGAGCAGGGGCGATTACAGCCTTCTGCAATCTTGAAGTATGCAAAATGGGAGGGAGTGGTAAGTAACCGCTCGCCAATAAGTTCATGTTTATAATTTGCACCAAGAGAGTGCAATAAGTTATTTAAATCATTGGTCCCAAAGTAGGCATCAACATTGGTGATTTCAGCTTCTAGTTCAGGTTTATAGCGTTCAGATAAGCATCCTGTTACAAATACTTTACCTACTTTTCCTTCATCTTTTAGATGGCTGTACTGTAATATGGTATCTATTGATTCTTGTTTCGCATTATCAATAAAGCCACAGGTATTGATGACAACAATATCATCTTTCCCCATTTTGTTTGCTTCATGAACTACATCCATGCTATTGCCGCGCAGTTGCCCCATTAAAACTTCAGAATCATAGGTGTTTTTGGAGCAACCTAAAGTAATTACATTGATTTTAGGTTTTTTAACGGGAATTATTTTGGAACTGATTTTTGTATTCATGCTGCAATATTGGGGTATTCTTTTTTATTTATTGTGCGCTTATTTAAATAAGCTATCAACAAATGCTTTTTTATCAAATAATTGAAGGTCGTTCATGCTCTCGCCAACGCCTATGTATTTTACGGGAATTTTAAACTGGTCAGATATGCCAATAACTACACCGCCTTTTGCTGTGCCATCAAGCTTAGTGATAGCCAAAGCGTTTACGTCTGTAGCTTCTGTAAACTGTTTACATTGCTCAAAGGCATTTTGTCCTGTCGAGCCATCCAATACCAGTAATATTTCATGCGGGGCAGAAGGGATCACTTTTTCCATCACACTTTTAATTTTGCCCAACTCGTTCATCAGTCCGATTTTATTGTGCAATCGACCTGCAGTATCAATAATAACTACATCTTCGCCGTTAGCTACGGCTGATTGTAATGTGTCATAAGCTACCGATGCAGGGTCAGAGCCCATTGCCTGAGCCACAACCCGTACGCCAACACGCTCACCCCACAGTTTTATTTGTTCTACCGCTGCCGCTCTGAAAGTATCGGCCGCACCTAAAACAACTTTAAGGTTTTCAGCCTTTAGTTTATGTGCCAGTTTTCCAATGGTCGTGGTTTTTCCAACACCATTTACGCCAACAACCATAATTACGTATGGTTTATGCTGACCGTATTCAAACTGTCTGAAGTCGTTACTGTTGTTTTCTGCCAGTAGCAACTGAATTTCATCACGCAATAAGTGATTTAGTTCTGTCGTAGATAAGTATTTGTCTTTGCTTACACGCTGCTGTATACGGTCTATGATTTTTAATGTTGTACTTACACCAACGTCAGAAGTAACCAATACTTCTTCCAGATTGTCGAGCACATCATCATCTATGGTAGATTTGCCGGCAACAGCTTTAGTAATTTTACTAAGAAAACCTTCCTTAGTTTTTTCTAATCCCTTATCCAGAGCCACTTGCGCTTCAGGCGCAGTTTCTTTTTTCTTGAAAAAATCGAATAACCCCATACGAATGTATAACAAAACAAAAAAAGCCCTCCCGGTAAAAAGGGACGGCTTTAATATTATAAAATATTAAAATTATTTTTTAGATGCAGAAATAGCATCTTGAACGTGATCGTTGTGAACAATAACTTCTTTGAAAGAATAAGCACCTTTAGGTGATTTAGTCATTGTAATAACTTTCGAATATTCTTTTCCTTTACCCGTTTTAAGGGTAGCAACTACCTTTTTTGCCATGATTTAATAGGATTATATTTAGTTATATACTAAATGATATTACTTAATTTCTTTGTGAACCGTTACTTTTCTCAATACCGGATTGAATTTTTTCAATTCTAAACGCTCAGTAGTGTTTTTACGGTTTTTAGTAGAGATATATCTAGACATACCAGGCATGCCGCTAGTTTTATGCTCTGTACACTCTAGAATAACTTGTACTCTGTTACCTTTTTTTGCCATTTTATATACTATTAAGGTTGATTCACATCAACCAATGTTATTTACAAATATCCTTTTTTTACGAAACGACTGATCGCTTCAGTAATACCAATTTTGTTAATGGTTTTGATAGCTGAAGTAGATACTTTCAGTGTTATCCAACGATCTTCTTCAGGAATATAAAATTTCTGAAGCTGTAAGTTGGGATAAAACTTACGCTTAGTTTTAACGTTTGAGTGAGAAACATTAAAACCTGTCATCGCCATTTTTCCGGTTAAATCACAAACTCTAGACATGCCTTTATTTATAGTGTTAAATATACTTTCTTAATTTTTTTAAGAGTGTGCAAATATCAATAAAATATTTGTATTCGTCAAGAAGTCGCCGAAATATTTTTAATTTATTTCCAGAGGGTTGGCTAATATAATTATGATTCACTTCTAAGCAACATTAACCGGTAGCTTTTATTTGTTTACAAAAGTATGGCTAAGCACTTAGTAGTCAGTCGTGGCTTGTATAGAAAGATATGGTGCCCTAAATACAAGGTCTTTTTTATTATTAGAGACAGATAGTTATGGATTAAAGCGTAAAAATTGGTACTTTTGGACTGGAGGGATAAGATAGAATTTAAATTTAACGCATTTTAAACTTGGACCAGATTAAATTATATACCCGGCAATTGGTTGCAGAAGCAATGTCGCTTATGCAAAATGGGAAGGTGGAAAGCCTCCCTATGTATGATAATGAAGATTTTATAGGTAAAATTACTTACGAAGAGCTACAGGCTTTTTTAAAATATAATCAAAAATCAGGAAATATTAATGCTCATAAACTAAATTTCGAACTCGGAACTGCACTGATTACTATAAAAAGAATGCGTAGGGAAGCCCAGCAAAGGCCTGTGCGAAGTACACTTGGTAAACAGTTTATCATTGGATTGAGCTCGGTAGCTGCAGTTGCATTAGTATTATTGGGTTTAACTTCTTTATTCTTTAAGCCTGTTCCCATAGTTCCTTCGGTTGAAAGTAATGTTATTGTTGCCAGTTCAAAAAATATATTATTGACTTTAGCGAACGGCGAAAACATTCCATTAAATGAAGCGAAAACTGGTGTCGCAGTAAAAGATCATATACTAACATATATTGACGGTGGTAAAGTAGCAGGGCAAGAACGTTTAGCAACCAACAGCCAGCAATTGATCTTAAATATACCACGCGGAGGTATGTATCAGATGGTATTGCCCGATGGTAGTAAGGTATGGCTCAATGCTGCCAGCAGTTTAAAGTTCCCCTCAACTTTTGCAGGAGCTACGCAACGCAGAGTGGAGCTAAATGGGGAAGCTTATTTTGAAATTGCTAAGGTTACACGCCCATTACAGCAAAGTAATAAGCAGTCTGCTGTGCGGGTTCCATTTATAGTGGTAAGTAATGGTCAGGAAATAGAAGTTTTGGGAACGCACTTTAATGTGAGTGCCTACAGCAATGAAAAAAATGTAACTACAACTTTGCTTGAAGGAAGTGTGTGCATCAGGCCATCACAGAATAGTATGTTATCAGCAAGTCTGGATCCCTCAACGCTCGACTTTATGGGAGGTATAAAGGGCAAGTCAGGTTTAGGGAAAGCTGTGATGCTCAAACCCAATCAGGAAGCAACTCTAATAAACGATAAAATAAGCGTTAAACGGGTAGATGCTGAGGAAGCTATAGCATGGAGAAATGGAGAATTCACATTCCGAAATGCACCACTGGAAAGTATTATGCGAATGGTTGCCCGTTGGTATGATGTAGAGGTGGTTTATCAGAATAAAGAAGTCGGTACGGCACTTATAGGTGGTACTATGATCAGGTCTAATAAAATACCTCAGGTATTACAAATGCTTGAATTGACCGCAAATGTACATTTTAAAGTAGAAGGAAGAAGAATTACCGTAATAGAATAATGCGTTTAAAAAGGGGAGCAATTGTTTTCATATTAACGCTGCTGGGGATAGTTGTACACGCACAGAAATTAAATTACGTTCGGAAGAACGTATCCTTATTGCAGTTTTTTAAAGAAATAAGAAAGCAAACGGGGGCTAGTGTAGTCTGGAATGAAAAGGAGTTCAATACAAATCAGCAGATAGATGCTAATTTTAAGAATGTTGAGCTCAAAAAGGTAATGGATCAGGTATCGGCTAAATTGCGATTTACCTATACCATGGTCGACAAAATGATTGTTGTAAAGGATCAGCCGGTTGTTACAGCACCGGTCAAAACAGTAGAACCGAAGGTTAACGATAAACCGGTAGTCACTGTTGAGGAAAAGGAGGTTGATTTGCCTGGGGTAGAAATTGTAAGTACAGGTTATCAACGTATTCCGAAAGAACGTGCTACAGGAAGTTTTGCATTGGTAGACAGTGCACAGCTAAATCGAAGAGTCAGTAATGATATCTTTAGCAGGCTCGAAGGGATCACCAGTGGTCTGTTGTTCAATAAAAATACTTTAAGTAGTAATTCGGGTAATTTGGATCTATCTATCCGCGGCAGAAGTACAATCTATGCAAATGATCAACCATTGATTATTTTAGATAATTTCCCTTTTAATGGTGACTATAATTCCATTAACCCAAATGACGTAGCTAGTGTTACTGTATTAAAGGATGCTGCCTCTGCTTCCATATGGGGTGTACGGGCAGGTAATGGAGTGATTGTAATCACAACAAAAAGAGGGAAGTACAAGCAGCCCTTGAAGCTCTCTTTTAATACTAATTTGACTGTTTCAAGTAAGCCGGATGTTTTTTACAATCAAAATTACCTGTCTTCCAAAGATTTTATTGAT
This sequence comes from Candidatus Pedobacter colombiensis, assembly GCA_029202485.1. Taxonomy (NCBI): domain Bacteria; kingdom Pseudomonadati; phylum Bacteroidota; class Sphingobacteriia; order Sphingobacteriales; family Sphingobacteriaceae; genus Pedobacter; species Candidatus Pedobacter colombiensis. The sequence continues at coordinate 4,205,382 of CP119313.1, read as the reverse complement.
GTAGAAACATTCTTGTTTAATAATGGGAAATATGATGCGGCTCTGCTAGACAAGATTAATTATCCAGTTGTTTCTCCGGTTGTGCAGATTTTAGACAAGCAAAGAAAAGGACAATCTGCAACAGTAACAGAACAACAGCTTAATGCTTTGCGGGGGAATGATATCAGGAATGAAGAGCTTAAATATTTCTATCGAAGCCCTGTTTCACATCAATATTTTATAGACCTAAGTAAAGGCACTGATCGATCCAACCATTATCTTTCAGCGGGTTATGATCGGGCGCTTTCAAGCCTTGTTAATAATGAAAACAATAGGGTTACTGTAAACACGCAGCATACAGTAAAACTGTTGAAAAATCTGGAATTGAATGCAGGATTGTATTATGTAAGAACCAATGCGAAAATGGACAGTACGATTGCTGTTATAGCTCAAAACTTTACACCTTACTATCAGTTTAGGGATGCGAAGGGTAATGTTATGCCATTCTACAGTCAATATAGTGCTGAATTCAATGCACAGGCTCTGTCTAAAGGGTTTTTGGACTGGTCTTATGTCCCTTTAGATGAATTAGGACTTCCTCCTACAACGGTGATAGCTGATGATCTGCGTTTAAATGGCGGTTTAAATTATACGCTTTTTCCCGGTTTAAAAGCAGAAACAAAATACCTCTATCAACGTATCAAAAATAGTTCAGAACTTGTAGCAGGATTAGAAAGTTCCTCAACGAGAAGTTTGATCAATCAATATTCAATTTTGGATGCTGGGCAAGTTATTGGTTATAATATTCCATTAGGAGCAATTCAGTATCAAATAGTCCGAAAAGCTATAGCAAAAAATTTTAGAGCCCAACTAAATTATCAAAAGGACTGGCAAAAACAGAGTGTTTATGTGATTACAGGTTATGAGCTTTCCGAATTTGATACTCAACTAAATTCATACTCCAATTATGGCTATGATAAGCATACAGGGAGTTCTGTGTCTGTTGATACATTGAGTATTTTTAACCTAAATCCATCAGGTTCTGGTAAAATAAGCACTGGTCGCGATCTTTTCGGGAGACTAGATAGAATCAGGTCAGTATTTGCGAATGCTGCCTATACTTATGATCAGAAGTATATCATATCAGCGAGTGCGAGAATGGACGGATCAAATTATTTTGGAGTCAAAACCAATCAGAAGAACATACCACTATGGTCTGCTGGTGCTTTATGGCATTTGGATAGGGAGAGTTTTTACAAAATAAACTGGTTGCCTATATTAAAATTAAGAGCATCTTATGGCTTTAATGGGAATTTGGATAAGAACTATACAGGGATAACTACTTTCAGAAATATTGGAAATGCAGTAGGTACAAATTTGCCAATTGCGACTATAGTAAACATAGGAAATCCTGAGCTTCGTTGGGAAAAAATAGGTATTGTCAACTTAGGGTTTGATTTTGGGTTCAAGGATAATGTTGTTTTGGGTAAGGTAGATTATTTTTTTAAGAAAGGGACTGATATTCTTGGTGATAAGGCCTTCCCCGCCAGCTCAGGAATTAAAGTATTACGAGGGAATTATTCTGAAATGAAGGCTAAAGGTATAGACATTTCATTAACTTCTCAGAATTTAAAGGGAATTGTTAAATGGCAAACAGATGTTTTGTTTTCGACTGTGCATGATTGGATAACTTTGTATGATGTAATTAGAACAAATGCTAGTACTTATTTGGATAATTATAATGTAAAACCCATAGTTGGGAAACCGGTTTATGGTATTTATAGCTATAGATCGGCAGGATTAGACCCTTCGAATGGTGACCCTCGTGGTTACTTAAATGGGCAGGTTAGTAAAGATTATAGCCGGATATTTGCTGAAACTCCATTAAGTGAACTTGAATATAATGGGCCTGCACGTCCTACGCTATTTGGGGCATTGAACAATACAATTTCCTTTTGTAAATTTACACTTGCCTTTAGTATCAGCTATAAGTTAGGCTATTATTTCAGAAAGCCTACAGTAAGTTACTACAGTATGTATCATTTAGCGATAAATAGAGGTTCGAATAATGACTTTGAAAGACGTTGGCAAAAAAAAGGAGATGAACTGTTCACGGATGTGCCATCCCAAGCAAATTATACGGAAAGCAACTTTAGGGATTTATTTTATACGAGTTCCCCTTCAACTGTTGGAAAAGGTGATCATGTCCGTTTACAAGATGCTAGCCTAAGTTTTGATCTGGATCATTCCAATTGGAGAACTATTCCGATGAAACAATTGCGACTTTATTTATATGCAAATAATATAGGCATCATTTGGAAAGCAAATCATTTTGGCCTGGATCCAGATTTTGTTCCTGGGATAGGAGATCGCCTAGCAACTTCTATGCCTATGAGTTTTTCAATTGGAATTAAAGCAAGTCTTTAAAGGAAAAGGATTATGAGAAAAGAATGTCTAAGTTATATATTCTCAATGTTGCTGATGCTGTTTTTTCAATCATGCGGTAAATCGTGGCTGGAAGCTAAGCCTGACAAATCATTAGTTGTTCCAAAAAGCATAGGAGATTATCAAGCTTTGCTTGATAATACTTCTCAAATTTTCAATGTTAATCAAGCATGTGGCTTAGGCGAAATAGGAGCAGGTGATTTTTATATTACATCTTCCAGCTGGCAGAATCTTTTTACTATACAGGAAAAATCGGCCTATATTTGGGCCCCCACAAAAGAGTTTTATAATGGTGAACAAAGCTTGGATTGGACGTATGCTTATCAACGGATTTTAAATGCAAATGTAATATTGGAAGGAATTGAAAAAATAACGCCCATAACAAATGACCAACAGGATTGGAATAGTGTAAAGGGGAGTGCATTATTTTTTCGAGCTTTTGATTTCTTTAACCTGATACAGGAGTATTGTGTCCCTTATAATTCTAGGTCTGCATCGGGAGATTTGGGATTACCATTAAGGTTGGAGTATGATGTAAACATAAAAGTGAAACGCAGTAATCTTCAACAAACATACGAGCGGATCATCATAGATCTAAAAGAAGCAATTAATCTTCTTGGGGCAAAATCCGGGTACAAAACCAGACCATCTAAAGAAGCTGCGTATGCCTTATTGGCAAAAACTTATCTAGCCATGGAGAACTATGATCAAGCAGGAGTATATGCTGACCTTGCTTTGAAAATTCAGCCGGATTTGATGGATTATACCAAATTGAACAGCTCTATATCTTTCCCAATCGCAAAATTTAATTCTGAAGTGATCTTTCATAGTACGTTCTCATATGGGATATTTAATGCATCAAGGCTAATCGTAGTTCCCGAATTATATAATGATTACACCATTGAAGATTGTCGTAAGTCTATCTTTTTTACCGCAAGTGCTAATGGCATGACTTTTAAAGGTAGTTATAATGGTGATAAAACTTTTTTCGGAGGCTTGGCTACTGATGAAATGTATTTGATCCGTTCGGAATGTAACGCGAGAAATGGGAACTTAACTCTAGCATTAGAAGACCTGAATCGTTTAAGGAGAACGAGATGGAAAGGTTTATATCTTGACCTAATAAGTACAAATCCTAATACAGTATTGGATTACATTCTAAAAGAACGGAGAAAGGAGTTGATATTCAGAGGGATTCGTTGGTCAGATTTGAGAAGGTTGAACGGAGATACACGCCTTGCCGTTACTTTAACAAGAGTATTGAATGGGAATTCTTATACCCTGCAACCGAATGATAAAAGATATGTTTTTCCAATTGATGAAGAAGAGATCAGGTTAAGCGAGATACAGCAGAATGAGCGTTAAGGGTATAAAAGGAGATTGATTAATCAATCTCCTTTTATACTATTTACTCAAAATGACCAGATGTAATTGTACTGGTTTGAAGAGTTACTCCGGTAGGAGGCAGGGCCTGACCTTCAAAAAAAGGGGGAGGATTGAGGCCAATATCCCATTGCGCAGTGCAAAGATTACCTCCAGCTTCACATCTGTCTCCTGAATAGTAAGCATAGCCATTAGGATTGCTAGGTGCCGCATAAGGATTATTTACCTGATAATAGGTGAAGACTGAACTTTTTTTAATTGTGGTGAATGCACTGAACCCAAATGCCAGCCCAGCTACGAGAACGCCAAATGCTGCTTTTTTAATTTTGTTCATTTTATTATTGTTGTTTAGTAAATCTCTGATGTATTTATTTTAACAGGCTACCTCATTTACCTGAATCACGCGCGTAAATTCTTTTATTTCTTTTTTCTGTTTATGGTTAAGCCAATAATGGCCAGTACCACAAAGCCCAGATTAAACCAAATGTGCTGCTGCCAGGTCATGGTGCTGATTACACCCCCACAGTGGCAGGGTAATTTATTTCCTGAAAAAACCATGTAAGCCAGGTAAGCAGTAAATACTGTCATCAATAAAAATGAAGCATACAGCCCTACTTTCCTTACCAAGGGAAAGATCAGGACAATGCTGATGAGCATTTCTATGATTGGAATGGCATAAGCCACAATCATATTATAACTACCAATTAAAGGTGATTTTGCCAGTGTTGATGCAAAGGATTTTACAGTTAGTATTTTACTTGCTGCAGTATACATAAAAAGTATAATGAACAAATAAACTGTAATGTCTACAATGATTTCTCTTGTTTTGGCAGATAGATGTAGACCTGGTTGTTTGTTTAATGTAATTTGCATATTGATTATTGTTATTGGTTATTGATTCAAAGGTGCGGCACATTTTTTTAGAAAAAAATGTAGGATTCTGCCAAAATATTTCGAGAATTGTTGGCAGATTTTTACCCTTGCATTTCCAGAGTAACCATTTCTTTGCACGGTCTTTCAAAGCCCTTTGGAGATATCTCATAATATTTTTTAAAAGCTTTACTGAAATAGTGGGGTTCTTTGTAACCACTTAGTCTGGCTATTTCATAGATAGGTTTATTCGTTGTCAAGAGCAGTCTCAATGCTAAATCAATTCGCAGTTTGATAACCTGTTCATGAAGTGGAATTCCGAAAGCCATTTTCGCCAGCCGGGCAAGACTTCTTTCCGATACCATAAATCGGTCAGCAAGTTCGTGTACACTACTTGCTTTTTCAGATGTAAAGTTTTCGTGTATAAATTGGGCAATGGCAGTTGCCTTATGTTGCAGGTATTCATTATTGCAGTTTCGGCTGATAAGTTTATTGTAATATTTAGTAATACAATTGTTGATAAAAATATAGGTGCTGGCATCCATATTTAAGTGATTGACCTTCAGATCAGTTTTTTTTAGTAAATTAAATAAGCTTTTAGCGATGCCAAAAGAAGGAAGATTTACGCTACGCCTTTTTGGATTGTTGAAGAATGCTGTAAAAGATTTTAATTCTGCCAGCTTTTCAGATTTATAGATTAGCCATTCCGGACTAAAGGTAATCAGCATCATTTGATGCGCTCCTGCTGTTAGAGTTTCCCTATACTTCCCTTCAGATCTGTAGCATAAGTAACAGGAGTTTTGCCTTAGGTTAATGTACATGAAAAATGAAGGTTTAATTACCGAGAAGTCGATGTTAACCTCCTGTGTAAGCGTATATTCAAATAATTCGATATATGCCAGATAATGACTAAGAGATTGAATCAGGATGTCTCCCTCATTAATCTTGATTTTTTCAGCTTTTGCCATTCGTATGGGCACTGCGCTGTGCTGAGGTAGGGCATCAGGTGTCAGTGCCACCGATCTACCAGCTGCTAAATGAAGTTTGATGTGTGATTGCATTATTTACCCCTTTTTGAAAACGAGGTAAAGATGACATTGTAAGGTAAGGGAATGTTTAATAAGGTCAAGATTATTGCACTATTTTTCCTCCATGCAAAAGATTCTATAAAAGTTTTATTAGCTTTTTAATAAAGTTATATTTGAACTTTAGTACCGAAACAAATTAGACCATGCAAATTAAATCATTTGAAGAGTATCAAAAAACCTATCAGTATAGTGTAGATTATCCGGAACAGTTTTGGGAAGGGATTGCCAATAATTTTCAGTGGAGAAAAAAATGGAATAAAGTTTTATCCTGGAATTTTTCTGAACCCAATATCAAATGGTTTGAGGGGGCCAAGCTAAATATTACCGAGAATTGTTTAGATCGTCATTTAGCTGAAAATGGAGATAAACCAGCCATCATCTGGGAACCAAATGATCCGCAAAAAGAAAGTATAACCCTAAGCTATAAAATTTTACATGAACAAGTTTGTCGTTTTGGCAATGTTCTAAAAAAGAACGGTGTAAAAAAGGGCGACAGAGTATGTATATATATGCCAATGGTACCTGAACTTGCGGTTGCTGTATTGGCTTGTGCACGTATTGGTGCAGTTCATTCTGTTGTATTTGGTGGTTTTTCTGCTAAATCTATTGCTGATCGTATTAACGATGCAGAATGCAAAGTCGTGATTACCGCCGATGGAGCATATAGAGGAAACAAACAAATTCAGTTAAAAGAAGTCATTGATGATGCCCTGATTGGCTGTCCAACGGTTGAAAAGGTAATTGTCTTAACCCATACCCGTATGGCCGTGTCCATGCTGAAAGGTAGAGATGTTTGGTGGGAAGATGAAATTAAATTGGTGGATACCAATTGCCCTGCTGAAGAAATGGATGCTGAAGACATGTTGTTTATCCTGTATACATCAGGTTCGACCGGAAAACCTAAAGGTGTAGTACATACCATTGGTGGTTATATGGTTTATGCAGGATACACCTTCTCCAATGTATTCAATTATCAGCCAGACGAAGTCTTCTTTTGTACGGCCGATATTGGTTGGATTACCGGTCACTCTTACATCGTTTATGGTCCACTTTCACAGGGTGCGACAACCTTGATGTTTGAGGGAATTCCAACTTATCCAGATGCATCAAGAATGTGGCAGGTTGTCGAAAAACACAAAGTAAATATTCTATATACTGCGCCTACAGCCATCCGCTCATTAATGAGTTTTGGAGAAGAACCTCTAAAGGGCATTGATTTAAGCTCGCTGCGAGTTTTGGGGTCGGTAGGAGAACCAATAAATGAAGAAGCATGGCATTGGTTTGATGAGAACATCGGAAAAAGTAAATGTCCAATTGTAGATACCTGGTGGCAAACAGAAACCGGTGGTATCATGATCTCGCCAATAGCTTATGTTACGCCTACAAAACCAAGTTTTGCAACCCTGCCATTACCGGGGATACAACCAATTTTGGTGGATGAGCAAGGTAATGAAATTGCAGGTAATGGTGTAAATGGCAACCTATGTATCAAATTCCCATGGCCGGGAATGTTACGTACCACTTATGGTGATCACGAACGTTGTAAGCTAACCTATTTCTCTACCTATAAAGACCTTTACTTTACCGGTGATGGTTGTTTAAGAGATGAAGATGGTTATTATAGAATTACGGGTAGGGTAGATGATGTGATCAATGTATCAGGACATAGAATCGGTACTGCTGAAGTCGAGAATGCGATTAATATGCACGCCGGAGTGGTAGAAAGCGCTGTAGTTGGTTACCCACACGATGTAAAAGGACAAGGGATTTATGCTTTCGTGATCAATCCTAATGTACATACTGATGAGGATCTTACCAAAAAGGATATTTTACAAACGGTAACACGTGTTATTGGAGCAATTGCCAAACCGGATAAAATATTGTTTGTATCAGGTTTACCAAAAACCAGATCGGGTAAAATCATGCGTCGTATTCTAAGAAAGATAGCCGAAGGTGATACCAGTAATCTGGGCGATGTAACGACCTTGCTTGATCCGGCAGTCGTGGCCGAAATTGTTGAAAAAGCATCACAATTAAAATAAAATATAGGAAGGGGAATAGTGAACTGCTATTTCCCTTTTACTTCAAAAGTATAATCTCCATAAAGTACATCTTTGGTACTCACCCCTTGCACAATTACTTTGAATTTTCCGGTAATGTCACTAGTATAAAAAGTAATTTCTTTCTCATTCTTGTTCAGCAAGAATCCATTGTTCCAGTAAATGGTTGATACAAAAGCCGGTTCTAAAGGTTCGGCATAATCATTCATATAAAATTCCTTTTTTGAATAAATGCCATCCATAGCTACCATGCCTGGGTTAATGGCTACAGTTTCGCAACCCTGATAGACTATTGTCCCTCCACCACCGCTTATACGATAACTTTCACCCGCTACAGGCTGCCTGTTGTTTGAACTACCTACATGATTGAAACAGTTCAATATATTATAGCTGCAAACATAATCCCCACAAGCATTTGGGCCCCTAGGCGACCGAAAGTTATTGTTATTTCCAGAAGTAATCTGAACTTCCTTTAATCTTATTGCAGTTTCGTTACTCTTAAGAGAGAGTACATTGTTATTTTGAACTGATGAGGGAACTGCCCTGTATTCTGGTCCAAATAACTTCAAATAACTTTTGTTCAGGTTTGCGTAAGGGTCATTTATAGATAGCACATATCTATCCTTGTTTTTCTCACCCAGAAATATATACACCGGCTTTTCTTTTTCTACGGTAAGGTTGGCTGCTTTAAATTCAAAATAGCCCTGGTTATCTGTGTTATAGAGCTCTATTCCCAAATGATTTAAAATAGCAATCTGAATGGGTTGGCTTATTGGCTGTTTTTTGTTGGTAATTTGAATACTTAAGACCGTATTGTCGTACTTTTTATGGTGTCAGATGGTTTTGTTTGCATTAAATCCTGCCACGTATATTTACGCCAACCTTTTACCAGCAAAATGTCGTCCATATACCTCAGGTCTTCATAACCTCTTGTGATACTATAGGGAGGTAAAGCGGTTAGTGAACTTGCCAAATAAGTATAGCTTTCTATATCGGTATTAAGTTTAGATGATAGGCGGTTGTCTTGTACACAAGAGATAGAGACAATTGCCAGACTATCTGAATGGTTAAGTTTTAGTTTCAGCGTTACCTTTTTCCTTTGCTCATAAACTGGCTGATCTGATGAAATGGTTAGCTTGGATGTTGGGTTGTAATGTGCAAAGAACATCCTTTCTGCAAGCGGCCTGCCCAAACTATCAGAAATGGTTAATGTGGTGAGCCCCGTAGGAACCTCTTCAAGAGAGATTATTAAGTTAGTATCCGAACTTCTTGCATTAAGATGGTTGTAGATAAACGTCTCTTTAAAATTATGCACCCTAATAAAGAAGTGTTCATTTTGGGCGGTTCTGAGTTTTACCTTAAGGGTATCTTTTGCTGCGGCTTCAGCAATGTAAATGCCAATCCCCTTATCTAAGATAGGGGGTAGCAGGTAACTGCTATCTTTAAAACCTGAGTGTAATAGCTTTATTTTATAAATACTTCCTTTTTCCGGGTTCAGTAAAAAGCTGCCAATTCCATAGCTATTGGTTTCAATCGTATCAATTACTTTGTCATTTTTATAAAGCTGCGCCTTTAAAGAAACAACTGCAAGCTGTTGATCTTTGATCTCCACACCAACACGGCACTGAACTCCGTTAACTAAGTTCCCGCCTTCGGGATAAAAACCTACCCTGGCACTACGCTTTGTAACAGGCAGACTAAGGTTTAAAAAGCTACTGTCCTTGCCGTATCTTAGTTTTATATAAAGATTAGGATCGGGAATATTCTCCTGTTCATCCAATTTTAAGATGACCTCACCTGAAGCGTTGGTCTTTGTTTTTTTAGTGAGTTGTCCATAGCGGTAACTTACCTCAACAGGCTTTGGTAAAAAACGGGCATCTCTGGTAGTTACGGATAGTAGAACCTGATTTGGCTTTACGCCTATGATACCGGGCTCCAGTATCTTTAAGCCTGCATTAAAGCTTGGGTTGATATTTGTTTTTATCGTTATAGGTTGGATAAAAACAGCTTCAGGAACACCATTTACAACCCTGTTTGTACTCGCAAGAAGATGATAATCGCCTGCTAACATAGAATCGGGGAGTACCATACTTCCAAAAGACAAGCTTGTAGCCATTAGAAACTTTTGATGTTTAACAATTAAACTGTCCGAATTCCTGATCAAAGCAACCGACATGATGTTGTGTTGGTCAGTATTGGTGCCTGATTCTGTTAAAAGGTAGCCGGTAAACCATATCGTCTCATTGTTGGTATAAATGTTTTTATCATAGTGGACAAACAGACGAGGCGATGGGTTAGCTAGTTTGTAAAGGTAAAGCTGTTTGGCAAGAGGGTCGACCAATAATGGTTGTTCTTGCTGCGCAAAAGCAATATGACCGGAAAATAAGAATAACCATAAAATAAGATTTATCCGGTAGCGCATTAAATAAAGTTAGGATAAGGAATTTGAATATGCAATATGGGATACAAAGAAGCCGTACTAAATTGCTTTAATACGGCCTCCTTCTTATTTTATTTTGGTCGTTAATAACCAAAAATCTGTGTCAATGACAACTTGGTAACCGGACCAAACTTTTGCATATCCTCAGGTTTCGCATTTTTCTCTGAAGCAACGATGCAATAGGTATACGGCTTGTTGGCCACATTATTTTCATGAAATGATTTAATGTCACCAAAAGTCAATGGTTTTAATCCTGCATAGGTATCCATTCTGGAATCGTGATCGAAGCCTAATTTTTTATCGGTAAAATAAGCACCAATGATATCCTCTTTGGTAATTCTGCTTGTTTCAATTGCATTTAAGGCATTGTATTTCGAAGCTTCGAAAGCTTTATCGGTTTCAGGTAAATTGTTCAGCAATTCATTCATTCCTTTAACTGCATCATTCATTTTATCAGCCTGACAACCTACATAAGCCACCATTGCATATTGTTTCTCCTTTCTATCTGGAGCAGAGAATACTGCAAAAGTTGAATATGCCAGTGCTTTCGACTCTCTGATGGTTTGGAAAACTACCGAGCCCATACCACCACCAAAATAACTGTTAAATAAAGTTACTTTAGGTGCCCAGGTCGGGTTGTATAACCCAGCATTACGTACCCAGCGGATCTCTGACTGTACCATGTCATAATCAGCAAAATATACCTGGTTGGTTGTATTGTTTGCATAAGTGAATTTTTGAGCAGGAGTCACTGGAGTAAATTCCTTAGGCAAGCTATGTAATTTACCAATGGTTGTGGTAAATGTATTTAAGTGTAGCGGACCATAATAAGTGATGGTATGCTTGTAATTGTTAATATTGTGCAAGATATCCAGCAATTGGGCTGAAGTCATGTTTTTCACATCTTCATTGCTTAAAGTGTGATTAAATGGATTGTTCGCACCATATTGGGCATAACTGGTTAATCCATTAAGAATTGCACTTTTATTAAGTTTATTGTTTTCTCTCGATTTTAATATACGGCTCTTCAATTCTGCAAGCGCTTGCTCGTTGGCTTTGCAATTGGCAAAAATATGCTCAACCAAACTTACAGCCTTATCGAAGTTTTCCTGCAACCCGCTTATCGTAATAGAAGTAGTTTCATTACCCACGTTAAAGCTATAGTTGCAGGCAATATTATAAAACTCTTTGCTAATCTGTTCTGCACTGTATTTGTCGGTACTTAAAAAAGCCAGGTACTGGGCAGCATAGGGTTGAAGCTGGTAATTCCATGCCCCCATATCAAAGCGATAAGTTAGGCTAAAGATACTGTTGTCTTTGTTGTGAACAGTAATAACGTCTGCAATGCCCGATTTCCCGAAATCTAAATCTTTTTTGTAATCCAAAAATTTAGGAGCAATAGGTTTAACCGGCATTGAAAGTAAATTTTTTGCAAAATCCGATGTCTCAGCAGCATTCGTGTTTACCGGAGTGATTGCTGGTTTTTCAACCTTAACAATGCTTTTGTCTTCACCTTTGTGCTTGTATGCAACGACATAATTGTCTTTAAAAAACTGGTTGGCAAAGTCTACAATCTGTTTCTTGGTCACCTTGGCCATCGCATCAGGATTGTCTAACGATTTGTCCCAGTTTACACCGCGGTTAAGAATAAATTCGTTTGTTATCGCCTCAACACGGAAACTGTTTTTATCAAAAGCTTCCAATAAACCAAGCTTATTGTTTGCTACAGTAGCTTTAATTAAGCTTGCATCAAAATCTCCTTTTTTAAGGATGTTGATCTGATCAAGCAATAATTGCTTTGCCTGTTCCAGGGTTTGTCCTTGTTTAGGTTGTGCCGAAAGGGTGAAAATACCATAATCTTTCATTTGCTGATAGCCTGCACCGGCACCTAAAACTTTTTGTTGCTTATTTAAATTGATGTCCAGTAAGCCTGCTTTTCCATTAGATAGGATGCTGGAAATCAAATCCAATAGCATACTTTGCGTTGTGTTTTGAGCAAATCCTCTATAAGAGATTCTTACACTTTCTGCACTTGGACCGTAGATATCTAACTTCTGTACTTTTGTAAGCGGTTTTTCAGGAGCTGGGTTGTAAAGATCAAGTGGTTTTGGTTTCATGTAGGCAAATGATTTGTCTACTTTTTTAATCATCTCGTCCGGGTTAAAATCACCCGATAAAGCAATGATCATGTTATTTGGTACATAATACTTATCATAATATTTCTTGATTTCTACCAGCGATGGGTTTTTTAAATGTTCAACCGTACCAATAGTAGTTTGTTGTCCGTAATTATGAGTAGGGAATAACAATGCACTAGTTTGTTCATTTATCTTCCATGAATCATTATCCAGTCCACGGTTCTTTTCTTCGTATACAGCTTCCAGCTCAGTGTGGAAGATACGGAAGATTGGATTGCGGAAGCGTTCGGCTTGAAGCGCCAGAAATTGATCCGTTGCATTGGCAGGAAAATCTTCATTATAAACAGTTTCTTCGTACCAGGTATGTGCATTGGTAGATTGGCCACCAATTGCCTTCATCATTTTGTCGTACTCATTGGCGATAGAGTAGTTAGAAGCCAAACCCGATGTTTTATCAATTTCAGCATAGATCTCTTTGCGTTTTGCAGGGTCGGTGGTCTCATGATATTGCTCATAAAGTGCCGAAATCTTGTCGAGCAATGGTTTTTCTTTAGCAAAATCCATTGTGCCAAATTTATCCGTTCCCTTAAACAATAGATGCTCCAGATAATGGGCTAAACCTGTAGCATTACGCGGATCTGTGTTACTTCCTGCTCTTACCGCAAGTCGAAATTCGATGATTGGCTCTTTGGTGTTTTGAGAAAGCACTACAGTTAATCCATTCTTTAACGTATAGAAGCGGGCTTTTGTCGGGTCGTTGGTTACATACTTATAGGTATATCCCCCAGATGATGCCGTTTTCCATTGGTAGGCAGATTGCGCCATTAAGCTCGAACCTGTTATCAGCAAACAGACAAGCAGCAGTAATTTGTTCTTCATTATAATAAGTTATTTGTAAGTTTTTTTTAGTCACAATAGTTTATCGTAACTCATAGTCAAATATAAGTCGAATGCTAAACTTTTTATCTGAATTCTTGTACTTTTACAGCTACAAATGTAGTTTGTTAAGCAAATTCATCAAGAATGGTGAATATGGCATATTGCCGGGACTTAATAACTGTTTCAGATCTTTAATATATACGCATGAAGAAGCAAAATTCAAAACCCAATATTTTAGTAGTGAATGATGATGGTATTACAGCGCCAGGGATTAAAAACCTGATTGATGTAATGATGGAATTGGGGAATGTGGTAGTTGTGGCACCTGATGGGCCGCAGTCGGGCATGGGTCATGCCATTACTATTGGAAAGCCATTGCGTTTTGATCGTGTTGACTTATATCCGGGAGTAGAAATGTACAAATGTTCAGGTACTCCTGTAGATTGTGTAAAACTGGCAGTAAATAAAATATTTAAAGGTAAAAAACCGGATCTATGTGTGTCGGGGATCAACCATGGTTTAAACAATTCGATCAACGTTATATATTCCGGAACCATGTCGGCGGCTGTAGAAGGTGCAATAGAAAATATTCCATCAATAGGCTTTTCATTGGATGATTTTGCTCAGGAGGCAGACTTTAGCCATTGTAAAAGATTCATCAAAACCATTTCCTTACAGGTTTTGGAACATGGATTGCCACAAGCAACATTGTTAAATGTGAATTTTCCTAATGGACCCGATCTGAAGGGAATTAAGATTTGCAGGCAGGCAAATGCCAAATGGGCTGAAGAATTTGATGAACGTAAAGATCCTCACAATCGTCCGTATTACTGGCTTACCGGCGTTTTTCAAAACAATGATAAGGGCGAGGATACAGATGTTTGGGCATTGGATCATGGATATGTGTCGGTAGTGCCGGTACAATTTGACCTTACTGCACATCACGCCATTCCTGTCTTGAACAGTTGGAATTTCGATGTTCCTCCAGCTGCTGCACCTCATGGATCTTCACTTGGATAACTATGACATTAGGGAATCGCTTAGCACAAATAAAAAATTCTGTATTTATTGGCTTGGGTATCGGGTTAGTGATACCCGGAATATTACTTTCGGGAGTATGGTACCTGATGCATAGATTTGCTTTTTTAGCAAAAGCTGATTTGTTGCTGATCGGATGTATTGCCGTGAATGCAGTATTTATGCATTACTTTTTTAAATTAAATAAGGACAATATTGGTCGGGGCATTATCAGTGCTACTTTCCTATGGGCCTTTGCATTCTTTTTTTATAAAATAACCCAGTCATGAGGTATTATTTAGTAGCAGGAGAGGCTTCAGGAGATTTGCATGGCGCTAATTTAATGAAGGCATTAAAGGCTGAAGATGCAAAAGCTGATTTTAGGTATTATGGGGGCAATAAAATGCTGGCCGAAGGTGGAATACTGGATAAACATTATTCCGAAATGGCTTTTATGGGCTTTACCGAAGTGCTTTTAAACTTGCGTACCATTTTTAAAAATCTAAAAGCCTGCAAAGCTGCTATCCTGGCTTATAAACCAGATGTACTGATCCTCATTGATTTTCCCGGTTTCAATTTAAAGATTGCCGAGTTCGCCAAAGCCAACGGCATTAAAGTTTGCTATTATATTTCACCAAAAGTTTGGGCCTGGAACCAGAAGCGAGTACTTAAAATAAAACGGATCGTAGATAAGCTATTCTGTATTTTGCCTTTCGAAGTCGATTTTTATAAAAGCTGGGGTATGGAGGTAGATTATGTGGGCAATCCATTGCTGGATGAAATTGCACAGTTTACGCCAGACATGGAGTTTCGCAAAAAATATCATCTCGAAGGGGATGTGATAGCCTTATTGCCGGGTAGCCGTAAACAGGAGATAGAGCGATTATTGCCGGATATGCTTAGTGTTACACAAAGTTTCCCTGGTTATCGTTTCGTAGTTGCAGCAGCACCGAGTTTTGATGAAGCCTATTATAAACAATTTATTAAATCGGATAATGTAACTTTGGTCTTTGCACAAACCTATAACCTGCTTCATGTAGCCAAAGCAGCAATTGTTGCATCGGGTACAGCTACACTCGAAACTGCTTTGTTTCATGTACCTCAGGTTGTAGTTTACAGAGGTGGGGCTATTTCTGTGGCTATCGCCCGGGCATTAGTCAAAATCAGATTTATATCTCTCGTTAATTTAATCATGGATAGGGCCGTAGTTACGGAGTTGATCCAGAACGATTGCAATACGACAAATATTACCAATGTGCTTAAGGAGATACTCAGCGGAGTTGAAAGAACGCAAATGCTTAGCGATTATAAAGAGCTATCTGCAAAAATGGGTACAGCAGGCGCTTCAGGACGTACCGCTAAGCTTATTCTCAACTATTTGGCAACGTTCACCCCTCGTCTATACCAAAAAAAGGAGATATCTGATGAATGAATTTTTTCATTTAAAACAAGGCTAAAGCTTATGGTCTGATTAGAAAGTTTGAAATCCTGGATGCTGATATCATCAGAATAATTGATCCGCTTAAAAAGTATCCCGTAATAGTACAACCAGTAAGTAACGTTTTTTGTAGTAACGTCAGCATCATTTGAATTAATGAGCACCATTTACTTAGTTTTTATAATTAGAAGGAAGAACTAATCCGAGGGCTTGAACGGTTTTTAGTGGGGCCAATCCAATTTCTGCTCTTTTTTGGTCTACGTTTTCGATTTGCTCAACAGGGGTTATAATTCTTTTTCCTGATTTTGAATCATATTCCCAATAGGACCCATAAATCTGTTTTAAACCTCTGATTACCTGGTTCCGGTCTACAAGGTTGGCCATCCAAAAGGGCTCAAAAGTTCCTTTGAGTACGGAGATTTTGATTAATGGTTCAAAGTATTCCAGGTCATCTTTGTCTTTAAGACCATCGTTAAGTAAGTGGGAGAGGAGAATATACATTGCAACTGCGCCATCTTCTCCAACTTTATCGCGGTCTGGGAAGCCAATTTTTTTAACAATAGCATATACCTGTTCGCTGTTTTCTATATCTGAAGAATGAACTATAGAATCTCTTTTTAGTTCGGGAAAATACTCCATTAAATTTCTCACATCTTGATCTTTTTGCAGTAAAGTGACGAGCTTTAGTCGCTCTTCCTGAAAAGGGATTGAAGAATTATATTCTTTCCTGTAAATGTCATATATCTTCGCCCAACTAGTACTTTCTTTGAATTTTTTATTAATAGCGCTGTCATTCAGTAGTTTATCTATGTTTGCTCCTTTTAAAATGCCTGATTTTAGATATTTTTCTGCTTCGTTGTTTTTCTGCTGATGAAGAAGAACCGAAATTAGATCGATGTATAGATCTGGGTTACCGGAATAGATGGTTAATGCTTGAAGATAGGTCTTTTCTGCAAGATTGAAACTACTTGATTTCTTATAATCATCACCCCGTTGGTAGAGTTGATGAAATTTTGAGATTTTTTGAGAATAACTAAAGTTAGAAAAAGAAGATAAAAAGAGGCAAAGTATAATAATTCTTATTTTCATGGAATTTTTCCAGTCACTGCCATCCTGTTTCGTCGATAAGTCGTTTGTATCTGAAGCTGTTCCTGCAAGTGACGTGCCTTGTTGAGTATGAATTAGGAATACATGGCTTAGAAGACAGATTTTAAGGTGAGAACGTAATTTCATGATTTTTCTTTTAGTAGAATAATGGAGTAACTAGAGACAATATATAAAAAATTTAATTGAGACCATTTTTTTTGAGGATTTAAATACAAAGATATTTAATGCCCATTCTCGAACCTGCGTATATTGAAACTTAGAAAGTCGAAACCTTCATCAATAGGTGTAATCTTTGTCTTCTCATCAGAAAGGGGTAGACCTATCAAGCTCCCCAAAGCTTGTTTCTGAAAATATCGAAAGTTTGCCTCAGATGTTGATTGAATAGTATAAGGGCAACAATAATGATCAATCCTATACCAACTATAGTAAATATTTCCATGTTGGATAACAGCATGGCTTGTTTTGATATTTGCCTGGTAATTTGTTGCAGAGCCAATGTGTTGGCTTCACTGGTTGAGAAGCCCTTACCTAAAAAGTTTTGGGTATACTGCGTCATTTTATCCTGAATAACAGGATCATCCGGCCTTATAAACTGTTGAAGTTTGGTTCTATGATTTTGCTCAAAATAAACCTGAAGGTTTTGCATAAGACAAAAACCTATTGTACTTCCCAAAAATCTCCCCGTTACACCAACCGTTCCTGAGAATGGAGCCAATGGAGTGGGAACCGAGGAAACAGTAAACAATACCAGGGGGACGAAGAGTATTCCAACGGCTACACCTTGTAGTATATAAGGGAAGATGATATGAGATAAAGAAGCATCTGACACAAATAGAAAGGTAAACCAAAGGTGGTAAATCGCCATTAAGGAAAATCCCAGGATAAAAATATATCGGGTAGCTACCACTCGCGACAACAGTACTCCTGCAATGGCAATGCCTATTATGTTACCTGCTGCATTTAAATATTGTACATGTGCTATTCTGATAGGTTCCCAGTTCCATACCTTGCTCATGGTACTGTGACAGATGTTTAATGTAGCCCTTGAGATGTAAAATATAATAAACAGGGCTAAGCCTGTTCTTAAATTTGCATAGCGAAACACTGCCATGTCAAAGCATGGGCGCTTAACCAATAATTGTCTTACTGTAAATAAGGCTGCAGTTACAACTGTAACTAGGGTGGCAATAATGATTTGCGTAGATTGGAACCAATACTTCTTTTCTCCATAAACCAATACAAATGCTCCGCATAATATGGCAGCATGGAACAATATGAAACTAGCCCAGTCTACCTGATATAAAGGTGTCTTTTTATGAAAACGGTGACCATTAAAGGTTAGCAATATCAATGCAACGCACAGAAACTGAAAAAACGCTGATCCGTAGGCCATATATTTCCAGTCATAATTTTCCAATAGCCAGACCACGATGTTCATAATAAATGGAGAGGCAATTAAAAGCGAACCGTAAGTGAGTGAGAAGACAATGATAATTGCATTTTTAGATTTAAACCTTGTTAACAGCAACATCCGTAGTGGGATCCAGGGTAGCGCCATCAATACGCCCTCGGCCATCCTGAGCATAATAAAAAGGACATAATCATGTGTATAACCAGAAATGATAAAAGTAAGGGCCGCCAGAAAGTAAATGGTCATAAAGTAATTCCGGGTAGGGAAGAACTTAAAAATGCGACTTTCGATCATAATGGTAGCCAGAAAGGTCCCATAAGTAATGCTCATTGCATACTGCATGTCTTCAACCTCAACATCTAAAAAGCTTGCAGAGTAAGTCATATTGGCCGTGTAAAGTCCCAACAAAACCATAGAATGTAACATGCAGAAGATCAGCACCGCTTTTATGCCCCAGTTGGGAACCCAGGGCTTGAATACGCTATTGGCAGACATATTTAGTGTTGATGGTTAGCAATTACGATAACATTCATTCCGGCACGTAAAAAGTTTGTTTCTTTTTCTGGGTCAGTTAATTTGATTCGTACGGGGATGCGCTGTTCAATTTTTACAAAATTGCCGGTAGCATTATCCGGAGGGAGCAAGGAGAACCTTGCTCCACTGGCAGGAGAAAAAGATTCGATGGTACCATTAAACACGCGATCGCCACTTGCATCAGCCTTAAAAGTTACCCGTTGTCCGACAGTTATTTTTCCAATTTGGGTTTCTTTGTAGTTTGCCATCACCCACTTTTCTTTGCTTACTACTGATACGAGTGTTTGCCCTTCTTTAATCAATTGGCCAGGCTGAACAGTTTTTTTTCCTACCCAACCGTCATAAGGTGCAGTGATAAAAGTGTAGGAAAGGTACAGTGCTGCATAATCAACCGCTGCTTTTTTTGCGCCCACCAGTGTTCTGGCAGCCGGAACTTTTGCCGATGCTTCCAGCGTGTTTAGTTTGGCCGTTTTAATAGCTTGAAGTATTTTATGGTGATTGGCTACCGCAGATTCATAATTCGATTTCATCAACTCTACTTGTTGAGCAGTTGTGGCATCAGCTTTAAATAATGCCGTATAGCGCTTGTATTCCTGTTCGGTTTTCCAAAGCTCGGAATTTGCCGCATCTAGTTCCGATTGTTTGATACCGATATTACTCTGGGTGGTTGCTACGTTTTTTTGAAGTACAGTTACGTTCTCTTTGGTATATGCTATATCTGCCTGAGCCTGGTCAAGATGCGATTTGTATTCATTTCCATCAATAATAATAAGCGTATCACCTTTGCGTACAAACTGGTTTTCTATATATCTTACTTCTTTTACATAACCACTTATACGCGTAGCAACAGGTGTTACATATTGGTCAATCTGGGCATCGTTGGTTTCTTCATTATTGTTGTAAAAGATGAAGAACCAAATCCCCATAATGATGCCCGAAGCAGCAATTAGACTGGCAAGAATGGTAAATAACAGATGGAATGGACTGTGTGATTTGGGAGCTTTTTTAGCACTCATTTTGGTAGCGTATTTAGGTTAAAAGGATTAAAGCAAGCCGGCAGCATAGCGCAGTTCAAAGTGTTTCATTAAAGCATCAATGCGGGTAGCAGCAGTGTTAAACTTAGCTTGCAATAAAGCATTGTCTGCGTCTATCATGTCTGTTATCAATGCCAGCTGATTAAGGTATTTCAGTTTTACGATGCGATAGTTTTCGGCAGCTTGCAGTTTCGCTTTTTCTGTTACCGGCAACTTGTCCATAATTTCCAGGTACTGGGTGTATTGCTTAAAAATCTGGTCTTTGATCTCGTCATTTGCTATAGCTGTTGCAATTTTTTGTTCTGCAATCTTTTTGTTGGCTATGTGCATCTTTGTTTTATTCTTGTATAAATTAGAGAGGCTAAAGCTGGCTTCAATACCTACTTTTCCGAGTGTGTAGATGTAAGGATTGGGCGGGAAGAACATGTAATTTGGATAATTGAATCCATAAGAAGCAATAAGGGATATTTTGGGATAATAATTGCCTTTAGCCAATCTGCGTTCTGTTAACCCGATGGCTTCTTCTTGTTTGGCAATACGTATTTCTTCCTTATTCTGGGCTGCGGTTAGATAAGTTTCATAACTGTCCAGAGATAGATTCTGATTGAGTAAGTTAGTGGTATTTATTTCGAATGACTCATCCTCAGGTAATTGTAATAATGTCTGTAATTCATGTTCGCCAATTGCGATGTTTTTTTGATTAGAAAGTAGCTTTAGTTGCATGTCAGACAACTGCAACTCAGCACGTAGTACCTCATTACCTGTAACTGTGCCTTGCTTTTTAAATGCCCTTACTTCTCGCAAACGGTCCTCTTCCTCCTTAATGTTCTCTACAATGATCTTTTGCAGTTCCATTAGTTTAAAAACACCTAAAAAGGTGGCAGTTACCTGTATCTGAATGTCGTGTTTAGTCTTTTCAATTTTTAGAAGTCCAATGGCATTTTGTTGTTCCGCTTTTTTTACGGCATATTTAATTTCTCCACCATTGTATATTGGCATTTTTCCAAAGGCTGATACATCGGCCCACTCAGGAATCGTTGTGGTTACAGCCTTGTCGCTCAGTCCTTTTTTAAATTCTGTTAAATCAGTTATTCTGGCGTATGAGGTGTGGAAATCAATTTCAGGTAGCCTTTGTTCCTGCTTTTCTTTAATGTTTTCTGCTATAATTTCCTGCTGTACACTAGCTCGATGAACCTGATGATTTTGCGCTTTAGCGATGTTCAGAGCTTCATCAAGCGTGATTTTATGAACAGTCTGTCCGTAAGTTGGTGCAGCTGTTGTGAAGAGTGTGGCTGTATAAATAGCCGTTAAAATAAGTAAACCCCTTATATTAAGGGAACGCTTGTCCATTTGTTATGAATTTTCACTACAAAGTTGCAATCATTAATTCTGGCATGATTATCTTTGCAAGACAAATGATTATTCATTTCAGCCATGTCCAACAGTCCCAGTGATTACTATTTAACAGAAGTCGATAAACATCCGGAAACGATTTATTGTATGCACGATTTGATGGGTGAAGGAATTTCAATCCATCAGCACAATAAAGGACAGTTCTTGTATACGGAGGGGGGAGTGGTGCATGTTATTACAAAGGTAAAAACGTTTTTCCTCCCGGCCCGACATTACATGTGGATTGCACCTGGAGTTGCGCATAGCATACACCCCGGCTCAAAAGATGTGATTATGCGGAATCTATATTTTCCGGTTGAGGAGGACGAAGATCCATTTTATGCACAGACTGCTATTTATCCGGTAAATGATCTTCTTTTACAAATGATTATTTATAGTAATCGATGGAGCGGAGACATCGACAGCACGCAGCTGAGTTCTTACCGTTTTGCTCAGGCTTTAAAAGCTGTTTTACCAGATGTAAGCAAGTATGATCTTCCATTGGCTTTACCTTATCCGCAAGATAAACGGCTTGTAGAGGTAATCAGGTTTATGGAATTAAATCTGCATGATGTGATTGTATTCCCTGAACTCGCTTCGCGTTTTTGTTTAAGCGAAAGAAGCCTCTCGCGACTTTTTCAAAGTGATGTAGGGATGTCTTTTATCCGGTATTATACCGTTCAGCGTATGATGCGGGCATTAAAACTGTTACTTGTGGATAAACTATCAGTAAAGGAAGTTGCCGCGCAAGTAGGATATAATAGCATACCCACCTTTAGCACCACGTTTTATAAGATATTAGGTATAAGGCCGTCGGAATATGTAAAAATGAAAAATGTGCTGGATAAAAGGTGAGCTTATGCGTAGAGCGTCTCCTTGTTAAGTAATTCTTCATGTTGAACCATATAGCTTAATGAGGCTTTTACAAGTTCATTAAGGTTAACACCTTTCTTTTTAGCTAAAAGGGCAGAATCTTGATGAAGTTTTTCAGAAACTCTTACGTTAAAAGAACCCTTATATGTTTTGTCTGGTTTTTTCCCTAATTCTTCACAAGTTCTTAAGTAGTCGGTTATAGCCTCTTTAAAAGCTGCTTCTAACTCGTTTACAGAGGCGCCCTCAAAAGTTACTAAATCATTTATTCCATGTATTTTACCAAAAAAAACACGATCTTCTGCACTAAACTCTACAGAACCGATATAACCTTCATATTCAAAATAGTTTTTCATAATGTTGATTAAGTTGTTGTTGAATTAAATCAATTTGGTAGCTCTTTAAAATATTGCCGGGATGTGGCTCATGTATACTTATAACATCCTTATATTTATTTGCAAATTTTCTTCTGGAACCACCAGTTTTACCTCTTTTTATTTCTTCAAATCCATAATGGTTTAATATTCTAATGGCCTCCTGCCAGGTAAAGTCTTTTGGTTTTGAATATAATCTTGCTAATAGCTTCTCTATTTTGCTCATACAAATATACAGTTAATTTTGTAACTAAAAAATAGTTACACATAATTGTGCTCATCTTTTTAATAAGACTAATCTATACCCAAAGCCTAATACGTTGGTACGGCGTTGTTAATTAATTTATGCTGGCGGCAGGAGATATTCTCTAATTCTGGTAGAAGAGTCTTTTAGATTGGATGAAGAAGTAATCGATCTGAGTAAGTAAGGGTTGATTTTTCTGCTAGCTCTTGCATCAATAGTAAAAGAGTTAGCCATTTGATTATTATTGATATTCAAAATCTTTTGAACCGGGAAAACACAGTAGGTATGTTCTACAATTCGAGTAAGCAGATTGTAGAATCTCAAAATGGAGTGGGATTATTCCGGCAATCAATTATAGGATAGAGTTTTAGCGGGTTTTCAAATATACTTTGACGATAGATGGTATTTTTCCGCTAGAATGTGTACATTTGCATAGTTTGGTTAAGCAGACGTTTAAGCTTCAAATCATTGGACGCTTGCTGATTAATTTCGATACATTACATATTGAACCCATACTACACCCAGGAGTGCATTAGCGCTTCTGGGTGTTCTTTTTTAAGGGGATATCTTCGGGAGCGATTATATAATAAGATTGTAAAGAGGAGTGTGGACAGTTAAGGGGCGGTAAAAACGAAGGTTGGTATTTATATGAGGTCGTATTAAAGGAAATATTTTATAATTTTTTTTAGATCTTTTTTAAAGCTTTATTAGGTCATTTTGACCTAGCAAGGACCTAGTAACGTCCTAGAAAGGTCCTAAAAAAGATTAAATAATTACGGCTGCTTATAGATGTCTTATCCTTTGGCTATACTTTGCCACCCGGATCAGACGTATCTTACAGTAGCTCAGCCCTAACTTGTAGTGCTTACACCTTCATGTATCTAGAAGGTACTTGTTTGTCGCGTCCGGAATTGTTTCTCTAAATTTGCTGGTATTATGGTTTTGGATAAAGAGCAGGTAATGTCATTTAACAGGTTTGCGGCCGGTTTTGTTACGGCCAATAAATATATGCAGAAAGCGATTCGCTGCGATAACAGGTTGATTGTATTAACGAAAAGCAATCAACTCATCTTTGATTTCAATGATTTTACAGATGAATACCAGCAAAAATTTATGCTTAACAATTTTGAACTGTACTGCACATCGTTATTTATTGCGTTTAAACGGATCAATGCCAAATGCTGTGGAGAGAATATGTTTTTTTGATTTTAAATATACCGTTTCCTGTGGTTGCGCCTATATTTATCATTCAAAAAGGAAAAGCAATACTCAAACGAACACCATTAAACGGGAGTGTCAAGTGAACTGTATTGGTGTATAATATATACTGGTCTCCTACTGGTCTTGTACTGCTATTATACTGGTATGCTACTGCTTTACTAGTATAATAGCAGTATAATAGCAGTTTAAATATAAATAGAGGATAATATATGTATTAATTCAATGCAATCACCCAATATTGTTTGTTACTAAATACATGCCATATCTTCTTACTGAGGGTGAGCAGATTGCTGAAATAGAATGTGAAAAGATAAAGTGGTAATCAAAATTAAAAGAAAGCAGTGTTTGGAAGCCTATGCTTCGTTTACTTTAAGAATTTATGGCATTGATCCGATTTAATGCATATTTTGGGGTTCGGGCTAAAAACAGAAAAGCTACGCAATCATTTGATTTGCATGGTTTTATGTGGTTTTGTTACTATTCTCTGTGATCCCACTGGCATCTGAACTTATTCCTAAAATCAGCGTTTAAATAGTATTTTATACGGTTTTCGATTTTCACTCACCTAATCGCTCACCATTTTTTTACGTTTTTAACTGCAAATGATATGCTTAAGTATAAAGAGTTTTTATCGTTGGTCCAAAAAAATCTGTGACTACGATTCATTAAGTGTATAGTGTTATTCTAATTAAAACAAAATGCCTGCTCGAACCGCAAAACCATAGTATCTATTTTTAGTAACGCTAGGTTCTCCTTTTATGGTTTGGTCATTATATCCTATACTCCCAATCATCCCTGTCCTTGGAGCAACTTTAAACTTATAACCAACTCCTAGGTTGAACATTGTTCCCTTACTAAAGTTGTCCGCAATTTTCGCCGCTCCACCTGCGTCACCATAAACAAAAAATGTATTGTTTTCATTTTTAAAGTAATATCTAACATCTACAAAAAGAAGTAGTAAATTGTTGTAATCGTGACTACTTTCGGTGAGAGTATAGTTTTCAAGCCCAAGCCCTGCACCAATAGAAATTTGATTACTAAGAAATATACCATTGATATTTCTTAAACTAAGTGAATAAGTACCATCCGTGGTAGAATTGAAAATATTTTTTGCAGCTTGATACTCAAAAGTTTTGTTTCCAAACGAATACCCTATTTCTGTTAAATTAAAATATCCTTGTTCTTGTTTGGTTACCTCTTGAGCTATCGTCTGGATTGAAAACAGCATTGCTACAGAGAAAAGAGTGATTTTGTTTTTCATATTAAAATTAGATTTAGTCTTTCATTTTTACATTCAGGCGAATGCCTTTCCACTGATTATTCCACCGCACCGCTCCAAATACAGATGCAGCTTTCACTTTGTAGCTATCTATTAATTGAGGCGTTAAAAGTGACTTGGCTATTTGAGTCAAGCTAACTGAGAACTTACTCGGATCAGTAGAAAAACTGAATTTTACAGTAGAGAGATCTAGTGGAATATCTATCATATCAGTATTATATGCTTTAATTTCATAAGGTGAAATAAAGGTGGTAGTTTTATTGCCATCCAGTTGATCCGTCATTAATTGATAGGTACTTCACTTCATTGTTGCTTAACGAGTAAGCTGGGAATATTTACGAGGGATGGACCAACCGGTGGTGCAGGTTAAAATTGAAACAGTAAATGTAGTTGTATAAGGTGATGCATTGAAAGGTTTTAGAAGTGGGGGGAGAAGGATTCGAACCTTCGAAGTCTTGCGACAACAGAGTTACAGTCTGTCCCATTTGGCCACTCTGGTAT
Source organism: Candidatus Pedobacter colombiensis (assembly GCA_029202485.1). Lineage (NCBI taxonomy): Bacteria > Pseudomonadati > Bacteroidota > Sphingobacteriia > Sphingobacteriales > Sphingobacteriaceae > Pedobacter > Candidatus Pedobacter colombiensis. The sequence continues at coordinate 4,179,678 of CP119313.1, read as the reverse complement.
CCCCCCCTTTTTTGATGTTCTAAATAAGAAAGCCTCAGATTGCTCTGAAGCTTTTTTGGTGGAGAATATCGGATTCGAACCGATCACCTCTTCACTGCCAGCGAAGCGCTCTAGCCAAATGAGCTAATCCCCCATAAAACTGCCGATAATCAATTACCGGCATGGGGCAAAAGTAATTAAATTTAGAAACCTTGCAAATTAAATGTTGAAATAAGTGCTTTGGGAATTCTTAATATAATTTTATGCTCAGATTGTCAGTTGATTGTCGCAGTGATTTATTCTTTGCGTGATTTTAATTCTGAAAGAAGCTCTTTTAGAATTTGTTTTTTTCTTTGCCACATTATGGAAGCTGCTTAAAATTAAGGAAAATAATTCTAAACTAGTATTTTTGGAGTCTTATACTCATTAGGTAGATTAGTGAGGAAGTTTAACTATTTTCAATACGATTCAAATTGTACTCAAAAGATCAAGTATCACAATTAAAACAGGAATTCTGGACCGCATTTGGGCAGTATATTGCACCGCAGCTATCTGCCGATGGGTTAAAAATCAACTGGATCAATTATAAAACAGGGATAAAACATCTGTTCTTTAAAATGCAGGCAGATAAACGTCAGGCTTCAATAGCGATAGAGATTACGCATCCGGATCTGGGAATGCAGGAATTGGTGTTCGAACAATTTAAAGAATTCAAAAAGTTATTTGAAGCTCAGTTGCAGGAAGAGTGGGATTGGGAACTTGGCGCAATTGACGAGTATGGCAAAAAGATTACCCGTATTTATAAAGTCTTGCCGGAGGTTAGTATATTTAAAAAGGAAGACTGGCCTACATTGATCTCATTTTTTAAGCCAAGAATGATTGCATTGGATGAGTTTTGGAGTGATGCACAAACTAGTTTCGAAGTGTTTAAATAAAAGCACAAATGCCAATGGACAAAGAATATCTGAATACGGTACGTAAATTTTATCCAACAGCAAAAGCAACTGAAGATGCAATTGATACCCTATTGGATGTGGTTGAAAAGAAGCTTGGTTTGAAAGCCGGGCAACTGATGTATGCCGACAGCATATGTTGTGATGATGTAAATATTATTCAGTATCCGGCCAGGGCATACGAAATGCTTGGTCCCTTTAAAATGGGTGGTTTAAGTGGGTTCCCTTTCGCTGGGATTACAGGAATGAATGCTTTTGCAAACCATGTGCCTGAATCAGGAGCTGTTGTTATTTTCTATGCTCCACATATTGGTATCACCGAAGATGGTGTATTAGGAGAAATACATCGCATAGGGCAACAAACTAATTCTGCCTGCTGTGGAGCGGCTAGTGCTGCGCTGAGTAAATTGATGAAAAATGAGATCCTGCAAGATGACATTACTGCATTAGATTACCAGATGAATGCTATTGAACAGATTTTTTTGCGAAATGCAGCGCGTATTAAAGCAGAGGAAAACCCGCTTTTTGAGGCCACAGAGGTGATGTATGAAGCCATAGAACAGCGGATAAATATTTTGATTTCGAGAACAAACTACCCTTGTAAGCACATTATTATTGCCGGTGGAATTTTTATCAATGCGGATCAGGAAATGGGTTCTTATTGCGCATACAAGCGCTTTGAACACCTAAATCTGGAAACCAATCAAAGCGAAGACTGGATGAAGGATTTTTAAAAAAATCGGGTATATTGTGCCGTTATAATTTTAGTACACATGAAACCATATACCATAATTTTTTCATTCCTTTTGCTGTTTGGCATTTCTTTCTCCGCTCAATCTCAAACACAAAATGTTTTTACCGGGGCAAAAGCTACGCTGAAACACTATAAGGCATTATATGTGCTAAATAATAGCGATGAAAAAAAAATCAACGGCACCCTTCGCAATATTAAAAATGCATTGGAAGATCCGCGGCTTAAAGGGAAACTGGAAGTAGAACTTGTTGTTTTTGGAGACGGAGTAGCCGCTTTTGATAAAAATAGTCCGTATCAAGAGAAGCTTAAAGATTTAAAAGCAAGAGGTGTGCTACTCGCAGAATGCGAAAATACCCTTAAGGAACGAAATATTGATAAAAGCACCTTGTATGATTTTGTAAACTTTGTGCCTAGTGGCAACGGAGAGATCATCATCAGGCAACAACAAGGCTGGGCGGTCGTTCATCCTTAAAAAATTATACCTAAAAACCTTTAAACCATTTATATGAAGAAAGTAATTCTGTTATTTTTTGCCCTTTTAATTTCAAGCGCATCATTTTCGCAAGGTATTTTAAGTCTTATAGGCAAATCTCAAAATTTGTTTAATCTGTTTTCCGAGGCTAAATATACCGAGGCTTATGCTTGTTTTGATTCCTCCTTTCAAGCTAAGGTGACACAAGATGATTTAAAATCACTATGGGAAAAAATAGGTGAAAGATTTGGGAAACTTGATGCTGTTGCGATATTAAACAGCAAAAATGAAGGTGAGTTTTATACGGTTGTTGTAGAAGGACGGTTTGACAACGATACGCAGAATTTTATGCTTGCGTATAATAAAAATGAGAAGATAGTTGGCTTTTTCCTTCAGCCAAAGTCTGCAGCTGCAGCTTATGTGCCGCCAGCGTATGCTGATACAACTTTATATAAGGAAACGGAAATCAATGTGAAAACACCAGGTCATAATCTGGTAGGACTATTGACTGTTCCAAAAAATGTAACTAACTATCCAATAGTTGTTTTTGTACATGGCTCTGGCCCAGGTGATATGGATGAAACTGTTGGTCCAAATAAGCCATTCAAAGATCTTGCAGCTGGTTTGGCCGCTAAAGGTATCGCTAGCATCCGTTATGTGAAGAGAACAATGGTTTATCCGAATGACTTTAATGGTGCTTTTACAGTTAAAGAAGAAGTTTTAGATGATGCGGTAGCTGCGGTTGCTTTGGCAAGAACAATTCCCGAGGCGGATAAAAAGCAAATTTATTTATTAGGGCATAGCCTGGGCGGAATGCTTGCTCCAAGACTGGCAATGTTGGCGCCTGATTTGAATGGGATTTTGTTGCTTGCTGCCCCGGCAAGATCATTGACCGATATGATGGTTGAACAGAATAAGTACGGATTTACACTTTCTAAGGATACTACTCGGGCAGGTAAATTACAACTCGATAGTGTGATTAAGCTACTGGATAAAACCAGGATTACTCAATTGGGAGCAATGAAGCCAGATTCTAATGTTTTAGTACTGCCAGCAGCTTATTGGGTTGATATTAATAATTACAACCAGGTTGAAGTTGCAAAAAAATTGAAGCAGCGCATGTTTATAGCTCAGGGAGCTTATGATTTTCAGGTATCGACAACCGATTATGATTTATGGAATGCAGCGCTTGATAAAAAGAAAAATGTGGAGCTGAAACTGTATCCTAATCTTAATCATCTAATGAGTTGGCAAACAGAGAAGGGTTCACTAGAACAATACAGTACTCCATCGAGTGTGTCGGAAGAGCTGATTACCGATATTGTCAACTGGATCAAGTCCAGATAGTCGTAAAAATAGCCAATATTCAACCATGGGATCATGTAAAATAATTGTTTTTCTTTTTTGTGTATTTATTCATGGGGCTTTTAGTCAAAAACGAAATCAACATAAAAGAGAGCTTTGGACTGTAGAGCAAGCTAATGACTGGTATAAAAAAATGCCTTGGTTGTTGGGGTCAAACTTTTTACCGAGCACGGCCATTAACCAACTGGAAATGTGGCAGGCAGATACTTTTGACCCGGTAACCATTAAGCGTGAGTTGGGCTGGGCAAAGTCATTAGGGATGAATACCATGAGGGTATATCTTCATGATCTTCCATTTCAGGCAGACTCGGCAGGATTTATGAAACGTATAAATGTGTTTTTGAATATTGCCGCCAGAAATGGAATTAAGCCTGTATTTGTGATTTTCGACTCCTGTTGGGATCCTTTTCCAAAATCTGGAAAGCAACCAAAACCTGTCCCTTATGTACATAATTCTGGTTGGGTTCAAAGTCCAGGTTTAACCGCGTTAAAAGATCCCGCTCAATATCCACGATTAGAGCGTTATGTAAAGGGCGTTATTTCCAGATTTGCAAAGGATAAAAGAATTCTTGCCTGGGACTTATGGAATGAACCTGATAATATCAATGGGAATTCCTACGGGAAGGTAGATCTGGCAGATAAAGCAACCTATGTACTCCCATTAATTAAAAAAACTTTTGAATGGGCGAGGTCGGTAAATCCTACCCAACCTTTAACTTCAGGTGTCTGGACAGGTAACTGGACTTCTGACGCTTCATTGCGGGCTGTTGAGAAGGTTCAGATTGGAGAATCTGACATCATTACTTTTCACAATTATGGTAAACCGGAAGAGTTTGCTAATAAAATGAAACAATTGGAGCGTTACCACAGGCCTTTAATCTGTACGGAGTATATGGCGCGTCCAACTGGAAGTACATTTGAGGGTTTTTTGCCTACGGCGAAGAAACATAAGGTCGGAATGATTAACTGGGGATTTGTGGATGGAAAATCACAAACGATTTATCCCTGGGATAGCTGGACAAAGAAGTATAATGATGAGCCCGCTTTGTGGTTTCACGATATATTTAGAAAAGACGGAACCCCATATAAGCAGGAAGAAATCGATTTGATTAGAAGTATAGTTGCAATAAAATGAGCTTTGGTTTCCGGAAAGGTGTCGTCGTATTTTACAGGAAAGCCCTTTATCACTTTGTTTAGTCTGGATGAAAATAATACCTTATAAAGCACTAAGAGCCTTACGAGTGTAAGTTATATAACTTCTGTGTGAATGCCGATTATTTAAAAACAATGCTTAATATTGGGTTTAAATAATCGGTATCTATTTCTAAGGGGGTAAAATTATATGGTTTCTTATGGTTCGTATGCTGACACACAGCTCATCAATCTGGTTAAGGCCGGTGATGAGACGGCCTTTGATGAAGCTTATAAACGATATTGGAAAAAACTTTACAGTGAAGCATATAAGCGTTTAAGAAGTGCGGAGCTTTGCGAAGAAGTGATACAAGATGTGTTTGCTGATTTTTGGGTAAAGCGTGAAGAGAAACAAATAATTGAATTGTTCCCTTATCTGCTTACTGCGGTTCGATATCAGGTTTACATGCTTTATAAAAAGGGTAGATCCATGCCTGTTTTTGAGGAGCCATTAGAATACATGGCACAGGAATCTTTACAAGCAGATTCGTTATTCTGTGAAAAAGAGTTAAAAGCCTCTATCGAAGCTTGGTTGACCTTACAACCGGAAAAGCGTAGGGAGATTTTTAAAATGCGGTTTATGCAGGACTTAACTACACGGGAGATTAGTGAGATACTTGGGGTTTCTCAAAAAACTGTACAAAATCAATTACTTACTGCCACAGCAAGTTTACGGGCCTCATTGGGTAAAATTGTTACCATCTCTGCGATTATGATGGCTTTTAAGGTGAATTAAAAAAATATTTTCATTAGCCATAGGAGATTAGGCTTTTAAGGTATACTGTATATAAAAGAGTTTTGTTTTATGGCCAATTCTACGAAAAAGGAGTTTCTTGAACTGACAAATAAATACCTGGACAATACCGCGTCAAAAGAAGAGATTGAGGTGGTGGAGGCCTATTATGATTTGTTTTCAGTTGAACCCGCAGTTCTGGAAAGGATAGCAGAGCTAGGTCTTGATCCTCTTGAGAAAAGATTAAAGGATAGGATTAACATTAAGATAAAAGAGCTGGAAGAACGAAAAGAATTGCCTAAACCAGTGATACATAGCTTATGGTATTATATTGCAAGAGTTGCAGTCATCCTGGTTTTCTCGAGTGTAGGTCTCTATTTTTATAGCAATAGAACACCTCAGCCCAGTGCAATGCACATTACAGCTGAGAATGACATTGCTCCTGGTAAAGATAAAGCTATCCTGACTCTTGCCAATGGGCAAAAAATAGCGCTTGTTGACACAATAGATGGTCAGGTCGCTAACGAACAGGGAGTAGTCATCACAAGGAAGGAATCAGGGCAGTTGATTTACAAGGCATCAACTTCGCAAAAAACAAATTCTAAACTGAGTTTTAATACATTGAGTACACCTAGAGGAGGTCAATTCCAGATACAACTTCCCGATGGAACGAAAGTGTGGCTTAATGCAGCATCTGTTATTAAATTTCCTACCTCATTTTCGGGATTAGCAGAACGAAGAGTTGAGCTTAATGGTGAAGCGTATTTTGAAGTAGCTAAAGTTAATGTAAAAGGACAGGGTGACAAAGCGGAACATAGATTGCCCTTTATCGTGAATACTGAACGACAGCTTGTGGAAGTATTGGGTACTCATTTTAATGTGAATGCCTACAGTGATGGTAAAAGTGTAAAGACTACTTTATTGGAGGGGGCAGTTCGTATCATCATCCCTGACTTGACTCACAACTCTACTGTGGCTGTCGTCGCAAAATCCGGACAATTTATTTTAAAGCCTAACGAACAATTCGTTTTAACTGATAAAGGTATTCATATAGATAGGGTGGATGCTGAACAGGCCATTGCCTGGAAGGACGGACTTTTTACGTTTGAAGCGGAAAATCTGGAGAGCATTATGCAAAAGATTGCAAAATGGTATGATGTAGATATACATTTTGAAAATGAAGAATTAAAACAAAAGATATTTAGCGGCAGTTTTTCACGTTTTACCAATGTGTCGAAAGTATTGCAAAAGATTGAATTGACCCATTGTGCACGATTTACTATTGAGGGAAGAAAAATAACAGTATATAAATATTAAATAATTAACTAAACGAACCAATATGAGAAAAAGCTACAAAAAAGATCCCTAACTATATATAGCCGTAATTCCATAAAAAAACCAGCATCAGACGGCCATCCGATGCTGGGAATAGTTTGGAATATGATCAATAAAATTTTCAGGATTATCAACTTAACCAAACCAATCAAATGTATAAAAATTATATCAGAACCTTAAATGGTATGCCATGTTGTGTGCCTAAAATTCTGCTTGTTATGCGATTAACTACTATCTTACTTATCCTTGGTGTAATGCAGGTTAGTGCATCAGGATTTGCGCAAAAAGTCACTTTAAGTGAAAAAAGTACAACTCTTAATCTATTGTTTAAAGAGATACGTAAACAAACAGGTTATAATGTTTTCTGGGAGCGTGATCTTTTAAAAAAAACAGCACCAATTCGTGTAAATTTTAAAGATACACCATTACAAAAAGTAATGGAAAAGTGTCTGGAAGGAACTAACTTGACTTATGTTATTCAGGATAATACAATAGTAATTCAGCAAAAGGAACAGTCTGTTTTTGACAAAGTTATTGATTATCTGAAGATGAGTGATGTTAAGGGTCGGGTTATCGATGAAAATGATAAACCACTTCCTGGTGCAACAGTTAGGGTAAAGGGAACCACCAAAATGGTGTTAACCAACACTAATGGGGAGTTTTTATTAAAAGATGTTCAGGATAATGCTGCCCTCACCATTTCTTATCTCGGGTATGAAGAAAAAGAGATAGGTACAAATGGAACTGCTTTTTTAGCAATAAGGTTAGTACCCTCATCTCAGAGCCTGGACCAGGTTTCTATTATTTCAACCGGATATCAGACACTAAAAAAGTCACAGCTAACAGGTGCTTATGCTACAATTAACAGAAGTACTTATCAGCAAACTGTTCCTGCAGATGGAAATATCATCGGCAATTTGGAAGGCCGCCTTGCAGGTTTGATGCTCAATGTAAATCAGTCCAGAGATTCCTGGAGCGATCCAGGTAATACCAGCCCTTTTGTCATCAGGGGTGTATCTACATTTCAAGCCATTAAAAAGCCACTTATCGTATTAAACGGATACCCAACGGAGGTTGATATTGAGTCTATTAATCCTTATGATATCGAATCGGTTACCATACTAAAAGATGCAGCCTCTGCAGCTATCTATGGTGTTCGCGCTTCTAATGGTGTAGTGGTAATTAATACCAGAAAAGGCGTGTTGGGCAGACCGAAAGTAAACTTTACAACGGCCTTAACGTATAAACCAAAGCCTAACTATAACAAACTTAATTTGTTAAAAGGGCGCGGCTTTATCGATTTCGAAAGTTCATCAGCTCTAAATGATATTGAAAACAACTTTAATTCTAAGGATTATATAGATATGGTAAATGGTACATATACGCCTGTTTTTAGCATTACCGATGATCTTTATAATGGGAAAATTACTAAAGAAGAAGCAGATAAATTGTATGGTGAACTGGCTGCTTACGATAATACAGAGGATTATAAAAAAATATTTCTTCAGAATCAGGTTTTTCAGAGCTATGATATGAATGTGAGTGGAGGAGGAGCAAATTCTACTTATTTCTTTGGCGTAAATCATCAAAATAATAAAGGTTCGGAGAGATTTTCAGGCTTTAACAAAACCAATATCAATTACCGCGGTACTTTTGAATTATCTAAAAGAATAAATTTAGATGTACAGGCCATTTATTCAACCAGTAATTCTAAACGGGTTAATGTTCCTGGATATACTGAGTTTAAACCTTATCAACGTTTTTTAGCAGCAGATGGTAGCCCTATAGCTTCTTATTTTGCGCCATTTAACGAAAATTACTACGGATTTGGGACTAAATATGGTACAATAAGTGCGGCTCGTAATCAGGAAAATATTGCTTTGGGACTGTATGATGAAATGTATTACCCTTATCAGGAAATGTTTGAAAGTAGCACAAATTTTAAAAGTGACGTATATCGTGCACAAGGTAATTTAAAATATAATCTTTTAAGTGGCCTGAACCTGGAAGTGGGTGGGGTTTATGAAAGAGAGCTCGATAAGATGATCAGGTCAGCATCAGAAAATGCCTATGAAACACGGATCATGCTTAATTATTTCGCAAAAGAAGATCCTATAACCGGGAGGCCAATATTCAACATTCCTCAAGGTGGTACAAATAAAACAGAAAATTCAGATATTACTTCTTATACATTAAGAGCCCAGTTAGCCTACAATAAGCTTATTGGACAGAAACATGACCTGTCTTTTTTAGCCGGTATAGAACAACGTAAAAATACCAGCTCTTCACATTTGAATACCTTGTTTGGCTACAATGCTAACTCCTTAACAATTAAGCCTGCCGATTTAAGTTTATTGGGCAATAGCAATTACATTCCTGATTATACCGACATAATGGTTTCTGGTCTGGAGGGATTTGCATTTGATCAGACTATGTTTGAGCAATTTTTCAAGGAGAGCTATAGTGATGACCGTTTTGTATCCTACTATGCAAATGGCGCTTATACTTATAATGATAAGTATACAGTTACCGGTAGTTTAAGAATTGATCAGTCGAACCTGTTTGGTGAGGATCCAAAATTCCGTTATACACCGCTATGGTCTTCCGGATTGTCATGGAATATCCGTAATGAGAATTTTATGAAGGATGTGAAATGGATGGATGAACTGAAATTGCGTGTGGCTGCCGGCTATAACGGTAATATCAAGAAGGGAAGTGGCCCATTCAATCTATTGACAAGTTATGTAAATAATTATGTGCCAAACCCGTTGGTAGGTTATGCAATTTCTGCCCCAAGGAACAATGAATTAAGATGGGAAAAAACTTTTAATTTTAATACGGGCTTAGATTTTGGCTTATTCAATAATCGTCTGGCAGGTAGTGTAGATTATTACATCAAACGTGGAAAAGATATTTTCTCACAGATTGAATCAGATCCTACCAAGGGTTTTACCAATCTACTGACAAATAATGCAAGCATCGAAAACAAAGGTGTTGATCTTAATATCTCTTCATTGAATGTTAAGGGAGGAAATTTCTCCTGGAGAACACAAGTCACTGCATCTTTTAATAAAAGCAAAGTACTTAAAGTAAAAAATACCTATTGGGGCTTCTATAATTTCACAAGAGCAGGGGGAGCTGAGAATATAGAGGGACATCCAATGAACTCAGTGTTAACCCTGGATTATATCGGATTAAATGAATTTGGACAGCCAATGGTTAGAGATGAACATGGCAACCCGGTGGTACTCAGTTTCAGTCAACAAGTGGATGTACCATTAAGCGCATTGAAATTTGCCGGAGTTAATGATCCTAAGTATGCTATTGGATTTAATAATCAGTTTGGGCTTGGGGATTTTAGTCTTTCTGCGCTATTGATGTATTATGGTGGACATGTAGGTTTAATTAAACCTCCTTCTGTTTTTGATGAGCGACCTCAGAATGGTGCGCAAAATTTCTGGAAAAAACCAGGTGATGAAGCTTTTACCAATATCCCAGGATATAGTGGGGCTTTTGGAACGCCACAATATATCGGTACCAGACAAGGTTACGACAATGGTCAGCAGTTTGTTCGTAAGCTCGATTTTGTAGCTTTAAGAAACATCACATTAACGTATAACCTGAAAGATAAAGCGGTTCAAAAATTAGGGTTAAGCAATACTAAGTTTATCCTGCAGGTACAGAATCCCGGTAAGTACGTTTTTAGTGGGAATGATATAGATCCGGAAACGTTGAATTTTGTATCTGGTAGTAGAGGTCTTCCATTGGTCCCATCCTTCACGTTTTCATTATCAACCAATTTTTAAAAGAAAAACTGATCAATATGAAACTTAATAAACTAATATATATACTCACGATTCCGGTACTGATGGCTGTGTCGTGTAAAAAATTTCTTGACATAAAACCTAAGGGGGTGATCATTGCAGAAAGCCTGGGTGATTTTGAAGGCGTCTTAAATAGTGAACTTATTGTTAATCCATTTGGTCAAAACAATCTAATCATCTATTCCACAGATGATCTCAATGATGCCAGCCTTAATCTCCAGGGGCAGACTTCACCTAAAGGGAATACTTATTTTTGGGTAGAGTACATAAATAATAGCAGTGTGCGCCCCGATTATTGGGCTGATTTGTATAACACTATTGCTAATCTTAATGTTGTAACCGAAGGTGTTCTGTCAGCTACAGACGGCACAGACCAACAAAAAAAGCAACTGTATGCGGAGGCCATGGTGGCAAAGACTTTTAATTATTTTCATCTGCTTTCCTTCTTCGCTCCGGCTTACAATAAAGCTACTGCAAATATAGATTATGGCCTGCCTTACGTAAATACTACTGATGTAAGTAAGGATACACCGGCGAGACTTACGTTACAGGCTATGTATGATCAGCTGATCAATGATATCGTCGCTGCTATTCCAGATCTGCCGGAGACCAACATCAACAATACAAGGGTAACTAAGGGAGCGGCATATGGGATGCTAGCCCGTATTTACATGAGTATGGGAGACTATGTAAATGCAGAAAAATACGCTGATCTGATATTGGGATCAGGAAAAGCGAAGATTGTTAATTATGGTGCTTATACTACGGGACAGTTACCTGCTACCAATAGCAGCCCTGAAGAGTTATGGGTAAGATACTCCTATAATATGACTTTCAGTTATTCTAATGAGTTGTTGTCGAAATATGACCTGAACAATGATTTGAGAATTCGTTTGCTGGCAACAAAGAAAAATGATGGAACTTATAGCTATAGTAACTTTCAGGCTTATAATCCGAATCGTGGAATTACTTATGCAGAGATTTTTCTGGATAAAGCAGAATGTCTTGCCCGTTCAGGAGACATCAATGGTGCACTGAATATTGTTAACAATACCATCAGAAAGAATAGGTTTTTAGCTGCGCAATACACCGCTTTGACAGCTTCTACTCCTGAAGCAGCATTAACTGCAGTTTTGGAGGAGCGAAGGAGAGAACTAGCTTTTAAAGGACTACGCTGGATAGATATGAAACGTTTGGATAGGGAAGGTAGAATGCCTGCTGTGAAACGAATGTCAAAAGACGGTACAGCTGTGTTGACTACACTTGCGCCAGGAAGTTCTGCATATACTTTTCAAATTCCGTTAATGGTGCAGAGTTTTAATGTAAACATGCCTTTAAATAAGAGATAAACAATTAACCATAAAATAGTTATGAAACCAATGAAAATAATGTGGACAGGAATTGCTATGTCCTGTTTTTTACCCCTGTTGAGTATAGGTCAAGGGTTTAGCCTTTCTGGAAAGATCGGGAATCTAAATGCTCCCGCTAAAATTTATCTTTCCTATTATTCCTACGAAACTCGTAAGCAGGTAAAAGAAACCTTACCCTTAAAAAATGGTGAGTTTTCATATAAGGGCATCAATCTTAAGGAGCCTCTGGCTTTGGAATTAGTTTTAAGTCATGATGGTAGTACATTGAGTAGTCTGATGAACAAGTCTTATGAAATGGATGAGACCCTTGATCATATGGATAAGTTTACCCTCTTTGTGGAAAATGGAAAAAATGTAATCAGTGCAAAGGATTCCATAAGTAAAGCAGTAATCGCTCCTTCTAAAATTGAATTGGAGAGAAAACAGTTTGAGGCTTTTGTTAAGACTGCAAAGGATAAAATGAAACACCTAAACTTAGACTGGACAGATCTTTTTAAAGCAAAAAGGTCAGGAAATCAAATTGAGGAATCAAAATATCTAAGCACATTGAGTGATCTGTTTTTAGCTGAAAGGGAATATGCTAAACAATGCGTGCTTTTCGCAAAGAAATATCCGACTAAATTTTATGCGGGAGTTGCATTGAATAACGCGCTTTCAGGAGCAGACAGGTTTGGCAGGATACATGATCAGAATCTTCAGAATGATGCCCTTATGATAAAAGAGGCTTACAATCTTTTGAGCCCTACAATAAAGAAAACGATCTACGCTCAATCGGTAATTTATAGCCTAGAGGATTTAGATAAAAGAAAGGTGAATGTTAAGGCAATAAATTTTGTGCAAAATACAGTTGATGACAAACCAATTGGAATATCTGATTTTAAAGGGAAATACGTGTTTGTCGATTTCTGGGCATCCTGGTGTGGCCCTTGTAGGGGAGAAAATCCCAATGTATTGAAGGCTTATAACATGTATAAGGATGCAGGTTTAGAGATATTAGGTGTCTCGTTTGATGATAAGAAAGAGGCCTGGATTAAAGCAATTAAAGAAGATGGAATGCCCTGGACACAGATCAGTGCTTTAAAGGGATTTGAAAATGAAGCCGCTAAGATTTATAACATACAAGGAATACCTTCCAGTTTATTAATCAATCCCGAAGGTGAGATCATTGCTTATGATTTGAGGGGACAGAATCTGGAAAAGAAATTAGCTGATATTTTTAAAAGATAACCCTAGTTTAATGTAAAGATGAAGTCTGCTTCATCTGAATTACCGACATAAAATTTAAGGGTCGTTTTAGGCGATTTGATTAAAGGTGCAATTGGAGAGATAAGATCTGAAAATTGCACCTTTAACATATCCATGTCAGTCTCTTCCGGTACACGGATCAAAAGATCACCACCGCTGCTTTTTATTTTCCATGCTCCAAATTCTTCTTCTTTTTGCAGCATTTGCTTCCATTCCTGTTGATACTTTCCCATGATTTCTTTGTTTTGATAAAGTTAAAAACATTCTCTTAAAATTTTGTTCCTTATGGAAACGGAACAATTGTTGCATCCTGTTGTTATAACACAAATAAAAATGAAGAGAGACATGATTAAAAGTATCGCCGCAAAATTAGTTTTAACACTTACTTTAATATTAGGAATCAATATGGTCAGCAAGGCTGATTTGATTAGGTTAGTAGTTAAAGAAGATCTGGCTAGTTGTACAGGTGTTGCACCTATGACCTGTATGCAGGTGAAGTACAAAAACAGTAAAAATTGGGAGTTATTTTATAGCCAGATTTCTGGGTTCAAATATCAGCCAGGTTATCGTTATGTACTTCTGGTGAATCGCACCAAAAGAAAAAATGTTCCTGCAGATGCCTCGGCGTACGAATACAAACTAAAAAAGGTGGTGAAGAAAGTGAAAATGAAGCAAAATACAACCACAGCATGGGATTTTGTACTGAAGCACAAATGGAAATTGATCCAAATGAATGGCGTAACGCAAACAGCCTCTCCGGTATATATGACGTTTGATGGGACTGAGAAACGTGTTAGTGGTAAATCGGGCTGTAACACTTTCTTTGGAGGCTATGAGAAAAGTGATGATCAGTTAACCTTTAATAAGATTGCCGGTACAAGGATGGCTTGTAGCCCGGAATTGAATAAATTGGAACATGAGTTTTTAACCTTGATAGGTGATAAAACCTTTAGATATGATGTTGCTGAGCAAACGCTTAATCTGTATAAGGGTAATAAACTGATGCTGATGTTTGGAATGGCACCTCTGAAATAATCTTGTTCACATTCGTTTATTCATCCAATAAAGAAACACAATCTTTAGCAAGCTCCTTTAATCGACTATCGAGAGTTGTTAGGGATTGTGTAGCTTTAATACTTTTGTATAAACCGGTAAGGATGTTTAAAGTGTTATCATCTGCATCGCAAGCCTGAGATTTTTCAAAATAAGGAATGGTCAGCAATACTTGTTTTTTGTAAGCTTTAAAACTTTCATTATAGAGAGATTCATTTTTTGCCTGGGCGGCAGCAGTTACTTTATGACCTAATGCTTCACATTTTTTAAGGTTAATAAAACCCAAAGCACGTTGTGCTACATAATAGCCAGGAACAATTTTAATTACCTTTTCATAATATGGAATAGCCAACTCAGGTTCTTTTTCTTCTTCATGCAATCTGGCAAGGTGATAGTTTACATTGGTAACCTGCTTTTCATTTAGTTCTGTGGCGCGTTCTAATAAGGCTAAAGACTTTTCTTTAGTAGCTTTCCTGTTAGGCGTGTTTCTAACCAGCGTGTACTCATTGTAAAGATCTTCGATTTTTTTTGTTTGAGAAAAGGCAGACTGCAGTGTTAGCAGCATTAAAAAAGCGATAATAAATAGTTTTTTCATAAAAGCAATTAATTTTAAATTATCTATAAAAGTAATTATTTTTTCGACTTTTAAAAGCGGTGTACTTTTCTATTTTGTAAAGTCGACTGATGTAATTAACTTCAAAGCCTACTATTAATAGAAAGAAAGATTTGGAAGATGAAATAAAAGGCCTTGTGCCTCATGTGTTAAGTTTCATTGTCAGTGAATTTTGCAAATATGGCTTTCTAATTGCCTATGAGAAGGATTTGTCGGATTTGAAAGGTTTGATTGAACCGGATTCAATTGCGGCGGAAGATTTCGAATTGTTAGAGGCTGTAGATAATGAAGTGGTGCAATTGCTGCTTAGGTCGATTGAAAAGGTAGTTCATTGCTCTAAAACCTTTCTGCTGATCAATAATCTTGATGAGTTTGAGGTTATGGAAAATGATGAGTATAATCAGCTGGCCTCTGATAATTATTACATTTATATCATTGATTGGGAAAATAAAAACTATAAGGATTTATTGATTAATCTGAATGCCGTTTATTTTACCATTGCCAGGTTGTTGTATCATACTGCCACTCAGCTAAGACTTAAAGAAATAGAATTGCCTGATGAATTTTATGATGATGAGTTTCTTGATCAATATTCAGATCTATTGGATCAGAAGCTGCATGAGGAAGATAAGAATGTAGTGTTATTGTACGACCTTATTACTGATTTAAACGTCGATCTGCTCGATATAGACCGATTGTCTTTATAAGTCCTTCAATTAAATTGATATTATTATCTTTGTTAATTCTAAATAAGAAGATAAATGTCAGATCAGAAAAAAGAAATATTCAACAGTGTAGCACAACGTTTAAAAATCGAAGGTTTTAATGTTGTTAGTCGTGATGAAACCCGTCCTTGGGGTGGTTTTTTTGTAATCGATGAAGAACAAGCACAGCAGTTTGCTAATGTGTATTTTGATAAACTAAATGTTGACGAATTAAAAATATCAGGGAAACTGAGTCCAAAAATATTAATAGTTGCCCCAGGATTGAGACTTTCATGGCAATATCACCACCGCCGTGCAGAAATCTGGAGAGTGGTAAACGGAACTGTTGGGGTAATTACCAGTGATACAGACGTAGAAGGTGATGTAAAGAAGTTGGCACCAGGGCAAATTATTAAATTAAAGCAGGGCGAACGTCACCGCTTAATTGGTTTAGATGATTGGGGAATTGTTGCAGAAATATGGCAGCATACAGATCCTGCTAATCCTTCAGATGAGAGTGATATTGTTAGGGTTCAGGACGATTTTGGACGTTAAGGCATTTTAGCGTCATTTCTATCGATACTTACATCTAAATACATACAATATCCGTTACCATTTTATATGATTATTTTAACCTTTTTCCTTTTACATTGGTTCCTGTCCCTTTTTTCTCAAACTTTCTTTTTACACCGATATGCCTCGCATAAAATGTTTAAAATGAACCCTTTTTGGGAGAAGTTTTTTTATCTGATTACGTTTTTATCTCAAGGTTCATCTTTTTTAAATCCTCGTGCTTACGCCATATTACACCGGATGCACCATGCATTTAGTGACACAGAAAAAGATCCTCATTCTCCGCATTTTGTAAAGGATGTATGGGGTATGATGATTCAGACCAAGAATATTTATTTAAATTACTCCAAATATAATGTTGAACCTGAAGAGCAGTTTAGAGACAATTACCCATCATGGCCGATTATTGATAAAATTGGAGATTCCTGGATTACACGGGTCGTTTTTATTAGCTTTTATGTGTGGTTCTATGTAACTTTTGCTACCACATGGTGGGTGTTTTTATTATTGCCAATCCATTTTTTAATGGGACCAATTCATGGTGCAATTGTAAACTGGTGCGGTCATAAATATGGTTATTCCAACCATGATAACAATGATCATAGTAAAAATTCTTTGCCTCTTGATTTTTTAATGTTAGGCGAGTTATTTCAGAATAACCATCATAAAAAACCAAACAACCCAAATTTTGCATCTCGCTGGTTTGAGTTTGACCCTACCTATCCGGTGATGAAAATGATGCACTGGATGCGGATTATCAAAATAAGAAAGATAAATTAAGTGAATTTAATGCACAAAAAAACGAGGGTTTCTGTTCTGAAACCCTCGTTTTTTTGTGCATTAATTTTGTCAGCCTGCTATGTCAGCGGAGTTAGATATTGCGTGTAAGAGTATCCCTCTTCTCCTTGATCTGTTTTAACCAACCACCATTGATCGTTGGCTTTGCTTACTAGCGTTACGACTTCATTTCTGGCAGCTTTTCCTACGATATCATCGTCGGTACTTGGTCCTTTTCGGATGTTAAGGTTAGAGCTGTTGGTAGTTACTTTAAGCTTATCACCTTCTATAACACCCGCTACACTGTTGATATTCATCACCAGGTCGCCAGATGCATAATTTGGATCAAGACGCTCGTAAGTATCCCAGAGTTGTTGTTTTACAGTACCGCTGGTTGAACCATCAATATATAATACGCCATCTTGCTCACGTACATTTAAATTACTTACACCGGCTGTAGTTGCAGTGTCTATCAGTTCTTTATATTTTTCTTGTAAGGCCATTTTTATTCCTCCTTAATTATTTGATTACCAGTTGACTGTTGTCTACCTTTTTAGGTTTTAATGCCTGGAGTGCCATCATTAGTTTTTGAAGATTGGCTTTTTGGATTTCTCCTTTTAAGGTAACTATACCGTCAGAAACAGTTGCTTGAACCGTAGGGAAATCTTTAGTCGCATCTTTAACAGCTGCGGTTAAAGCATCATCTGCAGCAACAATTACTGGTACAGTTGGACTAGAAACAACTTCAAGGTTATTGATTACAGATTTAACACCAATAACAGCGGTTGTTGTTTGGGCTAAATCTGCTTTAGCGCCTTCATTGACAACTTTTCCATTAAGCGTAACCACACCTTTTTCAACAGATACAGTTGTTTCGTTACCGATAGGATTTGCCTGAATGGCCGTTTCAACGGCAGCTTTTATATCTGAATCCTTTGGTTTGCTTTTGCAACCGGTTAATGTGGCTGTGATAATGCTCAGTATCATTAAGACAGCAGTCATTTTTTTCATCATGTTTTTCATAGTTGATCAATTCGCTTTATTGGTTTATAAGATCATAATAGCTTTAGTGTCGATTTTGTTTTTACTATTGCTAATTAAATAATCTACTTTCAAGTTGTTAGGCTAAAATTATATTCTGTTGGTTGTGTTTTAGTGTTTTTAAACAAAATATTGTGTGGTCTTTTTTACTTCGAACTTCATTGTTAACTGATTATTAATAAGGTTCATGGACTGTTAGATCCGCTTTTTAGATTTGCCATAAACAAACCTGACAGATTTGATTATGAGACAATTAAAAATAGCGCAAAGTATAACAAATCGTAATGAAGATGGTATTTCCAGATACCTGGTTGAAATTGCCCAAATTGACTTACTTCGACAGGGGGAAGAGGCAATTCTGGCTGTAAAGGTCAAAAATGGCGATCAGTTTGCTTTGGAAAAAATGATCAAAACAAACCTTCGTTTTGTGGTTTCAGTGGCAAAACAATATCAAAACAATGGGTTGAGCCTTTGTGACTTGATCAGTGAAGGAAATATAGGATTAATAAAAGCTGCAAAACGGTTTGATCCTACCAAAGGCTTCAAATTTATTTCATTTGCGGTGTATTGGATAAGGCAGTGTATCATTCAGGCCATATCTGAGCAAAAGCGGACTGTAAAGCTTTCTGGCAATCAGATTTATGATATGGGCAGGGTCTCGAAAGCTTCAATTAAGCTCGAGCAAATGTTGGAGCGGACACCAACGTTAACAGAACTTGCTGAAGTCCTTGGATTGTCGGAAGAAAAGATTGCTGATGTCTTGTACAATGGTGGCATATCCGTTTCTGTAGAGGTGAAATCAAATGCATATTCTGAATTGTCACTTCTGGATACGTTGGTCAATACAAATTCCATCTGCCCTAGTGCTCAGTTGTTTAAGGAGTCCCTGTCAAAAGATTTGATCAGGGCTATAGATACATTGCCTGAAAAGCAAAGAGTGGTTTTAAAATATTGCTATGGTATTGATAACTTTCCTGAGTTAACACATGATGATATTGCTTATAAAATAGGTTTAACCGCCGAGCGTGTAAGGCAGTTGAAGTGCAAAGGAATTGAATCGTTAAAAACGATTTGCCAGTTGAGCTGTATGACAGACTATTTTGGCTGAAACTTTATTGAGCCAAATTTGTTATAAAGAGGACGCTTTTACTATCAATTATTTAAATAAGTGAGGTATGAAAGGTTTTGTTTTGGTAGGCACATTAAGCCTGTTTTTGTTATTTCAGGGATGTGTAAGTAATAAAAAGTATAATGAGCTGCAGACAAGGTATAATGAGATGCAGCAGGATTTAAGTCAAAAATATCAAGGTTGTCAGCAAGAACTAGCCGGTTCAACGTCTAGAGTTAAAGGTCTGGAAGAACAGATCGCTGCTCAAAGGCAAAATGTTACTTCTTTGCAGGCGGCTTTAAATAAATGTTTGGCATCATCTAACCAGGGAAATGTAAATATCTCTAAACTGGTGGATGAGATTAACTCTTCCAATAAATACATACAGCATCTTGTTAATGCAAAGAATAGAAGTGACTCATTAAATATGGTATTGACTAATAATCTTACCCGTTCTTTAAGTCGAGAGGAATTGAGCGATGTTGATGTTCAGGTGTTAAAAGGTGTGGTGTATATCTCCCTTTCAGATCATATGCTTTATAAATCAGGGAGCTATGAAATACTGCCTAAAGCAGGTGAAACGCTAAGTAAGATTGCAAAAATCATTAAAGATTACCGGGATTACGGTGTTTTAATTGAAGGAAATACGGATAACGTACCAATTTCTCAAACCAATATACGTAATAACTGGGATTTAAGTGCACTAAGGGGGTCTTCTGTAGTGCAGGCTTTGCAAAATACCTATGGTGTTGATCCAAAGCGGTTAACGGCAGGAGGACGAGGGGAATATAATCCTGTAGCAAGTAATAATACAGATGCGGGGAGAGCATTAAACAGAAGAACTCAAATTATTATCACGCCAAAATTAGATCAGTTTATGGATCTGATTGGTAAAGCTCCGGATACAAAGAATCAGTAATTTCTGGTGGAAAAAAGAGGTATAAAAAAAAACGTACATTTTCATGTGCGTTTTTTTTTATACCTCTTTAGAAAAGATCAGTGATTATTTCTTTGACCACCTTCTGTTTCCGCCATTAGGAGTTTTCTTTGCTCCACTCAGATTAGGCTGACGTTCGGTTCTTTCCGGACGAGCGCCTCTTTCGGGGCGTGCACCTCTGGAAGGTTTTGCTTTGCCTTTAGACTTTGCAGCTGCTGCACCGGACATTAGGCTTTGCCAGCTCATCGCATAAGGATGGTCTTCCGTTACCGGAATCTTTAAACCAATCAATTTTTCAATGTCGTCTAAGAATTCCTTTTCTTCTGGATCACAAAATGAAAAAGCAGTACCGCTTAATCCTGCGCGACCAGTACGACCTATACGGTGTACATAAGTTTCCGGAATGTTTGGCAATTCGTAATTGATTACATGGGCCAGTTCATCCACATCAATACCACGGGCCGCAATGTCAGTGGCGACTAAAATCCGTGTTGTCTTTGCTTTAAAATTAGTTAATGCCCTTTGTCTGGCATTTTGCGATTTATTTCCATGTATGGCTTCTGCTTTTATCCCAACTTTAACCAGATCCTTAACAATGCGGTCTGATCCATGTTTAGTACGGGCAAAGACCAATGCCGTTTCTATGGTTTTATCTTTTAAAATGTGAAGTAATAAACCTTTTTTATCATTCTTCTCTACAAAGAAGATCTGTTGCTGGATCTTTTCTGCGGTAGAGGATACCGGCGTTACCTCTACTTTAATCGGATCGGTTAGGATGGTATTTGCTAATGACTGTATTTCTTTAGGCATCGTAGCCGAGAAAAATAAAGTTTGTCGCTTAGCAGGTAATTTGGCAATTACTTTTTTTACATCATGGATAAAACCCATGTCGAGCATCCTGTCGGCTTCATCCAAAACAAAGATTTCGATATCTTTCAGGTTTACAAAGCCTTGGTTCATCAGGTCTAATAACCGGCCTGGAGTAGCAACCAAAATATCAACACCTCGGTGTAGTGCATCAGTTTGTGCTTTTTGTCCAACACCACCAAAGATTACCAAATGTTTTAATGGAAGGTTTCTGCCATAAGCTTTAAAACTCTCTTCAATTTGAATGGCCAGCTCACGGGTTGGTGTTAATATCAGTGCCTTGATGGTTTTATGAACTTTCGTATTGGTATGTGGTTTACTTAACAACTGCAGCATAGGGATGGCAAAAGCAGCAGTTTTACCTGTTCCTGTTTGTGCGCAGCCTAATAAATCTCTGCCTTGTAATATAGATGGAATGGATTGTTCTTGTATGGGGGTAGGTCGTGTATAACCTTCTGCTTGCAGCGCATTTAAAATAGGCTCAATCAGATTTAATTCGTTGAATAACAATGTTTTTTTATTTTAATGTAAAATATATAGAAACAAAAGATTATTGTTTCGTCGCAAAGGTACGCATAACTTTCGGCTTTTGCTTACGAGGTAGTTTTACACGATAATTGTGCATTTGTTGAAACTTTATGGTTGATTCACACGCATATTCACTTAAATTTGTAATTCTACTCTACTCAATTACATCATGGCAGAACCGAATTATAACGAAGATAGTATACGCTCTCTCGACTGGAAGGAACACATTAGATTACGTCCCGGTATGTACATTGGAAAACTGGGCGACGGATCAGCTCAGGATGATGGGATCTATGTATTACTGAAAGAGATTGTCGACAACTCTATTGATGAGTTTGTAATGGGGTCTGGCCGTACGATAGAAATTACGGTTTCTGACCAGAAAGTAAATGTTCGTGATTATGGACGGGGTATCCCTTTAGGTAAAGTAATTGATTGTGTTTCCAAAATCAATACCGGAGGTAAATATGATAGCAAGGCCTTCCAGAAATCGGTAGGTTTAAATGGGGTAGGTACCAAGGCTGTAAATGCATTGTCTACAAACTTTACGGTACAGTCTTACCGGGATAACAAGACCAAAAAAGTTGAGTTCTCAAAAGGAGAGATCGTAGTAGATAATGGCATCATAGATACTACACAGCGGAATGGTACGGCCATTACTTTTTATCCTGATGAGACCATTTTTAGAAATTACCACTATATTCCAGATTTTGTAGAGAGTATGATCTGGAATTATGTGTTCCTGAATGCCGGTTTAACCATCAATTTTAACGGACAAAAATATTTCTCTGAAAGGGGGCTTTACGATCTGTTGCATAAAAATGCAGGCGTAGATAGTATTCGTTATCCGATTATTCACCTGGTAGGGAACGATATTGAGATTGCGATGACCCATGGTCAGCAGTATGGTGAAGATTACTATTCTTTCGTAAATGGTCAGCATACCACGCAGGGTGGAACACACCAGGCAGCTTTTAGAGAAGCTGTGGTGAAAACCGTCCGTGAATTTTATAAAAAGGAGTACGATGCATCAGACATCAGGTCATCCATCATTGCAGCCATTTCGGTACGTGTGCAGGAGCCTGTATTCGAATCGCAAACTAAAACCAAATTGGGTTCACAAAATATGGGCCCTGACGGACCATCTGTAAGGACTTTTATTAATGACTTTGTTAAGAAAGAACTGGACGATTATCTGCATAAACATGCTGATGTAGCCGATGCCTTGTTAAAAAGGATTCTACAATCTGAACGTGAGCGGAAAGATATTGCCGGTATAAAAAAACTAGCAAACGACAGAGCAAAAAAAGCTTCGTTGCACAATAAAAAACTAAGAGATTGCAAGGTTCATTTTAACAGTACCCATGATAAAAGGTATGAAACTACTCTATTCATTACTGAGGGTGATTCGGCTTCAGGCTCCATCACCAAGTCAAGAGATGTAGATTGCCAGGCAGTATTCAGTCTAAAAGGAAAGCCCTTAAACTGTTATGAACTGACCAAAAAGGTGGTATACGAGAATGAAGAATTTAACCTTTTACAACATGCCTTAAATATAGAAGATGGATTGGATGGCTTGCACTATAACAATATTGTAATTGCCACCGATGCCGATGTGGATGGTATGCACATCAGGTTGTTAATGATGACCTTCTTTTTGCAGTTCTTCCCGGATTTGGTTCGTTCCGGACACGTTTATATCTTGCAAACGCCTTTATTTAGAGTGCGTAATAAGAAAGAAACCATTTATTGTTACAGTGATGAGGAGCGTAAAAGAGCCATTGAAAAACTAGGAAATAAGCCTGAAATTACACGATTTAAAGGATTAGGTGAAATCTCTCCGGATGAATTTGGATTGTTCATTGGTAAAGACATCAGGCTTGATCCGGTGATTCTTAAAGATCAGACTATTAAAAGCCTCCTGGAATACTATATGGGTAAAAATACACCAGACCGGCAACAGCATATCATCAAAAATCTAAGAATAGAGAAAGATGAGGTGAATGATCTGGAAATAACAGCCAAACCTAATGATACAGATGAGGTTGAAAACTCTTTGGATGTGGCTTAATTTTTAATGTTTGATATAGGCGAATTGTAAAATTTTTGATTTATACTTGTATTCTGATCGATCCCATTTGATAGAATAGTTTACTAAGTTCTGCAGTTTAATTGCGGTAAATTAAAAACTTTATGCCTCTTAGCGCCACAAAAAGATCGCCCATACGTTATTACCTGATCGTATTTTTAATACTGATTTTATTCCTTTTTGCATTTTTTTTATACCTGCGGTTCAGTAAAATGAATGCATTGAAACGCAATGTTACTGAGCTGGTTAAGCTTAAGGAAGATTATTCAAAAGTAGACAGCTGTATCTATACGCTATATCAGGCAGAAAATAATTCACGTTTGTATGCGGTCACGGCTGATCGGGAGTATATTAAGAAATTCTCTTTGCAAATTCAAAAAGTGTCTACCTTTTTAAGTGAACTCAATATCAATGTTGATGATAATGTGCTAACTCCCGATTTTAAGCGGCTGATTAAACAAAAGAAGCTAAAGACTGAAAGCTATTTAAAGCTAAGAAAACTGACTGACAGTTTGGTAATTGGTTTCTCGCAGTTGGGCCTTGTGGAAAGGGAAGTAGAGGGTAAAATTGAAATTCCGGTAGCAAAGAAGCAGGTTAAAACAGTGACTAGTTTTGATACCATTAAACATCAGCCCCTTCCGGAGAGAAAATTCTTTGGACGTCTTGCAGATGCCTTTTCCGGGAAAAAGAAAAAGAAGGATACTTCTCTTACTATTATTAAAACAGAAAAGAATATAGTTGTAAATCAGGATGTAAGAAGTTTTAATAAACAGCAGCTTAAAAAAATAGAAGAATATTATAAGCGGTTGTATGCTAGTGCTAATAAGTTAAAAAATGATGAAAAGGCGATCCTGATGCTAAATAGTAAATTGGTAACGGAGATCATTTCTATATTACAAAGCTTTAAAAAGGATGAGATTGGTTACGTTATGGAAACCAGAACCTTGCTTAGTGCTAAGCTACTTACAGAAATTAAGGAGCTGGATTGGATTACAATGATAAATGTACTATTGCTGGTTAGTCTGGTTATCATTATCCTCTATAATATCATTAAACTATATAAAAATGAAAAGGTACTCATCATGTTGGGTAAACGCGCTTCGCAGGATTCCCATTCAAAAAGTCGTTTTCTAGCAAATATGAGTCACGAGATACGCACACCGCTCAATTCGGTAGTTGGTTTCTCAGAACAGTTGAGTAAAAGTGACCTGACCAATGAACAAACCCGTCAGGTTGATGCCATCCGTAATTCATCTGAGATGTTGCTGGCATTGGTAAATGAAATTCTCGACTTCTCTAAATATGAAGTTGGAAAAATAAATCTTGAAAATACACCTTTCCATCCTGAAAATGAAATCATGGAAGTGTTTAACAGTATGAACGTATTGGCGGTCAATAAAAATCTTTTATTGGAAAACAAAGTATCCTTAGAAAAAGATGTTTGTTTACTAGGCGATCGTTTACGGTTAAAACAGTTGGTGATGAACTTATTAACCAATGCCATTAAATTTACTTCAAGTGGTAAGGTAATCTTAAAAGTTAATCTGGTTGTTCATGGGAAAAAGCATGGGATTTTAAAAGTCCATGTTGAGGATACCGGGATTGGGATTGCTGCTGAGGATCTGGAGTTTATTTTTGATGAATTTGCGCAGGTATATTCCACGACCAAGCAGGGAACGGGCTTAGGTTTGGCTATCTGTAAAAAAATAGTAGAGCTGCAGGGGGGTAAAATTGATGTGAGTAGCGTTCCTGGAAAGGGCTCTGTATTCAGTTTTGAGATTCCTTATGAAATTACTAAGGTAAAGGAAGAAGAGGTCGTGGTACAGGCAACGGAAGCGCCCCTTACGGGAAAGCTGACCGGAAAGCATATTTTATTGGTAGATGACAATAAGATGAATATATTGCTTGCCCAAACGGTACTGAAAAAATGGGAAATGCGGTTCGATTGTGCTTATGATGGTAAAGAGGCACTTGAGCTGTTTAAAAAGAATCATTACGATCTTATTCTGACCGATATTCAAATGCCAATAATGGGGGGGGTAGAGCTGACCCACGAGGTAAGGTATAATGGTGATTTCGCCAAATCCAGAATCCCGATTTTAGGAATAACTGCCCATGTATTACAAGAAGATAGGGATGCTTATTTAAAGGCCGGGATGAATGATCTGGTATTAAAGCCCTTCCTTGAACAGGAACTTATTGATAAAATTACTAAATATATATAGTTATATCTTAGTGTCTTCCGGGTGCTTTGGCGGCAATGTATCTACATTTTTTTCTACCATAACCACCTTGGTGTGCACAGCGTATTTATTGGGGATAATCCCTTTTGAATAACGTTCGGCATAGGCTTGTGTAAATTCAGCACCGAAATAAAGAATGATGGCGGTGTAATAAATCCAAAGCAGGATTACGATTAAGGAACTTGCGGCTCCAAATGCAGAGCCTGGATTGCCTTTTTCAATATAAATTCCGATTATGAATTTGCCTAAACTAAATAGCAATGCAGTGAATAAAGCACCTATAATTGCTGGCTTCCATTTTAATATTACATCGGGTAATACCTTGAAAATAATGGTAAATACAGCGGTTACAGCAGCGAGCGTTATGGCATTGTTTAATATGTCAATTAATAATGTGGTGGTATGATCAACAACGGGAAAGTATTTGGCAATTTTACTGGAAGAAATTAGATAGCCAAGTTTATCACCAATAGCAACTACAATACTGTTGATGATCAGGGAAACCAATAGCAGAAAGCCCAAAGAGACAATTAGGGAGAAAGATAGAAGCCTGTTGATGATCAGCTTTTTCCATCCTTTTTTTGGAACGGCCTTTACATTCCAGATCAGGTTGATGCTATCCTGAATTTCAATGAAGATAGCCGTGGCGCCAACTACAAGCGTAACTATACCAATAATTAGTCCCATAGTGCTCTTTCCGGTGGTGTTGGCATTCGTTACAAAAGTTTGCAACTGAGCTGCGGCATTTGGACCTACCAGTTCGGTGATTTCTGAGAAAAGTTCTTTTCTGGGATTGATGGATGTATTATCCGAATCAGGAATATTACCTAAAAACAGACTGGCGGCCGAAATGACAATGATGATAAGTGGCGTAAGCGAAAAAATAGTATAATAGGCGAGGGCAGCACTTAGCTTCATCACACGGTCTTCCATAAAACCCTTTCCTGCAGCTATAAATAAATGGGCTGTTGCTTTAGCAAAGTGCTTAACTTTTTTTAAAAATGTCATATTAAAAAGGATATCCTATTCCAATGTTATAAATTAAATTCTCTTTACGCCAGGTGTTGCTGCCAAAGTCTACCTGGTTAATAACCCAGCGTTGGCCTTCTTCATTGTAAGGCTTACGAATTGGAAAAGCAACATCGAGGCGAATGACAAAGATACTTGCATCCACTCGAAGTCCGACTCCGGTACCTACTGCAAACTGATCTAAAGCAGTTTTTAAGTTAAATTCTGTTCCCTGTCTCTGGTCCTTAGGATTCTTTTTTCTAAGCCATATATTACCGGCATCAACAAAGGTCGCACCATATAACCGGCTGTAGATTTTAAACCTTAGCTCTGAACTGATCAGCGCCTTAATGTCTCCACTTTGGTCAATATAACTGCTGTTAGCAACAAGTGGATCATTTTTATAGTAATAGGTTCCAGGCCCTAAAGATCTGGCTGGCCAGGCTCTAATGTCATTGGTTCCACCTGCAAAAAACTGACGTACAAAGGGTAGTGTATTCTGGTTGCCGTAAGCGTAGCCATACCCCAAATCTATGCGATTAGCCCAGGTAACATTTTTTGTGATTTTATAATAATCCCTGAAATCGGCTTCTAAACGTATAAATTGGTTCAGCTCTAAACCGGCAATGACTTTAGCTCCATTAGCATTTTTACCGGCAAATAACCCCCATAGGTTTCCGCCTGTTTCCAGCGTTCCATTAAAATAAATGTTGTTTCTTTTGAAGTCTTCAAATTGATTGTTATAGGTAAAACTATAAGTACTTCCAATAATAAACTGCTTTTCCAGTACATTGATTAGAGCTGGTGTTACCTTTAAAATACTGTCTCTTGTAGCGGAATCTGTTGTTAAGAGTGAAGAAGTCACATAATTGATTGATATTGGGTTAAAAGCATGTTCTTTATATTTGTTTTCATTCCACTTGTAACCATATTGCGTTTTGAAGGAGTTAATGTCATATAATGAACCTCTGTGCAATAGTTGGTATGAAAGTGAGGCTACTGTTTTGGGAATAAAAGCATTGGTGGTATTGATCCCTTTAAAAGGGGTAATAAACCTTGGGAAGGTGAGTTTACTTTCCAGCGTAAAAGAATAAGAGTTTAAAGCGCTGGTTTGCCCACCTACTTGACTTTCAAAACCACCACTTGCACTTATATCCAGCTGTTCTGCTCCTCTGAACACGTTACGGGTAGTTTGGGTAAGCTTCACTTCAGAACCAACGAAGTTTGTTGATTTACTGGTCCCAGTTACTGAGAAAGTAAGGGAATGTTTCTTTAAAGGCGTCAGGTAAATATTTAAATCCAGCTGATCATTTTTAAAGCTGTCGAGTGGTATAAACTCAGCCTTTACAGCCTGAAATGCACCAATGTTAACCATTCGGTTTAGTGATTGATTATGGTCTTTTCTGTTGTACAGCTCACCTTTTTTAAAGAATACCAGGCGATTAAAGAGTGGCGCTTTAAAAGTGTGCTTGGGGTCGTAAATTTTAAAATCCTTATAAATCTCCGGAGTGGATTTTCTTAAAGCACTGTCTCTTCTTAAGGTGTAATTTGGAAAAATATTGATATTATTAATGGTGTATGGTTTTAAACCCGCGTTGGGAGCAACCTCTTTAACCCCCAAACGGATGTCAACCCTGTTTTTACCAATGGTACTGTCGACCTGCAAAATCAAATAATCCTGACTAAAATAAAAATAGCCTTCTTCTTTTAGATCGTTGTCAATGCGAATGCGTTCGTTTTTGAAAACTTCCAGATCGTAATAATTCCCAATTTTTAGTAAGCTTTTACTTTTATTTTTATCGATAATAGTTGCAAGTCCTGCGCTATCTTTAGGAAAAGCAACGCTATTGATTTTGTATCTGTGGCCCGTATTTGCGGTATAAACTACTTTGCCTTTTTTTCCTTTAATCAAGGTGTCGCCGGTGACTTCAGATTGTAAGTACCCCTGACTTACCAGGAAGCTTTTTAATATGGCATTATTGGAAGGGATTTTTACTTCGCTCAATAATACCGGTGGCTCACCCATTTTGGTGCGCAGCCAGTGCCTAAACCCCTTTTTTTTGGTTGTTTCTCCCGCGAGGTTGTAAAACCCCAATTTGTATTTTATACCGAGAAATGATTTATTGGGCTGAGGCCTCGTTTTATCCAGTAGCGCAGCTTTTACTTCGCTTTGGTGATCAATTTTTGTTGTCGAACCAGGATTGATTTTTATTGCTGCCCCCGTATATAGAATCTGCCCCCGCTTCAACCTTTTTGTTGTGCTGCAGGAAGCCCAAATTAAACAGGCAAGTATAAATAAGCAGAGTTTAATTAGTCTTGTCATCTTTAGGCTTTTCTTCTTGTCTTAATCTTTTCTTTTTGGAAAAATTCTGGAATACCTCCCTAAATTTATTGTAATCCACTACCAAGGCAAAACCAATACCGGTTTCTATAATTTGGCCCTCAACTACACCTTCATCCTGATTACGTCTGTATGCCCTTAACCTGTATTTTCCATCTTTAGAGATCAGGTATTCAATATTTATATTACCCGCAATGTTGGTGGTGTTCTGTTGTGCTGTTTGCCCTTCTAACCCAAATGAGCTACCTACGGTTACAATTAACCGATCACTTAATAGCTTTTTGGATAGGCCTATTTCTAGATCGGTCTTGTTTTGGAGTTGTCCGGTAGAATAATCCTCTGTTGAATTAATTCCGAATTTAATATCTACACCCTTTATCAAGTCAGAAGCTAACTTGTTCAACTGATCAGCAAGCAGGTTGCTTACGCTGGAACGTGCAAAATTAGTAACAAGGCCATTACCGCTACCAGCTAGACTTTGGAAAGGATTATCGGCAATAAAACGCTCTAATACCAATAAAGCAAATACCTGCTTATTGAGCTCTCCTTCATCACTATTAACCGATTGAAGCTTGCCATAAACATCCCCGCTCAATGTCCCTCTTTCATTTTCAGGTAAGTCGATTTTGAATTTAATAATTGGCTTTAGCAATTCACCGGTCATCATCAGGTATACCTGGAAGGGCAATTTTGTTTTTGCCTGCGTTCTGGTTGGATCGCCAAGCAGATCTATTGGTGCCGCGTTTATCTCAATCATGGCTGTTAAATCTACATTGGCACTTGTTGGTTCACCAGTCCATACGATGTTGCTGCCTTGTTGAAGTTTAAATTCCCTTTTTACAGGACCCACTGATAGATTATAGCTCCCGCTTGATACATTGTACCTGCCGGTTAAGCTGGTTTTTCCGCTGGGGTCCATCGTAGCAGCAAGCGTTGCTTCACCTTTAACCTTTAAGTTATCCCCATTTTGTGGATCCACTACAACATTCAATTCTGCTCCTGGATCTATAGTAATTGTAGCGCTTAGATTAATTCCTTTGATCGGCGCTTTACTAATTGAATCTGTTACAGTAAGCGTTTTTTTTGCAGGGGGAGCGTTAAAATTAACGAACTGTACAATTCCTTCCTGATTAATAATTGTAGGGTCATCAGGCGGCATGGCGAAGAAGAATTTTGTTTTATCTTCCACCTTTACGGTCATATTTACATCCGGCTGATTTAAGTCACCGCGTACCTTAATTGTACTGGTTAAATAAACAGTGCCATAGATCATGTCGTTGTCTTTGGAGGTCGAATTTAGGGCTCTGAAGTTATTGGTTCTGATGTCCATGTTAAACTTAAAGTTCCGGTAGTTGGTGGTTAGAATTCCACCCGTAATTACAGCTTTCTGGTTTAGCGAATCCAGAATGGTAAACTTATTAAAGTCAATGCCTGTATTGGTAAAACTAATGGTTTCAGCAGGCATCCGGAAGTAAGAGTTCACATAAGCTACATTAAAGCCGGCCTGGTTAAACTTCAAATCACCAAGTACTTTAGGGGCATCAAAAGTGCCCTTAATAGAGAGTTCCCCATTTACTGTCCCGGTTCCGTTTTTAATTTGGCCCATCGATAGGCTTTGAATGGCTTTAAGGTCTATCTTATCGATATTTAAAGTCATATCGAGCGCGCTCTGTGGAGCTGTATAATAAAAGCCACTGACTCTTAGCTCATGTGTTCCCGATAAGGCAATGTTGGTTTCGTAGGCATTTTCTGTATTGTTGTTTACCGCAATACGTAAAGTCCCCAGCATATCTTTTTGATAGCGCAGCCGATCTACAGTTAAGTTGGCTTCAAATTTAGGAGTACCGGTGAGGTCCTTTACATTGACTGTTCCGTTGATAGCTCCACCCACTAAAGCGCTATCTGCTTCAGCAAACCTGGTAAGTGTTTCTATCCTGAAATCTTTAAACTCTACTTTAAGCGGTGCATTAGGTGTATTACTTTCGCTGTTAACGCTAAGTAATTGTCCACCATTGCTCAGGTTAAATTGATTGGCAAGTATCCCGGATGCTCCAAATTGCAAGTAATTTTCAGGAGATACTGCCCATTTTTCGTAGTTCAGGACTACTTTTTGGGGATCAAAGCTAAACCTGAAATCCTTATCAATAGATTTGAAAAGACCACCGAGTATATATTTATCTTTATGCTTACTATCGCGTAAATAAATGTTCAGACTGAGGTCATTGTTTACTGCTGCACCACTAATTTCATTGTTAAAGCAGGATAAGGATGGACTTTGTAAGCTTTTAATAGTGAGTTTATAATTCAGCTTCTGATCGGTATTGTTGATGTTTAAACGTGTGCTGTCTACACGGTAACTGCCATAAACTATTTGTGGAAATACAGCATTCATCACTAAACTATCCTTTTTCGTGTCTAGTAAGCCATTCATGCGGGAAGGGGCAAAGTTGCTCAATCCCGGTACAAGTTTATTTAAGACCTTTGGGTTGTAGAAGTTTACATAAAATCTAAACCTCTGATCAGGAATTTTAGTGACAGTACCAAATTGATAGTATTTATTGATCTGGTTGATCACTGCACTAGCCAAATTGGTGAGCTGGTATTGACCATCTATCTTTGCCCTCAGAAATTCTGATTTTAACGTAAGTAGGTTATGGTCTGCAGAAGCCTCAGCGTGTAAAATGATGGTGTCCACATTGAAACTTTGACCGTCTTTGACCAATTGCAGGCCATTTACTGTAATGTCGCCATTCAGATAATCCGGATCGGCCGTTTGTATATCGGCCTTAATTAAACCCGCCAGTTTAAGTTCTGTAGCACTGAAGTTGAGTTTTTGTAAATCTATCTGTTTCAGATCCACATTGGTTTTTATGGCAGGGTATTTACCCGAGATATCCACATGAGCTGTTAACTCAAAATTGGCGTTACTGTCAGCCATATTGCTTTTCAAATCCAGTTTTTGCTGTTTATAAGTACCGCTTAGGTTTAAATTTCTGTAGGTGTAGTTGTTGTAGTAAGCACTTACCACTTGCCCATTTACTGTAGCGGAAGCCTTTTTAGCATCCAAACCTGTTCCTTTAATATTAGCTTTTACCGTGATCTTACCTAGCTGAGGCTCCATTTTTAACAGGCGTCCTACATTAAAATCGTTTAGATCAATGTCGGCAGTATAACTTTCTTGTCCTTTTGGACCTTTCATATTGGCCAGTAATTTGGCCGACCCCATGTCAGTATTGATGTTGAACCCGGTGTTGAAGTTTGTCATGGAGCCTGTAAACTTACCTGTCGCATCAATCGAATTTGGTAAACTAATGTTAGCAGGTAATGCTTTTTTAGGTATAACAACAAGCAGGTCGCTCTTGGTCAAAGAGAAGCGTTTGATATTCAGGTCAAGCACAGTTTTGTTTACATCAGGTAGGCCTTTTGCCGTTCCGCTTACATCAATATGGGTGCTTTTCAAACCATCCATCTGTAATTTTGGAATGACCAGATTATTCATGTATCCATGAGCCTGGGCATTTATTTTGATCTTTTCATTGCGATAGTTTTCGGGTATTGCATCACTAAAATATGCTGCGTCTTTTAAACCTATGGTCGTATTTTTTACCTGCATATAGATTTTTACCCTTTCAGGATGTTTGGTGAGATCCTCCATCGTGGTATAATCCAGCTGAGTATTGTTTTCAATACTGGTATTGGGTGTCTTCAATACCAGGTTGTTAACTTTTGTCTGCTTTTGGGTATAAGCAACATCGCCTTGTAATTTCGACAATTCGAAACCACTCTTCTCTTTAAAGCTAGCAGACTTTACCTTAACCAGAATGCCGGCATCACTATAGGAAAGCTTTTCTGTTTGGATGCCCAGATTCTTTATATTGAGATGGTTAAAGTCCATTCCTTTAGCGGGCTTTTCAGCCAGGTTATCAAACTTTACATTGTTTTCGGCAAGGCTTAGGTGCTGTGCGATAATGGAAATTCCGGGAGTTGCCGGAGCCGTTCCTGTTTTTCGAGGTGTTTTAACAGGAGGAGCCGGTTTAAATGCAAATGCTATAGCTGATCGATTCAATTTTGCCTCATCTAACTGGTATTTGTTGTGGTTTACATCCGCGATTAGCTGTGTTACGGAGAATTCTTTCAGGTTAACTTGAGCCTGCATATCAGAACCCGCAGTTTTAAAATCAACTTTACTGTCATTGATTTTTGCGTCTTCAATCTGATACTTGTTGTTGGTAAGATCTATAAATAATTTAGTTAGTGCGAGTTGATTTAAGTCGAGGTTTGCACTGGTTTTCGAGATCTTGTCATCAAAGCTTACTTTAACCTTATTGAACGCGAAATCTTGTATTTCAACAAGTGGCAATTTACCCGATTTAGTTTTTGAAGTATCAATGCTGTTTGCGATTTGTGTCTGCAACTGTGTCAATGGTTTTTGCTGCAGGTATTTAACTGAAGTGTTGTTTAGAGAAAGCGTTTTGATTAAATAGTGCTGGTTGTTCAGATCAAAATCTTTAATGTTGGCTTTAAATTCTCCAAGGTTCAGATTCATGTCATTACCGGCAACATCATCACGGTAAACAATGCCAATATCTTCCAGGTTAATTTTACTGACAGAAAATTTTAGGGTTGAGGTGGTGTCTTTTTTAACTTTGGCCTCCGGTTTTGCCTGTTCTGATACGAAAGCGTCTACTAAAAAGGAAAAATTAAATGTTGTATCCGGATTTATACGGGTCACATTTGCTCGTATTTTTTGCAAACCGATATAGTTTATTTCAACTTTGTTATTGAATAGTTCAAATAAGCTAATGTCGACTGCTAGTTTTTGTGCATAGAGTAGGGTGTCGCCTTTTTTATCTTCAATATAAAATTGGTTAAGTACAATGTCGTTAGGCAAGCCTAACTCGACACTTCCTAACCTGATTTCAGTTTTAGTCTTGCCCTTAAGGTAGTTGATGGCTATATCTTTAACAAAATTTTGTACAGCCGGAATTTTTAGGGAAACCATAATCAGTACGAGCAGTAAAAGAATGCTCGCGATAATCCACAGTAAAATTCTAAGACCTTTTTGTATATATTTATTCAATTGAGCTGGATTGAAAGTTTATATTATCCTCAATAATCACCAAAACCATGCCATCAGAGGGAAGTTCAGTGTTGTCGTTATATACTACAATCTATCGAATTAATTGTTCAAAAGTATAAACAAAGTTGTATGTTTTATAACTTTGTAGCCGAAAACAGGTAATTATTCTTCTTTGAGCAAGAATAATATGCCAACTAAGAACTGTTAAAAACTCAGTGCTTAAAATCCCGTTTTCAACCCTTATATTTACAGCAAACAATCCTTTTTTGATGAGCGAAGAAATAGAAAACAACATAAACGAAGAAAACAAACATACCGTAATTCCCATTAATGGACTTTACGAAAACTGGTTCCTCGATTATGCTTCTTATGTAATTCTGGATCGCGCAGTACCACACATCAATGATGGCTTGAAGCCGGTACAGCGACGTATTATGCACTCTCTGAAAGAGATGGATGATGGACGTTTTAATAAAGCAGCCAACGTAATTGGGAACACGATGAAGTACCACCCTCATGGTGATGCCTCTATTGGTGATGCGATGGTGCAAATCGGTCAGAAGGATTTATTGATAGATTGTCAGGGTAACTGGGGAGACCCAATTACAGGCGATAATGCTGCAGCTCCCCGTTATATTGAAGCCCGGTTGTCTAAATTCGCTAACGAAGTAGTATTTAATGGCGATACAACCATCTGGCAATTGAGCTACGATGGTCGTAATAATGAACCGGTTACCTTACCTGTTAAGTTCCCTTTGCTGTTGGCTCAGGGTGCAGAAGGTATTGCCGTGGGTTTGGCTACTAAGGTAATGCCCCACAATTTTGTGGAATTGCTGGATGCTTCTATAGAAGTTTTGCAAGGACAACGTCCTAATATTTTACCCGACTTCTTTACCGGCGGTATGGCCGATTTTTCAGCTTATAACGAGGGTATGCGCGGTGGTCGGATCAGGGTAAGGGCAAAGATTACAGAAAAGGATAAGAAAACATTGGTCATTACCGAAATCCCTTATAGTACAACTACCGGGTCGGTTATCGATAGTATTCTATCTGCCAATGATAAAGGTAAAATTAAGATCAAGAAGATAGAAGACAATACTGCTGCACATGTAGAAATTGTTATCCAGCTTGCTCCCGGTATTTCTCCGGATGTAACTATTGATGCTTTGTATGCTTTTACTTCATGCGAAGTTTCTATCTCTCCAAATACTTGTATCATTAAAGATGAAAAGCCTCAGTTTTTAAGTGTCAATGATATTCTAACCCAGAATGCTTTACACACCAAGGCTTTATTGAAGAAAGAACTGGAAATCAAACTGCATGAACTGCAGGAAAAAATATTCTTTAGTTCTTTGCTAAAGATCTTCATTCAGGAAGGGATGTACAAAAATGCCGAATACGAGAATTCAGCTAATTTTGATACTGTTGTTGAAGTCTTAAACGTATTGTTTGACCCATTTAAGCCGGATCTATATAGAGAGATATTACCTGAAGATTTTAAAAAGCTGATTGATAAACCAATGAGCAGCATTACCCGCTTTGACGTTAAAAAGGCGGATGAGCAGATGAAAGCTTTGTCTGATGAGATTAAAGTAGTTAAGAACCACTTACGTCATCTTACTGAATATACCATTGCCTGGTTTCAGAAATTGAAAGATAAATATGGCAAGGGAAGGGAACGTAAAACAGAAATCCGTTTGTTTGATCGTGTGGAGGCTTCTAAAGTAGCCCTGGCCAATGTGAAGTTATACCTGAATCGTGAAGATGGTTTTATTGGGACAGGTCTCCGTAAAGATGAATTTGTTGCAGATTGCTCTGATATAGATGAGATCATTGTTTTTAGGGAAGACGGAAAGTGTATCATTACCAAAATAGCTGATAAGACCTTTGTGGGTAAAGGAATATTACATGCTCAGGTATTTAAAAAGGGTGATGAACGTACTGTTTACAACATGATCTATAAAGATGGTGCGAGTGGGATTTCTTATATCAAGCGTTTTGCCGTAGTAGGTGTTACACGTGATAAGGAATACGATTTAACAAAAGGCAGTAAAGGCTCTAAAGTGTTGTATTTCACAGCTAATCCGAATGGAGAAGCCGAAGTCGTAACCGTACAGCTTAAACCTCATACCAAATTAAAGAAATTACAGTTCGACCTGGATTTTGCTGAAATTGCAATTAAAGGACGTGGCTCTCAGGGAAATATAGTGTCCAAATATCCGGTTAAAAAGATTTTGCTGAAAAGTAAAGGTGTATCTACTTTATCAGGATTGAAAATCTGGTATGATGACCTGTTGAGAAGACTTAATGTGGATGGCAGAGGTAAATATCTTGGTGAATTTGACGGGGATGATAAGATTTTACAGGTACATAGAGATGGCTGGTATGAACTGAGCACCTTTGAATTGAGCAACCACTTTGATGCAGACTTGATATTGATCCAGAAATTTGATCCGGAAAGACCTTTTGCTGTGGTGCAGTATGAAGGCAAGGCGAAAAATTATTTTATAAAGAGGTTTGTTTTCGAAGCCATTGGGGTTGGTAAAAAACTAAGTCTGATTAGCGAGGAGAATGGTTCCAAATTCTTATACCTGACAAGTAACCCGGCTGCTGTGCTAAGAGTTGATGTGTTGAAGGGTAAAACTCAGATCCCGGAGACGCTTGAGGTTGTACTGTCGGAGTTTATTGACGTGAAGGGAATTAAGGCAAATGGAAACAGGCTTACAGCCCATGATGTTAAAAATATTACCATTTCTAATCATGAAGAGATAGAATTGGAAGCAGATGTAAAAGCAGTTTCTGTAACCTCCGAAGAAGCTACTGATGAATCAGGTGAGGATTCAGGTCAGGATAGTGAAAGTGTAGTTGAGGGAGCTAATGAGGAAATAGAACTCGTTGATCCGGCATTAAGTAAAGATGCGGATGAAGAAGAGCTTCCATTGCCTGAGGCTGAAGGGGAGTCGGCATCTGTTAATGAAGCCCCTGCATTAAAACCTAAGAAGGTTTTTGAAAGTAAGACTCCGGTTAAAACTCATGTCGAAACAGCTGCAACACCAGAGGAAAGTATCGAAGGGTCGGAACAGCCTATAGCCGAAAAACAGGTTCCTGCAGAAGAGGAAAAAACTCCTGCTCCTGCACCGGAGAAACCGAAAAAAGCATGGGGTAGTCCGGTGGCTAAACCAAAAGCTGAACCAAAAAAGGAAGAGCCTGAAAAAGAAGATAAACCTGCAAAGAAAGTGGATTTTGAAATTACCAATCCTGATGATATCAAGATTGATGATAAAGGTCAGTTAGGCTTCTTTTAAATGAATTAGCACTGGGCGGGTTATAGGATAAGATTTGATAATATACCAAAACATTCCTGTTTTGGTATATTATATTTTCTCTTCAAATATACTTAAGTTTCTTAGCGATAATAGTGTCTTACTGGATAGTGATGATGACGGTAATGCACATGGTGGACATGTCTTCTAACTGGTCGGTGGTATACATGGCCTGATCCTATTTTTGCTTTAACGATAACTTGTGCATCGGCGTTGCTAAAACTGCTGGCAGCTACAACAATTAGTGTAATTACTGCAAATTTGAATATTTTCATAACGCATTATATTTAATCATTTATAATACGCACGATAATCGTGCCAGCTAATGTTGTCTGGATTGTTGCATAGGGTTTGGTCCTGTTGATGAACCACGCGGCAGTTGCTGTTGCTTAAACAATTCAAACTTTGATGGCTGGCTTTTTCTTGGCCATGAATTATTGCTTTCATCAATATCCGCAGTTTCACGATAAGGGTCTAGCTGCACCGAAACTACTTCTTTATCTTTAGCAAAAACTTTAGTAACCTTATGCTCATCTTTTCTCCAGATATAAGCAGGGATGCGGTCTACCTCTTTGCTGCCGTCTTTAAAAGTCCATTCAATGATAATAGGCATTACCAGTCCACCTTCATTGGAAAAGTCCAGTTCGTAAAAGTTCTTCTTGCTTTCATAGAGTTTTCGTTCATCAGGAGTTAGGCTGCTTAAGTAATTTTGAAACTCCTGATCAGCAGATTTACTGACATCAAAACGATTAAATTTGTTGTAAAAATCCAACAGGCTGGTATCTTGTTCTACAGCGAATTTAATTCCTTCTTTACGATTGCGTTCTCTTCCAATATTATATAAGTCTTTTTCGTATGCTTTTTTCTTTTCACTATTTTCAGTCTCCTGGTTCATGGTATTCATACGGTAATAACGCACGTCATTAAGCGCAATATCTACCGGATCAGTTCCAAAGAACCAGCCTCTCCAGAACCAATCCAGGTCTACTGCCGAAGCATCCTCAAGCGTTCTGAACAAATCGGCTGGCGTAGGGTGTTTAAAGGCCCATCTTTTTGCATATTCTTTAAATGCATAATCAAAAAGCTCCCTGCCCATTATGGTTTCTCTTAATATGTTTAAAGCGGTAGCCGGTTTAGCATAGGCATTGGGGCCAAAGTTGATGATGTTTTCAGAATTGGTCATGATAGGCTCTAACTGATCCTTTGGCAGCTTCATATAATCCACGATTTTATGTGCCGGTCCACGTTGAGAAGGATAATTATTATCCCATGCCTGTTCAGCCATGTATTGGCAGAAAGTGTTTAGTCCTTCATCCATCCATGACCATTGACGTTCATCAGAATTTACAATCATCGGGAAAAAGTTGTGCCCTACTTCGTGGATGATGACCCCGATCATGCCGTATTTAATGGCTTCCGTATAAGTACCGTCTTTTTCTGCACGGCCATAATTGAAGCAAATCATTGGGTACTCCATTCCGTTGGCAGCTTCTACAGAAATGGCTACGGGGTAGGGGTAAGGAATGGTGTGTTTAGAATATTCTTTTAAAGTATGGGCTACTACTTTAGTGGAGTACTTGTTGTACAACGGATATGCCTCTGGTCCATAATAAGACATAGCCATAATTTTTTTGCCATTGATAGTAGTCGCCATAGCATCCCAAACCAATCTGCGGGATGATACCCAGGCAAAATCCCTAACATTTTCAGCAGAATAAGTCCATGTTTTTTTAGCAGGTGATTTTTTGCTCATTGCTGATTTTACTTCAGCCAGATTTACAATTTCTACAGGTGTCTTTGCGGTTTGCGCAGCATTCCATCTTTTTAAGCTAGCTGGACTTAATACCTGGGTGTAATTCTGACATTCGCCAGTAGCCCCTACAACGTGATCTGCGGGAACCGTCATGTTTACTTTGTAATTACCAAATGCAAGGGCAAATTCGCCACGACCTTCAAACTGTTTGTTCTGCCATCCCTGGAAGTCAGAATAAACTGCCATACGTGGAAACCATTGTGTAATGGTAAAGAGGTAATTGTCATCTTCTGGAAAATACTCATAGCCACCTCTGCCTCCATCAACCATTCGGTTCGCGATCTTATAATTCCAGGTTATTTTAAGCTTATATTTTTGTTTGGGTTGTAATACAAATGGAAGATCGATACGCATCATGGTATTGTTGATGGTATAAGGTATCGCTGTTCCCTTCTCGTCCGTTACTTTTAATATCTGTACACCAAGATCATTCTTTGCGTTGATGATGTCAGACAGATCTTTATAATTCATCTGCGCTGTCATTTTGCTTCTTTCAGTAAGCTTGTTGTCGCTGGTTGCTTTATGTTGGTTCTCATCCAGCTGCACCCATAAATAACTTAAAGGATCAGGGGAGTTGTTGTAATAGGTAATGGTCTCAGCACCATTTAAACGGAGGTTCTTTTCATCAAGATCCGCATTAATTTCATAATCGGCACGTTGTTGCCAATATGCAGGGCCCGGAGCGCCTGATGCAGAACGGTACATATTTGGATCAGATAAGATGGTACCCAATTGTTCAAACTTGTTTCCATGGTTGGAACCAGGGTTGTTTAGATACTGACTGAAGGCATTTGTGCTGAATATAATGGCAATAAAAAACAAGAAGATCTTATTCATTGGGAGTTTGGTGTTTCAAGTTAGTTACGGAAGTAATGCAGGAAGCCTTTCGGCTGCCATTACAAACGATATTCCAAATATAGCCGATGAAAGAAAGAAATTGTAATCCCATCGCTTTATTTTTACAATCCAGATGAGAATAAAGGATACGATTAGAATTCCGATAACGATAATGACCTGACCAAATTCCAATCCGACATTAAAGGCGAACAATTCTGCTGTTATACTAGTACTTTTGCCCAATAGACTTTTTAGGTAATTGGAGAAACCTAATCCATGAATCAAGCCAAAAAGCAACGCCATAGTGTATTTAAACTTTTGACCTTTGGGTTTTTGTCTTTTGCTCACAATGTTTGATATTGCAGTGATCAGAATGGTAACAGGGATCAGAAATTCAATTAAAGGCGTGTTTACACTAATAACTTTAAATATACTTAAAGCCAGCGTGATGCTATGCCCAATGGTAAATGCCGTAACAAGGATCAGGACTTTTTTCCAGTCGGCTAACATATAAGTCCCGCAGAGTGCCATTACAAACAAAATGTGATCATATCCCTGCCAATCTAAAATATGTTGCCAACCTAATTGAAAATAAAGAGGGAAGTCCTGCATCGAATAAATTTGTAAATTAGCTAATTATTATAGCAATATCCTTATTTAGATTAAGAAAAACAACTATGTGGCAATTGTTAATGGTTTTTTGGTTAAATATATTCCACCCTTTTTATGTTAGCGTAACTGAAATTGTGCACAATAAGAATACTGGAACTGTACAGGTTAGCGTCAGAATTTTCTTTGATGATTTTGAAAAAGCGCTGGAAAAAAGGTATAAAACGAAGGTGAATATTTTTAAGCCTGCTGATAAGGAAGAAGTTAATGTATGGGTTGCAGCTTACATCAAAGACCATTTAAAAATCAGTGTTAATGATAAGGCGGTGGATTTAAAATTTCTGGGCTATGAAATAGAAGAGGATGCTGCCTGGTGTTATTTCGAAACGGCACAAGTACCAGTGATTAAGCAGCTTTATGTTAAAGATGATATACTCTTTGAACAGCATACCTCGCAAAGCAATATGATCCACGTTATTGTAGATGGAAAGCGAAAAAGTACCAAGCTGGATAATCCGAAAAGTGAAGCTTTGTTTACCTACTAACCTCTTTGCCATGGAGAGCTTTATCAGGTATTGCTGGGGCATTGCTAATGCCAGGGCCCCAGCAATACCTGATAAAGCTCTCCAGTAAGGCCCCGGCAAGGCCCCCCCAATTATGGGCTATAAAAAGAAACGGCTTCCAATTCAATTTGGAAGCCGTTTCTTTTTCACTATTGGTACTGAATGTAAATCGGTACCGGTTTTAATTTCATTAGATCTTCAGGTGTCATTAATTTGTTTGGCACTTTCTTCAAATCGTTTTTATAGAATAATTTGAATCCTGTAAACTGAACCGGTTCAGAATAGATAAAGTGACGGTACGTACCCATTTTAAGTTCAGGTTCACCCCATCCATCCATGTGCATTACAATTTGAACTTCCGGACGAAGTTTAATATTTTGGTAATTGGTAACCATTTTTTTAGTGAAGCGGTGTACAACAAATACTTTAGGAGGCAGGTTGTATTGCTTTACGATATCAGCCAGGTGCTGAGAAACAAAGTTGATGTCTGCCGCATCGTATGTGCCAATTTTTTTGCCCGGTAGGGTGCCATCTTTCATAGAGAACTCCGGATCAATACCCAAGTGTACAAAAGGAAGGTGTAAGTATTTTTCTATATGAGGTAGCTCGGATTTAATGTTACTTAGCGCAACTTGCAAGTCTAAAAATACAATGGTATTAGGGTGCATTTTAGCAATGGCTAATACCGAATCAATCTGACTGTTGGCCATTCTGTTGATGTATTTCCCATCCTTACCCGGTGTACCACTCGCTACAGCAGCAATATAGTGAAGACCTGCCTGTACGGGTGTAGATGGATCTACCTTCTCCCAATGCTTAATTTCAGTATTTAGCTTACTCCACATTTCTTTAGGAGGATATTCGCCCAAAGCACCCATTTTTTTGGAATGTAAGTTTCCATAAAAAACAACAATACGTTTAAATGGCAGAATTGCACCTGCCAATGGATAAGGTTGGTTTTTTACCGGCCATTTGCCGGTTGTGTCGCCATTAGCTAATTTCAATAATAAGGCGTTATATTTAGCGGTATCAACCGGTTTACGAGTATCCACTTCTTCTGTTTCCACTGCTACAGTATCTCCGGCTGCGGTGATCTTTGTTTTTCCGCTCACTTTTTTTGCGTCGGATGCACAGCTGGTAAATAAA
This sequence comes from Candidatus Pedobacter colombiensis, assembly GCA_029202485.1. Lineage (NCBI taxonomy): Bacteria > Pseudomonadati > Bacteroidota > Sphingobacteriia > Sphingobacteriales > Sphingobacteriaceae > Pedobacter > Candidatus Pedobacter colombiensis. Next base: position 4,137,204 of record CP119313.1, on the reverse strand, counting down.
GCCATTGTAGCTGTGCTAATTAAAATAATGCCTGCCAGATGAGGTATTTTCATAGATATGATGTTAGTGTAATAAAAATTATACAAGTATAACAGTATTAAAAGGAATAAAAAAACGGCTGACGGCGTATTCATTAAAATTACTTTAATATTATTTGGAATTATTATAAATAAGTCACTATACTTGCAGTGATGTTTAAAATCATTCTAAATAAGAGAGGCGGCAATAAAAATACAAGGATACTATTTGGTTTAGTTTAGTTGATAAGGATAAGCTTCCGGAGCCTTCCGGAAGCTCCTTTTTTGACAAGAAGCTTAAACCAATAAAAGAAGCTTGACCAGTAAGGGTGTTATTGGGTTTGAGTGTGTTTAAAGAAAGGTGCCGGTTTGAGTATCCGGCACCTTGTTTATATAACTATGCGCTCATTATTTAAAAGAGTTGAACTTGCCAAAAACACCTAGTGGTAATTTAATACCGGAAGTGGCTTGAAGGTAAAGTTCTCCGGTTTCCAGATTTTTAACTTGTGGAAAAGAAGTTTTAATCAGGTTTTCTACAATTACAGATGAGAAGCCTAATGAGTAGGTATTTAAGATTAAAAAATGCTCCTGCTCATCCAGCAATTGTACCACCTCCATCATCATCTCTTGAATATGATCTTCCAGTTTCCATTTTTCTCCATTGGGACCATGTCCAAATGCAGGTGGATCTAAGATGATACCATTGTATTTCTTACCGCGTTTCAATTCTCTTTTTACAAACTTCAAGGCGTCTTCAACTACCCATCTTACATCTTTCAGTTTTGAAAGCTCTTGATTTTCGTTGGCCCAGTTTACAACTTGTTTAATAGAATCTACGTGGGTAGTATCTGCTCCGGCGGCTTTAGCGATTAAAGATGCTGCACCGGTATAGGCAAATAAATTTAATACTTTCGGAACCGGAGTTTTGAACTTTTTGATGGAAGAAGAAATGTAATCCCAGTTTACTGCTTGCTCCGGAAATACCCCAACATGTTTAAAAGAGGTTAGGCCCAGACGCAAATTGATGGTTACCTCATCATTGGTATACTGAACATTCCATCTGTCTGGCAGATTTGCAGAACTCTTGACCCAATCGCCGGAAGTCGCCGAACGACCTTTAAATTTGATATGAGTTTGTTTTTTCCATTCCTGATCTGATAATGTCTTTTTCCAGACAGCCTGTGGCTCTGGTCTGGACAAAATCAAATTGCCAAAACGTTCTAATTTTTCAAAATCACCACAATCAATTAACTCATAATCTTTCCAGTGAGTGGGGGTTAACAGGCTTATCATAAAATGGATATATTAAAATTTTTCTTTTGCAGCCTTCATAAATCGACTGGCAAAAACAAAGTCATTTAGTTCTTGAACATCTGTGTGGGCAATTTCTTTATTTGAACCTTCCCAGAATTTTTTGCCATCGTGAAGGAAAAGTATGTAGTCACCAATACCCATTACCGAGTTCATATCGTGGGTAACTACAACGGTTGTCGTATGATATTCTTCGGTTATTTCCTTTATCAACTCATCAATTACGATGGATGTTTTAGGATCAAGTCCCGAATTTGGTTCATCAACAAATAAATATTTCGGGTTCATGGCAATGGCGCGGGCGATACCCACACGTTTCTTCATCCCTCCCGAAAGTTCGGCCGGAAAAAGGTTGTTCTTACCTTTCAGATTTACTCTTTCCAGACAGAAATTTACCCTTTCCAATTTTTCTTTGCGACTTTGTTCCGTGAACATATTTAAAGGAAACATGATATTCTCCTCAACGGTCATAGAGTCAAACAATGCAGAACCCTGGAAAAGCATTCCGATCTCTTTTCTGATCTGTATCTTTTCTTCGAAATTCATCAGGGTAAAATCCCGGCCATCGTATTCTACACTTCCTTGCTCGGGATGGTGCAGGCCAATCATACACTTTAGCAGCGTAGTTTTCCCTGAACCGGAACCTCCAATAATTAAGTTGGTAACCCCAGCTTCAAATTTACCGGATATGCCTTTAAGGACGTCATTATCACCAAATGATTTGTAGATGTTTTTAATTTCGATCATAGCAATAATTGGGTTACAATGTAATCACATGCTAAAATGGATATACAGCTTATTACAACAGCCCTTGTACTTGCCTGAGCCACTTCCAGGGCCCCACCTTTTACATAAAAACCTTCATAAGCAGGTACCGAAGTAATGATAAAACCGAATACGAATGCTTTAACCAAAGCTACTGTAATGGTATAGGGGTTAAAGTCAGTAGTAATGCCCTGCATATAGTCGGCAGGAGTCACGGCACCGGATAAAGTTCCACCAATATAACCGCCGGTAATACTTAAGAACATAGATATGATTACCAATAGAGGAACCATAGTAATGCCGGCAATAATTTTAGGAAGAATAAGATAGCCTGGAGAATTGATGCCCATAATTTCTAAAGCATCAATTTGCTCGCTTACGCGCATGGTGCCAATTTCTGAAGAAATTGCAGAGCCAATTTTACCCGCCAACACAATCGCACTAATGGTTGGACTAAGCTCTAATATCGTAGAGTCACGATTTACCGAACCTATAATCGTTTTTGGAATAAAGTCACTAACCAACTGGAATGCGATCTGCAATGTCATTACTGCACCAATAAAAGTAGATATGATGGCAATTAACCCTAGTGAGCCAACCCCAATAAAATCCATTTGTTTAAAGATGGCTTGCAGATATATTTTAAATTTTTCAGGTCTTCTAAATACAGCCTTTAATAAAAGGAGATATCTGCCAAAATTGGTGAAATTCATGCAATGAAAAATTAGCTATAGTATTTACGCAATATTAATACAAAGAAACAATAAAAAGTTGAAACCTCATGGGGTTGCTTTTAGAAACCGGCCGAATGGGCTTTTAAGTAAAACTTTTCCCCAAAGTTTTGCTGTGCAGGCCTTTTTTATAATATTGCGGTTTATTAATAGGTATAACAATGAATGCAATCATAACCGGAGGTACCAAAGGTATTGGAAAAGCCATAGCGATTAACCTGGCAGAACATGGATATAACCTTGCAATTTGCGCGAGAAATTCCCAGGAATTGGAGCGATTTGCTGAAGAGCTCAAGTACACTGGAGCAGACATGTTTACTTATCAGGCCGATTGTAGTATAAAAGATGATGTGTATGCATTTTGTAATGCAGTGAAAGAAAAGATGGGCAGGGTAGATGTTTTAGTGAACAATGCGGGGACCTATTTGCCTGGTAGTTTATTGGATGAGACGGATGATATACTTGAAAAACAGCTGAATTTAAATCTGAAAGCGGCCTATTATGTATCGAAGTATTTCGGTAAAATCATGCGGGAACAGCAATCAGGGCATATTTTTAACATTTGTTCTATAGCTGCCAAACAGGTAGTAGAAAATGGAGGTAGTTATTCTGTAACTAAATCGGCCTTGCTTAGTCTTAATGATGTATTGAGGCAGGAACTATCGATACACAATGTAAAGGTAACCGCAATATTGCCGGGGTCTACATTAACATCATCATGGGAAGGAACACAAATTCCAGCTGAACGTTTTGTACAACCAGAGGATATTGCAAAAACTTTATACACCATTTTAAATTTAAGTAAGGGTGTAAACGTTGATGAGGTAGTTTTAAAGCCGCTGCGATTTTAAATTTACAGGAGGGAAATTATCATGGAAAAGAGATTATTTAGAAATGAGCACGACAAGGTGTTGGCAGGCGTATCGTCTGGGATTGCTGAATATATGGAGGTGGATGTCACTATAATCAGGCTGCTTTTTGTGCTTTCGACTATCTTTTTGATGGGGACAGGTATATTGGTTTATATCATTATGTGGATTGTAGTGCCGGTAAACGTTGATCCGAAAGCACGGTTTTCAAAATTTAACGATTATTTTAAAGATCAGAACAACGCATTTCAATCTACAAAACCGTTTGGTGATTCAAAGAGTGGTACAGAAAACGCGGGTCCTTTTCAAAACTGGACATCATCAACAGTAAAGGATGATAGTTTTGAGACCTGGAAGAAATCAGGTGAATTTAAACCATACAAAAAAAATAATGAAACGGGACGTACCGTTGCAGGTTTATTTTTGCTTGTAATTGGTATGTATTTTTTGATGGACGAGTTTAATCTGATTCCTTATGGATTTAGGTTGACTAAATTATGGCCACTGGTTTTTGTAGCGATAGGTGCCAGCTTTATTATTAAAGCAAAAAATAATAACGCCTGGGAAAGCTGGAAAAATCAGAATTATCAAGATCCGATGAATTCGGAACAACCTCCGGTTACACCTGAAAAGCCTGTTGCTCCGGCAAGTCCGATTACTCCTGATGTTACACCGGAACAGAATGCTGGTACAGCAACTGAAAGTAATGATCCATTTACCAAAAAAGACATATAGTTATGAGGCTGGATAGAATAATGTGGGGTATTGTTCTGCTTTTTATTGGCGGCGTACTTCTTTTGGAAAACTTTAATGTAATACATTTTTACTGGCGTAGTATATGGCGTTTCTGGCCAATATTTTTAATCATTGCTGGTGTTAACATCCTTTTTAATAAGAATAAATCGCAGGTGGGCGGAGTGGTGTCTATTGCTATTCTGGTTGCTACTTTGATTTTGTTGTTTTTTAAGGGACAAGAGCCATCTGGCCGGAGAATAACAATTATTGATCATTTTGAAGAGACTAATTCCGATAATAGTGACGATGATGAGGGAACTACCAGTGGGCAACATTTGTTTTTGCCGTATGTTGCTGACTCAATGACTAAAAAGACAGTCTTGAATATTTCGGGTGGAGCAACAACATTTGAACTTAAAGGGCAGACAGATAGCTTGATTTCTGCTGATATAAATAGCAAACGAAATGCTTTTCTGTTAATAAAGAATGAAAGTAGTGACAGTGTTAGTACTTTGAATTTAAAAATGAGAGGTAAGGGTAATTGGAATGCTGGTGGTAATCACGTAGGTGTGAAGCTGAATACCAATCCTGTCTGGGAAGTTCATATGAGTATGGGGGCGGGAGAAGCTGATTTTGACATGTCAGATTATAAAGTAAGGACGTTTAATTTTGATGGTGGTGCTGCTGCTCTGGACGTTAAGTTAGGTGCTTTATTGCCGGTTACTGATGTAAATGTTAAAACAGGTATGGCAGAAGTTAAGGTAGCGATTCCTACAGCTTCTGGTTGTAGAATCAAAGCTAAAACGGGCCTTTCTTCTAAAGAGTTTACGGGTTTCATCAAACTAGATAATAACATTTATGAAACACCGAATTTTAAAACTTCAGCAAACAAGATATTTATCAATTTTGATGGTGGATTGAGTAGCTTTGAAGTGAATAGATACTAGGTTTTTAAGAATGCTTAACGAAAATGTTGAATATACTGTAGTCATTAACGGAAAACCTGAGGGACCATATCAGTTAGAACAGTTAAAAACATTACATATCGAAGCCGGAACTTTTGTTAGAAAGCCGGGGATGGATGATTATAAAGAAGCTCACGAGTTACCTGAACTCCGTGAGCTTTTTGGTTTTACCCATCAGGTTACTGCACCACAATATTTTGCTGCTTTTGATCAGCGTTTGCTGGCCTCGGCGATAGATTATTTCTTTCTGACATTGGCCTACGTTGTTCTGGTGTTGCTGACCTTTATTTTCGTATCCGAAAAATCACAGCGCGTAATGCTCGCGCTTTCCGGTTTACCGCTTATTCCGATAGCTAAATTTATTTATGGGAGCATTGCTGAGGCCTCCGAAAAACAGGGTACGATTGGTAAGCGATTGTTAAATATTAAAGTAACTGATATTTTCGGAAGCAGGATTAGTCTGAAGAATTCATTTGGCCGAAATGCAGCAAAGTTTTTTTCGGTAGCGACTTTGTTTTTTGGCTATTTGTATAGCTTTCTGAATAAAAAACAGCAATGTTTGCACGATGTGCTGGCAAATACATTAGTAATAAAAGACCGGCTGATCTGACATTACAGTTATAAACTTAATCTTTATCTTTGTATCAGATTTACAAATGATGGAAGAAGTAATAGGTCAACATACATTAATAAGTGCTTTAAATGGTGGGTATTGTAATAGTTTAACACAATACTCGAGGTTTTTGACCCGTGAGGTTACCATTGGTGATGTTCCCATGGGTGGCTTAAACCCAATACGTATTCAATCTATGACTACTACAGATACCATGGATACCTTGGGGACTGTAGCGCAAACCATCAGAATGGTAAATTCTGGTTGCGAATATGTGCGCATTACAGCGCCAAGTATGAAAGAGGCAGAAAATCTGGCTAATATTAAAAAGGAGCTTAGATTACGCGGTTATACTGTTCCATTGGTCGCCGATATTCATTTTACACCAAATGCTGCAGAGGCTGCAGCTCGTATTGTTGAAAAGGTAAGGGTAAATCCAGGCAACTATGCCGATAAAAAACGTTTTGAAAATATAGACTATACCCAACAGGCTTACCAGGCTGAACTGGAACGCATATACAAGAAATTTACACCTCTGGTAAAAATCTGTAAAGAGTATGGTACAGCCATGCGTATTGGTACCAATCACGGTTCCTTGTCAGATCGCATCATGAGTCATTATGGTGATACACCTTGTGGGATGGTTGAATCGGCAATGGAGTTTATCCGTATGTGTGAAGATCTTAACTATTATAATCTGGTTATCTCTATGAAGGCGAGCAATACGCAGGTCATGGTGCAGGCTTATCGCTTACTTGTCGAAACCATGGTGAAAGAAGGGATGAATTATCCTTTGCATTTGGGGGTAACAGAGGCTGGTGATGGCGAAGATGGTCGCATTAAATCTGCTGTGGGTATTGGGACTTTGCTGGAAGATGGTTTGGGAGATACCATTCGGGTATCCTTAACAGAAGATCCTGAATTTGAAGCTCCTGTAGCAAAAGCGCTGGCTTTACGTTATGAGAAAAGAACAATTGAGCCGAAGCAAAGTGAACGTCTTAACCCGGAGACAGAAATCTGCTTTGCAGCATTACCTTATAGTCCTTACGAATACAATAGAAGGCAAACTACTGCAGTGCAACATATCGGTGGACATCACCATCCTATAGTGATGCTGGATGTAAGTGCTGAGAACTTAAAAGATCCTTATTTTTTAACTGCTGTAGGTTATAAATATAGTGCCGGACTGGATAAATATAACCTTGCTGATCAGGCTTGTGATTTGGTTTATCTGGGAGACAAGCTACCTTCTTTCTCTTTTCCAGGGAATTTAAAACAGGTATATAACTACAATACCTGGCTTTCTTTGAAGGATAAGCACAATTGTCACCCACTTTTGTCATTAGAAGAATATAAGACTGTAACGCTTAAGGATGAGCAGTTGAATCTGGTTAAAGTGGATGCAGCGGAAGTAACAGAAAATGATCTTTCTATTTTAAAAGATAATGTTGTACTGGTTTTGGAGACTTCTGCGGTACATGGAATGGCTGCACAAAGAAGCTTTTTCATTTTGCTGATGAAACTGAACCTTCAGGTTCCGGTTATTATCAAAAGGACCTATCCGGGAGTAAAAGCCGACGATCTGATGTTATATGCTGCGACTGATATAGGAGCGTTATTTACTGATGGATTGGGGGATGGTATTTGGATAGATGCTGATGCTTCAGTAGGTTTATCTTTAATGAATGCAACTGGTTTTGGGATTCTTCAGGCTACACGCACACGTATTTCCAAAACAGAGTATATTTCTTGCCCAAGTTGTGGGCGTACCTTGTTTGATTTACAGGAAACTACCCAGCTGATCCGTTCTCGGACAGATCATTTAAAAGGTATTAAAATAGGTATTATGGGCTGTATTGTAAATGGCCCCGGGGAAATGGCTGACGCTGATTATGGGTATGTTGGCACTGGACCAGATAAAATTACTTTGTACCGTGGTAAAGAGGTGGTAAAGAAAAATGTGAACACTGCACGAGCATTGGATGACCTGATTGACCTGATTAAAGAAGATGGCAATTGGGTTGATGTAATGGTTTAATAAGTTTTAAAAAACATAATTGAAGGTAAGGTTGCCCCAGGTGATACTATACAAGCCTTTCATCCATGGGGTCGTTGTGGTCTGAAGTGAAGAGATGCTGAAACGGTTGAGCACTAGAACTGGTCCATAAGCATAGCTGGCTATGAAATTGCTGATGGGGTGATAGTATTGCAGGGTAGGAGGTCCTCCATTGTTCCCCGGAACAAGGATGGGGGCCGGGCGGGAGGCATTGAGACCTCCCTGTAATATAGCATTACTAAGCACCAACTGTACTCTGGGTTTGATCACTAAATAAAACTGTATTTTGCTTCTTGTTGCCGAGCGACCGTATTGTGTCATTAACCCTTGGAAATAGGGATTCATTTTTCCAATCCGGATAATGGAATATGCTGAAGCAGCGTTTATTCCTGTTCCTACCTGCACCTGTCCACCTCCAATCACTTCCAGAAAGTTGCCATAGTGCAATAATTGTTTCTCTGCTGTGAAATTCAGGTTCAGTATCAGGCTATTCCCGAATTGATACTTCCATCCCTGTGGTTGTTCATCATCGATGAGATGGTGAATCATTTCCTGAGCTTGGCGGGCCAATGAAGCAGGTCCATTAACGCCAAGAACCAATTCTGTCTGGAAATCATACTTCTGCTTTTCGTTATATGAATAAAGGCTGTGTGTGATAAATGCGCTTCCAGACCATGGATAATCATTTGGTTGGAAATTTGGGTTGATTATCTTATCAGGGGTAAAAATTACTTGTGCCAACCCAAGGCCAAATACATTTAGGCTGCTGTCTCCTGCTTTGGGCATTAAGCGGTCAATGATAAAACGGGAAGGCTTCTTTTTTGTGTAAAAATAGGTAAAACGGGTGCCATCAGTATAAGCTCTGTCGGTACCATGACCATAAAAGTTTATAAAATCATCATCCCAGTAAACTTGCACCATATGCCGAGGGGTTTCTTGCTGTGCAAAGGAGATGTTGACAGCATTAAACCAGAAGAAGAATAGCATGCAAAGAAGCTTTTTCATAAACCGGAGTATTGAAAACTGAACTTATAACCATTGCCTGTTGAAATAGTTTGCTAATGATAAATTATTATTTACAAATAAGTTAAATAAGTGAATGAATATTCATTTATATTTGTTGGGTTATTAAAGTGATATGCGGGTAAGAGATGTAAATAAAGTTGAGCTGGTAAAGCAAAAGGCTATTGAGCTTTTGGTTGAGGTTGGTTTTGAGGGTTTTACTATGAATAAGCTGGCCAGAGCCTGCGGAATTTCTGTAGCTACACTTTACATTTATTATAAGGATAAGGACGATTTGATTTTTAAAATAGGTATAGAAGAGGTGCATCGAATGGGTGCTATTATGCTGGAAGATTTTGATTCTGAAAGTTCTTTTGCTGAGGGGTTGAGACAGCAGTGGAAAAACCGAGCAAAGTGTGTCCTCGAAAATCCATTAACTGCCCAGATGATAGAACAATTGCGTAGTTCTACTTATCAGGAAAAGATTTTTGAAACTTTTGGAGAGATTTTTAAGGAACCTCTCGGAAAGTTTATGCACAATGCGATTGAGAGGGGGGAGATTGCCGCTATGCCTTTGGAAGCTTATTGGAGTGTAGCCTTTGGACCTTTATATAGCCTGCTTCGTTTTCACACTGAAGGAAAAACCTTGAGCGGAAAGCCATTTGTTTTAACAGATGAGGTGCTTTGGAGTGCTTTTGATTTGGTGCTTAAGGGTTTGAAAAAATAAAGGGAGTTTGTTTGTGAACTCATCATAACTAAAACTTAAAACTATGGACATTAATATTGAGGATATCCTGCTTTTTAAAACCAATATACAAACAGAAGATGATAAAAGGTATGTCGGTAAAATTATGGAAGAACATGGGATTGGGCAATGGACAGTAGATGTACATGATGTAGATTGTGTATTACGTATTGTATCTTCACCACTAACACTTGAAGAGGTCATTGCTCTGGTCATGAAAAATGGATATCACTGTGAGGTATTAACTTAAACCAACAATAGGAACTGATTTATCATATTTAATAATGGAACAAACTACAAAAACTACAGCCGAACCTTTCAGTTCTTATCAAATCCTGGTAATTGCTTTGCTGGCTTTATTACAATTTACTATAGTGCTGGATTTTATGGTACTAGCGCCGCTTGGCGATTTTTTAATGAAATCTTTATCCATGACTCCTAAGGGATTTGGATTAGTGGTTTCTTCCTATGCTTTTAGCGCAGGGGCATCAGGTATTCTGGCGGCTGGTTTTGCCGATAAGTTTGACCGTAAAAAGTTGCTTTTATTTTTTTATACGGGATTTATCGTCGGTACGTTGTGCTGTGCCCTATCTACCAGTTATGAGATGCTTTTAGGGGCAAGGATTATAACCGGGCTATTTGGTGGGGTAATTGGCGCGATATCGATGACCATTATTACTGATATTTTTGCTGTTCATCAGCGTGGCAGGGTGATGGGTGTTGTGCAAATGGGATTTGCAGCGAGTCAGGTTTTGGGTATTCCCATAGGCCTTTATCTAGCCAATATATGGGGTTGGCATTCGTCATTTTTAATGATTGTGATTCTGTCTATTATGATTGGGATAACGATTTTGTTTACGGTGAAGCCTATTGACAAGCATCTTGCTTTACAGTCGGATAAGAATCCATTTTTACACTTGTGGCATGCGCTTTCCAATCGTTCTTACCAAACAGGCTTTATTGCGACTGCTTTTATGAGTGTTGGTGGTTTTATGTTAATGCCTTTTGGTAGTGCTTACTTAATCAATAATATTAACATTACACAGCAAGAGCTACCTATGGTATTTATGTTTACCGGTTTGGCTTCTATCGTTATTATGCCTTTAGTCGGGAAATTAAGTGATAAAGTAGATAAGTTTATGTTGTTTACCGGAGGTTCCGTATTAGCTATTATACTTATTTTAATCTATACAAACCTTAGTCCTGTTCCATTATGGGAGGTGGTAGTAATTAATATGGTGTTATTTATGGGGATTATGAGTCGGATGATTCCAGCTACGACACTCACTATGAGTGTTCCTGATGTAAAAGATCGTGGTGCATTTATGAGTGTAAATGCTTCATTACAACAAATGGCAGGCGGGGTAGCTGCATTAAGTGCTGGTTTAATTGTGACACAAGAAACTAAAAGCAGTCCATTGGCGAATTACGATATTTTAGGCATAGTGGTTTCAGTAATGATTGTGGTATGTATATTCTTTGTTTATAGGGTGAGTGAACTTGTAAAGGCGAAGTAATCAAGATATAAGCTTAATAAAACAGAAACATTTTTTGTGGAAAAATGTTATAAGCTTAAAAATCTAGATTATGAAAAAAGTAAATTTTTTTGCTATTCTGCTGATAAGTGGAATACTGTGGTCTTGCAGCCCGGCAACAAGAGTAACCGGATCATGGGTTAGTTCTTCTGCAAGAGGAACAATGTTGAGCGGAAGGACCGTCTTTATCGCTTCGCTGACCAGAAACATGGAAGTCAGGACTAAACTGGAAAATGCGTGGGCATCGCAAGCTGCGGTAAAAGGCGTTAAGGTGGTAAAGAGTACCGAATATTTTAGTCCTGATTATTACCAGAAGTTGCCATCAGAAAGAGAGTTGTTATCCAGAATTCAGAACTCTGGGGCTAACTACATTCTTACGATATCATTGATAAACAAGGAAAGTGAAACCAGATATGTTCCAGGATCGATGGGTTATGCCCCTTATCCGTATTATGGATGGTATGGAGGATTTTATAGCTACTATAACTACTGGCGCCCTATGTTTTATGATCCGGGATATTATGTAACTGATAAAAAGTATTTCCTGGAGACCAATTTGTATAGCATGGATGATAATAAGCTGGTTTGGTCTGCGCAGACAGAAACGGTTAATCCTGCATCAATTGATAACTTTGCAAATAGCTATCCTAAAATCTTGATTAACCAAATGGTTAAAGATGGTCTATTGCCGATGTAGATCGTAAAAATGCCAGGCTTTTTTCAGCAACATCATATAAATGAGGGGGTAATTGATCTGATGTATATGGGTGCGATGCACCATATACATGATTTGCCCCCTCAATCTTTTGAATCTTAGCGTTCAGTTGATTTTGTGCTAATTCTTGTGCTACACTAAACTTAACATTAACGTCGTCGTCGCCATGCAAAATTAACCAGGGGATATGTACACGCTTTGCAGCATTTATGATGTTAAAATGTGTTTTGTGTTTATTGAAGTCCTCCAGTAATGTATTATTTAAAGGCATTTTTTCTTTTGTACGGGCATTCTCTACAAAGATTTTGCCTGTTTGAATCCACTCCTTTTCCTGCTCTTTTTTCCAAAGGCTGGAGAAATCGGAAATGGCAGACCAGGTAATGAGTTTACTGATCCTGTGATCTTTTGCTGCCTGAATAATTGCCAGACCACCGCCTCTGCTATGCCCTATCAGGTAAATGGAAGTAGATGGAAAGGTGGTGTCGACATAATCGATTACTGTTTCCAGATCTGAAAGCTCTTTACTGATGGTATTGCTGGCAAAAGCATCCATATCGGTTACGTCATTTTGATTTTGCGGGGTAACTCCGCTGTGAGACAGGTTGAATTTGAGGTATCTATACCCATTGGAAGCGAAAAATGCCGCTGTTAAGTTGTGTGCCCCCCAATCTTTAAAGCCCTTAAAGCCGTGAATGAAAATTATAGTGTCGGGATTTGTGTTTTTATCGTCATAAGTCCAATCGCCAAGAATCGTTTTTCCTGATGCGCCGCTTAGTGTAAAGTGTTCCTTTTTAATCATATATAGCTACCTGTATGGTGTTTAGACAATATAACAAAATTAAAATATGGATGTTTAGCTACTTGTATTTATTTAAAATCTTTCTAAATAGCTCTTAATTACAGCATAATGACAGTGGAACAGCCTTGTCTTGTTACTTTTGTTTCGCTAAAAACAAACAGGATACTATTATTTTGGAATATTTAAAGATCATTGCTTTCACGCATAAACAGATTGACCTAAAGTCCTTAGGCAAATTGGTAATATGTGAGCAAACATTGGACGATAGGTTGAGAAACATTCAATCAGAGTTAGGTGTTAAGGAAATATTCTATGTAGGAACGTGCAATAGAGTTGAATTTGTATTCACTGCTTCAGATAATTTAGATAAAGATTTTATTCTTCGTTTTTTAACTGTACTGGATATGGGCTTGCCACCACAGTATATGGAGCAGTTTGTTGAAAATGTATCTGTATATGAACAGTTAGAAGCTTTTAATCATCTGTTACGTACTTCTTGCTCATTAGAAAGCTTGGTTGTAGGCGAAAAGGAGATTCTTGCCCAGATTCGTAAGGCTTATGAAGCCTGCCGCATTGCAGGATTTACCGGAGATTATATGCGGATGATTATGAACAGAGTTGTGAAAACAGCGAAGGAAGTTTATACACATACCAATATTTCTAAAAATCCAGTTTCAGTTGTTTCTTTGGCTTACCGTAAGCTGCGTGATCTTAAGATGTGCGCCAACTCGAGGTTACTGATCATTGGTGCGGGTGAAACAAATAAGAATTTAGCTCAATATCTTAAAAAGCATAAGTACTCTAACTTCTCGGTTTTTAACAGAACACTTGAAAATGCAGAAGTACTGGCTAAAGAACTGAATGGTACAGCTTATCCGCTTACAGCGCTTGAAAATTATGATCAGGGATTTGACGTGATTATTACTTGTACAGGAGCTACCGAACCTATTGTTACTGAAGCGCTTTATAGAAAACTGCTGAATGGGGATACCGCTAAAAAGGTAATCGTTGATTTGGCCATTCCTAATGACACCGCTGCTGAAGTGGTTAAAAACTTCCCAATACACTACATCGAGGTTGAATCTTTAAAAGAGACTGCCCGTAAAAATATTCAGGAACGCTATGATGAGCTGGTAAATGCCGAGCACATTATCGATGAAAATATCAAAGATTTTGAATTGGTATTGCGTCAGCGCAAAATTGAAATCGCTATGAGCTGCGTTCCGGAGAAAATTAAGGAAATTAAGCATACTGCTATCAATGGGATCTTTGCCGAGGAGATCAATAATCTGGATGAAAATTCAAGATTAGTATTGGAAAAAGTGATGAATTACATGGAAAAAAAATACATCAGCGTTCCAATGGTAATGGCAAAGGAGATATTGGTAAAGAATAGCTAAATTTGCCAAAAAAATAGCAATCAACGTGAAAAGACTTATTATAGGTACAAGAGGTAGCGACCTGGCTTTATGGCAGGCCAATTTCATTAAAGATAAATTAGCAGCTATCGGTGTTGAGGCTGAATTGAAGATCATTAAAACTCAGGGCGACAAGATTTTAAATCTTAGGTTGGATAAACTTGAGGGTAAAGGTTTCTTTACTAAAGAGCTGGAAGAAGAGCTTTTAGGTGGTACCATCGATATTGCGGTACACTCACATAAAGATTTACCTACCGTACATCCTGCCGGATTAACTATTGCTGCGGTAACTGAGCGCGAAGATCCATCTGAGTTGTTACTGATCCTTAAGGATTGCGTAAACATCACCCATAAATTTTCTTTAAAAACGGGAGCAATGGTTGGAACTTCATCGAACAGACGTAAAGCTCAATTGCTTGCACTTCGCCCGGATTTAAATATTGAAGATTTAAGAGGTAACGTACCTACCCGTATTCAAAAATTAAGGGATGAGGATTATGATGCCATCATGATCGCTAAAGCTGGAGTGAACCGCTTAAACATTGATCTTTCTGAATTTCATGTTGAGGTGATAGATCCTACTGATGTGGTTCCAGCTCCTGCACAAGGTGCGCTTGCGATCCAAATCAGGGAAAATGATAATGAATTGTTCGATACGCTTCAAAAAATACACCATCAGGAAACGGCGGATGAGATTGCTGTAGAACGTAAGGTGTTAAACCTTTTTGAAGGCGGTTGTCACATGCCTTTGGGCTGTTATTGTAAAAAGGAAGAGGGACAATATGAGGTCTGGACTTCAAAGGCAGAGACTGATGAAGACTTCCCTGATCGTTTGTTTTATCGGGTAGGAAATCTGGATGGACTGGCCGAAAAAATTGTAACTAAGTTTAGTGCAGATAGGAAGCTTCCGGCTAAGGTTTTTATTTCCAGAGAAGTTGGCGAGCATAATTATTTTAGAAAAGCACTTGCAAAGCACAATATAGAAATAGATGCGAGATCGTTGATCCGTACTTTTCCAATTGTAACCGTTTTAGATCCGTTTTACTTAAAACATATAGAATGGATCTTCTTTAGCAGTAGAAATAGTGTAGACTATTTCTTTCAGCTGAAACCAATGCTACCTAAGCATGTAAAGTTTGGTGTAGCAGGTAAGGGATCTGAAGATTCATTAAGAAGAATGGGTCATGTGGCTGATTATGTTGGTGAAGGTGGTGATATAGATGAGGTTGCTGAATTGTTTGCTGAGGCTGTTGCGGGAAAAACAGTATTGTTCCCAAGAGCGCAGGATTCATTATTGAGCATTCAAAAAGCGTTAAAGCCAGATACAAAAGTAGTTGATCTGCCGATTTACGAAACGGTTATTGAAGAAAATATAGCTCAGACTTATGCTGAGGTGCTCATATTTACAAGTCCATCAAATGTGGAGGCGTATTTTGTGGATAACCTATTGGATCCAGGGCAAAAGGTAATTGCGATTGGCAATTCTACCGCTAAAAAGTTTGAAGAAATGGGAGTGAAGGTGATTTTACCTTATTCTCCTGATGAAATCGGCTTAGCTGAAGCCGTTTTTGGAATTGATTTGTAAGAAAACAAGGAACAAAGATTAAAGAGTAAAGATATGTTACACCGTCCGCGTAGATTAAGGAAAAATCCTGTTGTGAGAGAGATGATAGCCGAAACACGGTTATCTAAAGACATGTTCATTTATCCATACTTTGTTGTTCCGGGAAAAGACGTTGTTCATCCGTTAGATGCAATGCCGGGTATCAGTCATTTTTCGGAAGATACATTGGTAAGGGATGTAGAGAAGGGATTAAAACTGGGCGTAAACAAGATTATGCTTTTTGGTGTGGGGGATGAGAAAAGTGAAAATGCTGCATCTGCCTATCATGATCATTCTCTGGTTCCTTCAGCTGTACGTTTATTGAAGAAAAACTTTGGTGATGACCTTTATATTGTAACTGATGTTTGTGTGTGTTCTTATACCACACATGGACATTGCGGTATATTAAAGGATGATTACGTTCAAAATGATGAAACTGTTGAGGTTATCGCTAAAATGGCACTTACTCATGTGCAAGCAGGAGCAGATATGTTGGCTCCATCTGATATGATGGATGGACGTGTAGCTGCAATAAGGAGTGTATTGGACGGAGCAGGTCATGCAAATGCTGCGATTATGTCGCATGCTACCAAATTTGCATCAGCTTACTACGGACCATTCAGGGAAGCTGCAGACTGTGCGCCAAGTAAAGGTGACAGAAAGGCTTACCAGATGGATTTTAGAAATGGTAATGAGGCCTTAAGAGAAGCTTTGCTAGACGAAAGTGAAGGTGCTGATGTATTAATGGTAAAACCTGCCTTGGCTTACCTTGATGTTATGCATAACCTAAAGCAGCATACTGATGTGCCGATTGCCTGCTATAATGTATCCGGAGAATATTCGATGGTTAAAGCAGCAGCACAAAGAGGCTGGATAGACGAACAAAAAGTAGTAATGGAAACCATGCATGCTTTTGCGCGTGCAGGGGCAAGCATCATCACGACTTACCACATCAGGGATATTGTAGAAAAGAATTGGATGTAAGTTGTGCTTTGTTGGAAACAATAGGACACACAGAATTGAAATAAGCATATGTTAGAATCTTTAAAAAAAATGTTTTCAGGAAATGAAGGCGATGTACCTGTAAACACAGGTAGTAAGCCGGATATTTCCAGAGAAAAGTCTGCAGAATTATACGAAAAGGCGAAAAACTATTTCCCGGGAGGTGTAAACTCTCCGGTTAGGGCTTTTAAGTCGGTTTATGGCACTCCACTTTTTATTCAAAAAGGGGACGGCTGCTTTGTATGGGATGCAGATGGCAATCAATTTATAGATTTTTGCGGTAGCTGGGGACCATTAATCCTGGGACATAACCATGCAAAGGTAAGGGAAAAGGTTACTGAGGTAATGCAGAATGGCATGAGCTTCGGTGCGCCAACTGCTTTGGAAAATGAACTGGCGGAGCTGATTATTAAAAACAACAAGTTTGTTGAAAAAATACGTTTTACCAGCTCTGGTACAGAAGCCGTAATGTCAGCCATTAGATTGGCACGTGGATATACCGGTAGAGATAAGATTATTAAGTTTGAAGGTTGCTACCACGGTCATAGTGATTCATTATTGGTAAAAGCAGGTTCAGGTTTGGTTACTTTCGGTGAAACTTCATCTGCTGGTGTACCTAAGGCTTTTGCACAGGAAACCATCGTACTACCTTTAAACGATACTGAGGCTTTGAAACAAGCTTTTGATCAGTTTAAGGATCAGGTTGCAGCAGTAATTATTGAAGGTATCCCGGCAAATAATGGTTTATTGATGCAGGATGCTGCTTATATAACCTTCTTACAAGGTATTTGTAAGGAAAATGGAGCTTTATTGATATTTGATGAGGTAATTACCGGTTTTAGGTTAGGTTTTGAAGGTGCTGCGGCTTATTATGGTGTGAAACCTGATATTGTTACTTATGGTAAAATTATCGGTGGTGGTTTGCCTGTAGGTATGTATGGTGCTTCTGCCGAAATTATGGGACATATTTCTCCTGATGGAGGGGTTTACCAGGCGGGAACACTTTCTGGTAACCCTGTAGCCATGGCTGCCGGTATTGCTCAACTGACAGAATTGCTGCGTTCAGGGTTTTATAAAGATCTGAACAATAAAGCTGGCGAATTTGCAGAGAGTATACAGCGTTTTGCAACAGCCAGAAATTACAAAGTAAAGGTGTTTTATGTGGGTTCTATTTTTTGGATTGCTTTTACGGATAAGGACAAGATTCAGACTGCAGATGATATTGACCACAATAGCATGGAGAAATTTAAGATAATGCATAGGGAATTGCTGAACAGGGGCATTTATTTAGGCCCTTCAGGCTATGAGGTAGGTTTTGTTTCTGCTGCACATACAAAAATTGAACTTGAAAAAGCAAAAAGAGCCATTTTTGATAGTCTTGATGTTGTTTTCAGGAACAAGTAAATAATGGTATATTTATACAGTAAATACAGGTAATCTTGAAGAAATCGATCATTATATTTTATTTCATGTTGCTTTATGCAATGGTGCAGCTCATCTCTTGGGGCACATTGGTGGTAAGGCTGGAACCTGCCAGAATGGCAATGGTCATGGGAGAAGGATCGGTATTTTTATTTTTACTATGTATTGGTGCCTATTTTTTACATCAGTCTATTAAAAAAGAAGAGCGTTTACGCGAACAGCAGCAAAACTTTTTATTGTCTGTAACACATGAGCTAAAATCGCCGTTAGCGGCTATAAAGTTATCTATACAAACGATCGTGAAACGTGATCTGGATAAAGCAAGGCAGACTTCTTTGCTGAGTAATTCATTAAAAGATATTGAGCGTTTGGATGATCTGGTGGAGAATATGTTGCTGGCTACCAAGATAGAAAACCGCTCTTATTCCTTCCCTAAGGAGGAATTTGACTTTTCTGAACTGGTAACTAAGATTACAGACAGGCTGCAGGTGCATTCGTGTGGATGTGAGCAGTTGATCACTCCGGTAATTAAACCGGGAATTAAAGTGATGGGCGATCAGTTTGCACTTTCTTCGGTAGTGACGAACCTTGTTGAGAATGCAGTGAAGTATTCTGGACCTTGTGCAGATGTATCTGTTGAATTGATGGAGAAAGATGGTCATCCTTTTTTAAGGGTATCTGACAAAGGGCCAGGTATTCCTGATGCAGAAAAGATGCTTATTTTCGATAAATTTTACCGTGTTGGTGATGAGAATGTCAGAAAATCAAAAGGAACAGGTTTAGGCCTGTTTATTGTTAAGGAAGTATTACAAAGCCACGACGCTGATATCAGCGTTAGAGATAACGTACCGCAAGGTGCTATTTTTGAAATAACATTTAGTTGATTATGCAACAGAAATTAAGAATACTGCTGGTTGAAGATGAAGACCATTTATTAGATGCGATAAAATTAAACCTTGAGCTTGAAGGTTATAAAGTACATGCTGTAAAAGATGGTAAAACGGCCTTAAAGGTTTTTAAGGAAGAGCGTTTTAACCTAATTATCCTGGATGTAATGCTTCCGGAAATGGACGGTTTCCAGGTGTGTGAAACCATCAGATTAGAAAATACTGAAGTACCTATTCTTTTCTTAACTGCTAAAAATACCAGCGAAGATAGAGTAATGGGACTTAAAAAGGGAGCCGATGATTATTTGGTAAAACCTTTTAACCTGGAAGAACTGATCTTAAGAGTAGGCATTCTGGTAAAACGCAGCATGAAAGCTGACGATTTAAAAGAAATAAACTCTTATAAAATTGGTGATAAAACCATTTATTTTAACTCGTTTGAGTTGAAACAGGATGATGGTGTGATTGTGCCTTTAACCAAAAAGGAAACTATGCTTTTGAAATTGCTGATAGAGCGTAAAAATGAAGCTGTATCACGCGAACAGATTTTGGAAACAGTTTGGAATTATGACGTTTATCCATCTACAAGAACGATAGATAACTTCATCTTGACTTTCCGAAAGTATTTTGAGCCAGATCAGAAAAACCCGGTTTATTTTCATTCGATCAGAGGTGTAGGCTATAAATTCACGGATATTCATTAATGTATAATTCAAAAGGCAGGTATGCCCTGATGGCAGTTTTTGCTATCGCGATCCTGGTATGCCTTTTTTATGATCAATATCAGCTGGCAGCTATTGCCGGCTTTTTGTTTGCCTTTGTTTTGTGGAGCCACTTTAAGCACAGTTCTATATTGCTGGCCTCAAAACATTTTAAAAATGGCGACCATGCGCGTGCAGAGCAATTGCTAAATGAGGTGCCTAATGCTGATCGGTTAGCTAAAAACAGACGTGGTTATTACGAGTTTATGCGGGCCAATATTGCTTTAAAAAAGGAGGATTATGAGGCTGCAGAATTTCACTTTCAAATAGCCAGTCGTTTTCCTTTAGGTGGAAAGAATGATAAAGCTTTTGTGATGATTCATTTGGCTAATCTGGCCCTAAGGAAGAAAGATAAAGTACGTAGTGCTGCCTACCTTGAAAAAGCAAAAGAGCTTGCGGTAACACCTAAAGCATTAGATATAATTAGTAAGATAGAGAAAGAAGTAAACAGTTTATAAAAGAAATAGAGGAGAAATTTAGAACAGATGAACACGTTATTTTTAGATGCAGCATTTTCAAAGCAAACAGAACGTCCACCAGTATGGATGATGCGTCAGGCAGGTCGTTTTATGCCAGAGTATTGGGAGATTAAAAATAAATACTCCTTTCTTGAAATGTGCAAAACACCTGAGATTGCTGCTGATGTAACGATGTTGCCGGTTGATTTGTTGAGTATTGATGCTGCTATTTTATTTTCAGATATCCTGGTTACCGGAGAGGCTATGGGTGGAGACCTGAGCTTTACACAAGGCGTTGGGCCAAAGTTTGCAAATCCTGTGCGTACACTGAAAGATGTGGATGCTTTGGAGGTAGATGTATTGGATAGGCTACAATATGTTGCAGATGCAATTAAAGTGATACAGCAACGTTTAAATGGAAGTATTCCACTAATCGGTTTTGCCGGTGCACCGTTTACCGTAATGAGTTACCTGGTTGAGGGTGGTTCATCAAAGGACTTTAAATTAACTAAATTGTTGATGCATAACGAGCCAGAGATTGCGCATAAACTATTGGCTAAAATTGCAAAGGTTACTGCCGATTATTTGAATCTGCAGATTGCTGCCGGTGTTAATGCTATTCAGATTTTTGATAGTTGGGCTTTAGCGCTATCATGGAATGATTATCAGGAATTCTCTCACCGTTACATTCAGGAAATTATTGCCAATCTAAATAGAAAAGACATTCCTGTAATTTCTTTCTGTAAAGGAAGTTCCGTTTTTGCTCCAATTATGGCAACTGCCAAACCGGATGTAATTTCGGTAGACTGGAACGCAGATCTTTTAAATATTAAAAAGAGCCTACCTGCTGGTATTGCTGTGCAGGGAAATCTTGATCCACATATTTTATATGCCAACAAACCTGTCATCAAAAAAGAGATACTTAGATTGTTTGAGCGTATGCGCGGTGAGAATGGCTTTATCTTTAACCTTGGTCATGGTATTATGCCTGATATTCCTTTTGATAACGTAAAATACGCTATAGAGGTAATTAAGGAATTTAAATACTAAGCTTAATGGAGAAATACTATTTATACGTCATGGCTGTTCATATCATCTTTGTGGTAAGTTGGATGGCAGGATTGTTTTATAGTGTGCGTTTATTCATTTATCATACTGAGGCGAATGACAGACCTGAAATTGAACGCAATATCCTTCAAAAGGAATATGAAAAAATAGAGCGTAAGCTCTGGAACATCATTACTACACCTGCTATGCTACTAACCGTACTTGCAGGAGTAGGGATGGTTTGTATACGGCCCTGGTTGTTAACTATGCCCTGGTTCCATGTAAAGCTAGGTTTTGTAGCTGCTTTATTGGTGTATCATTTTATTTGCCAGAATATCATGAGACAGCTAAAGCATGGTAAATGTAAAATTAGTTCTTTTCAACTTCGTTTATGGAATGAGGTAGCTACTATTTTGCTGGTTGCAATTGTATTTACTGTAGTTTTAAAAAGTGCGGTCGACTGGGTTTATGGTCTTATTGGTTTAATTGTTTTTGCGGTTGTGATTATGATGGCTGTAAAATGGTATAAGCATTACCGTAAAAAGCATGATTCCTAAGTAAATCCCAAAATATTATGATAGCTCCTGTTAAGGAGCTATTTTTATTTATAGCTATTTTTTTAACCTCATGCAACCTTTTCAATAATTCCTTCATCTTCTATACATCAAACACAAATGGAATTGACGCAATATAGAATAGATGAACTGCTAAATGGATGCAAAGCCGGTAACCGGCAGATGCAGGAAGCGCTTTATAAACAGACGGCTGCTAAAATGCTGGCTATTTGTATGCGCTATACCAAAGATAAAATGGAGGCTGAAGATGTATTGCAGTTGGCTTATATTAAAGTGTTCGAAAAGATAAAAGAGTATCGAGGTGAGGGTGCTTTTGAAGGATGGATCAGGAGGATTATGGTTAATACGGCAATCGAAAGTTATAGAAAGAATCTGAAAAATATGAACCTGGTACAGATTGAAGAAGCACATGAACAACCTTCTACTAACTTTGATTTTAGCAGGCTTGGCCTTCAAGATCTCATGAGAATTATTCAAAAGCTATCTGATGGCTATCGTATTGTTTTTAATATGTATGCAATTGAAGGTTATACACATAAAGAAATTGCAGCAACGCTTGGTATTTCAGAAGGGGCTAGTAAGTCTCAGTTGTCTAGAGCCAGAGCAATTTTAAGGGAAGAAATTATTAGAATGGAAGACATAAATCATACAGCATATGCGGGATAAAGAAATGGATCAGCTGTTTAAGGATCGGTTTGAAAATGCAGAAATTGAACCTTCTGCTGGGCTTTGGACAAGTATTGAAAAACATCTGGAAATTAAACCTGTTAAAAGGAAGTTTCCTTTATATTGGTTTGCAGCAGCGGCAGCAGTTGCTATTGTTATTATGAGCTTATTGCTTACTAAAGAGGAGAAGATTCAGTTGTATGCGCTGGATCATTTTATTCCCCCTTTAGTGGAAAAGGCCGCACCAATTTCAATTCAGAAAGAATCGGGCACCCAATCTCCACATAGAACTGCCTCAACCAAGCTTACTGTGAAAAATAAAATAGCTGTAGTTAAGGCAATTGATACAGTTCGGGCAACAAATATTAAAAAAGATTTAATGGTGATGCAACCAATAAAGGAGGATATGCATCTTCATGCTGTGGTAGAGAGGTTACAGCCAGTCGTAAATTCAAATACTCTGGTGCTGGCATCTGATCAATCGCTGGTAACGGGTATTGATGAGGTGATCAATGAGAATGATCAGGTTGAGAAAAAAGGGATTAGAAATGTTGGTGACCTGATTAATTTTGTTGTGGATAAACTGGACAAAAGGGAGGAGAAGCTCTTGCAATTTAAAACTGATGACGATGATAATTCTTCACTTATTGCGATTAACATCGGATTTATAAAATTCAATTCAAAGAAACACAAATAAACCAAACAATATGAATAGAATACTTTTTGCAGCACTTTTGGTGAGCGGGCTTACCTGTGCAATGACTGGTAAGGCAATAGCTCAGCAAGACAGCACTTCAAAGAAAAAGATGAAACGTTTTGACATGAGATACGGTATCGGTGTAAGTGTAGGTAAAAAGGATACGGCAAGTACTCCTAATGCTTCTAAAGGACGTTTTATGGGTGGGATTACAATTACCAGGGTAGATTGGGGATTCTCCAGGCTGATTGATAACGGAAGCTTCACTTTGTCACCTAAAAATGATTTTTTGAGTTACAGAGGATCTAAAACCAGTACTTTTTCTTTTGATGTGATTCAATTTGGTTACCGATTTAATCCGAATTTTAAGTTGTATGTGGCAGGTGGTTTCGACTGGACTATGATCCGTTTAAGAAAAGATATTACAATCCAAAGAGGGCAACCGGAGTTAACTTATGTAAATGATGACATTCATTATAGCAAAAATAGATTCTCCAATAGTTATGTACATATTCCTTTGAATTTCGAATTCCGCACGAATGAGAAGCATGGTAGCAAACGCTTTTATTTTGTAGCCGGCCCAGAAGTGAGTTTCCTTTTAAATGGAAAAGTAAAACAAATTAGCGATGAGCATGGTAAGGTTAAAATAAGAGATGATTATCATTTTCAATCTTTCCGTTACGGTGGTACTGCTCGTATTGGCTATGGCAGTATTGGTTTATTCACCAAATATTATTTTAATGATATGTTTGATAGCCCAGAGCAAAAAGGATTGAAGAATATGTCCTTCGGTATTACATTCGGACTACATTAAAACATACACAACCAAATAAACCTAACAGGGTATAAAATACTTTTATGCCCTGTTTTTATAGTCAATAGAGAACTTGATGCAACCTCTTTTTGTACCAAAATATCTATCTTTGCATCTGTGGAAGAACCTATCATTAGCGTTAAAAACTTAACCAAGCAGTACCAAACCGAACAATCATCAGGCGTAAGTCAGGTCAGTTTCGACATCAAAAAAGGAAACATTCTAGCTATTCTTGGCGAAAGTGGAAGTGGAAAGTCGACCCTTTTGAAATGTATTTATGGCTTACTGAAAGTAGATGAGGGGGAGGTTACTTTTAAAGGTAAACGCATTTTTGGGCCTGATGAGCAGCTTATACCCGGGCATAAGGAAATGAAAATGGTTACTCAGGACTTTTCCTTAAACATATATGCCAAGGTATATGACAATATTGCATCCATGCTTTCCAATACCAACGTGCAGGTTAAGCAGGAAAAGACGATGAAGA
This sequence comes from Candidatus Pedobacter colombiensis, assembly GCA_029202485.1. Lineage (NCBI taxonomy): Bacteria > Pseudomonadati > Bacteroidota > Sphingobacteriia > Sphingobacteriales > Sphingobacteriaceae > Pedobacter > Candidatus Pedobacter colombiensis. Next base: position 4,112,512 of record CP119313.1, on the reverse strand, counting down.
TGATGCAACACTTGCATATTGAACATCTTAAGGATAAGAAAATTACACAATTAAGTGGGGGAGAGCAGCAGCGTGTAGCTATAGCAAAAGCTATGGTAAGTGATACTACCGTATTGTTATTGGACGAGCCCTTTAGTCAGGTTGATGCTTTGCTGAAAAACCAATTACGGGCCGATATCAAAAAAATAGCTGCGGAAACCGGAGTTACCGTCGTTATGGTGTCACATGATCCGGCTGATGGGTTGTTCCTTGCTGATGAGTTACTTATTCTAAAGGATGGCAAGCTGCTACAATTGGGAGACCCCGCTTATATATATAATCATCCTGATCACATTTACACTGCCCAGCTACTGGGTAATGCTGTTGTTTTAAATGCAGCCGATGCTGAGCGACTAGGTTTAGAAGTAAAAAGCGGTAATGCTGTTTTTTATCCGGAATGGGTCGAGTTAAAAAGCTCCTGGAACAGCAAACGTTTTGAGGTTAAAGACGTGTATTACAAAGGTTTTTACGAAGAACTGCTGCTGGAACGTAATGGTGTAGTGATAAGGGCTATCCAGTTAAACCGGGGTGAGCATAAAAAGAACGATCATGTTCAGGCGAATATTACTCGTTTTTTGACTTTGTAAATCAATAAAAATCAGTCTGGTAAAACCTCATTATTCATTTTCGTGTCATAACATTTACTTATAAGCTGTTTCCTGACTTTCTTACTAAAATATTCAGAAGTTGAGTATTAACTTTGCGGCGCTTAATCAGTTTTAAGCGATAAATATTAAAAGTAAAAAGCAGATGTATCAGAAACATCCTCAATCCATAATAGTAAAGTTCATTTTTTCGCTCATTTTAGCTTTGTCTAGCTTACCGGCATTTGCACAAGAAACCTCTGTAAAAGGAACTGTTACCGATGCTACTACTAAAGAAACCATTCCTTATGCATCATTTATTGTTGTGGGGAGCGGTAAAGGGGGACGTACTGATGCCGATGGTAAATACAATATTACAATTGATGGTAATTATACTCAGCTTAAATTTAGTTATGTAGGTTATAAAGCGCAGGTAAAAACGATTAAGCCAAATACTGCTCAGACCATTAATATTCAATTGCAAAGCGAGGCAATGCAAATGAATGAGGTGGTGATAAAGGCAGGTAAAAAGCCAAAATATCGCAATAAAGAGAATCCTGCTGTAGAATTGATTCGTAAGGTAATTGCCAACAAGTCGAAAAACCGCATGGAAAGCTACGACTATGTGACTTACCAAAAGTACGAAAGGATGTTGTTCTCTATGAGCAACCTTTCAGATAAATTTAAGAGTAAAAAGATGTTCCGTAATTACCAGTTCCTATTCCAGGAACAGGACTCAGCTAAAATTGGGGGTAAAAATCTTCTACCTGTTTTTCAACAAGAAAAGCTTTCTGACAATTACTTCCGTAAAAATCCAGAGAAGCTGAAAACGGTTGTGATTGCCGATAAACAGGTTAACTTTGACGAGCGTTTTATTGATAACCAGGGCTTGAGTTCTTATTTCGATAGGATGTATCAGGATATCGATATTTACAATAATAATATTTCTGTTGTGAGTAACCTGTTGTTAAGTCCAATAGCGGATGGTGCTCCTGGTTTCTATAAATTCTTTATTACAGATACAATCAAAACTCATCAACCTCAATTGATAGAGCTTTCATTTACGCCAAGAGGTAAAATGGATCAGTTATTTGAGGGGAAGCTGTATATAACCATGGATGGGAATTATGCTGTTCAAAATGCATATCTTACTGTTAATAAAAACATCAACCTGAATTTTGTAAGGGGACTTGAGGCCAAGCTTGAGTTTGATCAGAATCCTGACAAGCGATATCACCTGAAGAAAAGTAACCTGATAGTTGATTTCGCAATTACTAAAAACAGTAGTTCAGGGTTTACTGGAGAACGTACGGTGACCTATAAGGACTATAAAATCAACATACCACCTGCTGATGATGTTTATAAAGGTGCATCGACTTTGGTAATCGCTCCGGATGCGGCTAATAAGTCTGACGACTTTTGGGTGAACAATAGACCCGAAGCACTAAGCCTTAACAGTGCCAAGGTGTATCGGAATTTAGATACTTTGCAAACTATTCCTTCTTTTAAGCGAACAATGGATATTGTAACACTCTTTTTTGCGGGATATAAAGATTTTGGACCTTTTGAAATGGGACCTGTAAATACTTTTTACAGTTTTAATGGTGTAGAAGGTTTTCGCTTACGTTTAGGGGGGAGAACGACACCAGCTTTAAGTAAAAGATATTATTTTGAAACTTATGCCGCTTATGGGTTTGATGATCAAAAGTGGAAGTATTTCCTGAGTGGAACTTATTCACTAAACAATAAGTCAATCTATGCTTTCCCACAAAATTACCTGAGAGCAAGTTTTCAGCGAGATACAAAGATTCCGGGACAGGAGTTAGAGTTTGTTCAGGAAGACAATTTCCTTTTGTCATTTAAAAGAGGGGATAACAATATGATGTTGTATAATGATTTTTACAGATTGGATTATGTTCATGAATATGAGAATCATTTCTCTTATAGCTTAGGTTTACGCAAATGGAAGCAGAGTCCGGCTGGAGGCCTATATTTTAACAACTCGGACCAAACTCTTTTTTCAAGAACTAATGAGATCAATACTTCTGAGGTTACAATAGGATTGCGGTATGCGCCTCATGAGAAGTTTTATCAGGGAAAAATCTATCGCACACCTTTTGTAGATAAATATCCGATATTTAACCTACGCTATACCGCAGGCTTGAAGGGCGTTTTAGGTGGTGAATACAATTACCATAATTTTATGGCTAGTGCCGAAAAGCGTTTTTATTTGTCGCAATTGGGCTATACAGATGTTACTCTGGAAGGTGGATATAATGTAGGTAAGCTGCCTTTTCCACTATTGTCTATTCATCGCGCCAATCAAACTTATGCTTATCAGTTACAATCCTATAACCTGATGAACTTCCTTGAGTTTGTGAGTGATCATTATGGAAGCATCAACATCGATCAGAATTTTAATGGATTCTTTTTTAACAAGATCCCATTGCTTCAGCAGTTAAAATTAAGAGAGGTGATGTCATTTAAAGCATTGTATGGTGGTTTACGTAATGAGAACAATCCGGATAAAAACCCGGATGCTATGCAGTTTGTGCGTAACCAGGATGGGGTGCCAATTACGCATGGCTTAAGCAGTGTGCCTTATATAGAAGGAAGTGTTGGAGTTGGAAATATTTTTAAAGTACTTAGGGTTGATGCGGTAAAGCGCTTCAATTATTTGGATTACCCTGGTGTTTCCAGCTGGGGATTCCGTGCCAGAGTAAAATTTGATTTTTAATTGTTGTAAAGCAGGGTGGTTAGGTAAAGCTTAACTACCCTGCTTTTTTATGTTAAAATCGGCCTAGTGGCCATGTCCTTCTTCTACATGGATCTCGAACTTTAGTTTCAACAGGTCCTGACCCGCAAACTTTGTTGCGTAGTCATTATGATTCCAGTCGCTTCGGGTAATTGTTGCTTTAACATCTTTATTTAGTTTTCTGAGTATATAGGTGATTTCTTTGGTGGGTCCTTGATTATCATGACCTATAGTGAGATAACTTAGTATTCCTGTAGTTTCATACTGGCCGGTTACTATAGAACCATCTGCATAGTTCTGTTCTTTTGGCTGGAAGACCGCTCCGCTTTCCGTTTTAGAGTCCTTATTCAGGATCAAGTTGCCGCCCACCAGGAATGCTTTGAATTGGTCTGCAGTCGCTTTATCCTGGATAAACTGATTTTGCACTTCCTTCCCGGTATAATCCCAGGCCTTCAGCTCCATTTTATATACTGCATTAGCCTCAAGGTGTAGGTGTCCGTTGGCGGTGGCAATACCTTTTTCATTGAATTTAATCACAACAGGCGCTCCGGCAGTCAGGTCTGTAAGTCCGTGGAAGTGATCTCCGTGCGCTTCAATCGCGGCTCCGGTAACTTCGGTCAGGATGATTTCTGATCGTTCAATACCTTCTTTTACTACCGGGATATCATTGTTTTTTTTACATGAACTTACAAAAAGTACAGCTGCTGTCATCAATGCGATTGCCAGGGATTTAAATTGATTTGTCATCTTTTGAGTTTGATTTTAATGATTAATTATTGTTATTGAATTTTAATGCTTAGGCCTTTGATGATCTGCCAGCCGGCCTTATCAGTCAGTCTGATTAGAAAATGGTAATCACCCGGATCTATATCTGTGGGGACGGTAATTTCTTCTGCGATCACGTAACTTTTTAATCCTGCTGGGATGGTAAAGCTCTTGATCAGTAGAAATGGCTTTACGGGTGTTTTTATGGGGTCAGACTGGCAGTCATTTACCTCAGTGCTATGGCTGTGGTGATCGAAATTATGATGGATGTCAACACTTACTGAGCCCAGTTCTACATTGTCATTAAGACTGGCGCAAAAGATAAATTTTTCACCCCGTTTCACAGAGCTGCATTGCTGAGGAAAACCATTGCTGGTATTAAGATTTATTGTTGGGTATTCCGTATCGATGGTTACTGCGTTCTCTTTCTTACAGCCATTGAACAATAGGAGCACTGCGACAAAGACATAACTTGTTTGAATAAGTTTCATAGGAGGGCTTTTTAATTAGTGATGGTTAGGTCCTCTCTGATTTCAAGCTTAGTCCCGTTTTCATCCAACACCACAAAATAGAAGTCATATTTGCCTTCCGGGGCTTCTGCTGGAATGGTAAAATGCTTGTGTACATTGGTGTTTTTAGTACCACTATATTCTGTCCACACTAATTCAAATTTCCAGTAGCGGGCATATACCTCACCGTTTTTCTGTAAGATTTTTACCTGAACTTCTTTTATTTTATCTGAAGCAATTACATCTGCATTGAAGTGAAAATCTCTTCCTCTTAATGCGAGCTTGTTTCCGGAACCGATTTCTATGTTTGTCGCAGTAGGAATAGCTTTTTCGGGTTCTGCTTCCTTATCTTTTTTACATGCCTGAAAAGCGGTGCCAAAAAGCAGTAAAGCCACTATAATCTTTTTTGTTTTCATGTTTAGTAAAGTGTTTTTGTGTGAAGTTTTAATTGTGTCCATTTGATGATGTTATTATAGATTTATAAGTTTTTGTTCTTTAAAGGAGTGTTAAAAGGGATCTTTAAGGATAGGATAATGTTCCTTCCTTGCTCAGGTAATTCAATAAGCCTATAAAAACTGGTGTGATTGAGGTATCGGGTATTCAGCAGGTTTTGCATTTGCAAACTGAACATCAGCTGCTGATTATAGATACTGATCCTGGTGCCTGCCTGGAGGTTGATGAGGCTATAACCTGGTGTTTTCTTTTCGGGAGGGACAATGTTATTTTGTCTCGCAGTGATCCGGTAGTCTATAGAAAAATAGGAATGTTTAAGAAAGGAATCTGACTCCGGTGACCAGGTTAGATTAAACAAAGCTGAAGCCGGTGGAGAGAAAGGAAGTGTATAACCTTTCTTGTCTCCTGATAGCTGTCTTGCATATAAATATTCGTACAGAAATTCTGTACTAAGGCTTTTCAATACCTTATATTTTACCTGTAACTCACCACCGTATCTAATGACTTTACTTTGAGCATATTGAAAAATCTGATTACCCGCACCATAGTAAAAATCATGGTGAGCTGTAGGATTCAGGTAGATGTAATTTGGAAAATAGTTGTAAAAAGGACTGATTAGCATCGACCAGTGGCCTTCGTTCCAGCCAATACTTAGGTCAAGTTGGTACGACTGCTCAGGCGAAAGCGTAGGATCTCCCTTTTCGTAACTGAAATAGTGATAATTCACCCCATTTGCACCCAGCTCTTTGGCAATTGGCATTCTGAAACTTTTGCCGATATTGGCCTTCAATAGCAATTTCTGACAGTTGTAATTTATACCGGCTGACCATACTATGCTGTTAAAAGAACGGTTCAAATCATCAGCTCTAACCAGCATTTCTGAGGTTGTTGTACCATCTTTTGTCACATCAGAATTAAACCAGTCTGTATATTTAAACATTCTGATCTTTCCATAATCATACCTCAATGCTGCATTTAACAAAACCTGCTCGTTGATTTTGTACTTATCATACACGAATAGTCCTGCAGTGGCCTGGTTGAAAGAAGGAACTAAAAATGTCCAACCGTCAATGGCATTGTCCTGATATTCGGAATTAATGCCTGCAATAAAATGATGTTTTCCAATGATTATTCTATCTTTCAGATTCAGTGTATATACCTGCTTATCAAATTCTCGTTCCAGTTCAGGAGAAATAGATAAATGATCAGGATAAACAGGAGGCATATAGCCATGATTTACATACTGACTTAATTCCTGACGAAAATTTCGTTGGTATCCAACCTCTATCTCCATGTTATGTCCATTTGCCTGATAACTACTGCGATTAATGAGCTTAAAATGGTTTACCTGCTGACTAGGCGTCTGGATATCCCTTGCAGACACATCATGTAATTCGGTGTCTACTCTTCTTGGTTCCAGGCCATGTGCATTGGCGAAAAAACCACTCTTACTATAAATGTTACTGAAGTAAAATACTGATCTGAAATGCTCCTTCATGTAACCAGTACTCAGGTGTAATCCTGTTTCCATGCCGGCAGTATTACGCAAATGCCGTTTGTGTAATCTAACTGCATAATCATAAACGAATACCGTATCCGTGGGTACACTGTAGTCTCCGTAATTCTGATAGGTTATGCGGGAGTCAAAGAACCAGTTTTCTTTTCTTCCAAAGAGATTAACAGAACTTCCATATAGTTTATTATTGCTTTTCCCCAACAGATCAACTGAACCGCCCAGGGTATTTTTCGGTGGGGCATTAGCTGGTTTAACATCAACTACCCCTGCTATAGCATCAGAACCATAGATAAAGGAAGCTGCACCTTTTATCAACTCGATCTCTTCAGCGGCGAACTGATCAATCTCCAGGCCATGATCCGCTCCCCATTGCTGGCCTTCATGTTTTACCCCCTTGTCAGTTACCACTACTCTGTTGAATCCCAATCCACGGATTAGTGGTTTAGATTGACCGGAACCAATGCCTATTGTTTTAATACCTGGCAAACGTTCTAGGGTTTTCATTAAACTTCCGCCCAGGTTGCGTTGTATAAAATCACTGTTAACCGTTACTACATTTAAAGACTCCTCTTCTAGACGTAGCTGCAGCCGTTTGTCTTTAACCACTACTTCTTTTAATTGATGAACGGATGGGGCAGATCTGGTTTTTGATGTCGAATCAGGTACAGAATTTAGAACTTGTCCAAAGGCTGCTTGAAGATTGATCAACAGAAAAAGGAATAATGTATAGAATCTCTTCATTAAATTTTGTAGTTGGGTTTACAGTAATAAATAGGCATAGGAATGCTTGCCCGCTTAAAGCAGGGGTAAATAAGGAAATAGAAAAAGGGAGTTTAAGGTTAGTGGGGTGGGCCTTTGTTTGCGGTGACTTGCGGGGTAAAATCGTAAAACCCTGTCAATACTCGGGTATTGAGTGTGATTGCTTCAGGGCTTGTTATGGTAAGCACTTGTGAATGGGACAAAAGTATCTGCTGTCCCTGAACATGATGGGAATAATCGCAAACAGTACATTTATCTGAGAGCTGGATACGTTCGTTATCTCCGTATAATGCCTCTTGATTTTCATGTACATCGATATGCAGGTGAAAAAGCTGTGCAATTGAAATAAACAGAAATAATGCAATTAACAGATAGGAACCGATCTGCTGCAGTTTTGTCCATAATTGTTTTGCACTTGTGTTCATTATTGCATCAAAGTTGCATTTATATTTTGTGATATGCAATTTTAAATGCAATTAAGTTGCTTTTTTTTGATTAGGGATGGTATGAAGCTTTATTAGCTCCTTTTTTTTATGATTTTATTGAGGTAAATTAGTGCATATAATTAACCCTTAAAACCAGCTGCTATGAATGAGGAATATCTAAAGCTACCATTGCTTAAAAATCAGGTTGATATGCGTTTTGAATTAAAAATAGGTGACTATACCGCATTTATAGATTTTAAAGAGCATGGTAAAAAGATCTGGTTGATCCATACTGAAGCTCCTGAAGAATTAAAAGGCAAAGGGGCTGCAACAGCTATCATAGTGAAAACATTGTCATATATTGAAGATAAAGGTTATAAACTTATTCCTTTATGTCCATTTGTAGCCGCCTATTTGAAAAGGCATCCTGAATGGGAAAGAATTTTAGATGAAAGTGCAAGGCCGTTTTAAAAGAGGATAGGGTAGCCCTGTTAAACTAAGTGAAAGTAGGCCAGACAAATTTTGTTAATTTTAAGTGCTGGATCTTCTGGGTATGTCCATGTCGCAATATATGAAGGCAATGGAATATATTCCATTAAAAATGGAATGGGTTCGGGTGTAGAAGGTTTAAAAATGAATATGAACACAAAAATTATTTTTATAATTTTCATAGGAATATTAAGCATGAAACATGCAGCAAAAAGTCAATCTAAAATAGAGCGTGATTCTAAAAAGGCAAGGGAAATTTTGCTCGACAGTGTAATTAAACATTCTGTCTCATCAGTGATTTTAAAAGAAAAGTACAATGCAGACAGAAAAATATGGCTAGAAACTTCTTTCCCAGAAGAAAAAATTATTTTGAAAAATAACTCGGAGGCAACTTTTCGAACAAGTAACAATGACAAAATAAAGTCCCTTTTAGCAGGTCTTTTTTCAATATCACCAACGGAATTTTTGTTAGGTATGAGAGGGATTGAAGGTGTGATAACAATTAAGGTTGAAAAAGTTTTATGGGTGAAAAAAGATGATATTCCAGAGTTAATTAGACTTGTAAATATTAATATAGTCACTCCGCAAATAAAACAATATAGCTCTATGGAAAGTAGTGGAGACAATGGTTCAAGATATATTAAAACCCCATTAGGAATTAACGCTTTGAATTTGATCCATAATTATTTAAATGGATTATTCCCTTCAGGGGGCACTCCTTCTTATAAATCTATTGTAGATTGGTATAAAAGCGGAAAACCTAAAGAAGAATACAAGTATGAACTATAATACTCCCCAAATATTGGACAGCTGATTAAATTCATAAATTTAACAGTTGAAAATGAAAAAAGAGCGTAGAAAATTCAGTTCTGTTTTCAAGACCAAAGTGGTGCTTGAAGCAATTAAGGAAAGTAGTACCATGCAAGAACTTGCGTCCAAATACAGTCTCCATCCCACACAGATCACCGCGTGGAAGCGTGAATTTCTTGAGAAAGCCGATACGGTGTTTGGTTCAGAGAAACCAGATGAAAAGGAAGAATCTAAAGAGAAGGAACTGTACTCCAAGATTGGCGAACTTCAGATCCAGGTTGATTTCCTAAAAAAAGTCTTGGGGAAATGAGTATGATTGAAAGGCGTAGCCTTATTTCCCCGGAGCACCAGGCGCTGAGTATTGCCAGTCAGTGCAAGCTACTGAACTTGCAGCGCAGCTGCTATTATTTCAAGCCTAAAGGCGAGTCGCTGTTCAACCAGTCGATAATGAATTTGATTGACCGTAAGTTTCTTGACTGCCCGTTTTACGGCGTGGACCGGATGACTGCGTATCTTAACAAAGATTTGGGATGTCATGTGAATAACAAGCGTATACGTCGTCTTTATCGTGTGATGAACCTGCGGACAATTTATCCTAAAAAGAACCTGAGCAAGGCTAATGCGGCACACCATAAATATCCATATTTGCTGAAAGGCTTGAAAATAGATCGGCCGGGCCAGGTTTGGCAGGCTGATATCACTTATATTCCCATGTTCAGAGGCTTCATGTATATGTTTGCCATTATTGATGTGTACAGCCGAAAGATTGTCGGATGGAGCATTTCAAATACCATGACCGTAGAATGGTGCAGAGATGTACTGCTTGAAACCATTGAAGAACATGGTACACCTGGTATATTTAATACGGATCAAGGCTCACAGTTCACCAGTCCGATCTTCACTAAAGCACTTAAAGACAGTAATGTAAGTATATCTATGGATGGCAAGGGAAGAGCCTTGGATAATGTGTTCATTGAGCGATTCTGGAGATCTTTGAAACAGGAGTATATTTATCTTAACCCACCTAACGGTGGTATGGAATTATTCCAGGGTATAAAACGGTATGTGGAATTTTATAACAATGAACGAAGGCATCGGTCAATGGACGATCTTACGCCAAATGAGGTATTCTATCAAAATAATAAAAAAGTGTCCTAAATAATCTTAAGTTTGACCTATAGCTGTCCAGCAAACCGGGAGTACTTCAGAACTATATACCCCGATTACCGGTACGGCGCCATTAATTAGAAAAGATTTTAAGAAAAACTAGGTAACTTCTTATTATATTATTGAGAGGACTAAACTATGTAGTTAAGTATATAACTTCGACATAGTTTAGAAGATAAGTGCTATGTAAGAGCTCGTATTCAATTCTTCAAATATTGAACAACGGATTAAAATCATAAATTTAATACAAAAAAAAGTCAAAATGGTTATGGAGGGATGGTTGGAGCAAGTGGCTACACAGGAAATTCAGGTAGTGGAAGTAGTGCTATTTCTATAATTTATATTTCTCCTTTGGTGATGATCGATGGACATAATCCAGATGGGATTCTAGCAGAGATGGGGCATGAATTAGTTCATGTATATTTAGCCCCATGTAATTAGATAATCATGAAAAAAATACTAATAACATTGTTTTTTAGCATATCGATGTCCTTTATATATGCTCAGGACACCAATCTACCTGTAGAAATCCGTTTGAAATTAATTGAAGAAAATAATGACAAGGGAGTAAAGGAACTCTCTCTTAGTGTTTCTATTATTAATCATTCTGGATTAGATATTTATATTCCAAATTTTAAACTTTATGCAATAGGAGCAGGTATTCATTTTTATCAAAAGGAGGGCGGACTGTGGCGGGAAATTGATATAAATACTCAAAATTATTACAAACCCATTGTTCCACATAGACAAATTGTTGGGAAGGATACGATTATGAGTTATCATGGTAATGGACCAGTTTATTCTGTCAATAATAGTATTACAAAAAAGTATATGAAATATACTTATCAGTTGTCCAGGAATCAGGATAGCATTATCCAGAGTTTTTACAATTCAGCACCAGACCATCATCAGATCGACAAAATATATACCGAAGATAAAAAACCTTTATTTCTTAAGGCAAAGGAAACGCTTAATAATTATTATGTGCGAAATGTGGATTATCTCTTAACAAAAAAGATGGCATATAAGATTGCTTTTAATTCAGAACTCAGGGATAGTCTTAGGTACTTTAGAGAGCCTAGGGTATATTCAGATCGAATAAAAAAGTATGTGGAGCTTAATTTTCCCGAATACATTTATGAGTATAAGCTTTTTTATCCGAAGGAAATTAAATCTAATATAATATATTATACAAATAAAGAGGTTGTAGATAAGTAGACACTTAAGTATTCCCTGCCAGTTAAATATATTTAGAGATTCTACCTAACTTAATAATATAATGAAGATACAGGTCTATCCAGTTGGCGGTCATAGCATAAATCTTCCTACATCGGATTATATCGTAAATGGAGTAAACTGTAACTTATTAACATGAAAAAAATACTATTAATATTCTTTATTGCAGGTAATATATTTACTTTCTGCAAATCCTTCAGTCAGATACCTGTTGAAGCAAAAAAGGTCGAAGAATTAAAAAATGGATGCATAATTGACACCATAATAATCAGGAAGAAGGAAGTCTCTTTTGCAAAGAAAAATAATAATAACTACAAAAGAGATGAACGTGTGATTTTAGCAATGTCCCCTGATTTTGTTAAGGATATTATCAACCCTACAAATATTAAAAGCAAGCGTTATAAAGTTCAGGAAATTCAGGCAAATGTTGCACTGGATACTATCAAGGCAGATATTTTAAAAAAGGTTATGTGAAGTACTCCCGGTTTGCTGGACAGCTATAGGTCAAACTTAAGATTATTTAGGACACTTTTTTATTATTTTGATAGAATACCTCATTTGGCGTAAGATCGTCCATTGACCGATGCCTTCGTTCATTGTTATAAAATTCCACATACCGTTTTATACCCTGGAATAATTCCATACCACCGTTAGGTGGGTTAAGATAAATATACTCCTGTTTCAAAGATCTCCAGAATCGCTCAATGAACACATTATCCAAGGCTCTTCCCTTGCCATCCATAGATATACTTACATTACTGTCTTTAAGTGCTTTAGTGAAGATCGGACTGGTGAACTGTGAGCCTTGATCCGTATTAAATATACCAGGTGTACCATGTTCTTCAATGGTTTCAAGCAGTACATCTCTGCACCATTCTACGGTCATGGTATTTGAAATGCTCCATCCGACAATCTTTCGGCTGTACACATCAATAATGGCAAACATATACATGAAGCCTCTGAACATGGGAATATAAGTGATATCAGCCTGCCAAACCTGGCCCGGCCGATCTATTTTCAAGCCTTTCAGCAAATATGGATATTTATGGTGTGCCGCATTAGCCTTGCTCAGGTTCTTTTTAGGATAAATTGTCCGCAGGTTCATCACACGATAAAGACGACGTATACGCTTGTTATTCACATGACATCCCAAATCTTTGTTAAGATACGCAGTCATCCGGTCCACGCCGTAAAACGGGCAGTCAAGAAACTTACGGTCAATCAAATTCATTATCGACTGGTTGAACAGCGACTCGCCTTTAGGCTTGAAATAATAGCAGCTGCGCTGCAAGTTCAGTAGCTTGCACTGACTGGCAATACTCAGCGCCTGGTGCTCCGGGGAAATAAGGCTACGCCTTTCAATTATACTCATTTCCCCAAGACTTTTTTTAGGAAATCAACCTGGATCTGAAGTTCGCCAATCTTGGAGTACAGTTCCTTCTCTTTAGATTCTTCCTTTTCATCTGGTTTCTCTGAACCAAACACCGTATCGGCTTTCTCAAGAAATTCACGCTTCCACGCGGTGATCTGTGTGGGATGGAGACTGTATTTGGACGCAAGTTCTTGCATGGTACTACTTTCCTTAATTGCTTCAAGCACCACTTTGGTCTTGAAAACAGAACTGAATTTTCTACGCTCTTTTTTCATTTTCAACTGTTAAATTTATGAATTTAATCAGCTGTCCAATATTTGGGGAGTATTATAATGGCCAAGGAAAGCTGGAAAAAGAAACTTCTTAAACATTCCGGAGGAGATTCCCTAAATCTAAAAAAGTATACAATTGTTCACCTTCCAGTATATTATCTGACACCTAATATCGCATTATTTAAAGATGGAGAAAATATTGCAAAATATTATAACCTTGAAACGGGGCGCCTTAAATATGCGATAGTAAAGAATGGGACTTTGTTTGGTTTGATCGATTATTATAATGGTGAAACCAAATTAATTCCAGTTAGTAAAGCTGATTCAATCGGATATAGTGAAATTATAAAATTGGAAAAAACTCCAATTGCATTCAAAAATTTTATTGCCAAGGATCCAAATAATGTTGGTGGGAAGATCGAAATGTTTGGTTATTTATTGGATGATCATATTATATTTTCCATGTACTATGAGCAGGAACGTGGGCAAGAGTTGCCTGAAAAGGTCGATAAAACCACTTTTATAAAAACATATAGAATGGAATTGGCGGAATCTTTTTATTCCAGTGAAAAAGAGTATCCAATTATAAAACAATTCATAGACTCTTCTTATGAGAGCCTGAGGCACTTTAAAAACTGATTTTATCTTGTAAAATCATCTGTTTGTTTTGGTTGTAAATAGATCTTGTATATTAATACTATTAATGTTTTTATGAAATGTATAGTCGTATAAAAAATTATTGTTAATTAAATCTAGGAATTGTCTCATTGTCCATTTGTAGCCGCCTATTTGAAAAGGCATCCTGAATGGGAAAGAATTTTAGATGAAAGCGCAATGCCGTTTTAAAAGAGGATAGGGTAGTTCCATTAAATCTAACCGAAAGTGGCCACCATCAATGTTCGCTTAAATGGATAGAATACTGGCGATTCCTGGAAACGTGTAGCTAATTGTGCTTTATAAACAGTTGTGAAATCAGCTTTTAATCCTTCAGGTAATTTTTCAAGATAAGGGATCAAGGCAGTGCCGGATACCCAATCAAACAAAGCTTCTGCATCTTTTAAAACATGGGGGTAAACCTTTTCAAAAACGGTGACTTCTGAGCCTCCCTGATCGAATAATAGTTTTGCGTAAGCCTCTATGCCCAATACCGGTGATGTCCTTACCCATCCCTTTAGTGCCGTAAAATAGGGCTCTTTAGTTGCAAGTAATTGTAGTGATTCATGGGTGAAATGATGATGATTGGAAGGAACCTGAACCACTAGTTGGCCTCCGGGATTGATCATGGAAATAATTGCGGGCAGCAGAACCTCATGGTGATCAAGCCACTGTAACGCAGCATTTGAAAAAATCAGATCATATTTTAAACCCTGTTTAACTACCTGTTCAATGGTTCGGTGTTCAAAGCGTAATTGTTCGTTTTTAAAAGCTTTAGCTTCTTTTAACATTTCGGCCGAAGCATCAATTCCTAATACCTGTCCTCCGGGTAAATGGTCTGCGAGGTTTCTACTCAGCTCTCCCGTTCCACATCCCAGATCAATGGCGGTTAGATTAGGCTTAACCTTTATCAACGCCAGCAGGTCATAAAATGGAGCAAAGCGTTCCTGCTTAAATTTGTTATATACTTCCGGATTCCAAGGCATAATACGTTTATTATTAATAAGTAGTCGTATCATTTTCTTGAATAACACGACTACTTTTAGCCTGTTTAATTTAAATGCGAAGTGACAATAACTACCCTTACACCAATCGGAGCTGTTGGTCTTGAGGGCCTTAGATTTATGTCTCCACTGGTTTGAATGTCAAAAGTTATAGAGCCTTGTCTGGCAGTATAAGTGTAAGAAACGGCGTCATATACATAAGGTAATTGCTTGTATTCATTTACACTATTGTTTGGATAAAAATATACTGATATACCGTCGTTTTTGAATGTTTGATAATCAATTTCAGGAAAGTTAAGTGTCGTAGTTAACCTTGTTCCATTGTCAACAGATACCCATTGACTAGCATTGATTACAGTTTCTATGGTTTGATTTGGCAGACCTGCATCAATGATGGTGTCCTTCTTGCACGATGCCAGACCAAGCGTGGCTGTGCATAGTAATAATAATATAAGTTTTCTCATGTATTTGTGTGTTTACTATTCTTCTAGCAAATTTATTGCCATAAAATACTGGTTAGCTTTACACCAAATACTCAAACAACATCTGATCGTTATTTAACTCAATAATTTCAAACTTAAATTCCTTCATTCTTTGCACTAAGGCATCATAATCAGCACGATTGGCCAGTTCAATACCTACTAAAGCAGGACCGTTTTCTTTATTCGTTTTTTTAATGAATTCAAACCGTGTAATGTCATCATGAGGTCCTAATATATTATTTACAAATAATTTTAATGCACCTGGTCTTTGCGGAAAACGAACAATAAAATAATGTTTTAGTCCTTCATACAACAAGGATTTCTCCTTGATTTCCTGCATGCGTTCGATATCGTTGTTACCTCCACTGATCACACAAACTACCTTTTTGCCCTTAATTTTATCTCTGTAGGCATCAAGAACAGTTACCGATAATGCACCTGCCGGTTCAACAACAATAGCATCTTCATTGTATAATTTTAATATGGTCGTGCAAACCTTTCCTTCAGGAACCAACAATACATCGTCAAGTGCCTGTGTACAAATTTCATAAGTCAGTTTACCCACGCATTTAACAGAAGCACCATCAACAAAACGATTTATTTCAGGTAAAGTTACAGGGCCACCATGTTCAAATGCTTTTAACATCGATGGAGCACCTTCAGGCTCAACGCCTGCCAATAGTATGTTTGGGTTCTTGCCTTTTAAATAATTTCCTACACCGGCAGAAAGGCCACCACCACCAATAGGCATAATCACCACTTCAACGCCCGGCAAGTCTTCCAATATCTCTACCCCAACAGTGCCTTGCCCTTCAATAATGCTGTAATTGTCAAAAGGAGGGATAAAGGTCATGTTGTGTTTTTGGGTATAAGCCAATGCTTCCTTCAGGCAATCGTCAAAAGTATCACCAACCAACACAAGTTCAACATTACCATTACCAAACATTTCTGTTTGTTTCACCTTTTGCTTTGGGGTAATCTCCGGCATAAATATGACACCTTTTGTGCCTAGTTTATCACAAGAAAAAGCAACACCTTGTGCGTGGTTTCCGGCACTTGCACAAACAATACCCCGACTTAATTCTTCAGGTGTTAGTTGGCTGATCATATTATAAGCTCCACGCAATTTGTAAGAGCGTACAACCTGCAGGTCCTCACGTTTCAGGTATATTTCGCAACCATATTCTTCAGATAATTTGGGATT
Source organism: Candidatus Pedobacter colombiensis (assembly GCA_029202485.1). Classification (NCBI taxonomy): domain Bacteria; kingdom Pseudomonadati; phylum Bacteroidota; class Sphingobacteriia; order Sphingobacteriales; family Sphingobacteriaceae; genus Pedobacter; species Candidatus Pedobacter colombiensis. The sequence continues at coordinate 4,096,017 of CP119313.1, read as the reverse complement.
ATAGATAAGGGGAGTATGCTTTACAACATTTGCCAATCGTTTCGAGGCGGCTTCGGAATCTAGTTTTAGATTAATCTGTGTCATTTTTTCTGAAAAATATAACCGCCACCTGTTTCGCAGATGGCGGCTTAAGTTGGTTTATCCAAATATAGGATAAATCAAAAATTTTATATGTTTTTAGCTAACCAATCGCCTACTTCGCTAGCTTTGTAAGCTTTGTTTTTACCCGCTAAATCTTCTGTTACAATACCCTCAGCAAGAGATTTGTTCACAACAGCTCTGATCAATTCAGCCTCTTCTTTTAATCCGAAAGCATCTTCAAACATCATCGCGGCAGACAATACAGTCGCTAAAGGATTAGCAATGTCTTTACCAGCTGCTTGTGGATAAGAACCATGAATTGGCTCAAACAATGAAGTATGAACACCAATAGAAGCAGATGGCATAAGACCCATAGAACCTGAAATCACAGATGCCTCATCAGTTAAAATATCACCAAATAAGTTTTCAGTGATCAATACATCATAAGAATTTGGCCATTGTACCAAACGCATTGCAACTGCATCAACAAACTCATAACTTACCTCAACCTCAGGGAAATCTTTCTCCATGTCCTGTACAGTCTCTCTCCACAAACGTGAAGTTTCCAATACGTTTGCTTTATCTACACAGCAAAGTCTTTTGCTGCGTGCCATCGCCATTTCGAAGCCTAATTTAGCCAAACGCTGAACCTCTGCTCTGGTGTAAGTACAAGTATCAAAAGCAGTGTTGCCATCGTCTTTTCTACCTCTTTCACCGAAATAGATACCACCGGTTAACTCACGAAGAATAATAAGGTCAGTACCTTCAATACGCTCTCTTTTTAATGGAGAATTGTCAATTAAAGATGGGAAAGTAAAGGTTGGACGAACGTTTGCAAATAAACCTAGTTTTTGACGCATTTTCAAAAGACCTTGTTCAGGACGAACAGTAGCTTTAGGATCATTGTCAAAACGAGGATGCCCGATAGCGCCGAAAAGAACAGCATCAGCAGCCATACATATTTCGTGTGTCGAATCCGGGTAAGGCTCGCCAACCGCATCAATTGCAGCTGCACCGGTTATGCCCTCTGTCCAGGTAATTTCGTGGTTAAATTTTTTTGCTACTGCATTTGAGACTTTAACAGCCTGATCAATAACTTCTGGGCCAATTCCATCTCCTGCTAAAAGAGCAATATTAAGTTTCATATTTTTTTAATTATTTTTAATTCTTTTGATAATATTCAGTTGGTCAATTTACCCTTAAATAATGTTCAACATTTTCTGGGTAGCTTTAATGGCACAAACGGTTTGGTCTGAGTCCAGTCCTCTGGTAATAAATATTTTATGGTCGGTTTCCCAGGTGATAATCGTTTCGCACAAGGCATCAGAATTACTTCCGGGAGCGATTCTTACAGCATAATCAACCAGTTTAGGTAATGATCTTTTCTTCTTAGCATAAACCTTGGTAAGAGCGTTCATAAAGGCATTAAACTGCCCGTCACCTTGTGCGTTCTCTTCAAACTTCTCTCCGTCAATTAAAACGGAAATTGTTGCAGATGGACGTAAACCCATCGAATTCATCAATACATAGGATTCAACGATAACCTTTTCCTCATAAAGACTACTGTCCAATACATCCGAAATGATATAAGGCAAATCCTCCTTAGTAACCGTTTCTTTCTTGTCGCCCAATTCAATAACCCGTTGGGTAACTTTCTTCAGGTCTGCATCGTTTAATTTTAGACCTAATTCCTGCAGGTTTTTTTCGATGTTAGCTTTACCCGATGTTTTGCCTAAAGCATAACTGCGTTTTCTACCAAAACGCTCAGGTAGCAGATCATTAAAATATAAATTATTTTTATTGTCTCCGTCAGCATGGATGCCTGCAGTTTGCGTAAACACATGGTCGCCAACAATAGGTTTGTTTGAAGGGATTCTAACACCCGAAAACGTTTCTACCAGCTTGCTTACCTTATAAATAGAAGATTCTTTTAGCTGTACTTCAACCTCAGGTGCAAAATCTTTAATTACAGCAATAGCACTAGCCATTGCAGCATTTCCAGCTCTTTCGCCCATTCCATTTACGGTCAAGTGCAAACCACTTATTCCGGCTTTTATCGCTTCCAATACATTTGCAGTACCCAGGTCATAATCATTATGGGCATGAAAATCAAAATGGATATCCGGATATTTTGATTGCAGATCCGCCACAAACTTAAAGGTTTCACCAGGTGTTAAAATACCCAACGTATCCGGTAGCAATACCCGTTTTACAGGTTGTGTTGCCAGAAAGTCAAGCATCTGAAAAACATATTCCGGAGAATTACGCATTCCATTACTCCAGTCTTCTAAATAAACATTGGTAGCAATATTATGTGTACCAGCCAGATCAACAACATGTTTGATTTCTGCAAAATGTTGTTCTGGTGTTTTTTTAAGCTGATGAGTCAAGTGATTCAGTGAACCTTTGGTTAATAGGTTCTGAACTTTAACACCTGCATTTAACATCCAGTCTACAGAAACACCATTGTCCACAAAAGACAATACTTCTATACGATCTGCATATCCATTGGTTTCTGCCCAGTTTAAAATGGATTTTACAGCCTGGAATTCTCCATCTGATACGCGTGCAGAAGCAATCTCAACTCTATCAACATGGAGTTCTTCCAATAATAACTGGGTTATAGTTAATTTTTCTGAAATGGAAAATGACACGCCCGATGTTTGTTCTCCATCGCGCAGTGTCGTGTCCATTATCTCTATTTTCCTTCTTTCCATGTATAGGTTTTGGTTTGGTTGATTAAAGAGGAAGATGTAAGGCGAATTCCTGAATTTCTGGTTTTATACTTTGCAGATAATCGATGTCATCAAAGCCATTTAACATATTGTCTTTTTTGTAAGCACTGATTTCGAAAGTTTCTTTTTCACCTGTGGCTAAAAGTGTAATGGTTTGCTCAGGTAAGTTTATTTCCAATTCTGTGTTAGGATCAGCTTGAATTGCCGCAAAGATTTTTTCAGAAAACTCTGGACTTACCTGTACCGGTAATACACCAATGTTTAAACAGTTGTTTTTAAAAATATCAGCAAAGAAGCTAGATACAACACATCTGAATCCGTAGTCATAAACCGCCCATGCAGCATGTTCCCTTGATGAACCTGAGCCGAAGTTTTTACCACCAACCAGTATTTTACCACTGTAGATAGGGTTGTTTAATACGAAATCTTTTTTTGGTGTATTGTCCGGATTGTATCTCCAATCGCGGAATAGATTGTCACCAAATCCAACGCGCTCTGTAGCTTTCAAAAAGCGTGCAGGAATCAATTGGTCGGTATCCACGTTTTCGATAGGAAGTGGAACCGCAGTGCTTTTTAGTATATTAAATTTATCGTAAGCCATTTTTAATCTTTTTTGTGTTAGACAAGTACTTCATTAACGCTCTCAACATTCTCAATTAGTGTTCTAGGATCTGTAACCACACCAGTAACAGCAGCTGCGGCAGCAACTAGCGGACTAGCCAGCATAGTTCTTGAACCAGGACCTTGTCTTCCTTCAAAGTTTCTGTTCGAAGTACTTACTGCATATTTACCAGCAGGAACTTTATCGTCGTTCATGGCTAAACAAGCAGAACAACCTGGTTGACGTAAAGTAAAGCCAGCTTCAGTTAAAATATCCAGTAAACCTTCTTCTTTAATTTGTGCCTCAACAATGTGTGATCCCGGAACCAACCAGGCCGTTACATTATCAGCTTTATGACGACCTTTTACCAAGGATGTAAATGCTCTGAAATCTTCAATACGGCCATTTGTACAGCTACCCACAAAAACGAAATCTACTTGCTTGCCGATCATAGAATCACCTTCCGAGAAGCCCATGTAACTTAATGATTTAGCATAAGTTGCAGCACCACCTTCTACCTGGTCGGCATTAGGAATCTCATGAGAAATACCGATACCCATTCCAGGGTTAGTACCATAAGTGATCATTGGCTCAATGCTAGATCCATCAAAAGTCAATTCTTTATCAAATACAGCATCAGCATCAGTTTTTAAGGTTTTGTAATAAGCCAATGCTTTATCCCATGCTTCACCTTTAGGACTAAACTCACGACCTTTTACATAATTGATGGTTGTCTCATCTGGAGCGATCATACCGCCACGTGCACCCATTTCAATACTCAAATTACAAACCGTCATACGGCCTTCCATAGTCATGTTTTCGAAAACATCACCTGCATATTCCACAAAATATCCGGTCGCACCAGAAGTGGTAAGCTGAGAGATAATGAATAGGGCAACATCTTTAGGCGTAACACCTGCACCTAATTTGCCGTTCACATTGATACGCATTTTTTTAGGTTTTGGCTGCATGATACACTGCGTAGAAAGTACCATTTCTACCTCAGAAGTACCAATACCAAAAGCGATAGCACCAAAAGCACCATGCGTAGAAGTATGTGAATCACCGCAAACGATAGTGGCACCAGGTTGGGTGATACCATATTCCGGACCTACAACGTGAACAATACCATTCTTTTGGTGACCTAATCCCCAGTGACTGATACCATACTCATTAGAGTTTGACTCCAATGCTTTTAACTGGTTGGCAGAAAGTGGATCTGCAACCGGCAAATGCTGGTTAATTGTTGGCGTGTTATGATCTGCCGTAGCAAATGTACGCTCTGGGTATAATACTTTAATTCCTCTGCTTTTTAAACCTAAAAAGGCAACAGGGCTGGTCACTTCGTGGATAAGATGGCGATCTATAAAAAGCACATCAGGACCACCTTCTATTTTACGTACAACGTGAGTGTCCCACACCTTATCAAATAATGTCTTGCTCATTTTTTTCTTTTTTATTATAAATTCATGATTGTAAAATGATTGGCTATGCTAATTGTTGCTTGCCCATCATTAACAAAAGATCTTGATCATTAATATCTAATTTATTATCTGCTACAGTAAGAAATTTGTGGTATACATCGCCCAATTCCTCTTTGCTTAAGTTAAAGCCTAAGCGCTCTAAGTGGAATTTTAAAGCATGTCTGCCGCTACGGGCGGTAAGCACAATACTTGCATCCGGAAAACCAACGTCCTCAGGACGAATGATCTCGTAGTTCTCACGGTTCTTTAAGAAACCATCCTGATGGATACCTGAGCTATGTGCAAATGCATTGCTACCTACAATCGCTTTATTAGGCTGTACCGGCATACGCATTTGTGAGCTCACCATACGGCTTAATTCGTAAAAGTTTCTAGTGTTGATATTGGTATGCAAACCTAAAGCAGTGTGCGTTTTTAAAATCATGACAACTTCTTCAATCGACGTATTTCCTGCACGCTCGCCAATACCATTAATGGTACCTTCGATTTGGCGTGCACCATTTTGCAAACCTGCAATTGAGTTCGCTGTTGCTAAGCCTAAATCGTTATGGCAGTGTACAGAGATGATTGCCTGATCAATATTTTTTACGTTCTCTTTCAAAAACTTGATCTTGCTTCCATACTGATCAGGTAAACAATAACCATTTGTATCCGGTATGTTTACCACAGTAGCTCCGGCTGCAATAACTGCCTCTACCATTTGGGCAAGGAAGCGAACATCAGCACGGCCGGCATCTTCTGCATAAAACTCAATATCTTCTACAGATTTCTTGGCATATTTAACGGCTTCAACTGCACGTTCAAGTATCTCTTCTCTTGTACTGTTAAATTTATGTTTAATGTGCATGTCAGACGAACCGATACCGGTGTGGATACGCGGGCGTTTGGCAAATTGTAATGCAGCAACTGCCGAATCAATGTCACCTTTATTTGCACGGGTAAGTGCACAGATGATAGGCTCAGATACAGCTTTCGAAAGCTCTACAACACTTTGGAAATCGCCTGGACTAGAAATAGGAAAACCTGCTTCGATAATGTCAACTCCTAGCGCCTCAAGTTCCTTCGCAATCTCTATTTTCTCTGGGGTTGTCAATTGGCAACCTGGCACTTGCTCACCATCACGTAAGGTGGTGTCAAACACATAAACTCTATTCGGATCGTGTAACATAATTCTTAGTGTTTAGTTAGTACTCAAAATTTTTAATGCGTTCAACGTGTTCAACGTTTTCAACGCGCTCTAATATGTTTTCTACGGATTTTACTTCACCGTTTTCTAATAAAATTCTTTTTTCAATACAGGCTGGCAATTGCGATTCAAAATGGCCGACATAAATTAATGTGGTTCCATTTTTACATAATCCATCTATTAGTCTGTTAAAATGTTTTGTTTGTTGCTGGTCCAAACCTTGACAAGGTTCATCCAGTATCAATAATTCCGGGTTTTTTACAATCGTTCTGGCCAACAAAGCCAGTCGTTGTTTGCCCAGAGGAAGCTCGTTCATCAATGTGTTTTTGTACTCATTGAGCCCCAAATAACCGATCAGTTCGTCTGTTTGTATTTTTTTAGTATATCCCGGATCACAAAACAAACCTGAGCTATTGTAAAATCCGGAGAGAATGCTTTGTGAAACTGTTGCTGAAGGATCGAAGTACCAATGTAATTCAGGAGATATTAAACCGATACGTTCTTTAATCTCCCAGATGCTTTCTCCGCTACCTCTTTTATTTCCAAACAAATGGAAATTATTGGCATAGGCCTGCGGGTGATCTCCACAAATTAAACTCAACAAAGTTGATTTGCCCGAACCATTATGGCCTTGCAATACCCATTTTTCACCGGCTTTAACTTCCCAGTTGATATTTTTTAATACTCGTTTATCACCATAACTGATATTTACATCAATCATTTTGATGATCTCTGCTGAAGAGGGATTAACAATTGTTTCAGTCAAAAAAGCAGGAACAGGATGGTCTAATGTTTCAAGCTCATTCCAGCTCCGTTCATCTGCCGAAATTTCAACAAGCTTACCTTCCTCAATCACTGCAAAACGATCTATGCACGAAGGCAACTCGGTATCGTTGCTGATTAAAATCAACTGTGTTCCGGCTTCAGAAATTTCTTCCAACAAGGAATTTAAGTTTTTGCGGGAAAGTGCATCCAACCCATTGTAGGGAAGGTCTAATATGAGCAGTTGCGGTTTTAACCATAAGGCTTTAACCAACTGTAATTTTTTATGTTCTCCGCTGGATAATTGGATCAGGGTGGAGTATCTCAATTCCGAAAACCCCAATGCAGCTAAGATTCTGTCTACTTCATTAAACTGAAGTGCATTTTTTTTGCCAAAGCTTTCCAACTCAGCATTTACAGTCGCGGTAGTTTCTGTTGACTGCTTATTGTAACGTTGTTGATAATAGAAGTTAGATTGGCCTTCTAAATCTTTAAACTGAAACCAGTTTGCTACATAATATACAGTTGCCGGTAAATTGCTTTGAGGATTAAACTCAATTTTAATGTTACCGTAACTATGGGTTACACCGGCAATAGCCTTTGCCAATGTAGTTTTACCACTTCCGCTTGTTCCACATAATAACCAATTCTCATATCTATTTATGGTCCAATTCAAATCCTGTAACACAGGTTTGTGCTGGTACTTTAAGCTGAGATTGGCGATATGGACGACGGGTTGTGACATTGTGTATTTTTTATAGGAGTAGCTGCATCTGTAAAAATGATGCAGCTACTTATTTTATAATTATGCTGTTTTTATAGATTTCATGGCAGTCATTGCTTTTCTCAATTCAGCACCAACAGTTTCAACCTGATGTGAACGAAGTGCTTCGTTTACTGCAATCAGTGCTCTGTTGTCTATACCAGCATCCTTACCTTCATTAAAGTTTTTACCAACCAGGTCAGTATCAACCTTAGTCATAAAATCAGCTAATAATGGTTTACAAGCCTGGTCAAATAAATAACAGCCATATTCAGCAGTATCAGAAATTACACGGTTCATTTCAAATAATTTCTTGCGTGCGATGGTATTTGCGATCAATGGAGTTTCGTGCAATGACTCATAGTATGCAGACTCAGGTTTGATGCCTGCCTGTACCATGGTTTCGAAAGCCAATTCTACTCCAGCTCTAACAAAAGCTACCATTAAAGTATAGTTATCAAAATATTCTTGTTCCGCAATTTTTACATCACCTGCAGGCGTTTTTTCGAATGCAGTTTCACCGGTTTCTGCACGCCAGGCCAATAGGTTTTTATCACCAGCAGCCCAGTCAGCCATCATGGTGCTGCTAAACTCACCGCTCATGATATCGTCCTGATGTTTTTGGAACAACGGGCGCATGATGTTTTTCAATTCTTCCGAGATTTCAAAAGCTTTAATTTTAGCAGGGTTACTTAACCTGTCCATCATACCGGTTACACCGCCATGTTTAAGGGCTTCAGTAATTACCTCAACACCATATTGAACCAGTTTAGACGCATAACCAGCATCGATACCTTTTTCAACCATTTTGTCAAAAGAAAGGATCGAACCTGTTTGCAATAAACCACATAGAATGGTTTGCTCGCCCATTAAATCAGATTTTACTTCAGCAACAAAAGAAGATCTTAAAACACCGGCTCTATGGCCACCTGTTCCAACACAATAAGCTTTTGCTTGTGCCAAACCTTTTCCTTCAGGATCATTCTCAGGGTGTACAGCAATTAAAGTAGGTACACCAAATCCTCTTACATATTCAGCTCTAACCTCACTTCCCGGACATTTTGGCGCAACCATGATTACGGTAATGTCTTTACGGATTTGCATACCTTCTTCAACAATGTTGAAACCATGAGAGTACAATAAAGTAGCACCTTTTTTCATCAAAGGCATTACTGCAGTTACTACCGCAGTGTGTTGTTTATCCGGAGTAAGGTTAATTACTACATCGGCATTTGGAATTAATTCTTCATAAGTACCTACAGTAAAGTTGTTGTCTGTAGCATTTTTCCATGAATCTCTTTTGCCTTCAATGGCCGCTGCGCGTAAAGCATAAGAAACATCTAAACCACTATCTCTTAAATTTAAACCCTGGTTTAAGCCTTGTGCGCCACAGCCTACAATTACCAGCTTTTTTCCTTTCAATACATTTACGCCATCTAGAAATTCAGCGCTGTCCATGAAATCGCAAACGCCCAATTGGTTAAGTTGTTCTCTAAGAGGTAATGTGTTAAAGTAATTTGACATCTTTTTTATTGTTTTAGATTTTTTTAAGGTTCGTTTATTTTTATTTTTTGGTATTGATCACTTTTTTAATTGCTGAAGCAATTCCATAATGCAGGGCATCATGTACGACAAAGAATTGAACAGCTTCGGCATTGCTTTTTACTTTTACACCATAATCGGTCTTGAAAGCATTATAGTCTACAAACTTGTTACTGTTCAGGTCTTCCTCCAATTGATCGATGGTACTACGCATCAATTCCTTCAGGGTATTTATTTCTTCAGCACCAATGAACTTTTCAGGTTTGGTTCCTTTTGTGTAAGGCAATATATATTGCTTGTCAATTACAGGCGTAACATTTGCCAGTCGGTAGCACAAACCCTGCTGACTGGAAACGATATGACCGAAGTTCCAGATGATGTTATTGTTAAAACCTGCCGGAATTTCGTTCAGTTCCTCAACAGTTGATGTTTCGATCAACCTGATGAAGTTCTCGCGTGTTTTTCTGGTAATATTTAAAAGGTATTTCATCTGATCAAGCGTTTACATGCTAAATACATTCTTTTCTTTATCCAGGAACTCGTTTTCAATCACTTCCTGTCCTGGTTCTCTGCGTTCAAATTCTCTCAATTTAGCATTAAAGCCCTCACTGTCTTTGATAATTGCTACTCTTGCACTCCTTACAAATTCTATCAGCCCATAAGGTTGTAAAACTTCGATCAGTTTATCGGTTTCTTCTCTGTGTCCTGTAGCTTCGAACACGGTATAATCCTTACGGATCACTACCGCACGAGCACCAAACGCCCGAAGCAATCGCTCCACCGGAGCACGTTCAGCAACGATATCTGTTGGTACTTTGTAAAGTGCAAGTTCCTGCCAGATGATGTCTTCGTTGGTATTGTAATACACCTTCAAAACCTCTACTTGTTTTTCTATCTGACGACAAAGCTTACGTACTACTTCTTCAGTTTCGTGAATCACGATATTGAAGCGGTGAATGTGCTCAATCTCAGAAGGGGAGGTGTTTAAGCTTTCAATATTTATTTTTCTTCTTGAAAATATAATGGCAATACGATTTAATATACCGATCTGATTTTCGGTATATGCAGTGATCGTAAATTCCTGCTTTCCATTTAATTCTATATCCTGCGAATTGCTCATGGTCTTTAATTATTTAAGTCTGATTTCACTAACACTGCTACCTTGGGGAACCATTGGGAACACATTGTGTTCCTGGGCAACCATTACTTCTAAAAGGTAGGAGCCTTTATGGTTTAGCATGTCTGTTAAAGCGCTAACCAAGTCATCACGCTCAGAGATTTTTCTGCCGGCGATGTAATAAGAATCGGCCAGCTTTACAAAATCCGGACTGGCGATGTCTACAAACGAATAACGCTTGTCGTGGAATAACTGTTGCCACTGACGAACCATACCTAGGAACCTATTGTTCAGGATCATGATCTTTACATCTATACCACTTTGCATAATGGTACCTAATTCCTGTAAGGTCATCTGAAAACCACCGTCACCAATTACTGCAACAACAGTACGGTCAGGCGCACCAAACTTAGCACCTATAGCCGCAGGTAAGCCAAATCCCATAGTTCCCAATCCACCACTGGTAATGTTGCTGCGGGTATGGTTAAACTTAGCATAACGACAAGCCACCATCTGGTGCTGGCCTACATCAGTTACAATTACCGCTTCACCTTTGGTTAACTCATTCAGTTGGTTGATTACTTCGCCCATGGTCATTTCTCCTGTTCCAGGGTTTAATTCTTTCTGAATGACTGTTTCTTGTTCAGTTTTATCAAAAGCCCTGAATTCAGCCAGCCATTCTGTATGTTGCTTTTCTTCAATCAATGCAGTTAAAAGCGGTAAAGTTTCTTTACAATCTCCCCAAACCGGAACATCAGCTTTTACGTTTTTATCAATTTCTGCAGGGTCAATATCTAAGTGGATTACCTTGGCTTGCTTAGCATATTTGTCTAAACGGCCAGTTACACGGTCGTCAAAACGCATACCTACAGCAATCAATACATCGCAGGCATTGGTTTGTACGTTAGGACCATAGTTACCATGCATGCCCAACATACCAACATTTAAAGGATGATCTGTTGAGATCGCGCCGGCACCTAAAATTGTCCATGCCGCAGGAATGCCACTTTTCTCTACGAAAGTTTTGAACTCTTGCTCTGCATTTCCTAAAGAAACACCTTGTCCGAACAATATAAAAGGCTTTTTGGCTGAATTGATCAATTCGGCGGCCTGCTCAATATATTCTTTTCTGATTAGTGGTTTCGGACGGTAGCTACGTACATGATCGCAAGGGGTATAGCCTTCATAATCGAACATTTGCAACTGCGCATTTTTAGTGATGTCGATCAAGACAGGTCCAGGTCTGCCGCTACGCGCAATGTAGAATGCTTTAGCCAACACACCAGGGATTTCTGTCGCATCTGTAATCTGGTAATTCCATTTGGTTACCGGCGTGGTGATATTGATCACGTCAGTTTCCTGGAAAGCATCAGTACCCAATAAGTGTGCATAAACCTGTCCGGTAATACATACCATAGGTGTACTGTCTATCTGTGCATCTGCCAAACCTGTAACCAGGTTGGTTGCACCCGGACCGCTGGTACCGAATACTACACCAACTTTTCCGGAGGTACGTGCGTAACCTTGACCGGCGTGTGTGCCACCTTGTTCGTGACGTACCAGGATATGTTTTAATTTATCTTTATAATCGTATAATGCATCATAAATTGGCATAATTGCGCCACCGGGATAACCAAAAATGGTATCGGTGCCTTCGGCAATTAATCCTTCCAATAAAGCTACCGAACCTGAAACGTTTACGGTCTTCTTAGGCTCGGTTAAGGTGGTTGCTTCCTCTTGTGCTGTATCCATTGTTTTATTATTAGGTAATGAGGTTTTAAATTAGGTTAATCAGTGTAGGCATCGGTAACACAGCCTTCACTGGCATTGCTTACTTGCTTAATGTATTTGTAGAGTACTCCTTTGGTGACGGGTGGAGGTAACTGTGTCCAGACTACCCGGCGTGTAGCCAGTTGCTCATCTGTCAGGTGAACATTTATTGTATTGTTTACTGCGTCAATGGTAATGATGTCATCATCATGAACCAGGGCTATGTTTCCACCGTCCCATGCTTCAGGGGTGATATGACCTACCACAAAACCGTGCGTTCCACCAGAGAAACGTCCGTCGGTAATCAATGCTACCGATTTACCTAAACCTGCGCCAATAATCAATGAAGTAGGTTTCAGCATCTCCGGCATACCAGGTGCACCTTTAGGACCAACCTGTCTGATCACGACCACATCTCCACTTTTTACTCTTCCGCTCTGGATACCAACCATAAGAGATTTTTCTCCGTCAAAAACACGCGCAGGACCTGTAAATTTCTCTCCCTCTTTGCCGCTGATCTTAGCTACCGAACCTTTAGTTGCAAGGTTTCCATATAACATTTGCAGGTGACCCGTTTCTTTGATTGGATTTTCTATCGGGAAGATGATTTTCTGGGTGTCAAAATCCAGGTCAGCAGCTTCAGCAACGTTTTCTGCTAAAGTTTTACCGGTAACTGTTAAACAATCACCATGTACCAATCCTACTTTTAATAAATATTTTAATACTGCAGGTACACCACCAATTTCGTGCAGGTCTTCCATTAAGTAAGTTCCACTCGGTTTTAAGTCGCCCAATACCGGGGTACTGTCACTAATTCTCTGGAAATCTTCTAATTTTAAATTCAACCCGACAGATTTAGCCATTGCAATTAAGTGCAATACTGCATTGGTAGAACCACCTAAGACCATAACAGTTACAATTGCATTGTGGAATGCCTTTTCAGTCATGATATCAGCAGGAAGGATATTTTGTTCTAACAGAATGCGGATATATTTTCCGGCATCTGTACATTCTTTCTTTTTCTCGTCGCTCGTTGCAGGATAAGAGGAACTGTAAGGCAAACTCATTCCCAAAGCCTCAATTGCCGAAGCCATCGTATTTGCCGTATACATACCACCACATGCACCTGCTCCAGGACAAGCATTTTTGATTACGCCCTGAAAATCTTCTTCTTCTAAATTGCCTGCTAATTTTTGTCCTAAAGCCTCAAATGCAGATACGATATTTAATGAGGCACCTTTATATTTTCCAGAGTGGATACTTCCTCCGTAAACCATAATAGATGGGCGGTTTAAACGTCCCATTGCCATGATTGATCCGGGCATGTTTTTATCACAGCCGGGAATGGTGATCAAACCATCATAATATTGGCCGCCACAAATGGTTTCAATAGAATCTGCAATCACATCTCTTGATACCAGCGAGTAACGCATACCGTCTGTACCATTAGACATACCGTCACTTACGCCAATGGTACCAAAGGTTAAACCCACCATGTCATTGTTCCAGACACCTTTTTTTACAATTTGAGCCAGATCGTTTAAGTGCATATTGCAGGTATTTCCATCATAACCCATGCTGGCAATACCGACTTGCGCTTTATCCATATCTGCTTTGGTCAATCCAATTCCATACAACATCGCCTGTGCTGCTGGTTGTGTCGGGTCTTGTGTAAACGTCTTACTGTATCGGTTAATTTCTGGTGTCTGTGACATATTTTTAGTTCGGTATATTAGGTTCTTATATTTTTATTTGTCTTAGCTCTTTTATCTTTAATCCTTGTTCCTGGCTCCTTAATCTTTGCTCCTTGTTCCTGGCTCTTTTATCCTGGTTCTAAATAATCACTTCGTAGTTCTGTTTTTCTAATACCAGGCATTTATAAGTGCGCTGTATGGTTGCACCAATCGAATCAATCCATCTGACCGGAAACTTATATTCATCAATTGAAGCTATTCCTGCAATTTCAGAAGCTGTACCGCAGAAAAATGCACTATCAGCATGTTTCAGGTCGGTTACAGTTAAGTGCTTTTCTATCACCTCAATATCAAGGACCCGGCATAATTCGATTACCGTTGCGCGAGTTATACCTGGTAAGATGTTACCTAGTGGAGGGGTAAACAATTTTCCATTCTTTTCAATGAAGATATTTGCCCCTGGAGCTTCCGCAATCTTTTGGTTCATGTCCAGCAATAATGCTTCGTCAAAACCTTTGCTCTTTGCTTCGGTTGTAGCTAGTATGGAGTTTACATAATTGCCACTTACTTTAGCTTCTATTTGTGTCGATTTAGGATTGGGTCTTTCGTAACTCGAAATACAAACTTTTAATTGTTCGTGTCCAAGGTAAGCGCCCCATTCCCATGCACAGATCATAATGGATGGTTTTGTTCCACCGATTAATGACATGTTAGGTGCGCAATAAATTAGGGGGCGGATGTAAGCGTTTTTCAAATTATTGATTTCCAATAATTTGTAGGTCTGCTTGATTAGGTCTTTTACATCCCATGGAAAGGGGATATGCATCAATTCTGCAGAGCGCTTTAAGCGTTCATAATGTTCTCTGGCTTTAAAAACCCGGGTTCCATTATGGGTATTGTATGCTCTTATTCCTTCAAATACAGCATAGCCATAGTGTAATGACTGCCCGTAAATATCTGCAGTCGTGTCAGTTGCTTTTTGGAACTGGCCATTTAAGTAAAGCACTGTATTTGAGTTAAAGTATTGCATTTGGTTATAGCTATGTTTTGGTATGATATTGTTTCATTAAAAAAGCGCCACTTTTGGGGGGCGCTTGCGTATATTTTTTTTATTAAATATTCATTTACAGCGCCTTGTCCTTCTGAAGAATCAGAAGAATAATAAGGTTAATAATGACATTAAATAATGCTGTAATTGAAAGGTTCATTTTATTATTTATTTGTTATTGCTTTATAAATCCAATTTAGTTCTTGCTATTTAAACTATCAATAGCTGGGTGAAAATAATTGAAAAAAAATATAATTCTTTTGTTTTAAATAAAGTCAGATTTTAATTTGTTGATATTGCTATTTTTGGTATGTTAATTGGATGCTACTATACCAAATATGATTTCGGTATTCGGTATGGTTGTTATGCGAGCATTGTATTTTTTGTGATTTTCTTCCTAAAACCGAGTGGTCTACCAAAAAAGTTGATGAAAATCATATTTTATTGGATACAAAAAAAGCCCTTTGAAATTTCAAAGGGCTTTACAATATTGTATGATAAAATATTAAGCAACCCCTTCGGCCAAAACAATAATCTTGTTTTTTAAGACCTCAACCACACCACCTTTAATAATAAAGGTATTATCGCCGGTTTTGCTTTTAATAATTACGGGGCCATCCTCCAAAGTAGAAATAATAGGAGCATGGTCGTGCAAAATCTGGAACGAGCCCATTGTTCCCGGTACGGTAACAGCAGTTACCTCTCCTTCAAAAACTTTCTTGTCTGGTGTTAATATTTCTAATGTCATTTGCTTTTAGATAGGAGCGGCGAGGTTTGAATCATTCAGCTCAAACCTCGCCGCTATTTATCAATATTAGTTATTTGCTTCCGCTAATAGTTTTTTACCTTTTTCAATAGCTTCTTCAATGCTACCTACAAGGTTAAATGCTGCTTCTGGATACTCATCAACTTCACCATCCATGATCATGTTAAATCCTTTGATGGTATCTTTAATGTCAACCAATACACCTTTTAATCCTGTAAATTGCTCAGCAACGTGGAAAGGTTGAGATAAGAAACGTTGAACACGGCGTGCGCGTGATACGATTAATTTATCTTCCTCAGATAACTCGTCCATACCTAAGATGGCGATGATATCCTGAAGTTCTTTATAACGTTGTAAAGTTTCTTTTACGCGTTGAGCAGTATTGTAGTGTTCGTCACCTAAAACAGCAGGAGAAAGGATACGTGAAGTAGAATCCAATGGATCCACTGCAGGATAGATACCTAACTCAGCAATTTTACGAGACAATACAGTTGTTGCATCTAAGTGGGCAAATGTTGTAGCCGGAGCAGGGTCAGTTAAATCATCCGCAGGTACATATACAGCTTGTACAGATGTAATTGAACCACGTTTAGTTGAGGTAATACGCTCTTGCATTAAACCCATCTCAGTAGCCAGGGTTGGTTGGTAACCTACCGCAGAAGGCATACGACCTAATAGTGCAGATACCTCAGAACCAGCTTGAGTGAAACGGAAGATATTATCAACGAAGAAAAGGATATCTTTTCCAGCGCCTTCACCTTCACCATCACGGAAATATTCAGCAACTGTTAATCCAGATAATGCTACACGAGCACGTGCACCTGGAGGCTCGTTCATTTGACCGAACACCAATGTTGCTTTAGACTCTTTTAATTTGTCTGTATCAACTTTACTCAAGTCCCATCCACCTTTTTCCATTGAATGCAAGAAATCATCACCATAGTTGATTACCCCAGATTCGATAAACTCACGTAAAAGGTCATTACCTTCACGTGTACGCTCACCCACACCAGCAAATACAGATAAACCAGCATATGCTTTCGCAATGTTGTTTACCAATTCCATGATCAATACGGTTTTACCTACACCCGCACCGCCGAACAAACCGATTTTACCACCTTTAGCATAAGGCTCTAATAAATCGATTACTTTGATACCTGTAAAAAGTACTTCAGTTTCAGTTGATAAATCTTCAAATTTAGGAGGGGCATTGTGAATTGGCCTGCCATCTACTTTATCAACTGCGTTGATACCGTCAATAGCTTCACCAACAACATTGAATAAACGACCTTTAATTTGGTCACCAACAGGCATTTTGATAGGAGATCCAGTATCTAGTACTTTCATTCCGCGAACTAAACCGTCGGTCGAGTCCATAGCGATTGCACGTATGCGGTCTTCACCAAGATGTTGTTGAACTTCTAAAACGACCTTCTGTCCGTTTTCTTTTTCAATCTCTAATGCAGAGAAAATTTGAGGTAAATGAGCATCGTCAGCAAAACTCACGTCAACTACCGGTCCTATAATCTGCGCTATTTTTCCAATGTTAGGCATATATTGTTTTGGGTAAAATTATAAATATCAATTTGTTAAAGGCCCTTTTATAAGCCTACAATTTGGTTTGCAAAGTTAAAATTTTTATACAAGAATTGCATATATAAATAAAAAGTTTTTCAACAGTTTTTAAAATGGTATTTTAGCGAGTACATAAGCAGCATAAAATCGAGGGTTTAGGGCCTTGTATGACTGTTAATTAAGAAATTATAAGCTCATGAAGACAATACTGGTAACAGGTAGTAATGGCCTTTTAGGACAGAAAATAACACAGCGATTACTGGAAACGAACCAGTTTAATCTCATTGCAACTTCAAAAGGGGTTAATCGTTTTCCTGTTAAAGTAGGGTACACTTATGCCGAAATGGATATTCTTGATCCTAAAAATGTTAAGGCAGTTGTAGAAAAATATCAGCCGGATGCAATTATTAACACTGCTGCTATGACCAATGTGGATACTTGTGAGTCTGAAAAGGTATTGGCGCATCAGCTAAATGTTGGAGCTGTGAAAACATTGGTGTCGCTTTGCGAAGAACATAATATTCAGTTGGTGCATTTATCAACGGATTTTATATTTGATGGTGCTAATGGCCCATATGATGAAGTGGCTCCTCCGAATCCTTTAAGCTATTATGGAATTACCAAACTGGAAGCGGAAGAGGTTATCAAAAATTCTACCTGCCGTTGGGCAATCCTTCGTACCATTATAGTATATGGTATTGTGAGTGATATGAGTAGAAGCAATATTGTACTATGGGCTAAGGGGGCGCTTGAAAAGGGTAATCCTATTAATGTGGTTAATGATCAGTGGCGGATGCCAACTCTGGCCGAAGATTTGGCAGATTGTTGCTTACTTGCAGTGGAAAAAGATGCCCGCGGCGTTTACAATGCTTCGGGAAAAGATATGATGAGCATTTCTGAATTGGTTGCCCGTGTAGCCGATTATTGGCATCTGGATAAAACCCTGATTAATGAGGTTAGTGCCGAGACTTTAAATCAAACTGCAAAAAGACCTGCAAGAACAGGTTTCATATTAGATAAGACCATTTCGGAACTGGGCTATAAGCCTCGGAGTTTTGAGGAAGGTTTGGCAATAATTGACCGGCAGCTAAACAGGAGTTAAGGACTGCTCCTCACATGATCCACACATTAGACACACTTCCTTCACAAAAAGGTACCTTTTTGTGGGTTTGGTGTGAAGGAGGTGTGAACAAGGTGTGAAGAAACCTTAATCTTGTGAAGGATCTTTATCAGACTAATTATTATCAGCATACATTTAAAAAATATACTACTAATAAAAATAAACTAATATGGCATTACAAGTTGGCGACAAAGCCCCAGATTTTACATTATTAAATACTGATTTGAAAGAAGTATCTCTGTCAGATTATAAAGGGAAGAAATTGGTTGTACACTTTTTTCCTTTGGCATTTACAGGAGTTTGCACAGCACAACTATGTACAATGAGAGATAGCTTTGGTTATTACCAGGGAATGAATGCTGATGTTGTAGGAATTTCAGTTGATTCTCCTTTTACATTGGCTAAGTTTAAAGAAGAACAGGCTTACCAGTTCCCTTTATTGTCAGATTTCAACAAAGAAATATCACAAGCTTACAGCTCATTTTATGAAGATTTTGTTCTTAATTTAAAGGGAGTATCAAAAAGAGCAGCTTTTGTAATCGATGAAGAAGGAAAAATTATCCATTCGGAGGTTTTAGAGGAGGCGGGTAATATGCCTGATTTTGATGCAATTAAGGAAGTGGTTGAAGCTTAACCTTAATTTTTTAAAGGTAATGCTTAGATTTTTTTGCAAAAAAAGTTTGTAAAATCAATTTGAAGCATTACTTTTGCAGTCCGTTAACGAAACGGAAATGCATTTGTAGCTCAATTGGATAGAGCATCTCACTACGGATGAGAAGGTTTGGGGTTCGAATCCCTACAAGTGCACCACAGAAAGAGGGAATTTCAGCAATGAGATTCCTTCTTTTTTTTATCGATATATCTAGTAATCAGCAATTTGAGAATTTTCTGATTTTTCCAGATTTTGACTGATAAAATTGGGCGAAAATTACAGATTTTTCGGTTAACTTTATCTCAAGTTATTGATTAATAGTGATTTGATGTCTTGCTTGAGTTCAGATAAGCAAGTAATGGTTCGAATTTCTGGGAAGATATGTTAAATGAATTCGAACCAGAAGAAACAATACCTGCATGGTACCTATTTAATCCAAAAAAATGCCTTAAAAATTAGTTGTATTTTCGAAGCTCACGATCTTCTGATAAAATAAAAGTCTAATAAATAGTAGAGATGAGCATATCAAGAATACATGATTATGAACGGTTTGACAGGGTTTTGATTATTTATCTATACTACGGTAATTTTTATTTAGCCTGCAATTACTAGTTCGGCAAAACTCTCTAGTAGGGTCGTGATGTTTTGTGCGTCTATCGGATCAATATTTTGATAATTATCACGTCCAAATTGTAATATTTTCTCATATTCCTTTATATAATTGATTTCAGCGGGTAGATTATTGGAAATCAATTGAGTTTCTGAATGATCCGGAGTGGAGAAATTCTCAAGTTGCAAATTGAAAATAAACTTAACGAGTATCGAAGTAATTATAATGCTTATAGTACAGTAAAGTTGCTCTGAGGATAATTAATGCTAAACTTAAATATCAAATTCTCTTTAACAACATTTTTTAATTCATGATTCATGAATCATGAATTGTTTGTATCTTTATATTATGGTACACAATGGAATGCGGCCTCAAGACTTAGCTGTGCTGATTAAAGTAAGTATTTCGGACAATAATTGGCTCAACAAAGATGTTGCGAAAGCTTTATATATCAGTCCTGCAGAAGTAAGTTATTCATTGCAGAGGTCTGCTATCGCAGGGTTAATAGACCCAAGCAAAAGAAAAGTTATGAAATTGGCATTATTGGAATTTATACAGTATGGACTTCCATATGTTTTTCCGGCTATAAAAGGACCGATTACGGTAGGTATTCCGACAGCATGGTCATCTCCTTATATGTCAAATAAGATAATTTCAAAAGAGCATTTGGTTTGGCCTTATGCAAAGGGTACTGTGCGTGGAGGAAGTATTTTACCATTATATCCTGGTGCTATAGATGCAGCACAATCCGATGAGATCTTATACCATGTATTGACTCTTTTAGATGTTATGCGGATCGGGAAAGTCAGGGAAAAAGAAGTTGCTATACAAGAACTGGAAAGGATTATCAAAAATGCATGAACATATTATCAGAATTAAAGACGTAGCAAAACTATTGGAAGGTCTCGATCGTCCTTTTGTGTTTGTAGGAGGAGCAACTGTAGGATTATATGCGACCTACCCGGATAGGACTGAGGATATAAGGCCTACAGAAGATGTCGATGTCGTTGTCGAACTAATTAGCTACTCAGGATATGCAGAGATTAGTGAGAAAATGATAGCATTGGGTTTTAGTAATGATATAGAATCAGGTGTAATTTGCCGGTTTAAGATTCATGGCCTGACGGTAGATATTATGCCTACTGATCCGAATGTGATTGGCTTTAGTAATCGTTGGTATCCAGATGGATTCAAATTTGCTGAAACGGTAGAACTTGATAGCCAAACAAGGGTTAGTATTTTCAGTGTGCCTTACTTTTTAGCATCAAAATGGGAGGCATTTAAATCACGTGGCAAAAGCAATTTTAGAGCGAGCCACGATTTTGAGGATATGGTCTTTGTTTTTGAACATTGCCATGATCTGGAATTAAAGTTAGTCGATGCACCTCAAGACGTACTTGAATATCTACGCATAGAAGTCGGAAGTATGCTACATAATGATGATTTTATTGAAGGGATTGGTTGCCATATGCAAAATTCATATTATGGTTCGGAGGCTTCTGAGATTATCGATAAACTACGTTCTGTTTTACTAAGATAAATTTGGGTTATTCAATCAAATATAAACAATCTCTATATAGCTCTTTATTTAAAGGTCGGGAAGATGTTTTCGCAATTCACTGGTCAAAAGGAACCAAAAGTGGTTATATGCCTGCTAAGTTATATGATCCCTACTTCAACAAAATTTATAAGAAAAGCACAACGTCAGCTGGTTCAGAAACAATAAATTATCTCCCTCTGACTGATGACCAGATTCAGAGACATCTTGAAGGTGGACAGTTAATAGGATTGTATCCACTTTTACAAGATAATACTTCTTGGTTGATTGCCGCGGATTTTGATAAAAATAGTTGGCTGGAAGACTGTAGAAGTTTCATAGCCATATGTGCAAGCTACAATATCCCTGCCTATCTGGAACGTTCGCGTAGCGGCAAAGGTGGGCATGTTTGGATGTTTTTTACCCAACCATATCCGGCTTTTAAGAGCAGAATAATTGTACTTACTTTATTAGAGAGAGCAGGGATAGTCTCTATTTTTGACAAAAATTCTAGTTTCGACAGGCTTTTCCCCAATCAGGATAAACATTCCGGCAAAGGTTTTGGGAACCTGATTGCTTTGCCTTTGTATAAGAACGCATTGGAATTTGGTAACAGTTGCTTCATTGTGCCTGAAACAGCAATCCCTTATGCAGATCAATGGGAGTTTCTAAGTAACATTAGTCGGATTTCTACTAATGATTTAGACCAAATATTTCTATTACTGACCAACTCCAAAAGTGAAAGTGTAGTTGAACCTGGAAAGCTTGTAATTAAGTTATCAAATACTATTGAAATCAATCGAAATGGAATGAGTACTGCCTTGGCATCTTTCCTGAGGGATGAACTTAATTTTTTTAATGCAGACTTCATCATTAAAAAGAATAGCGGCAGGAATACATTTGGGACAAAGCGATATTTTAAATTTATTGAGGAGGTAAATGAATACGCTATTATTCCAAAAGGTTTTATTAAGAAGTTGTTAGTTTATTGCATTAAAAACAATATTCAATATCAGCTAGATGATCATCGGAAGTTACTTGCTCCTACAAGTTTTTCATTCCATGCTTCTTTACGAGAATATCAGTTACCTGCGGTAGAGGCTGCATCCAAAAAAGATATAGGTATAATAGTTGCACCACCTGGTTCGGGGAAAACTGTTGTTGGGCTTAAAATCATTGCGGATAAACAGCAACCCGCGTTAATAATTGTTCACCGTAATCAACTGGCAGATCAATGGGCAGAGAGAATTGAAGCTTTCCTTGGAATTCCAAAGCAGGATATTGGCCGGATAGGACAAAGTAAAACAAAAATAGGGAAACAGATTACCATTGCAATGATACAAAGCTTAGGTAAAGAATTGCAAAAGCCTGAAGCTGACCAATTGGTTCGCGCCTTCGGAATTATTATTATTGATGAATGTCATCATATTGCTGCGGAGACATTTAAAAATGCGGTATCACTTTTCTATTCTTATTATTTATATGGTCTTACTGCTACACCTTTTCGAAAAAACAGTGATGACAGACTGATTTCAGTACATTTAGGAGAAGTAATTTCAGAAATGAAATCCAGCGACAGGGGAGCATCAGGACAACCTGAGATTATCATAAGGAATACAGCTTTGAACGTAGCATACAATGCCAAAACAGATCGCTTCGAAACACTATCAAATATACTTATTCATGATTCCGAAAGAAATAAGCTGATTTTAAAGGATGTAACTTTTCAATTGAGTACGGGAAAACGAGTGGTTATACTTACCGAGAGAAAAGAGCATATTGAAACCTTACAGCAATATTTAAAACAATCTTTTGAGACAGTTACATTAAGTGGCGACGATTCGGAATCCAGTCGTAATGCTAAATGGAAGATCTTAAAGGCAGGGAATTACCAGGTACTCATTACAACTGGACAATTTTTTGGAGAAGGGTCTGATCTTCATAATGCCCAATGTTTATTTTTAGTCTATCCGTTTTCTTTTGAAGGTAAACTGATCCAATACATTGGTCGGGTTCAGCGTTCTGAACTAACTCCAGTGATTTATGACTATAGAGACATTAAGATTGATTATTTAAATGCGATGTTCCTTAAAAGGAACGTATATTACAAAAAACTGATAAGACATAGAACATTATTTGATGATGTTATTGAGGTAGATGAAGAGGTAAAACCAGTAAGTAATTTAGTAAATCCTTTCAACGATCAAATTATTGAGCGGAATATTAAAGTTGCCATTGAATCACTTGACTTTTTATATGGTGGGGTTGTCTTTTGTGAATTTATAAAGGAGATAGAACAAGAGGTTTCATTTGGTATTGAGAATCTCCATATGCGCCCGGAATTCGATGTGCTGAAGTCGTACTTTGAGAAATTTTTGAATGCCAAAACGATTATCATAGCAATTTGTATAGTTATTGAGGATGGTATTATTGTAGGGAAATCGGCAACATGCGATGATATAAAAAAACTGGATCGTGAGGTTGTAGACAGTGTGCGTTTTCGTTTTGCTGAAAAGAATTTATTTAGGAAGGGTAATCTTCTAGGTAAAAATATTGAAGTATCCCTGCTTAATGCCGGAGATGCTAGCCAGACATTATATGATTCAGGAAACGAATTATTAAATGATGTATTGACCCGGGGAAATTATCGACATAAAATACAGTTAAGATATCTATCAGAACTACATTTAGGTAATGTATTGAAAATAAGATTTGTGTTGAGTCCGTTTGCTTTTGTTTTTTTGATAGCTGGAAAGGAGCACTATCATATCGTTATGGAGACACTCGATACAGATGAGGCTACTTATTTGTGGCATGCACCAAAAGAAATTTCAGAACTCAAAAATATGCTTTATAGTATTGATAAGGATCTTCATAAAATTCGAAATGAGGGTCGATTTGCATTTTTAGAATCAGCCCCAATAAATTTCAGCCGCGTTTTACATGATTACTCTGATGAACGCAAAGGGTTTGTAACATGGAAAGATGACTTAGAGCAACATTTGACTTAATCAAAATATTTTATCACTACTATAGAGACAAATGTCCATAGTAGTGATAAACCGAAGATCGACCATCTCTAGTAGGGATGAGCTTCTAGTTTTATCACTAGTAAAATCATCCCATTAAGATAATATTGAAATTTTAGCAGATCAATCAGTCTTGTATTTCGTAAACCTATTTTTCGCCCAGATTTGTTATAAATTACACTGTTTACTTTCGGTGATGTAAAATGACTGTGAAGTTTTTATGAACATTTAAACTCCGAGCAATTTCCTGCATGTTTTAATCTTTCTTTGTGTACGATTTAGATATATGCAAAAACCTTCACTCATATTTTTATTCTTCTCCATCTATTGTTTTTCTACTAGCGACCCATCTACATACGCTATAAAAGGTATGGTATTGGATGTCGAAAGCAAGAGCAGAGACCAAGAAATATCTAGGGGACATTTCTGCCAATCATTTTATCAAAGAAATTAAAGCCAATTAGCATATGAATAACAAACTATTACTTTCTCTATCTTTTGCCGTAATAACGATCATTTCGGCATGTCATAAAAAAACTGATGAAGTGGCGAAAGAAGACCTTTCCCCGGTGCAGTTTATCCTTACCTCCGATGCACATTATGGAATTACCAGGGCGTCTTTTCGCGGAGCTACAAATGTGGATGCACATGTGGTTAATGCAGCTATGATAACAAAAATGAACACATTGGCAGGTGTTACATTACCTAATGATGGTGGGGTAAATGCAGGCCAGCCTATCGGTGCTGTTGATTATGTGCTGGAGGCGGGAGATATTGCTAACCGTATGGAGACCAGTGCATCGGTACAAACTGCTGCGCAATCATGGGAGCAGTTCCGGATTGATTATCTGACCAATCTTACTTTAAAAAATAAGAAAAACGAAAAGGCAGAGTTGTTTATGGTTCCGGGTAATCATGATGTATCTAATACAATTGGATATTATGCAACCATGGCACCTTTAAAAGATGCGAGTTCTATGGCCCAGATTTATAACCTAATGGTTAAACCCGGTACCCTAAGAACAGCTGCTACATTCAGTTATGCCAATGACCGCATCAATTACTCAAAAGAGATTGCAGGAACACATTTTTGTTTTATCCAAATGTGGCCGGATTCTGCGGTAAGGATTTGGCTGAATAAAGATTTACAAAGTATAGCTAGTACAACTCCTGTAATCATTGTAGCACACGATCAACCTGCTGTGGTATCTAATCACTTTACAAATCCGAACGGAGATCATAGTATTAACAATATAGATAAATTTGATAATGTACTGGATGAACATTTTAAGGATGGGAAATCTGCTTCAAGTGCTGGCTTAATTGAACAACGTGCTTTTGCAACCTTCTTAAAACAACATCCAAATGTTAAGGCTTATTTACATGGTCATGTTCATGAAAGTAAATACTATACCTGGACTGGTCCCGATAATGATGTACAGTTAAGTGCTGTAAGTACGGATTCTCCAATGAAGGGCTTAGCATCTGGACCTGATGAAACTAAACTGAGTTTTCATTTCTGTGCCTTAGACCCTAAGACAGGAATGCTAACCGTTAGAGAATGTATGTGGAATCCAGAACCGGCAAATCCTTCTGCTTCTGTTAAGTGGGGTAGTTCGGTGACCATAAAGCTCAAATAATTTTACTCCGTACTATATTCATTGCTTAGTTTTCTATTTTGTTAATTTTAAATATTAATTCTGAGTATTTTTGTTTTAATGTTGCAACCAACTAACACAGAAGATTTAGTATATGGCAAAACCATAGAATGGGAGAGTCTTACGAAACCGCAAGCGCGGAAGATTATTATTGACGCCGCCGGACTTGCCCGGAAAGCACAGTTCGGGACGGGGATCGAGGCAGTTTATCGAGTGATCGACCATCTTGGGTTTGTGCAGCTGGATACAAATTACGTTGTGGAGCGTGCTCATCACCATGTCATGGCTGCGCGCATACCAGATTATCAAACAGAATGGCTGGCTAACCTTTGCGAAGATGGCCACATTTATGAGTACCTCACTTCGGATGCAGGCTATCTTCCTATGCGCGATTTCCGGTTTTCACTGCCTGTAAAAAAAGCTTTTGAAACGCAAGGCAAACCGCTTACCAGACCGGAAATTAATCTAATGAAGCAGATTCTGGATCGGGTGGAACGGGAAGGCCCTCTTATGGTTGGGGATTTTGAGAACGACCGTTTGGAAGCCAGCTCAGGTTGGTGGGATTGGAGACCCGCCAAGGTTGCACTCGAAAGGCTTTACCTCGACGGAAACCTGATGATCAGTCGCACCAAAGCTTTCCAGAAAGTCTACGACCTGCCGCTCAACCTGGTGCCGCAGGAAACAGACTTAACTATGCCTACAGATGAAGAATATGCCCGTTTCGTTATCCTCCGCACCTTAGCTGCACTCGGTATTGCCTCCGCCAAGGAAATGACCTGGCGCGCCCGTCGAGTGAAAGGCAACTTGGTTAAAAAGGAACTGGAAAAAATGGCTCAGACTGGCAAAGTAAAAATGGTAATCGTCGATGGTCTGAAAGGTCCGTTTTATATGCTCCCAAATCAGGAAATTAACATTAAACTATCCAATGAAGTCTTCATCCTTTCACCTTTCGATATCCTCAATGTGTTCCGTCACCGCTTAAAGGATTTCTTCAATTTTGATTACCAGATCGAATGCTTTGTGCCTGCCCCCAAACGGCAATACGGTTATTTTTCACTACCCGTACTCGCAGGGGAAACTTTTATCGCAAGGATGGACGCCAAAGCCGACCGCAAACAAAAAGTACTGATTGTCCATAACATCCATTTTGAGCCCATTGATATCGAGCAAATCATTCTTGAAAAGTTTGTTCAGGCCTTAAAAGCATTTGTACAATTTAACCAATGCAGGGATATCATCTTCAAGCGATCCAATAATGAAGCTCACCTGGAAGCGATCAGCAAAAGTTTTTCCGGATTAGACTAACCAGGGACCAATATGTAGGAACCCTGCTAATTTATCATGCTTCCACAGTGTCTGGATAGTGCTTGGATGGCTACATCGGAGTTGCTATGTATCATATAGCTAATGTGTTTATATACAGCCTGTTTTTGGGTTTGTCCGAAAACGATTGCACAACTTTAATTGGCCATATCCTTTTTTTATTAATTCATAGTATTTATTCTTGCCGCTTTACCGGATATAATTATATATGTGTCAAGTTCATATGACGCTTAAAGGAAAGGAGCTTTATTGGTTCATTCTATTACTGTTCTTAGCAGTAAGCAGCAGAGCTCAGGTCAAATGTAAAATAGAGCATTATTCAACAGAAGATGGTCTGTCACATGATGGAGTAAGAGTTATAATGAAAGATCGTGATGGTTTTATGTGGTTTGGCACATGGGATGGCATCAACAGGTTTGACGGGCAAAACTTTGTTACCTATAAAACACGCCCGGGTGATAGCTCTAATTTAAAATTAAATAGGATTGACAACATTGTAGAGGACCATGAAGGTTATCTGTGGCTTGAAGTTTACGATAATCAGGTGTATCGGTTTGATAAACGCAATAAAAAGTTCCTTTCTGTGGCGAATATTCTGGCAGAAAAAAAAATAAATAATATCTTATTCAATGGTATTGTAGTTGCAGAAAATGGTTATATATGCCTTACAACAATCAATCAAGATGTATTTGTAGTGAAAAGTACAAATGGAGGTAAGCTCGAGATCAATAGATATGGATCTGACCTGGCACAAGACTTTCAACTTCCTTCAAACCGGATTAATTTTTTACATACTGACCAGCAGCAACATTTGTGGATCGGTACGGAAAATGGCCTGGGTTTACTCCATCTAGATCAATCCGGGACTTATCGGAGTAGCCTCCCTAATGTCGGTTTTGTTAAAGCAGGAGCATATACTTGTATCGCTGAGGATAAACTTCACATCTGGATCGGCACAAATGATGGGTATCTGATCCGTTATGATAAATCATCACGCCAGTTTTCAAAACAAAAAATATCGCAAAACAGATTGAATGAAATGCAAATCGCGAGAAGTGGTAAGCACATTTATATAACTTCAACTAATACTGTGATTACCGCAGATTTGTCAGGTCGGTCAATTTCTAAAGCAACAATGTCTGATGCCGGATTGATGCGATCCATTTATGAAGATAAGTCCGGTTTGTTATGGATTGAACCAGAGAAAAATGGTTTGATCAAATATGCCCCACTCAAGAACACATTTAAATATTTTTTTCAGGAAAATGATGCGAATTTTTTCAATAGCGCAAAAGATTACAAGGTTTTTGAGGACCATACGGGACGGGTTTGGATGTCTATGAAGGGAGGGGGCTTTGGTTATTATAATCCTGTTACTGATGTGGTCGAATATTTTTATAATAAGCCCCGCTCTTCGGATCACAAGTTTTCAAATATTGTTGGCAATAGTTATTTTGACCCTGCAGGTATCCTCTGGCTTAGTACCAGAGACAGGGGAGTGGAAAAGATCATTTTTCAGAAGAATGATTTTAAACATCAGCTGTTGGCAGAAAATACATCAAATAAATCTGACAATGAAGTCCGGGGCGTTTATAGCGATCGGAACAAGCGCCTTTGGATCAGTGTCAAATCTGGCCGTTTACATGTTTATGAACAAGGCAAACAATTAAAAAATATTTTCATCAATGCACCCTCTGGTGGATTTGGTTTAATATATACCTTTTTAGAGGACCGCAATGGTGTAATGTGGCTGGGAACTAAAGGTAATGGACTATTTAGGGCAGTGCCAACAGATAAGGCTGCACTTAAATATAAGCTTACACATTACCGTGCTGATAAAAAAGATATCAATAGCCTGAGCAGTGATTTGATTTATGCTCTGTTGGAAGATAAAGCAGGAAGAATATGGGTAGCTACGTATGAGCACGGAATTAACCTGATCCGTGATGCAGGAGAAAGAGTCCACTTTGTAAATGGTTTCAATTCATTTAAAAACTACCCATCCGGTTCCTTGAAAGTCAGACATTTGGCAGAGGATAAAGCAGGACATATCTTGTTAGCCACAACCAATGGTCTGGTAATTTTTAATCCCGATGGTAAAAAGACAAATGATTATATTTTTAGAACATACGGTAAAATACCTGGCGATCACGAAAGTCTAGGTAACAATGATGTTCAGTACATTTACAGAGACACTAAAAACAGGATATGGCTGGCCACCTCAGGTGGAGGGTTGAATAAGGTTATTGCTTTGTCAGACAGAGGTTTGAAGGTTAAGGTTTTTACCAAAGAAAGCGGACTGCCGAGCGATTATGTATTGAGTATTGTGGAAGACAATGCCCATGACCTATGGCTTGGAACGGAAAATGGTATTTCCAGATTAAACCCTGAGCATCAACGGTTCAGAAACTATGACTCTTATGATGGTCTTCCGGCAACCGGACTGTCGGAAGCTGCCGGTTTAAAACTCCCTAATGGTGACTTGTTTTTTGGTTGCATCAATGGGTACATTACCTTTAATCCTGCTGCTGTTACTGATCAGAAGATTAGCGCAAAAATGGCCCTAACCAATTTTCAGATTAATAATAAGGAAATCAGTCCAAATGAAAAGAGACCCAATTTAAATATTGATATTAATGAGGTTAAGGCAATTGACCTGAAATACAATGAGAATATCATCAGTATTGATTTTACCGTGCTGGATTATCGTTCCAGTAATAAACCGGAATACGCTTACCGCTTAAACGGATTTGATACGGAATGGCAAAGTGTTAAAAAACAGCATAGGGCCACATACACTAATTTGCCTCCGGGGAATTACATGTTTGAAGTAAAAAGCACCAATTCTGATCTGTACAAAAGTATACCTGTTAAAACCCTCGCAATAAATATTGCTCCGCCACCATGGCGAACGGTATGGGCTTATATTTTGTACGTAGTTTTATTCGGGATTTTAATAGGAGTAGCGCGCAGAATCACATTTACAGTGATCAGCTTGCGTAACAAGATTGCATTAGAACAGCGCCTTACGGAACTTAAACTGAACTTCTTTACCAATATTTCTCATGAGCTTAGAACACCTTTAGCCTTGATTGTGAATCCAATTGAAGAGATTTCTCAGCAGGAGAATTTATCTGTAAAAGGACAGGAATACATCCATGTGGTTAAGCGTAATGCGAACCGTATGGTGCGTTTCATTAATCAGTTGTTGTATTTTAGAAAAACGCAAAGCGGGAAGATGAACCTGAAAGTAAGCTATACAGATATCATTGGCTTAGTCAATCATATTGTGGGTTATTTTTCAGAATTAGCAAGAGAAAAGCAAGTTGAGTTACTGGTAAACGCAAAGTTTAAGGAATTATATGCCTGGGTTGATACTGAAAAAATTGATATTGTAATTTATAACCTATTGGCAAATGCGCTCAAATTTACAGCTAAAAATACGGAAGTAAAGATTGAAATTGATCATGACCCTGTTCAATGTCTTTTTACGCTCCAAATTATGGACCAGGGGCCTGGCGTTCCAAATGATAAACTCAAGGATATCTTTGAACTTTACTATGAACTGGACAAAGATCCGGGTAATAATCTGGAGGGTACAGGTATTGGTCTGGCAATTTGTAAAGAGATCGTTGGCCTTCACCATGGTAGAATTGAAGCTTATAATAATCCTGATCGGGGTCTAAGTGTTATGGTGACGCTTAAATCAGGAAAGGAACACTTTAAGAACGGAGAAAATATCGTTGATGGCATTTCTGATCATATAAAAACGTCCTTCCTTAAACCAATGACAGCAGGACCAGTAATTAGCCATTCCGTAAATCAGGGCGATGTAAACCGTCCGGTAGTGCTGGTTGTTGATGATAATGGCGAGCTGAGGAAGTTTCTGGCGGATCAGTTGAACGAGTTTTACCAGGTCCTGGAAGCCAGTGATGGTCAGCAGGGTTTGAATATGGCCTTGAAATTGATTCCGGATCTCATATTGAGTGATGTGATGATGCCAGTGATGGACGGTATACAAATGCTTGACCATTTAAAGATTAATGAAAGCACTAGCCATATTCCAGTGATATTACTAACGGCAAAATCTTCTGTTGAAAACCAAATAGAAGGCCTTAGGTACGGTGCCGATTATTATATCACTAAACCCTTTCAAACGGCATTTATATTGGCTTCAATAGAGAACCTGTTAAAGCAACGTCAAAAGATCTTTGAATCTTTACTGGCTAATAAAAAAACAATTGAATTGAGTCCGGGTGAAATTTTCATCACTTCAAAGGATGAGGTATTCTTAAAGGATATTATAGAAATTGTAGAAAAGGGTATGATTGATCCTGATTTTAGTATAGAGCTTGTTGCAGAATCGATAGGAATGGGGAGAACCACATTCTATAAGAAGTTTAAAAGTCTGACCAATATGGCTCCAATAGAATTTGTCCGTCAGATGCGACTTAAAAGAGCAAAACAACTTTTAGATACTGGTGAACATAACATCTCAGAAATCGCTTATGCTGTTGGCTTCAATAACGCTAAATATTTCAGTAGATGCTTTAAAGAGGACTATGGAATTTCTCCGTCTGAATATTTGAAAGGCAATAAAAATATAAATAAGACGGTTAAAATTGGCTTAAAATCAGGTATTAATGCCTAATTGCGCCAAAAAACAAAATTTACTCCTATTTAGTCAATTTTTACTCCCCCGAATGATGTGGGTTCTCTAGGTTTGTTTTAACGAATAACCAAATACTAAACCATTCGAATGTTTCCTGACCGGGCTGCTGCTCTTTAGATAAAGGCTCGTAAACAATACTGAAATAACATGATGAATTGTGTATTTGGTTAATGAAAAGAAACTAAATAACAGAATGAAATTAATCAGCTTACAATTTTTGTTCACTGTCGTTTTGTTTAACGCCTGCACATTAAGTGCAATCGCACAAACAAAGGTGAACTCTTGGGATAACCTTCCAAAAATCAAACGGCCCGTTTTCAAAACCGATACTTTTAACATTGTCAAGTTTGGCGCAATTGCCGATGGTTATACTTTAAATACCAAAAGTATCAATCAGGCAATTGTTACCTGTAGCAATAAAGGTGGTGGAGTGGTTTTAATTCCATCTGGTTATTGGCTTACCGGGCCTGTTGAATTAAAAAGCAATGTAAACCTGCATTTGGAAAAGAATGCCTTGTTGCAATTTTCCAGTGATTTTAATCAATACCAAATTATAGCCGGGAACTATGAAGGTAAACCTTCAGCGCGAAACCAATCACCAATTATGGGAATCAACCTGGAAAATGTAGCCATAACAGGAGCTGGTACAATTGATGGAAATGGTGACGCCTGGAGAATGGTAGGAAGAGATAAACTCACGGAAGGAGAATGGAAAAAGAAAATAGGATCAGGAGGCTTAATTAGTGGAGATGGAAAAAAATGGTTTCCCAGCGAAAAAACAAAAAAGGCCGATCTGGAGAAACGTTCTGTTGTATTGGAAGCAGGAAAAAGGCTATCCGATTTCGAAGACATTAAAGATTATCTGAGACCCAATCTCATCGTATTTACCAATTGCAGTAAAGTGCTTTTGGAGGGAGTAACTTTTCAGAACTCGCCAGCCTGGAATATACACCCATTGCTATGTACTGATCTCACTTTAAGGAATATCGTAGTGAAAAATCCTGATTATGCACAGAATGGAGATGGAGTGGATGTGGAGTCTTGTAAAAATGTATTGATCGAAGGTTCTGTATTTGATGTTGGGGATGATGCAATCTGTATCAAATCAGGTAAAGATGAAGAGGGAAGAAAAAGAAATATACCTACTGAAAATGTAATTATTCGCAACAATAAAGTATATGCCGGACACGGTGGATTTGTGGTAGGTAGTGAAATGTCTGGGGGAGCCAGAAATATATTTATTTCCGATTGCTCATTCATGGGAACTGACAAAGGCATCCGTTTTAAAACTACCCGAGGGCGTGGTGGTATCGTAGAAAAAATCTACATCAGGAATCTCAACATGGTTAATATCGTAGACGAAGCCATATTTTTCGATATGTATTACTGGACCAAGCCACCAGAAGCCAATCAGAAGCAGGAAGTTCCAAAAGTTAGTATTGAAACCCCTCAGTTTAGAGATATATTTATTGATAATGTCATTTGCAACGGTGCCAATATTGGCGTTTTTATCCGCGGTCTTCCTGAAATGGCAGTGAGAAATATTAAAATGCAAAACCTATTTCTGAATGCCCGTAAAGCCATAGAAATTAAAGATGCAAGCGATATTGAAATCACAAATTCGGTGATCCTGACTAAAGAAAAAATGCCTTTGGTTTACGTAGAAAGTAGCAAAAATATCAGCCTGGATGGCGTTAAGTTTAATCCGGGTGCTGGAGTTTTATTTGATATTAATGGAGATTCTGCAAGCAACATTCAGATCAAAAACTCAGGTCTGGCAAAAGAAGCAATTAAAGCCGTGTTTATGCACGGAGCCAATGAAATATCCTTTAAAAAATAGGAGGCTGAACATCATGATAAAGATTTTCAATATAAATAAATATAAATATGAGCACAACTAAAGTTTTTAAAGGATGCATTTGTTTTGCGTTTTTACTTCTAGCTATAACTGCGTTTAAACCGGCAGAGAGACCTGTACTTTACATCATTGGTGATTCAACTGTGCAAAATAGTGATGGTAATGGAAGAAATGAGTATTGGGGATGGGGAAGTCTGCTGTATCCATATCTGGATTCTAACAGGTTGGCAATCCGTAACCATGCCAAAGCAGGAACAAGTACCCGGACTTTTATTTTGGACGGCCGATGGGATAACATTTTAGTCAGGTTGAAAAAGGGCGATTTTGTAATCATGCAATTTGGGCATAATGATCATGCTGGCGTAGAGGATAGCACCAGACAGAAGGGGTCTTTGCTGGGTGTTGGAGCTGAGACTAAAGAGATTATGAGCATACGGACGCATCAGAAAGAGATTGTACATACCTATGGCTGGTACCTTAGCAAATTTGTAAAAGAAGCAAAGCAAAAAGGAGCCATTCCTGTGATTTGCTCGCTTGTGCCACGCAATAAATGGGAAAATGGCCAGGTGGTAAAGGAAGCTGAATACCCGGAATGGGCAGAATCCGTTGCTAAAAAGGAAGGTGCTTATTTTATCAATCTGAATAAAATTGTGGCAAAACATTGGGTGGATATGGGGGCTAAAGAGGTGAAGTCATTTTTCCCGGTTGATGGCACACATACGAATCTGAAAGGCGCAGAACTGAATGCCAAATGCGTGATTGAAGGATTACGGGAAATAAAAGACTGCCCATTGAACAGTTATCTGAAAAGGAATTGAGTACAGATAAATAGGGTAGACACACTATTAAAAGACAAATCATTAATCAAATAAACCAAATATGAAGAGAATTATACTACTACAATTTCTTTTTCTGCTGTTCTGCATCGATAGTGAGGCACAAAGCCCAAAGCTTCAGATCACAGGAAAAGTACTGGATAACGATACCAAACAAACAATGGTAGGGGTAAGTGTTGCTTTGAAGGGTACTAAGAGCGCAACGATGACTGATAATAATGGTGTTTTTAAGTTAAACATAGCCACCGGTGCCCAGGTTCTTGTTTTTAAATATATTGGCTATGAAACTAAAGAGGTAAACATAAACGGGAGCAGTTCAATTACTGTTCAGTTGTCTCCATCCAGCAATGCCTTGCAGGAAGTTGTGGTTAATGTAGGTTATGGCAAATCGATTTCGAGGGACAAGCTGGCTTCTGCAGTATCAAGTGTGAGCGCCAAGGATCTTGCCGATTTTCCGGTAGGTACTGCTGCTGAAGCCCTTGCAGGCAAACTGGCAGGAGTTTCTGTGAAGGCTACAGAGGGAGCTCCTGGTTCGGATATTCAGATTGTTGTACGTGGCGGAACTTCTCTTACCCAAGACAATGCACCTTTGTACATTGTGGATGGTGTTCCACTGGAAAGAGCATTGTCAATTATTTCACCGAACGAAATAGAAACCATAGACGTGTTAAAAGATGTAGCATCTACTGCAATTTATGGGGCAAGGGGTGCAAACGGTGTGGTGTTGATTACAACTAAATCAGGTAGGAAGGGCCGTACAATCATTTCTTTTGATGCTTTTGCAGGTTCAAGGAATCTGGTAAATGAACTTAAGGTTTTGAGACCTTATGATTTTGTCAATTATCAATATGAGTTGTCTCATCGTCATTATAATGGGTTTGCCATTACAGATACAGCCGCATTAAATGGTTTCGATAGGAATTATGGAAAATGGTCCGATCTGGAAATTTACAAAAGTTTTCCGATGGTAAACTGGCAGGATAAAATCTTTGGAAGAAATGCGCTGTCGAATACACAAATCCTGAATTTAACCGGTGGAACGGATGCTACAACCTATAATTTTACATTAAATAATACAAGTGAGCAGGGGGTAATGTTGAATTCGGGTTTAAAAAGAACTTTTGCTTCGTTTCGTTTTGACAACAAGATTTCAAGTAAGCTAAGGTTAGGATTAAATGTGCGTTATAGCAGGCAAAGAGTTGATGGTGCAGGTACCTCAAATACAGGGAGTTCGTCAAATAACAGGCTGAAGTATTCAGTTCGTTTCCAGCCCTATGAAGGTACCATCAGCTTTGAGGAATATGATCCTAATGCCATTTTTGACAATACCATCAATTTAAGTAATCCTTTAACCT
This sequence comes from Candidatus Pedobacter colombiensis, assembly GCA_029202485.1. NCBI lineage: Bacteria > Pseudomonadati > Bacteroidota > Sphingobacteriia > Sphingobacteriales > Sphingobacteriaceae > Pedobacter > Candidatus Pedobacter colombiensis. The sequence continues at coordinate 4,060,243 of CP119313.1, read as the reverse complement.
CTGCATTAACAGATGTCAGGAATGCCTATTCAAATGCGCTGATTACAAGTGGACAGGTTGTGTATAGTCCTATACAGCGATTAACCATCAGAAGTGTGGTCGGTTATACTGTTAATGACTCCAAAAATGATAACTTTTCTGGAGTTGCAAACTATTCTGTATCCAGCAGAAATTCATCCAGTCAATATGCAAGTCAACCCTATATCAGTTTGAGTACAAATAACGGGGTGAATATTAGTAACAGCAATACATTAAGTTTTAACCCCAGAATAAATAAAAATAATACTTTAGATATTTTGCTGGGGCAGGAGATTAATCAAAATAATTCCAGATCATTTAATCAAACCATTAAGTATTTTCCTGCGGCAGTTACTGCCGAACAGGCATTTGCAAATATTCAACAGGCAAATCCTCCCGCAGGGGCAATTCAGCCTTCGCCAACTACGGATATAGGTGGTGATCGCTTATTCTCATTTTTTGGACGGATGATGTACTCTTATAAAAGTAAATACAATCTAAACCTCATGTTAAGACGGGACGGATCGTCTAAATTTGGTCCGGAGCATCGTTGGGGAACTTTCCCATCTGCTCAATTCGCCTGGAGAATGTCCGAAGAACAGTTCATGAAAAAGCTTAACCTGTCCTGGCTTGATAACCTTAAATTTAGGGCAAGTTATGGTACTGCCGGAAACAATAGGGTAAGTAGTGATCGTTTATTTGCAACAATTTTTACGACCAGTGCTACCTCAGCGGGTTATGCAGCAACAGACAATTCGCAAACTGCAGGTTTATATTCAGCAAACTTAGCCAATGCAGATCTCAAATGGGAAACCACCATATCCAGAAATATTGGGCTCGATTTTAGTTTGTTTAAGGGGAGGTTTACCACATCAGTTGATGCTTACGTGAATCGCACGAATGACCTCCTTTTGCAGGCTAATGTGCCCCAGTCTATAGGGTACATTCAGCAGTACAAAAATGTCGGTTCTACCCGGAATAAAGGTGTTGAAGTTCAGCTAAGTGGAGTTGTTATAAATCGTAAAAGCTTCACTTATAACAGTAGCTTCAATATTTCAATGAATAAAAATACGATACTCTCTTTACAGGATGGAAGTAAAGGTTATGCAGTATCATCCGGCTGGGGACAAAGTGGAGAAGATTTCTATGTAGAGGTCGGAAAACCTGTGGGACAGTTCTATGGTTATGTGACGGATGGGTTCTATACCCTTGATGATTTCGACCGGGCCAAATCAAATCCTGTGGGCAATAAATGGGTTCTGAAGCCTGGTGTTGCTGATGCCGGAGCCATACTTGGCCAAAGTATTTACCCTGGTGTAATTAAGTTTAAAAAGACAACTGTAGGAGGAGACTCTGTCATTACCACAAAAGATAAAACTGTTTTGGGTAATGTTCAGCCTTTATTTTATGGTGGCTGGAACAACCAGTTTTCTTATAAGGGGTTTGATATGAGTGTGTTTGTGAACTTTTCTTATGGAAACAAAACCTACAATGCAAACACTATAGAATTTAGTTCGGCATATCAGGCGAATGGGAATAACTTACTTGCGAAATTTAAAGACCGATGGAAGTCCTTTGATGATAATGGAGTTTTGATGACTGATTGGGATCAAATTGCTGAGGTAAATAAGAATGCTAAAATTTATATGCCTACCCGAGGCTCATATCAGGTCAATTCAGATGCTATTGAAGACGCTTCCTTTCTAAGAATTTCTAATGTAACCTTAGGCTATTCTATGCCGGCGAGCATTATGCAACGCATCAGGACGATTTCAAAATTAAGGGTATTTGCAACAGTTAACAACTTGCACACTTTTACCAGATATAGTGGTTTTGATCCTGAGGCAAACACGCGAAGAAATAATCCCCTGACACCTGGAGTGGATTACTCAGCTTATCCTAGAAATAGATATATCCTGGCTGGAATCAACCTTATTTTTTGATAATAAATCGTTTAGATCATGAAAAATAATTTTAAAAATATATTGATATTGTTAGCAGCAACCTTGTCGCTAACCTTGTCCTCGTGTAAAAAATATCTCGATTACAACTCACCTTCTAAATTAAATCTGGAGCAAACCTTTGAAGATGTAAATTATACGAACAGTGTAATTATAGGAATTTATACCAAGCTTGCTGGAAGTAATGCTTATGGTAATCAACTTTCGGCTTATTTTGGTCTGGGTGCTGATGATTTCATGTACCGTGGCAATTCAGGTTTTGACGGCGGTGCAGATTATGCCGTTGCTAATTATGGGGTTATTCCGACCAATAACCCTATGTACAATGTTTATACACAAATGTATGATGGTATAGAGCGGGCCAATATTGCTTGTAAATACATACCTGGCTCAAATCTTTATAAAAATGGTTCAGCCGCTGATAAAGCCAAGTTGAAACGTTATTATGGTGAGGCCTTGGCTTTAAGAGCGCAATATTATTACGAATTGATCAGAAATTGGGGTGATGTGCCCGGTACTTTTGTGCCGGCCGCAGATTTGAAAACTCAATATTTAGGAAATACAGACCGCGACAGTACCTATGACCATATCATTAATGATCTTAAGATCGCTGCCGAATTTGTGCCATGGCGTGATGAGTTGCCAGACTATGTAGATTTTCGTTTTACCAAAGGAGCAATTAAAGCATTGAGAGCCAGAATTGCATTAGCCAGAGGCGGTTATTCACTTAGAAATGATAGCAGAATCATGGAGCGCCGTCCTGATTATCAAAAATACTATCAAATTGCATTTGAAGAGTGCAGAGACATTATTGACTCCAAAAAACATGCTTTAAATCCTGTGTACGAGAATATTTTCAAAACATTGCACACTTCACCAGCCAGGTATGATGATCAACATGAACTGATGTTGGAGGTAGCCATGTGGGGTCAGATAAATGACAGTAATATTGGCAGTGCTTTTGGTCTTAATTTTTCAGATTCTCCTTCCTGGGGTAGTGCTGGTGGTCGTAGTATAGCAGTCATGACGTATTTTTATGAATTTGAAAATGGGAAGGATGTAAGAAGAGATGTTACCATGTCTACTTACAAAGTGATAGGTGATGCAGCGACCGGTTTTGCAGTTGATCGTAAAGACCCCATTAGTGCGATCAACATGAATATTGCCAAATTTAGAAAATCCTGGACTGCCTTTAATGGTACAGTAACAGGGACCTATGGTGTTAACTGGCCACTTATTCGCTATGCAGACGTATTGTTGATGTATGCGGAGGCAGGAAATGAACTGGGACTTAGTGGCAATATCACGCCAATGGAAGCCTTGCAACAGGTACAAAAGAGGGCCTATGGTACCAATGCAATTCCAGTAACACCAAGCGATAAAACTGGATTTTTTGAAGCGATCGTGAAGGAACGTTTGCTGGAATTTGGCGGGGAGGGCATCAGGAAGTACGACCTGATCAGGTGGAATATGCTGGCAAGCAAAATAGCAGAAACAAGAGCAAAGATTGCTCAATTTGCTTCCAAAGCCCCTACGGCAAATAATCCTTACAATAATGCACCTGAATATATCTATTCTAATAAAACAACGTTTACGAACGGAAATCTTAACACTGAAGCTGCTTCTATAAGTCTTTATGGTGGCGTACCCAATGTGGTTTATTTTACACCAACCTCGGTTACTACGGCCCCATCAAGTCATCCGGACAGAAAGTATTGGCGCCAGGAGGCAGGTTCTTATGATGCCTCAGGTGTGCTGACCTCAACATTTCTGAACGATCCTAATACCGGATACGTTTGTAAATTTAAGGCGAATAGTAAAGAATTACTCCCTTACTCAGATCGTGTGATTTCCGAACACAGGGGTGCTATAGTTCAGAATTTTGGTTATTAACAGAACAGTTAACTATTTATTCAATTGTGATGAATTTTATATCTAAATACAAAAAAATAGCCCAATGGTCAGTGCTGTTATTGGTGATTTGTTTTACGGCTTGTAAAAAGCCGATGGGCGGGATCGAAGATCCGTCTTTAAACCGTGCATTTACGCCTTCAGGTCTCAGCGTAAGGGCAGTCAAAGACTCTGCTATATTTAAGTGGAATATGCCGGTGTATGGAAGTGGAAAAGCTTTGAAATATACGCTGGAATTGGCTAAAGATTCTTTATTCTCCAATATTGATTACAGTGTGGTTACCGATACCACTGGAGCTGTAATATTAGATCCGGAAATTGCGCTTAACACCCGTTATTTTTACCGGATCAAGGTCAACGAATATAAGGGGACGGCACCATCCATGTACCTGAGTTCTTTAACTGCTTTCCGTTTAACGGGACAGCAGTATTTCCGGGTGATCCGGGATTTCGAAATCACAGAAAATACAGCGTTATTTCACTGGTATCAAAATGCAAATACTGCTGGTTTGACTAAAATAGTGCTCACGCCAGGACTCACAAATCCCAGCCCAATTACAACGGAAATTACAAGTACTGATATTGCCGCCGGAATGAAAACCATTACTGGACTTAGCCCGGATACAAAATATACGGTACAGCTTTTCGCTGGGAACAAGAGTAAAGGTATTTTAAATATTACAACTGCTAAACCAGTCACTTTTACCACAATACTTTCCCCGACTGATAATTTAGCAACAGCCATAACCGCGGCCGCAAATGGAGATGTGATTGGATTAAACCCGGGAACATATAACCTTACCGGTATTACTTATATTACTCAAAAGTCTATTACTATCCGGTCGGTAGCAAATAATCCTGCAACCACAATAATCAAATCACGTGAAATCAATCTTGTTGGAGACTCGGCTGGAGTTTCTTTGGCAGGTATTGAATTTGACGGGAATTATTCAGGAACTACTTATGGAACAGCATTTATGCAACTCATGGGAACTCAGGCTACGACTGGTGCAAAAGCTGCATTCAAAGCTGTTAAAATTGAAAATTGTGTGATTCACGATTATCTGAGGTGTATATTTAGAGGTAATTACGGTACAGCAGCCAATGATCAAAAAATTGAAAGTGTATCGATAAATAACTCCAGAATTTACAATGTCGATCAGACCAATGTTCAGGGGTACTATATGTTCTCTCTTGAAAAGCTCTTAATCAGTAAACTGAGTTTTACCAAGTCAACATTCTATAATTTAGGGCAGGGAATGATCAATATGGGGACGAACCTGACCAGTACGGTTGTCCCGGCGATTAGCTTGGATTATTGTACTTTTAACAATTTTGGAGGTAACAGTAAGTATGCTTTTATTGATGCCAATGCAAATAAAATCGTATTTACTTTCAATAATAGTATTGTAGCCAATACGCCATTATCAGGTAGTATCCAGGCTGCTGCCTTTAGGGCCAGTGCTACTGGTAATGTCTTAACATTTTCCAATAACAATTATTTTAACCTGAGATTAACAGCAGGAGGTCCGACAATAACTTTAACAGGGCTCACCCAAGCCAATGACATCAGTATTGATCTGGGATGGACGGCCGCTACCACTAACTTTAAACTGGTAGAGTTACCTGAATTTAACAAAGTGTTTTCAGCCAGTTCTAACGGTAGTACTGTTGGTGATCCCCGTTGGGCCTATTAATTTTTAACCATATTAACGGATACTTTATGTACAAAAAACATTTTACGGCACTATTATTTGTATTTAACATATATTTCTCAGTGTATGCTCAAAATGATCTTAAGCTTTGGTATGACAAGCCTTCAAAATCATGGACAGATGCCTTACCACTTGGGAACGGTCGTTTGGGTGCCATGGTTTATGGTATTCCGCAATCGGATACTATACAAGTTAATGAGGATACTTTTTGGTCTGGTAGTCCTTATCAAAACACAAATCCAAATGCCAAAACTAAGCTGAAAGAAATTCAGAAATTTATTGATGGAGGAAATTATATAGCGGCTCAAAAGCTTTCCTTAGAGAATATTATTGCCGATCGTAAAATTACATCTCATGGACAAGTTTATCAATCCATTGGTAATTTGGTACTAACCTTTCCAGGTCATGAAAATTACACTAAATATTATCGGGAACTGGATTTGAATACCGCGATTGCAACGACACAATATACTGTGGATGGTGTTGAATATAAACGGGAAACCTTCACTTCTTTAGTGGATCAATTGATTATCATACGGCTTACTGCTAATAAGAGTGGTAGTATTAGCTTTAATACATCATTTGTCGGGCCTTTGAAAAAAAATATGGTGCAAACAGTTAGCATGGTTCCTAAAGAAGGGAGCAATGTCATGATTGTTACCGGGAAATGTGCAAGGGAAAAGGAAGAAAATATACCAAATCTGTTAAATTTCAATAGTCAGATTAAAGTAGTTAACGATGGAGGTTCACTGGCAACCACAAGTAATTCTATTGTAATTAGCAAAGCAAATACCGTGACAATATATATATCCGTAGCGACCAATTTTGAGAATTATAAGGATATATCCGGGAACGCTGCTGAAAAAGCGAAAAGCTATTTTAATAAGTTCTCAAAGAGTTATGAAAAAGCAAAGTCAGATCATATTGCAGCTTATCAAAAACAATTTCAGCGTGTTCAGCTCTATTTAGGGCAAACTAAGCAAATTATGAAGCCAACTGATCAGCGCATTATGGATTTCTCTACTACTGATGATCCCTCTTTGGCTGCTCTGTATTTTCAATTTGGCAGATACCTGCTCATTTCTTCTTCTCAGCCAGGTACACAACCTGCCAATCTACAGGGAATATGGAATCCAAATGCAGGTCAATATCCAGCCTGGGACAGTAAATACACTACTAACATCAATGTAGAAATGAATTATTGGCCTGCGGAAGTGACCAACTTAAGTGAATGCCACGAACCTTTTATTCAGCTGATCAAAGATGTGAGTGAAACAGGCAAAAGATCTGCCTCTGAAATGTATGGGGCAAGGGGATGGACGCTTCATCACAATACAGACTTATGGAGAATGACCGGGGCAGTGGATGCCACTGCAGGAATTTGGCCAACATGTAACGCTTGGTTTGCTGCACATTTGTGGGAAAAATACTTGTTTTCGGGGGATAAAGCCTATTTAAAAGAAATTTACCCCATCTTAAAGAGTGCCTGTGAATTCTACCAGGATTTCCTGGTCAAAGATACTAAAACCGGATATATGGTCGTGTCTCCATCTATATCACCGGAACATACTCCAGGCAGGGAGACGTATGAGTATACTAAACCTGATGGGTCGATTGCTAAAGAACGTACTTTGACTTTCTCTGGTATTACAATGGATAATCAAATGATTTTTGATTTGTTGAGCAATACCATTGATGCAGCTAAAGTGTTAAATATGGACAATGAATTCAGCGCTAGTTTATCAAAATTACGTGCTCAGCTTCCACCAATGCAAATTGGACAATACACGCAATTACAGGAATGGCTGGAGGATTGGGATAAAAAAACAGATGCGCATCGGCACGTATCCCACCTTTGGGGTGTGTATCCGGGCCGTGAAATTTCTCCTTATGCAAATCCCGAATTGTTTGAAGCTTCCAGAAATTCATTGATTGGCCGTGGAGATGCTAGCCGCGGTTGGTCCATGGGATGGAAAGTATGCTTATGGGCGAGGTTTCTTGATGGAAACCATGCGTATAAATTGATCCAGAATCAGTTAAAACTCAAGCCAGCCTCTGCTACACTTAAAGATCCGGATGGTGGTACTTATACCAATATGTTTGATGCCCATCCGCCATTCCAGATCGATGGTAATTTCGGGTGTACCGCTGGAATTGCTGAAATGCTTCTTCAAAGTCACGATGGGGCAGTTAGTTTATTGCCTGCCCTGCCGGATGCCTGGGCAAATGGCAGTATAAAAGGCCTTCGGGCGAGAGGCGGTTTTGAAGTCGAAAATATGGAATGGAAAGATGGCAAGCTATCCTCAGTTACAATCAAATCAACCCTCGGTGGTAAATTGCGTTTGCGTAGCAATAACAAACTTAGCGCTAATGATTTGAAATTGGTTCAGGGAGAGAACTCAAACCCATTCTTTAAACGTCAGCCGGCTGTGAAACCTTTAATTTCCGGTAAAGCATCATTAAAAGGTCCTCATATTAAGGAGGTGTTTGAGTATGATTTGAATACAACTATTGGGGGAATTTATACATTTCGGAATGTTAACTGATGTAAGTTATAAATTAAATGACTAGATAAAATAATAATGAATTATAACATGAAGCAATTGCGAAGTAATAAATTAAGCGTTTTGGTTTTTATTGGCCTTTTTATTAGTGTTCAGGTCAAAGCCACACAGAAATTGCCTAAAGCTGATATCGTTGTGGCTCTGGATGGGAGTGGGCAGTATAAATCCATTCAGGAAGCAATTAATGCGGTGCCTGACAATAGCACAAAAAGAACTATAATGCTTATTAAAAATGGAATTTACAACACGGAGAAGCTAATCGTTCCAGCCAGTAAGGTTAACCTTACGATTTTGGGGGAGTCTCGCGAAAAGACAGTAGTAAGTTATCATCTTTATGACTGTAAGAGTGAGGAATCTGGGAATAAATGTCCTGCCGAGGCCTGGGCATTGTGGAAAGATAATAAGGAGCTGATTCGGACTTCTGCTACATTAACTGTATTAGCCAACAATTTTATAGCGGAGAACCTTACGATATCAAATACTGCTGGTCCGGTTGGACAAGCTCTGGCATTAACCTTACGTGGAGACCGACTGATCTTTAACAATTGTAATATCCTTGGTTATCAGGATACAATTTTACTGGGCAAAGACGGTATGCTGAATTATTTTGTTGGGTGTCTTATTCTGGGCCGTACTGACTACATTTATGGCGGGGGTATTGGTTATTTTCAGTCATGCGAAATTCGTAGTTATGGCGGAGGATGGGTTACAGCACCTTCTACACCAGAAAATCAGTTTTACGGATATATTTTTAATCAATGTAATTTTACATACGCTGCCAATAGTCCAAGGAAAGGAGACGACGGTGCTAAAATCGCAATCGGTCGTCCGTGGCACAATTATCCCAAGGTAGCGATCCTGAACTCAGAAATGTGTGAACAAATGCATCCGGAGGGTTGGCCGACTACATGGAATATGGCCTATGCTGCCACTAGCGATAAACTTCATTTGTACGAATATAATAACACTGGGAAAGGTGCTGATATGAGCGCAAGGGTAAAATGGGCTGGACTTCGAAGTATGACTGCTGAGGAGCCTAAAAATTATTCAATGGAATCTGTCTTCGGGGGATGGAATCCAATCCAGAGTATTACGGTAAAAATCAAGAAATAATTTAGGATGAAAAATATCTTTTTAATCATATTTTTATTGACATATGCTATGGCAAAAGGTCAATATAACCAGTTGCCAGTTATACCTTCTATAGTCTATAATGTAAAAGATTTGGGAGCAGTTGGTGACAACAAAACGTTGAATACAATCGCTATTCAAAAGGCATTAGATAAAGCTAGGGAAACGGGTGGAAAAGTACTGATCCCTACTGGAGTGTATTTATGTGGACCATTGAGCATGTATGGCAAAACTGAGCTTGAAATAGCCAGGGGTGCTGTACTTAGGTTAAGAAATGACGTAGATGATTTTCCTGTTAGTGATGGACGATATCAGAATTTGATAACCATTGCCAAAGCTACAGATGTAAAAATATCAGGTGCTGGAACTATTGATGGGCAAGGCAAAATCTGGTGGGATAAAACCATCTCAAAAGCACTGACATTAAGACGACCGCAAATGTTATTTATTGAAGGTACTCAACGAATTGAGATAACAGGTGTTACATTTTTAAACTCTCCTAATACTCATGTTTCCATTAAAGGATGTACCAATGTATTTATCCATGACATTGTTGTACAGGCCCCGGAAAACTCAAAAAATACAGACGGCATTAATATTTCGGCAAAAAATTGTACGATCGAACATTGCATCATCAATACTGGCGATGATAATATCGCGATTAATTTTGGCAACAGACAACAAGCACAAGGAGATCCGGAAGTTAAAAATATGGTCATCAGGAACTGTACGTTTGGTTACGGACATGGCTTATCCATTGGAAGTTTTACTTCCGGCGGTTTAAGCAATTTGCAGGTCAGTAACTGTACATTTGATGGGACAACCTCAGGCATACGGATCAAAACAGCACGTCTCCGCGGTGGGGTAATTGATCAGATTAGTTATGAAAATATCAAAATAAAGAACTCAAAATATCCAATCTTCATTTCCGAATATTATCCAAAAGAACCTGCCAGCCCCGCTGCAGATCTTATAACCGAAGTCGGCGAATATAACCCGGTGTATAAAAACATCCGGTTAAAAAATATTGAGATCAGTAATGCACAGGAGGGACTGATCCTCTGGGGCATTCCCGAATCGCCTATTCAAAATGTTGAATTTGAAAACGTAACGATTTCTGCAAAGCATGGAGCACAAATCTATAATGCAAAAGGGATTACATTTACAAAATCGTCCCTAACAATTGAGAATGGGGAACGTATCCGCGTTTATAATGCCGAGTTCAAGGGACTTAAATAGTTCAATATACTTTGTTGTTTTTTACTACACTGTTGTCTTATCCGCCTGAGTTGGACAAGTTTTAGGTAAGCGTTGAATAAGGGTTGGTTAAGCCTGGGGGTATACCAAGGCTTAACCAACCCTTACCCAATGCATACCCAAAGGTTAAGGAACGTCGAATGGGCAGGGTGTCTTATCCGTAGTTTCAAGGTCAGCGCATTTAAATTCGGTTAAATTGTCCTTTTTAAGCACGCCTTTGGGACCATGATCAAGTTGCTTTTGGGACCGGTGAATTCAAAAGTTGATTAGAATTTAGTACCTTTGGCAGCATTGGATTAAAGCCTTAGAGAGATCTAAGGCTTTTTTGCTTTCAAACGATTTTGTGAGTTTTTTAAATACAATTATGATTAAATTATTTGTAGTGGGTTATCCATTAGATATAAAAGAAGCCGAGCTAAGGGATATATTTAGTATTCATGGTGCGGTACACAGCATAGAGTTGCTGACTGATAAAGTGACACACAGACATAAAGGTTTTGGTTTTGTCGAAATGGAAGAACAAGCAGATGCTGACAGAGCTATTGCTGCTGTAAATGGTATGGTGTTAAGAGGCCGGAAAATTCGTGTTAAACTAGCTGATGAGGATAGAGCAGAGCGACCAAGAACGTTTAAAACCAATCACTTCTCTTCTCAAGAATTACAAGGAAATGCAAGTGTTTCCGAACCATTTAAAAGTAAGCGTCCTAGAAAGTTAGTGTCAAATACATTCAGAGCTGAGGATTATTCTTCTATGAAAGCTAAATAGGTCTTTCATTCCCGCGAAGATGCCTTGCTTAACCGTTTATCTATGTAGGTTTGGTATGCTTATTAAGCAGTTTGTTTAGTTTGCATAATAGTAAGTTTTTTGTTCAAAAAACAGGAGCTGGTTTCGCTTTTTTGGAATGTTTTTCTTTCAAACTGCTAAAATATTGTTATCATTGGTTTTCGGAGTACCAACTCTAACCGACTATACCAATTCATGGACCACGATAGCCTTCAAATAGAAGTCCCAGATATTGAAAAATTTGAGGGATTATTTAATAGTAACCATCAGTTTCTGTGTATGGTTGCGCATAAAATAGTCCAGGATGATTTTGTGGCTGAGGATCTGGTTCAGGAATTCTTTATGAAATATTGGGAAGCACGGGATAGTATCCATTTTACAACAAGTTTTGGAGCTTTTGCTTATAGGTCAGTTAAGAATAGCTGCATTGATTATTTGCGTAAGCAAAATGTGGCCGACAAGCGTTTTGCTCAGATTCCTATAGAAGATTTTGAAGAAGAATCAACGGATCAAGAAATACCGGAAAAAGATAAACGGCTACAGCGAATTTTGCAGTTGCTGGATAAACTGCCTGCAGAACGGAGAAAAGTATTTGAACTTCATGCATTAGAGGGGTTAAGTTATAAACAGATTGCTGATAGGCTAGGTATTTCTGTTAATACCGTTAAAACACAATTAAGAAGAGCATATTCAACTTTGCGCGGGAAAGCAATTTTAGCTGTCGTTTTGGGTCATTTGCTGAAAAATTTATAATAATTTAATAATTCTGTCACCCATATTTAATGCGCTTACGTCATAGCGTTGAATATGGATCAAAATAATAAACATATCAATTGGGATGATTTACTGACTGACCTTGAAAATGATCAATCAGATGGGAAATTATTGACATCCGAAGAACAAGAATTATTGACTGAACTTTTGGCTATTAAAGCCGAGGCTTCTGATGTACTTGAAAATTATAAGGATTATCATACTAAGGAGCATTGGCAAGAAATGAAAATGCGAATTGATGCCCAGGAGTACCAAAGAATCCATAGAAAGCGCTTTAAACTTTGGCTACGTATTGCAGCGGCCGCAGTGATCTTATTGGTTTTGGGCGTTGGAATGTTTTACTTTAATAAACCTCAACAGGAGGAACCAATCTTAGCTGCTCTTAACGATACTACGTTAATTAAGCAGGGAGCTACACTTACATTAGCAAATGGTAAGAAAATAAAGCTATCAAGTGAGACAGCAGGCGAATTGGCCAAAGAAGCGGGTGTTACCATTACCAAAACTGAAGATGGGCAACTGAATTATGAGATCCAAAACTCTGGATCAGACAATAACAGAATCAATACCCTGTCAACCTCACGTGGTGAAACTTATATTGTTACTTTACCAGATAAATCAAAAGTATGGCTTAATGCCGCATCTAGCTTAACATATTCAGTCTCCTTAAATGATAATGGCAAACGTTTGGTTAAGCTTAAAGGCGAAGCGTATTTTGAGGTTTCAAAGGATAAAGCACATCCTTTTATCGTGAAAACGGATAAGCAAGAAGTAGAGGTATTAGGGACTTCATTTAATATTAATGCTTATTCGAGCAAAATTCAGACTACGCTTGTAGCGGGGAGAGTTAGTGTGGATATAGAGGGGGAAGGAAAACAATTGATATTGATCCCTGGACAACAGGCCAATTTTGACAAAATAGGAGGTAGTCTTGAAAAAAGGGAGGTAGATGTTTTTCCTTATGTAGCCTGGAAAGACGGACTATTTGTTTATCAAAATGTAAAAATGGTAGAATTGATGGACGACTTAGGAAGGCAATACGATTATGAAATTGTATTTAAAAATCAAAGTCTTAAGGATTTACATTTCACAGGTAGGGCAGATAAATCAGAATCTATACAAAGTATACTAGATATCATAGCAATAACATCAGACTTAAAATTTACAATTAAAGGAAGGAGCATTATAGTAGAAAGATCGACTCAAAGATAAAAAATTACGGGTGATGTGCGACCACCCCCCGTTTTAGGTAAGTTTTCATAAATCATTGCTTCAGCCAAGCATCTGGGATTTATTATGTCCAACCAAACCAAAACTAATGAAAAATAATTACGAAAAAGTAACCAGAATAAAAAATAAATTAATAGGTGTTTTCAGGGAAATAGGGTTAAGTATTTTATTTTTAGCCTTTTCAATAAACGCTATAGCGCAATCAACGCCGAAAGTAAATTTGAACGTTAAGAATGTTGAAATTTCTAAAGCCTTCGATGCCCTTCAAAAACAGGTAAAGCTCCATATATTTTACAACCATGAGCATCTAAATGCTTTAGCTAAAGTTTCTTTAACGGTAGTAGACCAGCCGCTAGATAAAGTGCTCGGACAGTTACTGGATAACACAGGTTTAACATTTGTCTTTCGTGACAATACAGTAGTTATCGGTCCTAAAGATGAAAAGGCAGGTAATGCTAACTCAAAAACGAAATTAATATCCGGTGAAATTACCGATGATCGTAAACAACCTTTGCCTGGAGTTACAGTAAAAGACCTCAGTTCAGGTAAAGGGACTAATACTGATGAGCGCGGTCAATTTAAATTGAATGTGGCCGATAATGCGGTGCTAATGATCAGCAGCATCGGTATGGAACCTCAACGTATTGCTGTTGCGGGAAAAACTTTCTTAAAAGTTGTGATGGAGGAAAGTAACAATACGATTAATGAAGTCGTAGTAACGGGTATACCTTTTACCCGTAAAGCAGAAAGCTTTACGGGATCATTTACAACATTTACGGCAAAGGAGTTGCAAAGGGTAGGTTCACAGAATATTTTTCAGAGTTTGAAAAATCTTGAACCTTCTTTGAATCTTATCACAGATTTCGCTAATGGTTCCGATCCGAACAGATTACCTGATATGCAGATCAGAGGATCGTCCTCATTTCCAGATTTAAAAGGTGAATATGCTACAAGGCCAAATCAACCACTATTTATTGTGGATGGTTTTGAAATGACTATAGATAAAATTTCAGATTTACCCTTGGTAAGGATAGCGTCTGTGACCATTTTAAAAGATGCATCAGCTAAAGCTTTGTATGGATCAAGAGCGGCAAATGGTGTGATTGTGATCGAAATGGTAAAAGCTAAGCCGGGAGAACTAAGAATCAATTATACTGGAACTTTTGGTATAGAAAATCCTGACTTGAGTAGTTATAACTTATCAAACGCATTTGAAAAATTGTCTTTAGAAAAACAGTTAGGCGCTTATGATCGTCTTCAACCGATTGTTGGTTTAATAGCTGATAGCTTATACTATAACAACTTAAAAGAAGTACAAAGTGGCGTCAATACAGATTGGTTAGCACAACCTGTGCAAGTGGGCAGGACAAGTAAACATGCACTAAGTTTGGATGCAGGAGATGAACGTTTAATGGTTGCGCTTTCGTTCTTTACGAATAACACTCAAGGTGTGATGAAGGGAAGTGAAAGAAATAATTATGGGGGCTCATTCTCTTTGACTTATCGCTATAAAAATGTCCTTTTCAGAAATCAGTTTCAGTTAAACAATGTAAAAGCTATAAATTCTCCATATGGCAGTTTTTCTGACTATGCTAAATTGAATCCGTATTGGAGACCTTATAATGAAGACGGTTCAGTGCGTAAATTTTTAGGGATAGGACCGGTTTCATCCGAAATGGTTTACAACCCAATGTATAATGCTACATTCAATTCCAAAAATACTACTGAGTATACCAATTTCACTAATAATACACATATAGAATGGGCAGCGACCAAGGACATTAAGGTGATTGGTAGGGTAGGAGTAAGTAGTACCGTAAATGGTTCTGAGCTTTTTTATCCAGGAGGTAATACTAAGTTTATCAGTCTTACTGGAGACAATGCATTTTTAAAAGGAACCTATGATAAAGGGAATGGTAAGGCATCTATGGTATCTGGTGACTTAAATATAAACTATTCTAAAGTATGGGGTCTCCATTCGTTATTTACGAATATTGGTGCAATTCTTAGAGAAGACAATTCTGAAAATTATCTTTATTCGGCCATTGGTTTTCCTAATGATAGAATGAATAATATCATTTTTGCCAAACAATATGCCTTAAATAGTAAGCCTTTTGGGAGTGAGTCTCTCAGTAGAGAATTGGGCACTTTAGCTGCTGTTAACTATTCTTATGATGGTAGGTACGCTGCAGATTTATCAATTCGTTACGGTACTTCATCTCAATTTGGAACCAACAGCCGTTGGGGTGCTTTCTGGTCAGCGGGTGCGGCATGGAACATCTATAAAGAAAAATTCTTTGATGTAGAATGGATCAACTTATTAAAATTAAGGGGTTCATTAGGAAATACAGGTTCGCAGAACTTCAATTCGTATCAGGCCATGTTGTTGTACAATTACTTTGTAGACAACTCTTATCAAGGAATGCTTGGTGCTTATTTGAATGGATTGGCTAATAATGATTTGAAATGGCAGCAACGTATGGACTACAATATAGGTATTGAGTCTGAACTGATGAATCATTTATCCTTACGTTTTGAAGTTTATAAAGGAATAACAAATAATCTTTTAACGGATATTACTACACCACCATCACTTGGTTTTGGTACTTACAAGGCTAATCTAGGTCAGCTGGTTAATCAAGGTTTCGAATTTAGAGTGAATTACAAAATGTTTGCAAATAGTGGTAATAGACAATCACTGAATCTATTTGCTACAGGTGCATCTAATACCAACAAAATTGTTAAAATTTCGAACTCGCTTCAAAGTTTAACAAATGAACAGGATCAACTATCGAAAACTAGTAATAAACCATTGGTTAGATTTGAGGAAGGTCAGTCATTAGATGCAATTTGGGCGGTACGCTCAAATGGTATTGATCCCGCCACAGGAAAAGAGATTTTTGTGAAGAAAAATGGTACGCTTACGGATATCTGGGATGCAAATGACAAAGTTGTTGTTGGTATTAATCAGCCTAAAATTACTGGAACCCTTGGGGCCAACTTTGATTATAAAGGATTTAGTGTAGGGGTAGTTGGCCTTTATAGGATGGGTGGCCAAGTTTACAACCAAACCTTGGTTGATAAAGTGGAAAATGCCTTGTTAAATTTCAATGTTGATAAGCGTGCCTATTATGATAGCTGGAAAAAACCGGGTGATAATGCATTGTATAAAAACATTGGAGTAAGAAATGCGGCTACTCTTGCCACTTCACGCTTTGTACAAGACCTAAGTGAATTCAGCATTTCATCTGTAAGTGTAGGATACGATTTTTATCGTTACGCATTTGTTAAAAAGTTAAAACTACAGAGTTTACAGGTTATGCTTAACCTAAACGACGTTTATCAGTTCAGCACAGTACGTATTGAGCGTGGTACAACTTATCCGTTTGCCCGTTATGGTACATTAACCTTAAATGCGAACTTTTAATAGATTGATTAACCTAAAAGAATTTGAAATGAGAAACAAAATATATGCAAGCTTATTGATGCTTTTCGTAATGATTGCTTGCACTTCTTGTAAAAAATGGCTTGATGTACAACCGCGTACAAAAATAAAATCAGAAGTGTTATTGGAAACGGAACAAGGGTACAAAGATGCATTAATAGGCTGTTATTCGATCATGAAAACTGAACCACTTTATGGTCGCGAATTGACTTTTGGTTTTATGGATGCAACAGCGGCACAGTATGACTTATTTAATAACACCAGGTATAAGGATTTGTCGACAACCAACTTTACTTATCAACCGATAACACTACGTCCAATAGTGGATAATATGTGGAACACCATGTACAATGTGATTGCAAATGTGAATAACATTTTAGATCATATTGATGAAAGTAAAGCTTTGTTTACCGATAACAATTATGGGATCATTAAAGGAGAAGCATTGGCAATGAGGGCATTTATCCATCTTGATTTGATGCGACTTTTTGCATCAACTGATTTAACTAGAACGGCAATTCCTTATTTGAAAACACTTTCTACTAATGTTAGACCACGTTTAACGGGTAATGAGGTGATGGATTTAATTTTGCAGGATTTAAATGACGCAGCAATTAATCTTAATGTAGACCCAATTAAGAAGGGCTTAAAAAATTCAACCGATGAGTTTCTGAACAAACGTCACCAGCGTTTAAATTATTTTGCTGTAAAAGGAATTGCTGCAAGAGCTTACTTGTGGAAGGGCGATAAAATAAATGCCTTGGCTAATGCAATGGAGGTAATCAATAAAGGTGATCAGATTTTCCCTTGGATAAAAACTGCAAATATCACGGCTAGCTTAGAAAAGGACAGAGATTATACCTTCTCAACTGAAAACCTTTTTGCGCTCAATGTATATGATTTAAAGACGATTGGTAATACCTGGATATATGCAGCCTTCCCTTTTAATCAACTTCAAAAAAGCTCCTTCAATTACAGCAATATGTTTGAAAGTGCTACCGTAGGGGCTAATGATATCCGTTATTTGTATACTTCAAAATTGGTAGCTGGAAATTATTATATCAATAAATTTTATCAGCCTGATGGGTATAATGTCGCTTACGCTGCGATGATTCCATTGGTTCGTCGCTCTGAAATGAATTATATCGCGGCTGAATGTAATATTGGTATTGACAATAACGCTGCAATAGACTTCTTAAATCTGGTTAGAACCAAACGGGGGATTAGCACAGCATTGGTATATACCTTAACACCTGCACAGATTCAGGCAGAAATATTAAAAGAGTATAGGAAAGAATTCCAGGGGGAAGGACAGTTGTTTGCCTATTGTAAAAGACTGAAACTTCCTACATTCCCAAATGCATTTACGACTTTAACTGATAAGCAGTTGATTCTACCATTACCAGATGCTGAAATTGAATTTGGTAAGTAATTGGGTTTTTATTTCAAATTGTTAAACTATTTAAAAAATATTCAAATGAAAGCAATAGTTAAAGTTTGCTCCTTGGTTTTTTCATTGGGTTTTCTTTTAAGCTCCTGTTCTGAAAAAAATATAGCGGGTTATGAGAATGACCCAAGGATCTTTTTTCAGATACCTGGAACGGGGAGTGTGGCCTTACGTGATTCTATTATTTACTCTTTTCCGGCACATCCTACTGTTAAAGATCAGGATACGCTGTGGTTCAATGCCTGCATTATGGGTAATGCCGCTGCGGTAGAT